>NZ_CALPCE010000004.1 GCF_943192945.1 Anaerocaecibacter muris
GGAGGACTTTTTTTGTCTATCCCCATAGCTAAAGCTCTATGATGCCCACTGGCATAGCCAGTGGTTAAATTCACTAACGCAAAACGCCTCGCGAGTAGACGCGAGGCGTTTTAGATTGTCGTTAGATGTTGATCAAACGCAAGATGTGTTTGCTCACGATCATGAGAATAAGGTCAACCAACCAGATGATCCAGAAACCGAAGATCACACGGAGGATGCCGGCTACGATCTTGCCGTCCGTGATACGGGTAATAACGCCGCAGATCCACGCAGTAACGGGGATGATAGCGAGAATTACGCTCACGATGTAAGAAAGACCAAAGTAATCGCTCTTTGCCATGATAAATCCATCTCCTTTCAATATTTTGGTATTTTCATTATACTATTTATATGCCGCTCTGTCAAGTATATTTCTGATTTTTTTTAATGACACAATAACCGGTAAGTGACCCATAATCGGTTAATACTTGACAGCGTTTTGCGCCTATGCTATACTACTTAAAATGGACGAAGAAAAACTGGACATAGAAAAAACGCTCGCGTATTTTACCCTCGACGAAAAAACGCGCATGCTGTCGGGCGACGGCTTGTGGCACACTTTCGGCGCGGGCGAAATGCCGCGCGTGCGCATGTCCGACGGTCCGAACGGGTTACGCATGACGGACGACGAAAACTTGTCCGCAGTGCCCGCAACGTGTTATCCCGCTCCGTCCATGCTCGCTTGCAGTTGGGATCCGGCGCTGTTGTACAGCGTCGGCGCGGGCATCGGCAAGGAAGCGACCGCCATGGGCGTAAACTTACTGCTCGCGCCTGCGGTCAACATCAAACGCCATCCGCTCGGCGGTCGCAACTTCGAGTATTATTCGGAAGATCCGTTGCTTGCGGGCGAGCTTGGCAAAGCGTTTATATCGGGCGTGCAGTCCACGGGCGTGGGCGCGTGCGTCAAGCATTTTGCGGCAAACAATCAAGAAACGCGCCGCATGTATTCGGACAGCGTGATAGACATGCGCGCTCTGCGCGAAATATACTTAAAGCCGTTTGAAATAGCGCTCGAAGCCGCGCCGGAAGCGGTTATGTGCGCATACAACAAACTGTGCGGCGAATACTGTTCGCAAAACGAATTTCTGCTGACAACCGTTTTGCGCGACGAATGGGGGTTTGACGGCGCGGTAATTTCCGACTGGGGCGCGGTTCGCGACAGATCGCGCGCGCTCGCGGCGGGGCTTGATCTTGCCATGCCCGACTCGCGCGGACTGTTTGAACAAAACATAAACGCCGCGTTGGCGGACGGGAGTATAACCGAACAAACGATAGACCGCTCGGTTAGGCGCATACTTCGCCTTACCGACAACGTATATTTGGAGCCATACGGCGATTACGACGCCGACGAAAACGACAAGCTCGCATACAACGCGGCGGCGGCGTGCATAGTTCTGCTCAAAAACGATAACGGGTTTTTACCGCTGACACGCGACATGCGCGTGACGGTGTGCGGAGGTCTTGCCGACAACGCGCCTATTCAGGGCGGCGGAAGCTCGCACGTGACCGCGCTCAAATCCCCGTCCCCGCTCGACGCGTTCGGCAAACGCGGAATAGAAATAACGTACTGTCGCGGATATTCGTCCGACGCGAAACAAAACGATCGGCTGTTGCGCGAGGCGCAGGACGGCGCGGCGGCGAGCGACGCGGTTATAGTGTACGTCGGCGCGCCCGCGCCGCAAGAAGGTATAGACCGAACGACGCTCGACCTTCCGCCCGAACAGGACAGGCTTATAACCGAACTTACCGCCGCGGGACACCGAGTGATAGCCGTACTGTGCGGCGCGGGTCCCGTGCGCATGCCGTGGATAAACCGAGTGCGCGCAGTCGTATACGCGGGGCTTAACGGGCAAAACGGCGCGCTTGCCGCAGTGGACGCGCTGTACGGCAGAATAAATCCGCGCGGCAAGCTCGCGGAAACTTTTCCGCTCGATTTGTCCGACGCTGGCGACGACTTCGGCAAGGAACAAACGATATATCGCGAGAGCATTTTCGTCGGGTACAGATATTACGACAAAATCAACCGCGACGTGCTGTTCCCGTTCGGGCACGGTCTGTCGTTTTCGGAAATTTCTTACGACACTATGACCGTCAAGCGAATTGGCGACGCGGAGTTCGACGTGACGGTCACGCTTACAAACAAGTCCGCGCGCGACGCTTACGAAATAGTGCAGTTGTACGTTGCCGATCGCACGGGTCGGGTGATGTGCGCGCAAAAACAGCTCGCGGGCTATATGAAAGTGTTTATAGAAGGGCAGACTTCGACGGTTGCGACGGTGCGAATAAAACGGCGCGCGTTCGAGTTTTTTAACGTCGAGAACAATGCGTTCGAGGTGGCGGACGGCGAATATAAAATAATCGCCGCGGCGAGCGCCGCCGACGTTCGGCTGACCGCTACCGTCAAAGTGAACGGCGAGTTTTCGGGTGCGCAACAATATCCCGCGGTGTACGTCTGCCCCATCCGCTCGAAAATAACCGACGCGGACTTCGAGCAACTGCTCGGCGCGCCGATAGAAAAGCCGCAGCCGCGCCCGCAACGCGGCGAATACACGCTCGATTGCTGTATAACCGACATACAACATACTTTTGCGGGCAAAATCGCAAAGCGCGCCGTTATGCGCAGAGCCGACGGCGCAGGCGAACCGAACAGTCCCGAACGCGCGGCGTTTATCGCGTCCGCGCTTAACACTCCCCTGTCCGCGGTATACGCAATGTCGGGCGGAGCAATGACGGCTAACCAAGCCAAGGGCGTTATGGAAATCGCCAACGGCAAGCTGTTTAAAGGGCTTAAACTGGTCTTAAAAAAGAACGGCCGTTAATATACGGCGAGCACGCTTTGCTAAAATCCGCAAGCGCGGCGCAATCGGATATTGCGATTTAAAAACACGATAAAGGTAAATAAATATATGGGAAAGATCGACGTATTTGAATACATAGAAACAGCGGCGGGCGTACTCGATGCCAATCTTGTGGGGTTTACGCATGCCGCAGACAAGCTCACCGAGTTTTTGACGGCGCGGTTCGGCGACATCGACGCGACGATCGGCGTGACCTCGCGCATAAAAACGCGCGATAGCCTAAAAGAAAAAATACTGCGCAACAACCTATATCGCGAAGCGCCTGCCGAACGGATAGTGTTTGAAATGCACGACATTATAGGCGTAAAGATAGAGTGTCGGTTTTTCAAGGACGAAGCGTATATTTACCAAAAAATATGCGAAACGTTTTGCGTGGACATGGGCGACGGCATGTTTTGCACCGCGGACAAAAAAGCGGTTAAATTAAAGCTGGACGCGCCCCAGCCCGAAAAGCAAAAGAACGGCTACAACATTTACCGCATAGACGGCAACGTTACGTATGCGGGCGAAAACTACAAGTTCGAGTTGCAAATAAAATCGCTTGTAAACAGTTTTTGGTCGGAAATAGAACATAAACTTATATACAAAAACAACCGCCTCAATCAGTTCGACAACCTCATGAAAGAAATGCTCGATTCGACGCACGAGAGCTTGTCGGGCATTGACCACCAATTAAGTCTAATATTCGACCGCGTGTCGGGCAACACGATAAGCAACCAGCAAGAACAGCTTAAAAGCATGATCGCCATGGGGCTTAACGAGATGTACACGGCGATTGTAAAAGCCAACACGGGCATACCCGTTTCCATTACCGAGTACTCGGAAGCGATAGTCGATTATCTTATAACCGCGTCGTCTTACACCAACGAAATGACGGGCGAACCGCTTATAAAGACCATAGCCGCCAACATGTCCAAAGCGCTCGGCGCAAACACGGATATCGACGAACACCGACGGCGGTTTGAATACGGCGACAATTACAGCGGCATGTTGTTCAGCCTTATGAAGTGGATGCGCGACATAGACTATTCGACGATAGCCATAGGCGAAAATATCGCGCTCGACGTGACGCTCGACGGCGTCGAGGGCGAAGTGGCAAAAATCTTCCTGAAAGAAATAAATTCCGATTTTTACCTGAACACCTTTTTCCATATATTCTTTTCGCTCGAACGCGGAAACGACGAACAGGATTTTACGGACTACATACGCTACTATGCCGACACCGTTATGGCGGACAAAACGCAGGAACAGATTTACCGCACTCTCGCCCGCCTGTCCGAACTGCCCGCGTACAAACTCCCGCTCACCGAAACAATCAAAACGCTTGCGCAAATAAAATAGCGCACGGAGGATATTATGAAAGTCATACTGTTAAACGGAAGCCCGCGCGCAAACGGTTGCACGCACGCCGCGCTCGACGAAATAGCCGCGACGCTCAATGCCGAGGGCGTGTCGTCCGAAATTTTGCAAGCGGGAAACAAGCCCGTGCGCGACTGTATCGCTTGCGGCGGGTGCGTCGGCAAGGGCAAATGCGTTTTCGACGACGATATAGCTAACGAGCTTATAGAAAAAATCAAAACCGCCGACGGGCTGATTGTCGGCACGCCCGTATACTACGCGCACCCGACGGGGCGCGTGCTGTCCGTGCTCGACCGCGCCTTCTATGCGGGCAAAGCGTTTTTCATGCACAAGCCCGCCGCCGCAATCGTGTGCGCACGCCGAGGCGGCACCGCCGCGTCTTTCGACGTGCTCAATAAATACTTTACCATAACGCAAATGCCCGTCGTATCGTCCACGTACTGGAACATGATTTACGGCAACACGCCGCAAGAAATCAAGCGCGACGAGGAGGGTTTGCAAACAATGCGCAACCTCGCCAAAAACATGGCGTGGCTTATAAAATGCGTGCAAGCGGGCAAGGACAGCGGCATTACCCCGCCGCAGACCGAAAAATCCGCGCGCACCAACTTTATAAGATAAATACAGTGTACGGCAAGTTTGCTTAACCGTCGCTCGACAATAACATGCGAGCGGCGTTTTTTTATATTCCCAAAATTGCCCGAATTTCGACCCGCCGCTACAATCGAGCAATAACAAAAGTCCTAAATTATACACAACGCGCCGTGTTGAAATTTGTCGAATTATGTTATATGCTTGAAGCATGGAAAACAATACTGCAAACGTTTTTATAAACAAAGGGACGCGCGCCGCCGCTATCGGTTTGGTGCATAAGTGCGGCGTGCGCGCCGACCTGAAAGGCAGTGACTGCCTTGCTGAAGCGGTAATGCTGTACGCGGAAAACCGCAATAAAGGCTTTTGCGAAATATACCGCATAATAGCCGAACGGCGCGGACTGAAACCCAAATCGGTGTTACGCCAAATCTCTTACGCGCTTAACGCGTCAACAGACATAACCGCGCGCATGTCCGAAATTACGGGGCTGGCGTTCGACGAACAGGACGTGCACGCGGCGCGCATAATAGCGTACCTCGCACGGCTTTTGGAGTTGCCGGAAATCATGCGAAAATAAAGCGGCGGTTGTGCCGTCGCCTAAATTTCCACTATATTAACGTTGAACCCGTCGAAGTCCGCTTTGTCGGTTGCGGTTATTATCGACTGAAACCCCGCCGTCGCCGCCATGAGTTTGTTTCGCCTTACACCGTCGAGTTCGCTGAACACGTCGTCCAGCAACAGCACGGGGCTTGTGCCCAGCACTTCCGTGAGTATGCGCGTTTCCGCCAGCTTCATTGCGAGCGCGGCGGTGCGCTGTTGCCCCTGCGACCCGTATGCGCGCAAATCCACGCCGTTCACCGTGATTTTAAGATCGTCTTTATGCGGACCGCTGTGCGTATATTTAAGTCGCAAATCCACCTCGCGATCGGCGGAAATTTTTTCGAGCAAACCCGCCTTGATAATATCGACGGTTTCGCCGTTCTGTCCCTCGTATTCTAGCGCAAGGCTCTCCCTGCCGTCGGACAAAAACGCATGGAACTCCGCGGCGACGGGCATAAGCGATTTGATAAATCCCCTGCGGCTCTTTATTATCTTTGCGCCGACGTCGGCAATAAGCTCGTCCCACGGCGCGAGCGTGTTATCGTTTGCCCCGCCGCTTTTTAACAGCTTGTTGCGGCTGACGAGAATTTTGTCGTACTGCATGAGCGCCGCGAAATACGTTTTGGACACCTGACACAGCGAAATATCCATAAACCGCCTGCGGTCGGCGGGCGCGTCCTTTACTATCTTTAATCCGTCCGGGCAAAACAGCACGACCGGACAAACGCCCATAAGCTCGCTCATTCGCGATATGGGCAAATCGTTGATCGCGACGCGCTTGTTGGTTTCGCGGTCGATAACAATGCGCACCGTTTCCGCGCCCGTATCCTTGACCGCCGTAACGCTTATAAACGCGCGCGCCTCCCCGCTCTTAATAAGTTCGCGGTCGCGCGGCGTGCGGAACGACTTGCCCACGCCCGCAAAATACACCGCTTCGAGCAGGTTTGTCTTGCCGCGAGCGTTTGCGCCGACAAACGCATTGCGTTCGGGCGCAAGCTCCACCATGCGTTCCGCCGCATTGCGGTAATCTTTTACTTTAATTTCGGTTACAATCAACGCCGCCGTCCTTGCTTGCCGCGCGATGTTGCGCCGCTGTCGGGAGAACCGCCGCGACCGTTGCCGAAGCATGCGACATGCACCGCCGCGAGTATGATCAACACCGCGTAACTGCTCCATGCGACCAACGCCCACGTAATTTTTATTCCGCCTATCTTTAAATACACAAGCACTTTTACGGGCGGGTCGGGTTGTTCGGTATCGGGATTGTCGGGCGTTTCGGGCGGGTCGGGTACTTCGGGCGGCGCGGTTTGCTTGTCGCCGTAAAACAGTTTAAACTCGCCGGATTCATCCGCGCGAACGGACAAAGTAATGTCGCCGACTAAATCGGTGCGCAAAATATTATCCTGCGGCACACCCATTTCGGCAAGCCTATCAAGCGTTTCGACGTGCGGGTGTTTATAGCTATTGCCCTCACCGCACGAAATTATATAGTACGCGTTTTTCGCGCCGACGGGCGTAGTGATTGCGTCGATATACGCCTGCGAAGTGGACGTGCGCGATCCGTGGTGTCCGCATTTTATTGCGTTGACGGTAAAGTCGTCGGTAAACAAATCGTATTTATCTGTCACGCCGTCCGTTTTTGCGGCTTCGACCTTGGCGACGAATTCCGCCTCGTTCTTTTTTTCGGCGTCGCCCGACAACGCAAAGTTGTAGCCGCGGTACGACAAAATCATAATCGGCGAATAGTCGTTCCAATCGGTATAGCTTTCCGACAGCGGCGAATAGAAGGTGAACGTGTACGCGCTATCCTCGACTCCGCCCGTAACGGTCTGCGCCTCGTCGCTCGGATCGGTCACGTACACCGTAGGGGTAAAGTCGGGCGCAGGCGCATACATGGCTTTTACGCACGACGCATAAGCCGCGGTGTTTTTTGTAACCGCGTTTTTTAAGTCGTCCTTTGCGGGATCGGTATAAGGGTTACTGCTCGTGCCCACCGCCTCGACGTTGGGGCGGTACGACACGCGCGCGGGATAGTTTTGCAACACGTAATCAAGACTGCCGCAGTGATCGGAGTCGGGGTGAGTAAGTATTGCGTAGTCGAAATACTTAAAGTCCGTCGGGAAGTTGTCGGCTATAAACGCGCCGATCGCCGCCTCGGTGGATTTTTTGTTTTCCCCGCCGTCGATAATCATGGTCTTGCCATCGGGAAATTCTATGAGCGTGCAATCGCCCTGCCCTACGTCCACGTAATGAATATACAGATCGCCGTCCGCGCCGCTCCGCGCATAGTCGGTTATTTGCCCGTCGGCGGATACTCTAATCCCGCCGTTCTTGGGCGTGACTATGTCTTTTTCGTCAACGGTATTTGAATCGACATAATATAAAAGTCCGAGTTTTAACTCGATGTCGAACGACCATTTCATGGAAACGGCAAGCGCGACCGCTATTATCACCAACGCGATAATATCGATTATAAGTATTTTTTTACGCGATTTGTTCATGCCTGCCACTCCGTTATATGTAGCGCCGTCTACCGCGCGCCGTCCGCTCGCGGATTGAACAGCCCGGCTATTTCGTCGCACTTTTCCAATGCGGCGCGATAGCCGATTTCTATCATTTCGAGATACCCGTTTTTGCTCGTCGATTTAAAAGCTGACGTGTCGGGCGCGATAACAATATCCGATTGCATCAGCCCGACGACGGACGCGTTTGCGCCCATAATGGAAAACATCGCTTTAAGCATGTCTATCATGCCCGTGCCGTCGGTGCCGCTTCCGCGCGAGCCGTGCGCGTCCACGGTGACCACCTTTTGCGCGCCGAGCATGCGGCAAACATCCGCGGGGATATTGTTTACAAGCCCGCCGTCCGACAGGTTCATGCCGTTTATGGATAGCGGCGCGTAAGCTATTGGAAATGCCGACGACGCGGAAACCGCGTCCAGCACCGACCCGCTGTCCATAATAACCTGCTTGCCCGTTTTTAAGTCGGTAGCGACCGCGGCGTACTTTTTGTGCAGGTTTTCTATCTGCGCGTCGCCGATAATGCGGTACAGCGCATTGCCTATCTTACGCGGGTCGTCGGGCTTGAACAGGATTTTCCCGTGCAGGTCGCCGAACTCCAACTGTTCCGCCGCGCGCGTGATTTCTTCCGGCTCGATCCCCGCGCAGTACAGCGCGCCGATAATGCTGCCGACCGAAGTACCCACGCACAAATCGAAATCGATTCCGCGCTCCCTAAACGCTTTGAGCGCGCCGACCTGAACAAACCCGCGCGCTCCGCCGCCGCCCAATACAAGCCCGACGATAGGACGTTCGGGCGTTTTTTTACGGCTCAATATTCCCATTTTATTCTTTGAATTCTATCATGTTGCAAAAATATTTATGCACGCGGCTGTCGCGCGTCATTTCGGGGTGAAACGCCGTGGCAAGCACGTTATTCTGCCGCACCGCGACGGGCTTGCCGTCATGCTCGGCGAGCGTCTTTACTCCGTCGCCCACGCGCGTGATTTGCGGCGCGCGAATAAATACCATGCCGATATACATGCCGTCGAAATCGCCCTCGGCAACAAAGCTGTCTATCTGCCTGCCGTAAGCGTTGCGCTTGACGTCTACGTCCAGCACCGAAAAATACGGCGTTTCGCCCTCCACGCGATCGGCAAGAAGAATAAGCCCCGCGCACGTGCCCCAAACGGGCATGCCCGCGACGATACGCTCCTTAATGGGCGTGTACAGATTAAAGTCGTCCATCAATCGGCGAAGCGTTGTGCTCTCGCCGCCGGGGATAATCAAACCGTCCACCGCCGCAAGTTCGTCAATGGTGCGCACGGGCGTGGCGACGATTTTCTTATTGACCGATTTTATCATTTTAAGGTGCTCGGCAACCGAGCCCTGCAAAGCCAAAACTCCAACGTTCATATTAACCTCTCAACGATATTTGTTTATCTTCGGCAAACTCAAAAAATTAAATATAAACTTTATGACCCTTTTATCGCATAACCTCTTGTCCGCGCGAAACGCCGCACGCCAATGCCGATGTATGCGCCCAAACCCTCGACGGACGACGGCGTGAGCAAATTGCGTCATACAACCGCGTTGTCAAAAAGGCACGGGCGCGAAGTCGTAGCAAAAGCTACGTCAAATCGATTACTTCCGCCCGTTTTTAGCGTGTAGTCGCGGCATAGACAAGGCAAGCAAGGGAGGCGCGACGGGAGTTTAGAACCCCCTAAATGACCGAGCGCCGACCGCAGCTTAACGCAGTATATGCCGATGAATACAAGCTAAAAACTACCAGCCGCGCTTGGCAAAACGCTGATCTTCCGCCAACGAACTGACGTCATAACTGTCCATGGCGGTGCCCAGACCGTAGCTCACGCCCGCGAGGATAGCGGGGTCGCCGTAATACGCGACGGCTTTGACTATTGCCTCGGCGCGCTGTTTGGGATCGGACGATTTGAATATGCCGCTTCCTACAAACACGCCGTCCGCGCCGAGCTGCATCATGAGCGCGGCGTCCGCAGGCGTAGCAACGCCGCCCGCCGCAAAGTTGACAACGGGCAGAGCCTTGTTTTTGGCGACATATCTAACAAGGTCGAGCGGCGCGCCTATGTCTTTTGCATAGGTCGCAAGCTGTTCGCTTTGGAGCGACGCGACTTCGGCAATCTGCGTGCGCATTTTGCGCATGTGCTTGACCGCCTCGACGACGTTGCCCGTACCCGCTTCGCCCTTGGTGCGGATCATGGACGCGCCCTCGGCTATGCGGCGCAGAGCCTCGCCGAGATCGCGCGCGCCGCAAACGAACGGCGTTTCGAACTTGGTCTTGTCAATATGATACATGTCGTCGGCGGGTGTAAGCACCTCGCTTTCGTCTATGTAGTCTATCTTAATGGCTTCGAGTATTTGCGCCTCGACGAAGTGCCCTATACGCACCTTTGCCATGACGGGGATAGAAACCGCTTTTTGGATTTCGGAAATCATTTTGGGATCGGACATGCGCGCAACGCCGCCGTCCTTGCGAATATCCGCGGGCACGCGTTCGAGCGCCATTACCGCGACCGCGCCCGCCTGCTCGGCGATAATCGCTTGATCGGCGTTGGTAACGTCCATGATGACCCCGCCCTTTAACATCTGCGCGAGATTGCGGTTCAAAAGTTTTCTGTTCGCCGCTTTGTTGTCGTCTTTGACTGCCATATTTTACATGCTCCTTGACCGGTCGTACCGGCACAGAAAATTATTTTTTATCTTTAGTTAATATGATAGCGGCGGGCTTGTCCTGCCGCACCGTAACCCACTCTATTCCGCCACAACGTTGACGTTGAGCTTGCCCGACACCTCGGCGAACGGCTTGACCGTCACGACATACCGCCCGAGCGATTTGATAGGCTCCGAAATAACTATTTTCTTTTTGTCAAGGTCAATGCCGTGCGCTTTAAGCGCGTCGGACACCGCCGCGGTATTGAGCGAGCCGAACAGCTTGCCGTTTGCGCCCGTCTTAATCTTGACCGTAACGGTAAGCCCCGCGAGCTTTTTGCACAGCTCCACCGCCTCGTCGTGTTCTATCTTGCGCCGCCGCTCTTCCGCTTCTTTGGCTATCTTAATGCTGTTAAGCGCGGTAGCCGTCGCGGGCTTGGCGAGGTTGTTGGGGAACAAAAAATTGCGCGCGTATCCGTCCGATACTTCCACAATATCGCCCTGCTTGCCCTGTGCTTTTACGTCCTTTAACAATATAACTTTCATCTCGGTATCTCCCGTTAAATTTTAACAAACGCTTTGCATTTTGTCAAGTCTTTAAAGTTGACTTGCTCGGATTGCGCCGCACGATAGACCCGCCCCCTTGCGCGAATAAAATCCGCAACGCCGCGCATACTAACGGCACTATGGAAAATTCAGTTATTGTTAAGACCGAAAAAAGACTGTCGAACGTCGCGCTGTTTTTACTGTGCACGCTCGCAACCGTGGGTATCGGGCTTGCCGTTTCCTACTGCTCGGGTATTTTCGGAAGAGTTGCCAATTCCGCAAACCTGCCGTTTATAATCCCCAAGTGGTTGGTGATAGCTACTCCGCCCATTCTATTCTTCCACCTCGGACTTGCGCTGTACTTCGTACTGCGCGAAAACGTTTACACCGATAACGGCAAAATGGTTCGCGGCTGGACGTGGGCGTTCTGGATCACGCTGTTTATCGCAACCGCGATAACCCCGTTCTTTATCTATCACAACATGCCCACCGCCGCTTATATCATGTCGTCGATAACGACTGCGCTTGCGCTCGGCACGACCATACTTTGCTATCGCCAGTCGATTGCCGCAGGCGTCGTAATGACGGTGTTCCTCGTAGTCGTCGGACTCATAATGATCTACCTCGGCTACTGGGCGTTCGCGTAAGCAAGACCGAACAAACGCTAAAACAGACAAAATTATCCGAAAATGCAAAACGCTCGACTGTTGTCGAGCGTTTTGCTATATGATAAGGGGGAAAATGATGAGCATATTAAGGGTTGCAATCGTTTAGCACAACAGCATCACGTTGATTGCAAGTTCATTATATATTACGCAAAAATTATTGTCAAGCGTTTTGAGGGTGTTTTCGCATATTTTTTATACGATTTATATTATACCCGTCCCGACCGCGCAAAACGCGCCGATTTGCTCCCGCGCGTACTATATTATATGCGCGATTTTGCGGTTGAGAACCGTTCGACAAAAAAATTAAAAATATTTTTCAGTCCGCTTGGGGCTTGTCCGACTTTCCGCTGCGTATTTTGAGTATGGATCGCGGCACGACCGAATATATTTCGTGCGCGCTCGGCAACATGTCGAACGCCGACTTGATGTATTCCGCGCCGTTCTTCTTGTCCTGCGGAAGTTTACCGCAGTCGATATACAGCGTGCCCACAAGACAGCGCGCCACGCCCTCCCACTTATCGCGTTTTAATATCGCGGACAAAAACTTTTCGGATGCGTCGGCGGCAAGCCGTTTTTTAATGCAGATAAGCCCGTCTATCATGTCGGCAAACCCGCCGTCGAATTTGCGATCGGTCACTTTGCGGAAGAACTCGCCGTTCTGCGCGGAGTTAATGTCCGTGCTCGCCAATGCGAATATGCGTTTTTGCGCGGCGAACAACCCCGCCTGCGCGCACTCCGTGTAAATATCGAGCGCCCTGTCCATATCCGCCGCAACGCCCAGTCCGCGCTCGTAACAAATGCCTATATCGAACTTTGCGCAGAGATCGCCTTTTGCGGCGCGCTCGTCCAAAACGCGCATGCCGTCCTGCGCCTCGCCCTTTTCCAAAGCGATAATGCCCAATCGCAACGCCGCGTCGTCGTCGCCGCTCGCAACGGCTTTGACGTAATAATCGCGCGCCTTTTTGTAATCCTTTTTTTCGTACAATCCGCGTTCGTAATAATATCCGAGGTTGAACAGCGCGGGCGAGTAATTCTTTTCCGCCGCCCGTTCCATGGCGCGCAACGCCTTTTTGTACTTGTACGGGCGGTAGTTGATTAGCGCGGACGCGTACTCGTACATGTTTTCCGCGCTTAACGTCGAACGCGCTTTAAGCGATTTCAGTTTGCGCTTTATCTGCTTGACCGACAGCGGCTCGAAGTACTCCTCGCCCGAATTGTCCGCAAACACCGCAGAATTCTTTTGGCAGAACGAACCGAGCGCCGCGTAAGTATACGCATAGCCGTTGAACACCATTTCCTGCACGCGCGTGTCCTTGCCTATGCGGTATGACAGCAACACCGCGAGCGCCGCGCCGACGGGCGGCACAAGCTGAAACGCGCAAGTAAAATAGCACAGCGCGGCATGCGAATTGCGCGAGAGTATACAGCAATACACTCCGCCCGCAATAAACCCGCAAGCGAGAAACGCAAGGCACATATACACGGCGTACACCGTTCCTCGGTGTCCGTAAGAGTACAGCACGAGCTGAACTATAAAGACTATCAGTCCGAAAACAAACAGCAAGACCGAAACAAGCCCAGCAACAACGGCGCACGACGTTTTTTTACACAGCACAGCAAAAGCGGTAGTTTCTATCAACGCGCAAAAAATCAATGCAAGATTGATATAGAACATAATATCGACCGCCGCAGAAAAATTATTGCCTGCCGCGGCAAGAAACGCCGTATTTCCTGTGACGGAATTTAAAACGCCAAACGCCACTTTTTCTCCTCGATACTCGATAACGGAATTATGCCCGCTAATTTGTATTTTATCACAAACCGCGAATTTTGTCAATACGTTTATACGGCGCGGTCATACCGCCCGCGCCGATATTTATCGAACAGAAAAAGCCGCCGCGCAAAAAACGTTCACGCAACGGCTCTCGACTTTTTGTTTATTATACGGTGCTATGCGTATTGCCGCTCGCCACACCGCTCTACACGTACAACAGCAAGTCGCCGTAGGTCGGGAACGGCCACATGTTTTTGGGCAACAGCGTTTCCAGTCTGTCGCAGTACGTGCGGAGTTCCTGCATGGCCTCAAACACCTGCGAATAGCAAAGGTTTGCTTCGGTCTGTAAGTCGCTCTCGTTCTTGACGGCGAGCTGGACGTCCGACAACCGCTGTTGCGCGCCGTAAGCGGCGGTTATCAGCTTGGACACGTTTTCCAAAATGTCCTTTTGCGCCGTCGTTTCCATGCCGAGCGATTTAAGATTGATAATGTTTTCCGCAAGCATTGTGGTAAACTGCGTAGCGGCGGGAAGTATCTGTTTGAGCGCGATTTCGCACATGGTAAGCGCTTCGATATTTATCACCTTGCAATAATTTTCGAGCAGAATATCTTTGCGCGCGCGCACTTCCTCGTCGGTGTAAATTTTAAGCCGTTTAAACAGCTCGACGTTTTCGGGACGGTCGTAGTACGACAACGCTTCGGGCGTGCTTTTAAGGTTGAGCAGTCCGCGCTTTTCGGCTTCCTCGCGCCACGCCTCTGCATAGTTGTCGCCGTTGAAAACGATACGACGGTGCGCGACGTATTCTTTTTTGATAAGCTCGATCGCCGCTTTCTTAAAGTCCGCCGCCTTTTCCTTTTCCAGAACATCGGCAAACGCATTGAGCGCGTCCGCGACCGCGGCGTTTATCATTATGTTGGGGCAAGCTATATTGAGCGCCGATCCGAGCGAACGGAACTCGAACTTATTGCCCGTAAACGCAAACGGCGAAGTGCGGTTGCGGTCGGTCGTGTCCTCGTAAATGACGGGCACGGACTCCACGCCCGTGGACAGCTTGTTGCCCACATGATTGCTGTACTCCTTGCCCGACGCGAGCGTTTCCAAAAGGTCGGTAATTTCGTCGCCGAGGAACATGGAAATTATGGCGGGCGGCGCCTCGTTCGCGCCCAAGCGATGATCGTTGCCCGCCGACGCGACGGACAGGCGCAACAGGTCTTGATGTTCGTCCACAGCTTTTATGATCGCCGTCAAAAACAGCATAAACTGCAAGTTGTTCTTTAAGTCTTTCCCCGGCTCCAAAAGGTTTTCTCCGTCGGAAGTGGAAATCGACCAGTTATTGTGCTTGCCCGACCCGTTTACGCCCGCAAACGGTTTTTCGTGAAGCAGGCACACAAGGTCGTGTTTTTTGGCGACCTTACGCATGACCGCCATCGTCAACTGATTGTGGTCGGTCGCAATATTGACCGTCGAATAAATGGGCGCAAGTTCGTGTTGCGCGGGCGCGACCTCGTTATGACGGGTCTTCGCGTAAATACCGAGCTTCCACAGTTCGGTGTCCAAATCCTCCATGTATTCGAGCACGCGGGTTTTTATATGTCCGAAATAATGATCGTCGAGTTCCTGACCCTTCGGCGGCTTTGCGCCGAACAGCGTGCGACCCGTAATAATAAGATCGGGGCGTTTTTTATAAAGCTCGCGCGGGATCAAAAAATATTCCTGTTCGGGTCCGACCGACGGCGTGACTCTGCACGGCTTTTTGCCGAACAGTTTTAACACGCGCAGCGCGGCTTTGCTCAATGTGTCCATCGACCGCAACAACGGCGTTTTCTTGTCGAGCACTTGACCCGAAAACGATATGAACGCGGTCGGTATGTACAACACCGAATCCTTGACAAACGCATAGCTCGTCGGGTCCCATGCCGTATAGCCGCGCGCCTCGAAAGTGGAGCGCAAGCCGCCCGACGGAAAACTCGACGCGTCGGGCTCGCCTTTTATCAACTGCTTGCCCGAAAAGTTCATAATGACCGAACCGCCGTCGGCAGGCTGAATAAAGCTGTCGTGCTTTTCGGCGGTAACGCCCGTCATGGGCTGAAACCAGTGCGTATAGTGGGTTGCACCCTTTTCGATTGCCCAATCCTTCATCGCGTTGGCGACGACGTCCGCAACCTCGGAAGATATGGGATTCCCCGACTTGATGGTGTTTTGCAACGCCTTGAATATATCCTTGGGCAAACGCTCGCGCATAACCCGTTCGCCGAACACCATGGAACCGAATAATTCGGGCACTTTTGTCATACAAACCTCCGTAAATACAAAAACGCTGTAAATTTTTACAGCGCCTTTGCTAAATTCCATTGCTATTATACGCGCGGCAACCGCCCGTGTCAAGCAAATTAGACCGCAATTCCCGCAATATTTTTCGCACGGAGCACGCCGCGGCAAAAACGATAATGCGGCTACGCCTTGATTTCTCCGCTTCGCGCGTGACCGCGCTTCGGTCGAAATGATGGGAGAAGATTAAGTGAATAGATAAGAGATAAAAGATAATAGTTGCGGAAGTTTTGCTTTGCGCAAAACTTGATTAGTGTATAAAGAAAAGAAATGCTTATATTCCCATCATTCCGAGCTTGCCGAGGAATCAAGGCGAACCGCCGCAAACGGGGCGGCAATTATCAACACCCCCGTCATTCCGGGCTTGCCGAGGAATCAATCGATATAATTTTTTACGCGTTGCGCTTGTCCAAATACAACCGCGCGGGCAAAAGCCAGTCGGTCTGAATAATATCGAACCCGCGATCGCGCAGCTTGCCCCAGCCGTAATCGCCGCCCTTTTCGAGCGATATATCGTCGGTCATGCCGCCGCTTATCACCGCGGTTTCGTCGTAGATTATGGCGTTGCCCCAAACAAGCAAGCCTTGCCTGTGCATATCCGCTATGTATTTTTCGCTCGCTATTTCGTCGTCCGCTTTGTCGAACAACGCCTCGATTCCGACGTAGTTTATATTGCGCTTTTTCATGACGGGCGTAACTTCGTCTTTGTGCCACGCCATGGTCATGTACATAAAATCGGGCGCGTACTTTTCTATTTCGTCGTACAACTTTTCGTCGGGTGAGGTCTTGACTATAACCTGCTTCTCGACGCCCGCCGCGCGGATTTCCTCGGTTATACCGCGCACGTCCGTCCAATATTTATCGACGTTTATATACGCCTTGTCTTTGAGCAACGCCAACACTTCCCGAAGCGTTGGTATGCGATAATGCGTTTTGGCTTCGTCGCAGTTGAGTATGGGCGTGGACAAAACTTCCGCGCTGTCCATTTCCGAAACGAGCTTGCCCGTTTTGAGGTACGCGTACTCCATGCCGGGGTGAAACACGTAAAACTTGCCGTCCGCGCTTTTGGCAACGTCTATCTCCACAATATCCGCGCCCTGATCGACGGCTATCTTGTACGCGAGCAACGTATTGCACGGCACGTTCGCGCCGCACACGCCGCGGTGCGCCGCCAGCATAGGCGCGGCGCGCTTTGACCTGTTTTCAAAAATGCTTTTATTAAAATCCATAATAATCTCCATTTCGGTATTGTCGAGAATTAAATTCGTATATCGTCAATCACTTTGCGCGATATGTAATATTTGAGCAAATCCACTTCCGTCCGAACGCACCGAGCGAGTCTGTCGTCCGTTTTCCACCCGTCGCGCTGCGCCGCAATATCGCGAGTGTATCCCACCGCTTTAATAAACCTCGGCAAAAACATGTCCGCCAAGCACAGCGCGCGACGCATGTGGAACGGCTCGGAAATAATCGCGACCGTGCCCACTTCGTAAATATTGCAACGCCTGCAAATTTCTGTGACCGAACACGTCATGTTCTGCACGGTGTCTTGCGCGGTCGGCTCGTCGATTATGCAGTCGCTCGGCACGCCGAGCTGTTCGAGCTTGGCGCGCATGACCGCGCTCTCGGTGACGGTCTTGTCGTTTACCGCGCCGCCCGTCGTCACTATCCTGTCCGCGCCGCCCGCATGAAAATACTCGGCGGCTATTCGCGCGCGCACGACCGCAAACTCGGGCGCAGTGCCGAGCAGTATCGCATAATCGCTCTTGACGGGCTTTTCCAAGTCCGCCGAAAACAACAGCTTATCTATTTGTTCGTGCGTCAAATCTTCGTAATCACATTCCGATAAAAACATGCTCGCCGCACCCCGCCTATCGCTTTTCGCCGAAGTAAAAACAAATCGCGTCCGCGCCCGCATTGGGCGTAACGTAACCGTCGAACGGCAACGGTCCGCACGCATTTGTGCCCAGCCCGCTCATATAGTAATCCGCCGACAAATACGTGCCGTCGCGCTCGGGCAGTTCGTAATCGTGCGCCGCGTTTTCCAACTGCGCCGTCGAGTAAGGCAACGCCGAAAAAGAGGTCATGCCCTCGACGCGCACGACGCGCTTGCCGTCGCTCACTTCCGCATAGTCGGGCAGATAGTGACTGCCGCTCTCCTGCGGCTTGACGTAATGCTTGTATTCGTCCTTGACCGAACATTCGTACTCGCCCTTAATCGCGTACTCGTACATGTCCGAGTACGTTTCGCCGTCGCCGTAAGCGTTGTATTTAAGTTTGTCGTAAGAACGATCGAGTTTCAACGTCCAGCCGATACGCGGCAAAAACTCGAACTTCGTTACGTCGTTTACTTTGTAATCTATCGCGACGCGCACGCCGCTTTTGCAAAACGAATACGTTAAGGTCGCGTCAATAACGGGCACAAGACTGTCCGCCGCAACGATAATATCGAATATTACAGAGTCATTTTCCACACGGTAGCCGCGCGCGCACGGCTTGGCAAACTTCAAATACCGCGCGTCCCACTTTTGACGGATATACATGTCGTTATCTATCGGCGCGCGCAAAACGTTAAGCGAAATCCGCCCGTATTCCGCGCCGCCCGCGCGCACGCTTTCCACCTCGCCGCTCTGCACGTCCAAGCGATACTCGTTGTCGCCCGACGTGACGATAAGCGCATGCCCGCACAGTTCGGTCTTTATTTTTTCGCAAACAAACTTCGCGCGCGGCTTGTCGCTTACGAACTGCGCCCGCGCGACTTCCGCGCCGCCTACATAATATTGCGCCGTCGCGTCGCCGTCCGCCAAATCCAGAACGACGCTTTCTCTCGGCGGAATACAAACGCCGCGCTTTTGCGCCTTGCCGTTTTGAGTTATAACCAGCTCGCCCGTCTGCGCGCCGAAAAAGTTTTTATTTGTTACTGTAAGTTTGTTGTCCGCCCGCTTAAACTTCAACGGCTGATAGTAATATTTCATTTGCAAAGAGCCGGCTTTGAATTGCCTGTCGGGCGACACGATGCCGTCAATGCAGAAGTTGCCGTCGTGCAGGTTTTCCCCGAAATCGCCGCCATATTTAAAGCCGTCGCCCGCACCGTACTTAACGCCGTGGTCCGCCCACTCCCAAACAAAACCGCCCATCAGTCTGTCCGTACTTTCAAAAAGTTCCCAGTATTCTTTAAGCCCGCCCGGACCGTTGCCCATGGCGTGAGCGTACTCGCAAAGCATAAACGGACGCGTTTCTTTGGCGTCGTTAAGATATTCGTTTACTATCCAGTCAGGCGTGCTGTACATGCGACTGACCGTCTTCAAGCCCGAACCGTTGTAATATTCTTCGTCGCCCACGACGTAAGGATAAATACTTTCGTAATGCACGGGTCTGTCGTCGCGCGCGACAACCGCTTCGAGCGCGCGTTTTTCGTTCGCGCCCCAACCGCTCTCGTTGCCCAACGACCACATAACGACGCACGCAAAATTTTTGTGTTCCTCGACGTTGCAAACACTGCGTTCGACTATACTTTGCTCGAAGTTCTTGTCCTGCGGAATAGCTTGCATCGCCCAGTCGTACCCGCCGTCGGACTTGACAAAACCGTGACTTTCGAGGTCGGCTTCGCTCATGACGTACAGTCCGTACTCGTCGCACATTTCGTAAAACAGCGGCGACGACGGATAGTGCGAAGTGCGCACGGCATTGACGTTAAGCGACTTCATGAGTTTAATATCGGTCAACATGTCCTCGCGGCTCACCGCGTAACCCTTTTCGGGGTGGAAGTCGTGACGGTTGACCCCGTAAAACTTAATAGGCTTGCCATTGAACAAATACAGCCCGTCTTTGACCTCGGTAACGCGTATGCCGACGCGATTGTAAATAACCTCGTCGTCCGACTGTATAACCATGTCGTAAAGAAAAGGCGTTTCCGCGCTCCACAGCCGCGCGTTTTTAACGGTAAATTCCGATTGAGCGCGGGCGGGCACGGACTGCGTTTCGCCGCCGAACGTAACGGCAACTTGCACGTCGCTCTTGTTGATAAACGCGACAATGCCGTCCGCGCCGTGTATGCGCGTTTCTATCTTGTAGTCGGTAATGTGATTATGCGGGCGGCGGAGCAAGTACACGTCGCGGAATATTCCCGTAAACCGCCACTTGTCCTGATCTTCCAAATAACTGCCCATGTTCCATTTAAGCACAAGCACGTCGAGCTTGTTTTTTCCGTCCTTGACGTAATCGGTAATATCGAACTCGCTTATTCGGTGCGAAATCTGCGAATATCCGACCGCCTTGCCGTTGACGAAAATATAAAAACAACTGTCCACGCCCTCGAAAACTATGTACGTCTTTTCGCCGCCGACCTTGCAATCGAAATAGCGCGAATAGTGATACGCAGGATTGCGCTCGGGCACGCGCGGCGGGTCGTAAGGAAACGGAAATCTGTCGTTCGTGTATTGAAAATAATCGTAACCGTAATACTGAACGCAACTCGGCACGGCAATATCGTCTGCCCCGTCGTTATTATAAAAATCGTCGGGCACGTCGAGCACGCTCTCGTAAGGCGTTATCTTCCACGCCCCGCAAAGCGATGTAAATCTACTGCTGTCCTCGCGATCGTAAGACTTTTTGTCGGCGCGGCTAAACGGAATATAATAACTGCGCGCGGGCGTCGTTCCCACGCTTTTAGTGTCTTTATAATAAGGCTTTAACATGTTGCGATTCTCCGTCACGGTTGATTGATGTAATCAATTATATCACGAATAACAACCATAATCAAGCAGTGTCGAAAACTTTATAATTAATGTTTTTCGCCGCGGGACGGCATAAAAAAACAGCCTCGGGCTAATCGGCGCGAAGCTGTTTAATTACTGCTTATTTATCTTCTGCCCAAACGGCATACAACGTCGCGTCTTGCGGAATATTCGCGCGCTGTGCGGCGGACAATGCCGCCACCTCGCCGTTATCGAGCGTATACGGAGCGTATTCCGCCGTCGCTCCTCCCTCTACCGACGTCCAGCCCTTAAATACATAGCCGTCGCGGTGCGGTATGCGCGGGTTATCGCATAAATCCTGCACGCGTTTTTCTCCGCCGTTATATGGACTTACGCCTTTTATATTATTCTTTATCGAATATACCCACGGTGCTCCCCCGTCCTCGCGCAACTCGCATCCGTAAACAAGACTGCTTTGGTGAAACGCCGCGCCTGTCCACGTTCCGTTAAAGATTTGCGTCTGCCAACCGTCCTGCCAATTTTCAAAAGGTACGTAAGCCGTTATCCCCATAAACGCTTGCCGCTCAATAGCGCCCGCGCTCTGCGGCAACGTCACGCTGTATAAACCCGCGCCATGAAAAGCTCCTGTTTCTATTTTTGCAACGGAATTTGGAAGCGATATTTTTTTTAAGCTGATGCAATCTCTAAATGCGCTTACTTCGATTGTTTTTACGCTATTAGGAATAACTATGTTATTAAGGTAGATACAATATCTAAACGAAACTGTTCCTATTGTTTCTATGTAATCGGGAATAACTGAATTTCTACACCCGTAAACGACCGTGTTATCCGCTTTTCTTATGATACAGTTGCCCTCTCCGCAATATACCGCATTATTTTGCGCAACGGTTATGCGCTCTATGCCTACACACCCGCTAAAAGTGTCTTCGTAAATTTCGGTTAGCGATTGCGGAATATGCAGCTCTTTTAGCTCGGCACAACCGTAAAAAGCGATACGCCCGACAGACCGCAAAGTATTGGGAAGATTTACGCTTTTTATCAAACAGTTATAAAACGCCGATTGCGCTATACTTTCGACATAATTAGGTATGACGCTCGAATTGCAGCCCGCCAGCAAAAATTTATCGGCTTTTCGTATCAAACAATTTCCGTCGCCCGCATAAACGTCGTTGCCGTCCTCTACCGTAATACTGTCTATATACTCGCCGTAAAAAGCGCGGACTTCTATATAACGCGTAAATTTAGGGATATGAATCGACTTTAAACTTTTACATCCGCTAAACGCGCCCAGTTTAATTACTTCCACATTATTCGGGAAGATAACCTCGCGCAAACTTTCGCAGCCGCTGAATGCCGAATTGCCTATATGCGTCAAATCTGCCGAAAGATCGACCGCCGACAGTTTTTTGCAACGAGCAAATGCGCTCGTCGATATCTCTTTTACGGATGAAGGAACTACGACCGATAACAAATTTACACAACTCTCAAACATACCGCTTTCGATCTTCGTAATATTTTTCGGCAGTCTTATTCTCGTCAACGCGGAGCAATTTGCAAAAGCGTTGAAACCTATATTGTTTACCGTATCGGGAATATACGCACTCGTCAGTTTTTCGCAATTTTTAAACGCGTTTTGGGCGACGCTTGTCACGGGAAGATTGCCTATAGATTGAGGTATAACAATTTTATTTGTCATTAGCGAAGCCGAAATAACGGACACTTCGATTTCGGCGTCGTTATTTATAAGCGCAAATCCCAATCCTTTTAAATACAGATCGGAAATTTTATATTCAGTTATTTCCGACCAATCGGATTCGTCAAATTTATCCCAATTCCCAAACGCGGATATTTTTATATTATAAACCTTGTCTACGTTATGTGTAAGCTCGAATATATCAAGACGGTTTTCGGCAGTTTCGTATTGCTCGCCGTTTATATCGACGGTATATGCGTGCGCGTTATCTACCTTGCTCCAAGTAAGAAAACCGTCGTCGCCAACCGCTATGTCTGTGGGAGCCGATAACTTTTGCTTTTCGTTTCCGCAACTCAATAACAGCAGAGTGAAAAAGATTACAATCGGCAATAAAACGTATTTAATTATCCGTTTAAAGCCCGTATTAACATATGCCATTAACTTCACATCTCCGACCACTTAATACCTCCGTACAACTTAACGAAAATATCCGTGCTCATAACTTTTTTACCAGCGTCTCTTGCCCGCGGAGATTTCATCCAGCCGCCGCTACCGGATAGCAACGCCTTTAAACAAACGGGACAAGAACTATCATAATTATCGTATACCGACAAATCGTTTCCCATAATAAAATCGTAAACGACGCGGGGCAACCATCTATTCAAATTAGACAAAACAAATCCGTCGTCGTATATGTAGTAATCTTTTAAATTATATACATCGTAAATATATTCATCATAGTTGAATCCGTTATACAAATAAGTGCTTATACTATAATAATATCCGAGCTCGCTCAAAATATTTTGACAATCCAACCATGTGTCGAAATTTTTTCCGTAGTCTTGCATAGATCCTATCATGTACACGCCGCTGACCGTTTCATTACTTAAATAATCGTCGTCTAAACTTCCGACGGTACGTATAAATTTACCGGTTTCTGCCGTATAGTAACAGTAATTAAAAATCGGGCTGTTTAACGCTACGTCGTCTATTATAAATTTAACGTTTCTATCTTTATAAAGAATTTCCATTATTTCTATTTTTTGTTTATCCATATCAATCGGATAATCCCATTTCGGCTCAAAATCGTCTTTATAATACATATCAATGGCATACGGGAAAAAATATCCGGCAAAAAACTCCATATCGGACAGCGAGTAATCGAGTGCAATTATGCAATTGCTAAAATCACACTCCGATTCGATATATTGAAAAATACTGTCGATATATACATAAAACGTATCCAAATCGATTTGAATATCGACGTAATTTAAAAAACTGTCACCGTCGCTATATTCGTTGCCTTCCGTAAAGCGCACTTCGTCGGTGCCGAAAATAACCATTATCTTACACTCGTTTTCTTTAAGAGTACGAAATATGTCGCGTAAAATATAAACAAATTTATCACTATTATCATAGATAGGGCGATAGTCAATATATTCCAACATATCGGCTTGTATATATTCGTTTAACATGTTACCGCTGCCGTCGTCCAAAACGTCTATCGGCAGTTCGTTGCGCATTTCAAATATTACAAATGAATTATGTATGTTTTTATATTGCTCACTTGTGTGGTAATTCTCTACCATTTGAACAAATGTATCGCCGTCTTCGTCTTCCTCCAGTTTCTCGTTACTCCAATTATACAAGACGATTTCGGTATCGAAATCTATGTTAACATTATATTTATAATCTTCGAGTGTTGAGTTTAGAAAACCGTGCCAATATTCGTCGCCGTTTTCGCTTTGGTCAATGCTGTTTACATAATCTTCGCAACCGACATAGTCGCTGAAATAATACAGCCTGTCGTAAAGCGGATCATAACTTGCCGCGTTAACCGTGACCATTAAACCGACAAACACGGGGATAACGGCTGCGCACAATATTACAGCAATCAGTATCCAAGCCGACGTCTTGTTTTTAGTAGTTGCTTTGTTCATTTTATATTTCTCCTTAATTAAAGTTTATTTCTTTATCCAAACGGCATACAACGTTGCGTCTTGCGGAATATCCGCGCGCTGTGCGGCGGACAATGCCGCCACCTCGCCGTTATCGAGCGTATACGGCGCGTATTCCGCCGTCGTTCCCCCTTCTACCGACGTCCAGCCCTTAAATACATAGCCGTCGCGGTGCGGTATGCGCGGGTTGTCGCATAAATCTTGTATGCGGTCCGTACCGCCGTCATATGGACTTACGCCTTCTATATTATTCTTAATCGAATATACCCACGGCACTCCACCGTCCTCGCGCGTTTCGCACCCGTAAACGACACTGCTGTGATGAAACGCCGCGCCGATTCCTCCGTAACCGATCATTTGGAACATTTTCTGCCAACCGTCCTGCCAATTATCAAAAGGCACGTAAGCCGTTACGCCCATAAATGCTTCGGCGTTTATTTTGCAACTGCTTTTTGACAGCGTTACGGTGTTAATCGAGGTTGATTTGAATGCTCCTGCTTGTATGGTGTTAACGGAAGAGGGAATATTGACAGCCGTCCACGGCACGCTATACGCCGCGCTTGCGCCTATTATTTTTGTGACGGACGGAATTTTGTCTTTGTTCCCGACCAAAATCAACAGACCTGTCGCCTTTTCCATCAAACACCCGTCTACCACGCTATACGCCGTATTATCTTCCGAAACTCGCAGAATAGGCGCGACGCCGATTTTATAAAACGCGTTCTCGGAAATGTTTTTGACGTTCGCACCGATGCTAATATCGGTCAAATCGTCACAGGATCTGAACGCCATGTCCTCGATTGTTTCGACGCTGTCCGGAATAACCACTTTTGTTAATCCGTTCAATTTTAAAAACGCATATTTGTTTATTTTAGTAACGCCGTTCGGAATTTCGCTATATTTAAAGGCATGTTCAACCGAGTTATCCTCTTTTGTGATTACGCAACCGCTCTCGCTTTTAAATACCTCGTTGTTCGGGTCTATCGAAATGTTTTCCACGCCGGAACAACCCTCAAACCAACTCGAATCCCATATTGTGATTCCTGCGGGTATATGCACGCTCTTTAACTTTGCACAATCTTTAAACGCCAATCTGTCAATGGAATTCAGCGACGACGGCAAATTTATCCTTTCCATGCGCGAGCAATTCATAAACGCTTCATTATGTAAAGAGCGAATAGTTGACGGCAACAATATGCCTGTTATTTTATCGCAATTCTCAAAGGTGTTTCTACCTATAAATTCCAATATCCCGTTAGGTGTTTCGGCGGGAATTATTATCTTGCCCGATAAAAAGGATTTATTTGTAACGTTAAACGAAGCACGGTTATTTTCCATCGAAAAAGTCAGACCTCTGTAAAACGTATCGGGAATTATATACTCAAATCCCGACGACCAAGGCGACGCGTCATAAGAGCCATTGCTATCGGCGCGAACTTTTATTATATAAGTTTTTACCTGATTTGTTATTTCAAATATATCCAAGCTGTTTTGTTCGGCGCTGTACGTTTCGCCGTCTATATCGACGGTATAGCTCGTTGCGTTTTCTACCGCAGTCCATCTCAAAATATCGTCCGTTCCGACGTTCAATTCAGTCGGAGCAGATAATTTTTGCTTATCCACGCCACAGGCAAATACAGTCACTGCCGTCAAAACCGCAAGCGCCGCTATTGCAAACGCCTTGCATAAACTTTTTACCGTAATCTTCATGCCGACTCCTTTTTAACCGTTGATAATTTTTTAAAAAACAAAAACGCGCCGCAAAAAACTTTGCGACGCCGTTGTCATTTGGGGAATTATACCATAATAAATTTCAGCTGTCAAGACTATTTGTTAAATTTTGAAATAATTATGACGACTGTGTAATGCGATTGTGTGTGTTTGTTTCTTATTGTATTTTTCGATCATAAACGCATAATTCAAATAGAAGCGCGGTAAAATTTTAATCGCATGTTTTATTATATGCGCGCTGCGCGCAAAACTTGAAAAATACTTGACAAGCGCGCGCGGCAGTGCTAAAATGTCGATGATGACAGAGAAAAAGAACGATACGAACAAATCCGCAATCAAGATAGCGGTTGCCGCAGGCGCGGTTCTGCTGGTACTTTTGATTATCGCGCTGATTGTCAATCTCGTGCGACTGGGCGCAGCCAACAGCCGAAAAGACGCTCTCGCCGCACAGAACGCTCGGCTCGAACAGCTTATCGATAAAAACAACGGCATGATCGACTACTGCGAATCCGCCGAATTTATCGAGGATTACGCGCGGGAAATGCTCGACATGATTTACCGCGGCGAAACCTCGATTGACGGCAATTAGTTTTTGATTTAGACCGTCGCGGAAGCGGCGGTTTTTTGTTTTTGCAACTACTGCTTTAACACATTTTAGATACGCTTTTAAGGAGTATTATGCGCGCCGCAATAGACATAGGCTCGAATTCCATACGGCTCGCCCTGTCCGACGGAACGGGGCGTTCGACTATAACCAAACTTGCCGACGGCATAGACCGCACGGGTAAACTTTCGCCCGTCGGTTTATCGGCTACTCTCGACGCGCTACGCGAATATGCAAAAGTTTGCCGCGCCGCTGGTTGCGACAATATTACCGTGTTCGCAACCGAAGCAGTGCGCCGCGCCGCCGACGGCGAGCAGTTTTGCGCCGCCGTCAAAGCCGAAATCAATCTTGACGTGCTTATCCTGTCGGCGGAACAGGAAGCGCGGCTCGCGCTCGCGGGCGCGACAAAGCCCGACGGCGCGATTACAGTCTGCGACCTCGGAGGCGGAAGCCTCGAAGTGATCTGTTCCGAGGACGGCAAAACGCCGAGCTATGTCAAAAGTCTGCCGCTCGGCGTTGTAGTTATGAAAAATAAATTCAACGGCGATTACCGTCGCGCAATAGACGAACTGCCTACGCTCTTACGCGAATACGGCACAGTCCCCGCCCATCCCGTTGTTATAACGGGCGGGAGCGCGTGCACGATAGCCGCGTGCATGTTAAACCTTAAAATTTACGATAAGAACAAAGTAAGCACGCGCTTTACGGCAAAACAGCTCGACGATTTTATGCCCATGCTGTTAAGCCCCAAACTCGCGCTGTTTCGCCCCGTCTGCCAAAAGCGCGCAGACACCGTGCCATACGGCGCGATAGTGATACAGGCGTTACTCAACCGCCTCGGCGCAACGGAATTTTACGTGTCCGACGCGAGCAACCTCGAAGCTGTATTAAACGGCGCACTCGACGACACAATATAAAACCATAATAAAGCGGTGCGGCGTGTTTACGTTACGTCGCGCCGCGGCGGCTTTGTTATAAATCAATAAAACGTTGCCAGTTTGACGGAGAATATGTCCACAATGCAAATCTTGCCGTCGCACGACACCCCGACATACGCGTTGCCGACTATGTAAATATCGCCCGACACCGAACGTATCGATCCGTCGAATAACGATATGTCTATTTTTACGCGCTTGCCGATGTTCGTGGCGAACAGCTGTTTCCACGTGCCGATGTTGTTTTCCGAATTGAAATCGGGCAACGGGTCGGGGATATTTATATCCACGGGTCTGTTTTCGCAATCCATATTTATGTCCTCCATTCGGGAAAATTACTTGACTTTAAACTTTATGCGCCGCGATATTTGCGCGCGCGTTATCCTTATATCAGGTCGAAAAATAACTGCTTGTCGGGGAATAAAAGCAGTGGTTGCCTATGCGGGTTTTAAAGTATCCGTTTTGATTGGGAAAGTTCGCTCTGCACGTTTCCGAATACGGATTGAAAAACCACAGCGAGTCCGCTGTGTCCGACAGCCGCCCGCCGCTCAACGCCCACTGCGCTATGTCGTAATGAATAGGCTCGGGCGACATGTTATATAGGTTTTGCGGCTGGTCGGTCGCGCACTCGAACTGGCGCGGAGCAAACACCACGTCGCGCACGGAATTGTACCTGCCGTACTCGCCCTGCATTTGCCGCACTCTGTTCATTATCACCGAAGCGACCGCGCGCATGCCTATATCGCCCTCGCCGCCCGCCTCACACTGTATTATGCGCGCCAACAATTCTATTTCGTTCATAGCACTTTTTATATATTCGCGGCGATCGGATTGCGTGCGTAAAATCGTTATAGCAACAAAAAAACACGCGCGGTGTGTCCGTTTGCGTGTTTTACTTATGTTTTGTTTTTTACCGTTTATCGGTTGATTTTATGCTCGACGCAATCTATCGTTATCCTACTCACCGCGCCACTGATATATGTAAAGATCGACTTTTCCGTCTTTAACTTCGACGTTTTCGTCGCGGAGCATGCGCGCTTGCGCGTCCGATCCGCCAAAGGCGAAGTCGGGCGCGGTTCTGCCGCTTGCGCTTACAACGCGATGGCATGGCACCGACCCGAAAAAGGGATTGACGTGCAAAGCGTTTCCCACCGCGCGCGCCGCGCCGCGGTGACCCGACATTGCGGCGATTTGAGCGTAGGTTGCGACCTTGCCGCGCGGCACCGATTTGACGGCTTCGTAAACGTCGGTTTGAAACGCGCTCGGCTGACCGTTTTTCATACAGCCGCCTCGCGTTTTAACACGGGGTCGATAATAATTCGCGCTTTTGCGTTTTTGTCGTCGCGTATGATCTCGCCGACGGCGGGCGCTTTAACAATGCCCTTGTACGGATTTTTAATGCTGTCTATGCTCTCGCGCAAAGTCGCGTACACTTCCGACCGCTCGAACGACAGGTCGGTTTTTTGCATGACGCAATCGATGAGCCGCAAATTTTTGCAATAGCAAAGCGGTTGAGTGCCGATTATAGTGCAATTTTTGAACGTGAGGTTTTTGCTGTACCAACCCAAATACTCGCCTATTACGACGCAGTTTTCCACCGTTACGTTTTTGCTGTGCCAAAATGCGTCCTTTGTGTCGAGTTTGCTGTCCGTGATTATAACGCCCTCGACGTACTGAAAAGAATACTTGCCCTTAAAGTTCAGCCGTCGCGCCGCGATATTCTTTGCGCGCATCATAAAATATTCGCCGACCGCCGTGCTGTCCGTCATGCGCACGCCGTCCGTGAACCACCCAAACTCGGGCGAAACAATATCGCACTCCTTGATTACGGCGTTGTCGCACTCGCGCAACGCTTTTATTCCGTGCATTTTGGTTTTTACCGCAGTTATGTTTTTCGTATACCACAGCGCGGCGCGGCAGTTCGCCGTCATTTCGCAATTTTCCAACGCGACCGAATTGTCGTGCCAAAGCGGATACCGCAAATCAAAAAAGCAGTTGCGCGCCTCGACCGCTCCGCACTCTTTGAGCGCGCTTTCGCCGTCGGCTTCGCCCGCAAACCTGCAATTATCTATTTCGACTCGTTCCAGACCGTAAAGCGCGCGCTCCTCGTCCATTGTTTTATTTTCGATCTTCATTTGTTTTAAATCCTCTTCGCGCTATTTCGTTTTGGATATATTCGACGGCGGGCATGCCGTTAAACACGTGACGGAGTTTGTACTTTCTCGTACCGCCCTTGTCCGTTTTGGCGGTGACTGTAATAGTGCCTGTGCCCAAATCTTTTTCGTACCACGCGCGCTTGTATGCGACCTTAACTACACTGTCCATTGCCGCAGTCGTGCGCTTTTCGCTGTGACGGCGTTTGAGAACGATACGCGTGTTGTACACGGTATATGTTTGCTCGTTGCCGAGCGACACGACTACCGCTATCCCGCCGAAGCATACCGCGATTGCCGCGAGCACCGCGCCCAGCATAATCGACACGGCGCACAGCCCCGCCAAACCGCCCGCGATCACTGCTGTGCCGAGCACTCGCAACGTTATGGCTTTGCGCCTGTATGCTTTGTAGTTCATAACGTATTGATATTCGATTTTTTCATTCTGTTCTTCCGCCATGTCGTTCTCCTATATATATTCTCGAATTTAACCTATTTCGACGCGTTTTATACGGCTATCACCGCAGTGGTGATTAGCAGATACAAAACGTAAATCACGGGCGGCACGGCGTTTATCGCCTGCACGCCTATCAGCGCGCCGCGGCTCGGCTTGCACTTATTCTTAATAATCATCATGCAAAGCGTAGTCGCCGTAGCTATCACGCCGAATATAAGCAACCATTTGGAATCGGAATTTAGTATGTAAATTTCAGACCGATCGGGCATAAACGAAAGCGTGTCCGCCACAAACAGTATTGCAAAGTTAAAAACGTTGGAACCTATGATATTGCCCGCCGCCGCATCGTAATTTCCGCGGAAACACAGCGTTGCCGACGAAATAAGTTCGGGCAGGCTGGTTGCGACGCCCAAGAACAGCGCGCCCGCAAAGGTCTTGCCGAGGTTGAGTTTGTCCGCGACCATGTCCGTCAAGTACGTCATTGCTATGGACGCGCCTATCAGCACGACCGCGCAAATAAGAAAGCGCACGACCGCTTGTTTGAGCGTAATTCCGTCGTCGGTCGATTTTTGATCGCTCGCTTCCGAGGTCTTGGGCATTTTGCTTACGAACAGCACGTACAGCACGAGCACCGCGGGCGATATCGCCGAAAACCACGTTACGCGCATATATTCCGCAAAGTACAGTCCTATCGCGACAAGCGCGTACATGCCCAACGCCACGCCGAGCGCGACGTAGTAAAACTTGGAGAACGTCGCTTTTTTAAGACCCCTGCCGAATATGAGCAATATTACACCGAAGAACGCGAGATTGATAAGATCCGACCCGAGAATATTGCCGATAATCATGGAGTTTTCGCGCACTATCCACACCGCAGACAGCGACGTAAACAGCTCGGGCAGGCTCGTAACGGCTGCGAGCATAACGCCGCCTATAAACGCGCCGGAAATATTGCTTTTTGCGTCGATAATATCGACGTACTTGCCGAGCTTTATTGATAACGCGACGATAACTACGACCATCGCTATATAGCCTATATATACAATAGCTTGCGGCACCGTCACACTCCTTGTTCGTTTTTATAATTGTCCGCGACGTATTCGCGCACGCGCAACGGGATTGATAAACTTTCGCACAGCTCGCGGCAACGCGCTATGTCCTGCGCGCCGATCGTGTCCACGACCGTGAACACAGTGTCTATGCCTTGCGCCTTGCACTGCTCGGCAAACTCCACTACCGCGGGGAACGCGCGCAAACCGTACACGGACGAGGTTATTTCAAGATACTTTTGAGCGTTGTAATTATTGAGCGACACCGACGCGACGTCTATCAAGCCTTTAAGCTCCGCCGCGATGTTTTTTCCGTTTACGAGATTGCCCAGTCCGTTGGTGTTCAGTCGCGTTTTGTATCCCGACGCTTTGAGCCTGCGCGCAACGGCTTTAAGAATTTCCAATGCTTCGGTCGGCTCGCCGAACCCGCAAAACACAACCTCGTCGCTTTTTAACGTCGGCGCGATTTTATCGAACGCAGTAAGCACTTCGTCCGCGCTTTGCGGCTCGCGTTCCAACCACAGCGCTACGTCCTTGACGCCGTCGCCCGTATTGCGTATGCAAAACGAACAAGCGTTCCCGCATTTGTTGGTTAGGTTTATGTATGCTTTGCCGTCGAGCGTATAAACGTAATTGTTAGCCATTACTCTATTCCGAACACCCTTTTCGCGTTTTCCGCGGTCGTATTTTCCATGCGTTCCGCGCTAATGCCTTTGATTTCCGCCAAACGCTTTGCGACAAGCGCGACGTTTTTGGGATAGTTTCTTCGCCCGCGAAGCGGGTCGGGCGTAAGATACGGGCTGTCCGTTTCGACCAACAGCCTGTCCGTCGGCACGACTTCCGCCGCGCGCCGAAGGTTGACTGCGTTGGCGTAAGTGAGCGTGCCCGAAAACGAAATGTAAAAACCTTTCTTGACGTAATACTCGGCTATTTCCGCCGATCCCGAAAAGCAGTGCAACACCGCGCCGCGCGGAAAATCGCGCGTTTTGGCAAACTCGTAAAATTCGCCGAACCCGTCGCGTATGTGGTAGACCGTCGGCAAATTCAAGTCGCGCGCAAGCTCGTACTGCGCTATCATAGCCTTGATTTGCGTTTGCCTGTCCGAGTTTGGACGGTGAAAGTCCAGTCCGATTTCGCCCACCGCGACCACCTTTTCGCAATCGGCAAGTCCGCACAGTATATCTATGTTTTGCGGCGTTACGGTATGCGCGTCATACGGGTGAACGCCCACCGTTGCGTATATGCGCGGATTGGCTTGCGCAAGCTCCACGCACGTGCGCGAGGTGGGAACGTCGCAACCAACGCACACTATATATTCGAGGTTGTCCTTATCCATAGCGGCGATAATCGGTTGCGCGCCGCCCTCGTCGTTATATTCCTCGTCGTAAATATGCGCGTGCGAATCGATTAGCATATTTTGTCGCCCGCCTTACCGTCGGGGTGAACAAGCCGCGGCAAGCCGTCCTCGCCCACCGAGCACAACAGCATGCCTTCCGACACAATGCCGCACAGTTTGGCGGGTTTGAGGTTTGCGACAAGCGCGACCTTTTTGCCCGCTACTTCTTCCGGCTTGTACGCGAGCGCAATGCCCGAAACAACCGTGCGGCGGCGCGCGCCGTCGAACACGGTCAGCTTTAACAGTTTTTTGGCTTTTTCCACTTTTTCGCACGCCTCTACTTCGGCGACGACAAGTTCCGACTTGAAAAAGTCGTCAATGGATATAAGTTGCGGCTCTTCCGCGGCTTGCGTGTTTTGCGCGCTGTCCGCGCCGCTGTTTTCCGCCGTAGGTTTGACCTCGGCTTGTTCGGCTATCTTTTCCAATTCTGCAAGCTCCTTTTTTATGTCCAGCCTGTTGAGTATAGGCTCTATCTCGGTAGTATTGTAACACTCGATAACGCCGTGCTTTGCCTGCGCAAAGTCGGTCGGCACGGGCAAACCCAGCCCGTCGAATATGCGCCGAGGATATTTGGTAAGGAAGGGCAAAAGCATGTTCGCGCAAACGCGTATGCCGTCTAAAAGATTGTACATCACCGCGTTTAGCCTAATGTCGTCGCCCGTCTTTTTAAGCTCCCACGGCTTGTTTTCGTCGATATACTTGTTGGATAAATCGATAACGCCGAAAATCTTTTCGAGCGCGCGATTTATTTCGGGCTTGTCCATGTCCGCGCGCACCGCCGCCGCAAGCGCGTCTATCGCCTTGATATACGCGGCGTCGCGGTCGTCCGCGGCAGGCTTTTTGACTGCGCCGCCGAAATACTGTTTACTCATTGCGAACGTGCGGCGCACAAGGTTTCCGAGGTCATTTACAAGATTGACGTTTATGGACGACAGCAAAAGCTCGCTCGTGTAGTTGCTGTCGTCGCCGAACGGCATGGAGGACAGCAAATAATAACGCAATGCGTCCACGCCGTATCTGTCGGTAAGCACGAACGGATCCACGACGTTGCCTTTGGACTTGCTCATTTTATCGCCGCCGAACATTATCCAACCGTGACCGTACAGACGCTTGGGTAGCGGGATTTCGAGCGCCATCAAAATGGCGGGCCACACTATCGAGTGAAACCTGACTATTTCTTTTGCCATGACGTGCATGTCGCACGGCCAATATTTTTTATACTTTGCGTCGTCGCCCGCGCCGTAACCGAGCGCGGTTATATAGTTGGGCAACGCGTCTATCCACACGTAAATTACGTGCTTTTCGTCGAACGGGACTTTTATGCCCCAGTCGAACGAAGTGCGCGTTACGGCAAGGTCGTTAAGCCCCTTGTCGATAAAGTTATTGACCATTTCTTTGACGCGCGAATCGGGCTGTAAAAAGTCGGTTTCGGTCAACAGCTTGCGCACGCGATCGGCATACTTGCTCAAACGGAAAAAGTAACACTCCTCCTTGGAGTCGCGCACCTCGCGCCCGCAGTCGGGGCATTTGCCGTTTACAAGCTGCGACGCCGTCCAAAACGATTCGCACGGCTCGCAATACTTGCCCGAATACTCGGACTTGTAAATATCGCCTTTTTCGTAGAGCTTTGTAAAGATGTCCGCAATCGCCTTTTCGTGCGCCTTGTCCGTGGTGCGGATAAAGCCGTCGTTGCTTATATCCATGCGTTCCCACAGCTTTTGTATGCGCTCGGCAAGCCCGTCTACAAACGCCTGCGGGCTTAAACCGCGTTCCTCCGCCGCTTTTTGCACCTTTTGCCCGTGCTCGTCCGTGCCAGTGAGATAGAACACGTCGTACCCGTCCATGCGCTTAAACCGAGCTATCGCGTCGCAAGCCACCGTCGTGTAGCAGTGACCTATATGCAACGCGCCGCTCGCGTAATATATGGGCGTTGTGATGTAAAATGTAGGTTTGCTTTTTGCCATACCGTTCCGACCTTTTTCCTTGTCCTAATTATATACCGCTATGCGGTTTTAAAAACGTTGTTGCTTTCGCCCGCGCCCGTAAGCGTAGCCGCGCCGTTACTCGGTTTACTCGCTGCGGAGCGCGACGACGGGATCGCGTTTGGACGCACTGCGCGCGGGCAGCATGCCCGCTATCGTCGTGAGCACGACAGATATGCCGATAAGAAGCAACGCATGCCACCAGGCGAGCGATACCAGACTGACCGTAACCATGCCGTCGGATATGCTCTTGAACAGACTCGACAGCGGGAACGACAGTATAAGCGTGACGAGCACGCCGAACACGCCCGCGGCAAACCCGATTATAATCGTTTCGGCATTGAACACGCGCATGATATCCGTCTTTCTCGCGCCGACCGAGCGAAGCACGCCTATTTCCTTGGTGCGTTCCACGACCGAAGCGTAAGTGATAATGCTTATCATGACCGACGACACCAACAGCGAAATTGCCGCGAACGCGACAAGCACGTATGATATAATGTCTATCATGTCGCTGACCGTGCCCGTGACGACGGACGCCGCGTCGAGCGTGTAAATTTTATCGCCCTCGGCTTTGCCCGCGTTGTATTTATTAAGATAGTTTATCATGTCCGTCTTTTTGGCGAACGTTACGGGATAGAAATTAACGGCGTTGGGAATATCGTTTGCGCCCACTGCACGCAACGCCATGTTGTAAATGTCATCGGCTGTTATGTGCATGCCGAGCGCGCCCATGGGCTTTTCCATGCCCGCTTGTATAGCGGAAAACTGCAAGCCCGCGCACGGGAACTTGCCCGCAGAGCCTGCGGAAATCTCCAACGCGTCGCTCACGCACCGCACGGGATCGTCAAGTTGCGCTTTTGCTACTTCGCTATTCATGCTGTTCTGTATTAACATTTCGTTAAGCGCGGGAGTGTACACTACGCCCGTCGAGAAAAGCGCGAGCGACGACGTTTCCTTAATGCGCATTATGCCCACAACCTTTAACGTAAGGTTGTTCTCGTTGTCATACAGGTTTTGCCAGTCGGCTTTGCTCGGCGACAGCTTGTCGAACGAAACGTACAAGTCGCGCTCGGCGTTGTACGTAAACCATTGATTGTTGAATATCAGTTTGTATTCCTGACCCAAGAAATCGTCGAACGTCGCGTTCTCCGTATCTTCGGGCGTTTTTAAACCGAGCTCGTTAAGCACGCTTATCGCAATGGAGTTGTCCGTGCCTATAACTATCGCTATTTCGCCCGCCTCGGTGGGATACTTACCCTTTAAAACGTCGTATTGCGACTGCACGTATTCCGTGTTGTTCAAAAGCTGTTGAAAGCCCGACGAGTTGGTGCCCATCATGCCGTTGACCGCGTTGTTGGACGTGTCCACCACGCCGAAGCCCGTGTCCGTTCTCATGTTGTTGCTTACTATTATCTTGCTTTTGGCGTAGTCGCGCGTCACATCGATAGCCAATCCCTGCGGCATCTTGTCGATGTGCTCCATGTACTCTTTGGTTATGCGGTTGTAATGGTACACCGCCGCCGAGTTACTGCCCTTTAACACGACCTTATTTCCGTCGGGAAACTGTTCCAGCTTGACTCCGCCGTTTTCCATGTTTTCCATCATCGCGTCTATATCCATTGTCATTTCCGTGACCGTAACGGGATAATGCGCGAGCATTGATGTTTGCATGTCCTCTATGTAGTGGTTGAATCCGTTGGAAAGCGCGAGCACGAGCGCAACGCCGATAATGCCGATAGAACCGGCAATGGACGTCGCTACCGTCCTGCCCTTTTTGGTTATGAGGTTGCGCCACGACAAGCCGAACGCCGTCCACAGCGACATGGACGTGCGTTTAAGCGCGGCTTTGTTGGCTTTTGTGATTGCCTTTTGTTCTTTTTTATGTTGCTTTTTGCGCAGCTTCTCCGCGCGCTTCGCTTGTTCGTCGGACGCGGTTTGTCCTGCGGCTTGGGGCGCGTTATCCGCACTGTCCGATTGCACGCCGTCCGCGTCGTCGTTTGTTATGGCGGTGGTTTCCGCGCCGCCGTCCGCAAACGACACGGGCGCAGTATCGCCCTTGACCTCGCCGTCGAGCATTGAAATTATGCGCGTGGAATATTCCTCGGCAAGCGCGCGGTTGTGCGTGACCATAATTACAAGCCTGTCGCGCGCAATTTCCTTTAATATATCCATAACCGCTACGCTGGTCGTGCTGTCGAGCGCGCCCGTAGGTTCGTCGGCGAGAATAATATCGGGGTTGTTTACAATCGCGCGGGCTATTGCGACGCGTTGCATTTGTCCGCCCGACATTTGGTTGGGGCGTTTTTTAAGCTCGCCTTCCAAACCGACTTTGCGCAACGCTTCTATCGCGCGCTCCCTGCGCTCCGATTTTTTAATGCCGGAAAGCGTAAGCGCAAGCTCGACGTTGCCCAGCACCGTCAAGTGCGGGATAAGATTGTACGACTGAAAAACGAAACCTATTTTTTGGTTGCGGTACGCGTCCCAGTCGGATGCTTTAAAATACTTGGTCGAGCGACCGTTTATAATAAGATCGCCGTCGGTGTAGCGATCGAGTCCGCCTATAATGTTGAGCAACGTCGTCTTGCCGCAACCCGACTGTCCGAGTATGGACACCATTTCGTTCTCGCGGAACGCCAGACTTACGCCTTTAAGCGCGTGGACCTTGTCGTCGCCGACTTCGTAATCCTTTGTGATGTTTTTAAGTTCTAACATGCAAGCCTCACTTTACTATGCGGCGGCTTTGCGCCCCTTTGACCGAAAACCCGTGCGCGCCGCATATTCGATATATTATACAATGTTTTGTCGCGTTTGTAAAGAAATAACGCTCGACGGCGACAAATCTAATCAAATTTTAAAAATCGCCCGCGCCCGCGAATAAATAATACGCAACCGAAAAATACTATATGCAAGGAGAAAGTATAATGAGCATAAAACAGAAAATCAAATCGGTCTGGAATAAAGTTAAATGCAAGACCGACGACAAAAGCAAAAACGACAAGTCGGACTGCGACGGCGACTCCTGCAAGATAAACAGCGAACTCGCCGCGGAGGAAGTTATACAGGAAGAAGTTTTCCCCGCCAAAAAGCACGCGGCTAAAAAAACGTGCAAGCGTTGCGGTTGCACGCGCAAGCCGGCGAGCAAGCGCACCCGCCCGACCAACCCAGATTACAAAATGATCGATCCCGACGACGACACTTGCGATTCGAGCAAAAGCTGACAGTAGATATATATTAAGCCCGTCGCTCTTGACAACGGCGGGCTTTTTATTGCGCAAAAATCGACCTGCGGCGTTGCGCGGCGCATGATAGTTACTCGCTTATCATTATAGTAATTAAGCATTTTAAAAGCGCGGAGAGCGTCCGCGCTTTTAGGATTATATTGTATTATTTTCTGCTCGCCGCAGACATTGCCTTTAACAGCTTGCTCAACGCTTCGTTGAGTTTTTTCTGCTGTTCGGGCGTTTTGTTTTCGGGCTTGGCGCGTTCGCGCTGTAACAGAGTTGCAACCTCGCGCATGGTTTCCCTCGGCGCGCCGTCGCGGTCTATTTTTTCTATTTGCGCAATTACGTCGTCCGCGGACGTTCCGCCTGCGGGCGCGGCTTGCTTTTGCGCCGCCTGCTGCTGCGCGGCTTGCTGTTGTGCTGCCGCTTGCGCCTGCTGTTGTTGCTGTTGCGCGCGAGCTTGCGCCAACGCTTCCTCTCTCGCCTTGCGGCGGATTTCCTCGTCGCTCTCCTGCGGCGCGACGTTTACTACTTGCGGTTGTTCCTCGTATACGGGCCGGGCTTCCGCATAGGCGGTCTGTTGCGGCTCGGCATACGCGGCTTGCGGTTCGGCATAGACCTGTTGCGGCTGTTCCTCGTACACGGGTTGCGCTTCCGCGTAAGCGGTTTGCGGTTCGGAATAAGTCGCCTGCGGCTCTGCGTAAGCCGCTTGAGGTTCGGAATACGCCGGCTGTTGCGCCGCTTGCGCCGCGGCGGGTTCCGCGCCTTTTACTTGATCGCCGTCGAGAACGGGTATAAACTTTTCGTAAGTTTTAACCGCGCCGCCGTACACGCACTTGCCTATTATTCCGCCGATTGCGGTAAGCAGTCCGCCCAGTATAAATACGGTAAGCGGAGATGCGACAAGAGCCGACACGCTGTTTTCGGGAACAGTGGGCGCGGAAAAATATGCAATGCCCGAGCAAACGACAGTCGCGGCGAGCGTGCTTATCCACACCTTGGAAATGAGCGAACGCTTGTACGGTTCGGCAACGCACATCTGCTCGGTAACGAGCATGGACGGGCGAAGGTTGCCCATACGCGCGTTTTTATACTGCGCCTTGATGGAGGCGGGCATTCTTTTCATAGCCGCAACAGCGGTCTGCGGGTGAGCGATAGCCGACTTCATAACCGTTTTGACTGCTTTAAGTCTGCCCGCAACAAGCCCCGCGATAAGCGGAACGGCGAACGCGACCACCAATACAGCCAAACAAATTATCAGCCATACGTCTGCCGACAACTTCAAGGTTTCGGTGAATAACTTGGTAAGAGCTTCGAGCATTTTACTCTCCTTTTCCTTACGTTAATATATTTTCCCCCCGCGGTGTTGCAGGGGTACAGATAGACTATTATAGTTTAACATAACAAAAGCAAAAAATCTATACTTTTAGGCAAAGTTTTTGACGAATTTTCGATTTTTGACCGATAACAATGCGACTTATCTTTATTTTGGCTGTTTATGCCGCGTTTTACGCGCGCCGACCGATTAGTCAATCACAAATCTATAAGCTCGCCCGAAGCGAACGAATACAGGCACGCGCGCTTTACTCGAAGCGGTGCGGCGCGCTCGACCGCCGCCGAGTACAACCGCAGTTGCGTTTTATAACCCGCGTTTATCAAATGTTTGGGGTCGCCCGTCTTGTAATCGACTATGACCGCCGTGCCGTCGAGATAACCTATCAGCAAGTCGATAACGCCCTGAACGAGCACGCTCTCGCCCGCATAGCCGTCGCCGTAAAGTTCGCTCGCGCAAGCGTCGTAAATAAAGTATCGCTCTTTTGCGACGAACGCCGCGCCGCGCGTAAGCTCGCGCATAGCTTGCGCCGCACGCAAAACCTGCTCGCCGCTTATAAGCTCGAAATTATCGCAGCGGTCTTTAACGGTATTCAAGTCGGGATTATCAAAGTCTATAAGCTCCATGGCGCGGTGGAACGCCGTGCCGCGTAGCCGCGCCGTTTCCCCGCCGTCGTCGGGTTTGTCCGACTGCGCGCGATCGTCGTCGGTGAGCACCGGCGCGGCGGACAGGTAGTCCCGCTTGTCTTCGAGTTCCGATTCGTGCGCCGCTATCGCCGTCACGCATGTTTTAATGGGCAAGTCGCACATTTTGTACGCGCGCGACAGGTCTATCCGCCGCCGCACTTCGTCCGTGATTGCCGCGACGGGCGCGATCGCCTGCTCGTCGGCGTCGTCGCCTATCGGCAGTGCCGGCGGGGGCGCGACCGCGGGTACATGCGACATAAAGTCGAGCATGCGCTTCGCCTCGCTCGGCTCTATTTCGACGCGCGGCTTGCCGTCGGTCTTGCCGCACACGACGAGCTTGCGCTTTGCCCGTGTAAGCGCAACGTACAGCAACCGCAATTCTTCCGCTTTCGTTCGCGCGGGCGCGGTATAATTTTGAATTATCCACGGCACGGACTTTATGAGCGTGCGCGTCGCCGCGTCGGGCACTTTTACAGCCACTCCGTCCTCCGCGATTATTATGCGCGCGCTGTTGTCGCGCTCGTTAAACTTGCGCGCTACGTCCGCAACGATAACGTAATCGTATTCCAAACCCTTTGATGCGTGCACCGTCGTGATGTTGACCGCGTCGGCACAACCGACAATCGGCAGGTCGAAGTCCGAGCTGTCGTAATAACTCAAAAATTCGTGCAAGCCGCAATGCCGTTCCGCGGCGCAGTCTATAAGCGCCTCGACCGCCGCCGCGTCGCCTCCCGCTTGGTACACGTGCGCAAAGTAGTCTATACTCGACGTGATGTAGCCCAAAACGTCCGCGCTGTCGCGGTTGCGTTTTGCATAGTTTGCAATGTCGGCGCGCAACGCTTTGAGCGCGCATATTTTATCCGAATACTCGCCGCGGTACGCGTCCGCCTTTTGCCAAAACGCGAACGTCTTCCGCTCGCCCGTTTTTTTGACGTTTGTCTTTTTAAGCTCGGCTTCGCCGTCCGCCGCTATTTCGGCAATCTGTTCGTCCGAAAACCCGCCCATGGGCGAGCGCATGGCGGTGAGCAACGCGACGTCGTCGTAACGATTGTCTATATACCGCGCAATGTCGGTAAGTTCCGTAACTTCCGTAAAATCCTTTGCCTTGGACTTGCGCCCGAACGAATAACGTATTCCGCGCGCGTCCAGTTCCCGCGCGAGCGCAGAACAGAACCGCGCGTTGAAAGATCGTATTAACACCGCGACCGAGCTTAACGCCCCGCCGCCGCCTATATAATCGGTAATGCTGTCCGCAATGAACTGCGCCTCGCCGTCCGAAGGTAAGCTCGCCGTCGCGCAGTTGACCACCGAATAAATATTGTCGCTCGGCGCGCCGTCCGTTTGCTCGTCGCAATCGTCTGTGCCGATTTCGTCGTTTATAAGCGTAAGCTCCGCACTTCCGCCCGTAATAGATTTGTTGCCGTAAACAAGGCGTTGTCCCGCATTTTCGTCGGCATAGTCCGCGCCGCCGAACGCGTCGGTCATTGTTTTGTCGAAAACCTTGTTGACAAAGTCGATAACGGGTTGCGCCGAGCGGAAGTTGTCCGCGAGCGCGACGTGAGTATATCCGCCGTCCGCCACTGCCGACTTGAAGTGCCGAGGGCTGCACCGCCGAAATCCGTAAATGGACTGCTTTACGTCGCCCACTACAAACATTTCCGCACCCGCGTCCTTAAACTTTTGCGCAATGCGCGCCTGCAACGGGTTTACGTCCTGAAACTCGTCGATAAACACGTATTTGACGCCGTCCGCGATTTCGCGCATACAGTCGGAATTTTCGAGCACGCGCAACGCGCCGTGTTCCAAATCCGAATAATCGGTTTTGCCCGTCTGCTCTTTGCGCTTGCCGTAGCGGTTGAGCGCGTCCAGCGCGACGGCGCAAAGCGCGCGCGCATACGGCGCGGAGTTGACCGCTTTTGCTTTTGCCGCCTCGTCGTAAGCCGTGCGAAGCTCTTTACACTCCGCTTTCAACGCTTTAAATCGCTCGTTCAAAATATCGCGCGCGTCGCCCTGCGCGCGAAAACTCGTCGCCGTAATGTCATCGATCTTGCCGTCTATGTAATCGACGAACTCGCCCGTTACGACGGCGTGCTTGCTCATGCCCGCGCCGTCAAGCTCGCGTTTGAGTAAATCCGCGCTCGCCGCGATCTTTGCGCGCCGCCCGTCCAAAATGCCGTCCAGTTCCGCAAACCGCGATTGATCGTCGCGCACGTCCGTCAAGTACGAAACGGGATCGGGCGTGGACAAAGCAAAGTCCAAAATGTCCGCAACGACGTTTACAACCCCGTCGTCGCCTCTGCGCCCGCGCAGTGCGTCGTACATAGCCGCAAAATATTCGTCGCCGTCAGACCACGCGGAAGCAACCGCCGCCGCGCACGCCGCGCGTTTAAACGCCGCCGCCTCGCTCTCCTCGCTCACCGTCGCGGACGGGTCTATCTGCGCCGCGTAAAAATATGACTTTATCAATTTTTGACAGTAGCTGTGAAGCGTGCCTATATTTGCGACCGACATTGCGTCTATCGCGTCTGCCGCCGCGAGCCGCGCCGCGCTCGGCGCGTTTTCGTCCGTTTTCAGTTTGACCAGTTTTTCGGCGAGCTTAACTCGCATGTCCGCCGCCGAAGCGCGCGTGAACGTTACTATAAGCATGTCGTCCAGCCGCGCGCCGCGCACGAGCTTGTTTATTATGCGCGCGATCATGACGGTGGTTTTGCCGCTGCCCGCGCCCGCCGAAACTATCATATTCCCGTCCTCGGTCACGGCGCGAAGCTGATTGTCGGTAAACGGGCTGTCGGTTATAATGCCGCTAATGTCTTTAAATTCAACCGCCATTATTCGTCCTCCGCAAGCCCGTCGTCCGCGTCCGAGTTGCGCACGGCAGCCGTGCCGCCGCACACGCCGCGGTATGCGCACTTGTCGCACGCACCCTCTATCGGCGCGCGCGCTATGTACCCGCTCGCTATTTCGTCGGCGGCTACGTCCGCGGTCTTGACGCACCGCGCAATCAACCCGTCGAACCGTTCGCGTTCCATGAGCAAATCCGACGGGCGCGAAAACTCCGCGCCGCCGTCCTTGTTAATCTTGAACTTGGCGTTTACCACCTTCGACCGCTCGCCGTCCGCCAGCGCGCGATCGTATTCCGCCGCGACCGCGACATCCTTTATCATACACCCGTCCAGTCGCCCGTCCGTATCTTTCGCGTCGTACCGCGGCGAAAAAGTCGAGTAGAACATGCCCGTAACGTCCTTGCCCAGTTCCTCCGCCGCCGCCGCGTACAACGGCAACTGCATATCGCAACCGTTAAGACAATCGCGCACGCGGAATTTTTTGTTGCCCGTTTTATAATCGATTATGCGCGCGCGATCGCCGCACACGTCCAGCCTGTCGATAATGCCGAAAAAGTCGGTTGACTTGTCCTTGCCGAGCGGCGTTTTAAGCGTAAACGCGTACTCGGTGTACTTCGGACGGTATTCGCCCGCCTCGATCGCCGCGACGTTTGCCGTCGCGTAATCGACAGCGTCGTCAATAAGCCGAGCACGCGCCGCGTCGTCTACGCGTATTCCCTTTTTTGCGAGCGCGCCGTCTATAAGCCGCGTCACCGCCTCGCGCGAACAGTCGTACTGCCCGCCGTTCACAAGCTCCTGCATAAAGTCGTGCACGACTATGCCGAAATCGGGCGCGCCGAGCGGCGAGTTGCGCCGTTCCTTTACCCCGACCGCGTCCGACAAAAACCGCTTATACGGACAAGTGAACCAGTGTGCCAGCTCGCTCGCCGACAGCGTGCGCTTTTTGCGTAATTTGATTACGGGCGAAAACTCCGCCGCAGTGTGCCGCCGCGCGCCGACGGCAAGCTCGACCGACTGCGCGTGTTTTGTCAGTCCGCGCGTCGCAATCTCCCGCGCCGCGCTCTCCACGCACGCGTATTTTGCTATATACTTTGCGTCGTCGGTAGCGCGCAAAACCGCCAGCCGCTCCGCGCCGTCGTACCTGAACACGCGCGACGCAAGCTCGCCCATTATCGCCGCGGGTCGCGCCCCGCCCTCGGTCGAGTACGCGCACACGACGTAGTCGGCATTGTTCACAACGGCTTTAAGCTCGGCGCGCTCGCGCTTGTTCTGTTGGAACACGCTCGGCTCTATCACGCCGCCCAAACTCTTTAACTCGTTGTCGCAAATAAGTCCGCTGTCCGAAGTGGTCGCAGGCAGAACGCCCTCGTTGAAATCGACGACGAACAACAGCTTGCACGCCGTAAGCCGCAAAGCCTGCGGCATTGTTACGGTCACTCTGTCGCGCTCGCGCGGCAACGATTTTATTTCGACCGCGCGCGCCGCGCCGAAAAACGCCGCCGCGTCCCTGTCGAACTCCGCGCCGTCCGCGCCCCCTTCGCCGCTCGACCCGTATCGCCGCAACAGCGCGGTAAGCGCGCGCACGGGCGAAACTTCGTCCGTTTCCTTTTCGCCCAAGCTACGCTGTACGCCCTCGAAATCGGCAAGCTCGACGACCGCTTCGCACGCATCGGCAAAACCCGAACCGGTCATGCCGTCCGTCAAAACTTTCGCGCGGGCAACGGCGCGTGCCGCGCCCTCGTCGTCAATATCCATATCGAACACGCCGTAAGTAATGCCGCGCGCCGCTATGTGGTTTTGCAGTTTTTCCGCGTCGTCGTCCGCAACGCCCGAATACGGGTTTTTGCACAGCGACGCCAATGTTTCGCCGTCCGCCGATTTCTTTAATCGGTAAATGCAAGACAGCGCGTCGAGCGGCGCGGTTTCGGCAAGCGGCGTCGCTTCGTCGGCGTAAAACGGTATGCCGTACTCGCGCAGTATGCGCGCAAGCGCACGCGGCGACGGGCAAACAATAGACACATCCGAATATCTGCGCGGCGCGCCGCCGTCCGTCGGGCTGTCTATATACTCGCGTATGCGCGTTGCGACTTCCTTGTACTGCGTTATGCGGTCGGGCGCGGACAGTATTTCCATGTCGGCGCGCATGCGCGCGGGCGGCTTCGCCTCGTACCGCTCGAACGACAGCGCATGCTTTTCTATCGTGCGCAACACGCGCGCGTTCAGCTTTGTGGAGTCCGCAAAACCTATCGCATACACGTGCGACTTGGCTATCAGCTCGCTATTCGGGATTAGCGCGATAAGCTCGGCGAGCCTGTCCGACGCGTCGCCGTAACCCGCTTTGCGCGCGTCGTATTCCGCCTTTATCAGTGCGAGATCGTGCAGTTTCGCCGCGGTGTTGCCCGTCGCTTTTACGGCGGTGATTTGCACGTCCGACGACAAAATCTGTATTAGAGTTTGATAGACTTCGCGCGCAAAGTCGTTGTACTTCGCCGCTCTGCCGTAATATGTAAATTCGTCCTTGACCGCGTCTATCGCGCGCGCCACAAGCATGACCGCGCCCTCGCGCGACAGCGACTTAACGTCGTCGGTCAGCCGCCGCAACAACCGCGACAGCGTAAGCGCCTCGCAGTCAATCGCGCCGCCGCCCGCAAACAGCGCGCGTTCCACGCTCTGCGTATAGCGGTCGGGCGTGAGCACTATATGATATTCGTCGGGCGCGAACCGCCGCGCTTTTATCTTTTGCGCGAGCGCGTCGAGCGCCGAGGGATAGCTTTCGTAAAGGTGTTCGGACATACGTACATTATATATCGGATTGCGCCGAAAATCAAGCGGTAGCCGATAAACGTTTGCCAAACGCGCGCGGTTGTGCTAAAATAGCGTTATGAAACTTACGATTAAAAAGAAGATGTGCGCGGCTATGTCCGTCGTTGCGGCGTTGTCGCTTTGTGCTTGCAACACCGAAACCGCCGAAACCACGTTCGACAAAACCATGCCGTGGCACGATTCGGTCGAGCTTGCGCCCACGGGGTCTTACGAACGGCTCGATTATTCGGTTGCGATTTACGACACGACCAAGGGCGTCGCGGACGACAAACGCATAGTCATAGCCGAGGGCGAAATGAGTTTCGAGCTTAAAGAATCGGTATCGTACACGTCGCTCGCAATGAACTTTGCGGTGACTTACAACGACGCCGCGCCCGAAGCCGACAGAGGCAAGACCGACCGCATACAAAGCGAAGTCGAGTTCGAGTCCAACAGCCTTGCCGCCAAGCGCTCGGAAAAGACGGTTACGCTCGCCGATCGCGAGGGCAAGACAAACTTGTCCTACAAGATTACCGCGGACTACTTCGACACGCACGAAGCGACGTATATTGCTACCGCGCAGGACGGCGCAAAGAAAAAGACTTTCTCCCTGCCCAAAAACACCTGCCGCGACAACGAAATGATGTTCTATCTTGCGCGCGCGCAGGCGCTTTCGACGAGCGCGTCCAATAACTTTAAAATGGTCAACCTGTTCGACACATTCAACACGGGCAGTCTTGCCGAGTACAGAATGGTTGTCAACTGCGACGAGTCCAAGCACAAAATAGAAATCGGCGACTGGGTCAAGGATTACGGCGTGGAAGCCGTGACAGACGAAAAGACGGGCGAAACGTCATACCCCGTGTCCTGCTTTTACACGACCATAAGCATCAACGCCGAAAACCACGGACCGCCCTACGTCGTGCATTATGCCGAAAACCCGTTCAAGTCGGGCGGCAAGGAACACAAAAAAATCCCCCTGCGCATTTCTTACGATCAGTATTCGGGCAGTAGCGTTTTCCGCCACACCGAGTACAATTTAACGTCGTGTTCGTTCGACAAAGCGGCGGAATAATCGCTATATGCGCAAACTAAAAGGACTTATAATCGTCAACGCTTACGCGGCGACGCTCGAAACGCGCCAAGTAACTCGCATTCGCGAGGAACTGGAAGCGCGCGGCGCGGTCGTAACCGTTGCACGCAACGATATAAGCTATTCGGCTGTAACAAACGGCAAAATCGACGTTACAGCCGATTTTGATTTTTGCCTGTATCTCGACAAGGACAAGTACGCTTCGCGCGCGCTCGAAGCGCGCGGCGTGCGCCTGTTCAACACCGCCGCCGCCATCGAAGCGTGCGACGACAAAATGACGACGCATATCCTGCTCGCCGATAACGGCATAGCCATGCCCGACACCGTCGCCGCGCCGCTGTGCTACTATACCGACGCGCCCGTAAACGTCCGCGCGCTCGACGTCGCCGAACAGTCGCTCGGCTACCCCATTATCGTCAAGCTGGTTTACGGGTCTATGGGCAAAAGCGTATTTAAAGCCGACAACCGCGCCGAGCTCGAACGGCTTGCCGAAAATCTTAAACTGTACCCGCATCTTTTTCAACGATATATCGCAAAATCCCACGGGCGCGACATGCGCGTTATAGTAATCGGCGGGCGCGTTATCGGCGGGATAATAAGACAGTCTGACGGCGACTTCCGTTCCAATGTCGGGCTTGGCGGCACTGCTCGCGCTTGCGACGTGCCGAAAAACGTGCGCGACACGGCAATCAAAGCCGCAAACATTTTGGGGCTTGACTACTGCGGAATCGATTTCCTGTTCGGCGACGAACCGCTATTGTGCGAAGTAAACTCCAACGCGTTTTTCGACGCGTTCGAGCAAGCCACGGGACTAAACGTCGCGGGAGCTTACGCCGATCATATAATAAAATCGGTCTAGCGCGCAGCCGCGAAGTGTATTTAATACGCACGCAAATCAAACTTGACTATATAATTGACAATACAATGTATTATGTGATAAAATCTATAAAATACATGTTCAAAGGAGTGAAATTATGGATAGGCAAACGCATGAAAACAGCATAATCGAATACATGCTGACGCTGTTGCATATCGCCGACGACTCGCCTTTGAACACCGCTAAAAAGAGCAACGACGCTCCGACGGGCGCAGAACTGCTGTATTTGGAAACCGCGCGGCAAATCAAAGCGTTTATCGACGAGATCCCCGGCGGGTTTTTGATATATAACGCCGACGGCGCGGAAGAAATAGTGTACGCAAACAAAGCGTTAATCAGTATCTTCAAATGCAAAAACCTCGCCGAGTTCAAAACTCTTACGGGCAACTCCTTTAACGGCATGGTTCACCCCGACGATATAGACGCCGTACAAAAGAGCATAAAATCGCAGATTTCCAACAGCCCCGACAACCTCGATTACGTCGAGTATCGCATTATGCGCAAGGACGGAATCGTGCGCTGGGTGGAGGATTACGGACATTTTATCCACAGCGAAACGGCTGGCAATTTTTATTACGTGTTTATAAGCGACGCGACCGAAAAGGTCACGCGCAGAATGGCGGAAACCGCGACTATAATAAACGAAGGCAAGGCAAAAGAGCAAAAACTCCAAAGCCTTATCGAAGAATACGACAAAGAACGCAAACTTATTCGGCAGGAACACTTGCAACGCTTGGAGGTGATAGAGGGATTGAGCGTCAATTACGACTCGATACTCTATGCCGACCTCGACGGCGACAAAGTTTTGCCCTACCGATTGAGCACGCGGCTCGAACGCCAGTTTGAACAGCGTTTGCAAGTTCGGGAATTGCAATGGTTTTTGACCGACTATGTCAAAGTATGGGTGCACCCCGACGACCGCGAACGCGTGCGGCAAAAGACGTCCGTCGAGTATATCAAAAAAGCGCTCGAAAACAATCAGACGTACTATCTTAATTACAGGTGCATACAGAACGGCGAAACGCAGTATATTCAGTTGCGTATAGTCAACGTCGGCAACCGCGATCACGTGTCGCAGATAGTCATGGGCTATCGCAACGTGGACGAAGAAGTTTTACAGCAAATTAAACAGAAACAACTTCTCGAAGTCGCGCTCAATAACGCAAAGATAGCCGAGGTCGCAAAAAACACATTCCTGTCCAACATGTCGCACGACATGCGCACCCCGCTCAACGCGATTTTCGGCTACGTCGCGCTCGCCAAAAAGAACGCGGACAAAGGCAAATCCACGCGCGCTTATCTTGACAAGATAGAAACGGCAAGCAATCAAATTCTCGAACTGATAGACAAAGTCTTGGAAATTTCGTACATGGAGACGCAAGACTATGCCGTCAAGGAAGAACCGTGCAATATCCTCGACTTTATGCGCGACATACACGCCGCATCCATAAACGCCGCCGCGCAAAAAAATATCTCGCTCGCCTTGCATGCGGATTCGGTCAAGCACGCAAACGTGTATGCCGACAGCCACAAGCTCGCGCAAGTGCTTAACCACATCGTCGGCAACGCCATCAAGTACACCAAAGCAGGCGGGAACGTAGTAATCTCGGTGTCCGAAAAGACAAACGACAAATCGGGCGAGTTCGTCACCTTCTACTTCACAGTCGAAGACAACGGCATAGGCATATCCAAGCACACGCTCGACCGCATATTCGAGCCGTTCGAGCGCGAGCACAACACCACGTTGAGCGGCGTATACGGGCTGGGGCTCGGTCTCACAATCGCAAAACACCTTATGGAAACCATGGGCGGCGATATAACGGTAGAGAGCGAGCTCGGCAAAGGCAGTAAGTTCACCGCAATTTTGAGCCTGCGCGCCGAATCCGAAACGGACGAACAACAAATCGAAGCGGAAGCCGCGCTAAATGCTTGCGCCCGCGGCAAAAAGATTCTTATTGTCGAGGACAACGAAATCAATCTGGAAATCGAAACGGAAATATTGCAAGACCTCGGTTACGAAACGGACTTCGCGCCCAACGGCAAAATCGCCGTCGAAAAAGTGCAATCGTCCGCCAATGACGAATATGCGCTGGTGCTGATGGATATACAAATGCCCGTCATGGACGGACGCACCGCCGCAAAGGAAATTCGCAAACTGTCCAACGCCGCGCACGCGAATATTCCCATAATCGCACTGTCGGCAAACGCTTTCGAGAGCGACAAGCGCGAATCCATAGAGGCGGGCATGAACGCGCACTTAACCAAACCCATAGACGTGCCCGTCCTGTCCGAAGCTATTAAATCCGCAATTTGCGAACACTGAATTACGCATATTACAATCCTATATAATATTATAAAAAGTACAGGCGCTTATCGCCTGTACTTTTTCATTATGGAAAGTGTAAACGCATAACCGTTCATTTTAGAATAAACGAACTTTATGACAATTCACTATTTATTATATAAATTTTATAATGGAAAGTGACGATTCAAAATTGGACTAATCTTACTCATCTGCGTGATTAATCGCATAAAGTATTAACTCGCTTCTCGCGCAAGCGGTTAGCGAACTGCGCGGCGAACAGCTTTACTCATATATTGCTTTTTATCTTTTTCTATTATTTTACGTTTTATTTATTTCTCTCCGCCGCGCTCTCGTCCCAATGCCACTTCAACTGCAACAAAAAACCGCCGTTTGGCGGTTTCTGTTGTGGTCGAAGTGGCGAGACTGCCGCGGATTCGCGGCGGGCTTTGCGCGCTTCTCGCGCAATCGCCTAGCGAACTGCGCGGCGAACAGCTTTACTCATATATTGCTTTTTATCTTTTTCTATTATTTTACGTTTTATTTATTTCCCTCCGCCGCGCTCTCGTCCCAATGCCACTTCAACTGCAACAAAAAACCGCCGTTTGGCGGTTTCTGTTGTGGTCGAAGTGGCGAGACTCGAACTCGCGGCCTCATGGTCCCGAACCATGCGCGCTACCAACTGCGCTACACCTCGTTATTCGCGGCGCGGAAGTCTATGTCCTTTGCCGCGCTTGGAGCGGAAAACGGGAATCGAACCCGCAACCTTCAGCTTGGGAAGCTACTGCTCTACCATTGAGCCATTTCCGCACAATCACAGATTGTTTCCCTGATTGCTTATTCGCTATCGGACTTTTACCGTTATTACGATATTTTGTCCGATTTACGCCGCACAATCACAGATTGTTTCCCTGATTGCTTATTCGCTATCGGACTTCTATTGTTCTTACGATATTTTGTCCGATTTTTCTTTCCGATTGCGTGATGTATTATATCACGATTGATTTATTTTGTCAAACTCTTTTTAGTTTATTTTAAAATTTTAAAGGTTATGCCGTTCCGTTATTCGGTCAACAGGGTTTTAAGTTCCGTCATGCCGTTTGTATACGTTTTGCAGACTTCCGCATACAGGCTATTGTAAAAGTCGCGCGCGGCGGCTTGACGTTCTTGCGCTATCTGCGCGCCGCGTTCCGTATAGAACCGCGAATACAAGTTTTTCAGTTTGAAATTGTATTCTTGAAAAAAGGACGGCGCGCACTCGTTTTCGCCGTTCGTCGGCATGCCGTTTTTATCGACCGAATACAGCGGGTCGCTGACCGTGCCTTTATACACAAGCGTGCGCGCTATGCCCATTGCGCCCGTCACGTCCAGTTTGTCCGCGTCGAACAGAATTTTCGCTTCCACGCTCTGCGGCGCGCGATCTTTTCTGAACCTGTGTGTTTTTATGCAATCGGCTACTGCGGTTGCCGTCGCTTCGTCCGCGCCGCTCTCGATTAGAAACGCGCGAGCTTTTTGCGCGCCGACTTCCGCGTGGTCTTTACTCGGGTCTTCAAACTGTTCCTTTCTGCCTATGTCGTGCAACAGACACGCCGCAATCAGCACGTCGTAATTAACGCCGCGCTCGGTCTTGGCAATTTCGACGGCGTTGTACAAAACTCTGTAAACATGCTGCTTGTCGTGCGCCGCGTCGCTCATACATGAGCACATGTATTTTTCTATATCGGCAAAAGTCACGCTGTCCATACTAACTATTTAAGCCCGTCGGCGAGCGCGAACACCGCCGCGACCGTATCGTCCATATCATAATATTTATAGCCCGCAAGCCGACCGCCGAACAAAGTTTTTTCGCTCTTTGCCGCTTCCGCCGCGTACTTTTTATATAGCGCGGTATTCTTTTCGTCGTTTATCGGATAGTACGGCTCGCTTCCCTTCTCGAACTTTTCGGGATATTCGCGCGTGACGACCGTTCTGTCGCTCACCTGCGTTTTGTCGAAATGCTTGTGCTCGATTATGCGCGTGAACGGCGTTTCGTAGTCGGTATAGTTGACCACGGCGTTGCCTTGAAAATCGTCCGTTTCGATTGTTTCCGTTTCGAACCTTAACGATCTGTATTCGAGTTCGCCGAACTTATAATCGAAATATCTGTCGATTTCGCCCGTGTACAGCACGCGTTCCGCCATGCCGTCGAACTTGGCTCGGTCCGAAAAGTAATCGATGCCCAACATCACGTCCGTGCCGCTCAACATATTTTTGATCATTTGCGAATATCCGCCGATCGGGATACCTTGAAACCTGTCGTTGAAATAGTTATTGTCGTAAGTGAACCGCAACGGCACGCGCCCGATAATAAACGCGGGCAAATATTTGCAATCCCTGCCCCACTGCTTTTCGGTGTAACCTTTGATGAGCGTTTTATACACGTCCTCGCCCACAGACCGCAACGCCTTTTCTTCGAGGTTTTGCGGCTCGCCGTCGCCCGCCGCCGCGCGCTGTGCGTCTATAACGGCGCGAGCCTCCGCGGGGGTGCGAACGCCCCACAGCCGATTGAACGTATACATATTGAACGGCAGGCTGTACAGCGTGCCTTTGTAATTGGCAATCGGGCTGTTTACGAAGTTGTTGAACTGCGCAAAGCGGTTTACGTACTTCCACACGCGCTCGTCGCTCGTATGAAAAATATGCGCGCCGAATTTGTGCACGGTAATACCCTCGACCTGTTCGGTCGCAATGTTCCCGCCTATCGCTTCGCGCTTTTCTATTATCAAACAACGCTTGCCGCGCTCGGTCATGATCTGCGCAAAGCACGCGCCGAAAAGTCCCGCACCGACAATCAAGTAATCGTATTTATTTTTCATTACTACCTCGCGCAAGCACGCGCCCGCGCGGTTTATTTGCTTTTTTTAAAAACGGCTCGGCACCGCTGTTATTCGCCATGCGCGTTATCCGCCGCGGGAACTCCACCGCCGTCCGCGTCCGTTTGCGCTTGCGCTACCTCGTCGCCGCCCGTCGCCGCGCTTTCCGCCGCGACCTGACCGCCACCGATACTTATAGTCGAGGTGTTGCGTTTAATCTGCTTCCACTTGGGCTTGCTGAACACGCCGAGCGTAATTGCTATTGCGTAGATAATCATGAACGCGGGGAACAGGAACACCGCGGGCAACATTTTGCGCACGGGCGCTTTTATGCGCTTATGCTCCAAACCGACCGCGAGCAACGCTTGAAGTATGAACGCGAGCACAAACGCGCAAGAGAGCATTATTCCTATCATTTTAAGGCATTTGTAAAAATTGCTGAATTCCATGCCGTTGGCGTCAACGGGGAAAATGCCGAACTTCATTTCCATGATTCCGTGATATATCAGGTAAAAAATATAGTACACGGGCAACCACAGACACATAAGCACGCACACGGGTATAAACATGAGCGTCAAGAACATGTCTATATACGTCCACTTCCAACGCACGAAAAACAAACCGAGCGATTTTATGCCCTGCGTATAGAACAGTGAGTGCAACGCGCCCGCCATGCGCTTATAGCGGTTGAACGTGTCTTTAAGCGTGGAGGGCTGATCTTCGTACACGATAGCGTCCTTGACGTACATCGTTTTTATCTTGTCCTGATTGAGCCGACGCATAGTGAACTCCGCGTCGTCCGACGACGACAGGCAGTCCCAGCCGTGCTTTTCGATTATTTCCGCGGAGAACATCATGCCTGCGCCGCCGAGCATAGTGCCCTGCCCGATAGCCGAACGGAAATGACTGGCAAAGCGGCAATCGCGGATATACCACAAACCCGATATTCCCGTAACGACGTTTTGGTCGATATTCTTGGAATTGGAATAGCCGCGCGCGCACTTTACGCCTGCGTCGAACGCGTCGTTCATGCGCGAAATGTAATCCGGCTCCATAAGGTTGTCCGCGTCGAATTTTATAAACGCCTCGTAGCCCTTATGTTCTTCCATTATTTTCTCGAACAGATATTTAAGCGCGTAACCCGCCTTGCGGTGCTTGGGGTCGTTGTCGGTGCGCTCGTAAACTATCGCGCCCGCCTTGCGCGCAAGCTCGGCGGTGTTGTCCGTACAGTTGTCCGCAACTACGTACACGTCGAAAAGATCGCGCGGGTAGTCCGATTTGAGTATACATTTTATCGTATCGGCAATAACGTCCGCTTCGTTCCGCGCGGGTATGACAATGCCGAACCTGTGTTGCGTTTTGGCTTTGGGATAAGTTTTTGCCTTGACGAAAAACAATAATATATAAAATACCTGTATGGAAAACGCTATGCCCAAAATTTGGAGCAATACGTAATCGTTTATTATATGAAGGACATAGTCCAGAGTTTCCAGTGCTTCCATTTACCGTTCCTGTCGCCGCGGCGGACAGCCCGACGCGCGTCGCTTGTTTGTGTGCAAAAGCGTATAAACAGAGCACAAACCCCGCACACATGTTTGATAATTATACACCGCGTTGCGAATATTGTCAAGCCCGCACGCGCAAAACGCCCGAAAAACACCCTGCTTATTGTATTTTTTGGAGTTTTGCGACCTATTATGTAAGATCTGCGACATTTTTCGTCCCATTTCCGCACGGACGACGGCGATTGCCGCACCCGACGGCATGGACCGCGATTTGCTTGATTTATGGCGCAAAATACTATAAACTATGTAGGGGCAAAACACAACCCGTAGGTGAACATGGATTTAGATGACGTAAAAAACATATCGGTGTACGGCGCAAACTGCGTGGTAGACATATCGCGCGGGAACGACGACACGTGTCGCTTCGTGTCCGCCAAGGAAAAGAACTTCCGCGTGGAGGCGGTTGACGGGCAGTTGACCGTTACGCAAAAGTCGGGCAACCTGCTGTCGCGCATTATCATGCGGCGCATAGAGTTTAAACTTATTCTCCCCCGCAGTTTTAACGGCAGACTGCGACTGCGCAACAAGAACGGCGGGCTGTACCTTAAAGGCGGGAACTTTGCCGACGTGGACGTGTCCACCAAAAACGGCAAGTTCGACGTCGAGGACGTTGCCTGCGCCGAGTTTGCGCTTAAAATGCGCAACGGCAGTATTTTGATAAAAAACATGAAAGCCGCGCGCGACGTTACTTTAAAATGCTCCAACGGCAATATCAAAGCGGAATCGGTCGCCGCGCAGGAACTCACTATTTCCTGCCACAATGCGGGACTGTCCGCCGTCGATATTAAAACCGATAAGTTCGACTGCTCCACGCACAACGGCACTATCGACGCGAGCGCGCTCGACACGTCCGATATTCGGCTGGAAACTTCCAACGGCAAGATTACCGCCATGGCGCTCGGCAAGCGCGACGATTACAGACTGACGCTCGAAACAGCCAACGGCACTATCGCCGTAGACGGCACGCCGAGCAAAAACATATCGGACGTTGCCGCCGCAAAAAAACGGCTGAACGCCCGCACTTCCAACGGCGATATAGATATAAGATTTGTTTAGGATTAAGCGCGCACTAACTCGGCTTTGCGCTATCCGTAAATTAAAAATACCCCCTCGCGTTATGCGAGAGGGCGCGGCGGAATTTTCGCCGCTTTTTCTTTTGTAAATCAACTTAACAGCCGCTCGCAATCGCTCGGCTCCCCGCTTATTGCGCGGCGTTTTCGTCCACGACGGGCGTAACGGTCGGCTCGTCGTCGGGCGCACTGCCGTCGCTCGGCGCATCCGCTACGTGTTCCGTTGTTTCCGTCGCGGATGCGGTTGTTTCCTCCGCGATCGTCGCATGCTCGTTATTATCTGCCTCGGCGGATTGCGGCGCGGGATTTGTCTGCGCGCCCACTGCCGCTTGCGCCGCCGCACCGCCGCCCTGTTGCGTCGCGACCGTCGCGGCATAACTCTTTGCGTTTTTGGGTCTGAACGCGAGTTCCAAAACGAACGCCGCGATTGCAAACGCCATTGCGACATACGCGAACGCGCGCGCGACAAACTTTATCATAGTCGCTATGCCGGTACTGAAACCCAACCCGTTATCCATTACGGGCGTGGAGTCGGCGGCGGCGATAATCGCGGGGGTCGTCGCAAAAGCGATAAGCGCAATAACGCCGACAAGCGAGAGCACGTCGATACGCGGTTTTTGTTCGGTTTTGTTTGCCAGTACGGTAAACGATTTTACCATTGCCGCAAACAGCACGGAGAACGCAATCAAGCCGATCGCCAACACAGCAACGCACGAAGCAATACTCGCGTCCGAATATCCTATTGTAACGCCTTCGACGCTATTTAAATCCAACACGGTGAAAATACTTTCAAACGCCATACCGAGCGGACCTGTTACTACTTGCGTCACATTTACATCATTCATACTTTGAATTAGATGATAAGACAATATATTGGAACACAGCATGAAGAACGCGATTAAAGAAAGTGCGGAACATGTTGCGCGCTTGACAATAAACATCAAACCCTTATCGGTCATAACGGCTTTGCCAATAGCGCAACCGAAAAACGCAAGCGCGGTCATCAAGGCGACGGCGAACATCGCTCCGCCCGCCGACAAAAGCGGCGAAACAGACAGAACGGCAAGCCCCGCGCCCGACATTATCAAGGCGGTTAACAAGTAACCGAAGAGCTTGCTCTGCTTTTTACGCACCATGCCGATAATTGCCAATATAAGGAAAACCAACGACACAATCGCAATACCTATCTGCACGGCGGCGGTTATCAACGCCATAACGAGCGCCAAAACCGCTGTGTTACGCTGGGCAATCAGCGCGGCTTCCATTTCTTTTTCCACTTCTTCGCCTACAAGGTAGTCGAGCGCGCCCACCGTTGTAAATACAAATTGAAAGGCGAGTAAATTTATATCCGACATATATTTTTCAAATAATTCGGCATATTTTTCATTTACGGCGTCTTCCGTAGCGAACTGATGTGTTTTCCTCCAAGCGCTTAACGCAGATAATACACTTTTGTATGCAACCGAGTAATCGGCATAAACTTCCTGTATTAGTTTGCGGTCGGACGAATCGTTAATATCGAGCGATACGTATTTAACCGAACCCATAACCTGCCATATCGACTGATCGATTTCGATAACCGAACCTTCGGCGTATTTCGATTCCATAGAATCGTCAAACGACATAGTCGGATCGGAAGCTATCATTCTGACGGGCGCAAACAGCGAAACGAATATGAATATAAACGCGAGCACGGCTATTATGCCGTTTATTATAACGCAATGCTTTTTCTCGAACGCCGCGACTTTGGATTTGGCTTCGACAAAACTTTGCTTCGCCGATTTTTTGGGCGCGTTGGCGCAGTTGGGCGCGGGCTGTGCGTTTACGGGCGTTGTATACGCGGGCGTTGCGGCTGTCTGCGGGGCGGGTTTTGCCGCGCCGCTCACGGGCGATCCGCAGTTAAAACAAAAAGCCGCGTCGGGCGAAAGAGCCGCGCCGCACGTGGCGCAACGCTTTGACTTGGGCGTGCCGCATTTGCCGCAAAACGCGGCGTCGGGCGACAACGGCGCGCCGCAAGACGCGCACAGTTCTTCCGAGGGCAACTGCGCGCCGCAATTCCCGCAGAACCTGTTGTCGGGCGGGTTGTCGTAACCGCAGTTTTTGCACTTACTCATATTCCTTTATCCTCCTATTATATCGGACAACGCGCTAATGCAACGCGCTTGTCTTATACCGTAACCATGCCGACGGACACGTTCGGCGAGCGTTCCGTTTACAGCGATAATACAATTATACACAATATTATATATAATGTCAACACGCGTTTAACAAATTTATCCGCTGTTTTTATGCGGACAAACAGCGATACGCGCCGCAAAAAATAAAAAAGCAATACTTGTAACGCTTTGCCTGTTTATGTCATAAACCGATATTAAGACGCCTCCGAAACGCCGCTTACATACTACTACGGAGGTGTTATATGTTCTTCTTTAACAACTGTCACTCTTGCTGCTGCAACCGCCAAAACGACTGCGTGCGCTGTCGTCCCGAATCCGAGTGCGATTGCAATGCGCACAACCACTGTCACGCGAACCACGACTGCGGACGTTGCGACTGTTGCCGCAATCGGCAGAACGACTGCTGCCGCCGTCCCGTTTGCGACCGTTGCAAATGCTGCTGCTGCAAATGCTGCCACGGCATAATGCCGCTCGGCATGAACGGCATGGGCAACGGCGGCGACTGCGGGCGCAACGACTGCGGTTGCTGATTGCCGTCGCGCCGTTTTTTAAAATTATGACGTAAAGCGATCTGCGGACGATCCGCGCCGATCCGTTATCGGTTTTGCCGATACGGGTCGGTTTTTTTGTTGACGCTTTCGGCAGCGAATATCGGCGATAATAATTGACATTTTATATCGTCGGTGATAAAATGTACTAAAATAAATCCACGGAGAAAACACCGTCATGAAAAGAACGTACATCAAAGACCTGACCGAGGGCGAACACCTTATAAAAGGCTACGTCGAAACGATACGCGACAAGAAAATAATGTTTCTCGTCATACGCGACGTTACGGGCTTTGTGCAAGTTACGATAGAAAAGGACAACCCTACTTACGACGAAGCCAAAAAGCTCACGCCGCACAGCTTTGTGGCGATCACGGGCAAGTGCGTGTATTCGGAATACGTGCGCAACGGCGGCAAGGAAATCTACCCCACCGCCATTGAAATCATGAGCATAGCCGACCTTGTTCCGCTAAACGCCGAGAGCGGACAGGATTTGCGCATGGACTATCGCTGGATAGACCTGCGCGACGAAAAAAAGGTATTTATGTTCCGCATACAGACCGCGTTCGAGCGGCTTGCGGTCGAATACTTTAACAACAACGGCTTTATAGAAATTCACACGCCCAAAATCACCGCGCTGTCGAGCGAGGGCGGAAGCGAAGTTTTTGAGCTTAAAAACTACTTCGGACAAAAAGCGTACCTTACGCAAAGCCCCCAGCTCTACAAACAAATGAGCATGATGGCGGGGTTTGACAAAACCTTTGAGATTGGCGAGTATTTTCGCGCCAACCCCAGCTTTACCTCCCGTCACGACACCGAATTTACGGGCATAGACGTGGAAATTTCGTTTATCGATTCGCACCACGACGTTATGGACGCGGAAGAAGCGTTGCTCGCATATGTGATTAACGGCGTAAAAGCGCAGTTCAACGACGAATACAAAAAGTATTTCGGCAACGATATAATTTCGCTCGACTATAAAATCCCGCGCATAACGCTTGCCGATGCGTACAAAATTCTAAAAGACGAAATGAATTACGAAGTGCCGCGCGCGCTCAAAGGCGACCTCGACCCCGACGGCGAAAAACTTATATGCAAGTACGTCAAGGAAAAATACGGCAGTGATTTCGTGTTTATAATCGACTTTCCCGCCAAGGCTCGCGCGTTCTATTCCATGAAAAAAGACGACAACCCCGAACTCACCAAAACTTACGACTTGCTGTTTAAGGGCATAGAAATCACAAGCGGCGCGCAACGCGAACACCGTTACGACAATTTGCGCAAAAACATAGAGGAAAACGGCATCAACCCCGATTCCATGACCGAATATCTCGACTTTTTCCGTTACGGCGCGCCCACACACGGCGGCTTCGGCTTGGGCATAACGCGCACGCTCGTCAAGCTGTTCGACCTGCCGAGCGTCAAGGACGTAACCTTCCTGTTCAGAGGTCCGAGCAGACTGAAACCGTAATAATTCGTTGCCCACGGCAAAACTCAAAAAAAACAAACACAAAACGGAGCAGGCACATACCGCCGCTCCGTTTTTTAATTCTATATATTATAAACAATTATATTTTCCGTTACCGCTTATTGTCCACGTATTTTTTTATCAAGTCGAAAATTCCGTCGTCTATAACGTGTTCTATACGGCACGCATTGGCTTCCGCAAGCTCGGTATCCGCGCCGAGCGCGACGAACAGCTTGGTCAAAACGTTGTGACGTTCGTAAATGGTTTCGGCTTTTTTTGCGCCCGCCTCGGTAAAATCGATAAACCCGTCGTCGGCGACCTTGATATATCCCCTGTCCTGCAACAGGCTTACGCCGCGCGACACGCTGGATTTGGCATAGCCCAGCTTGTCCGCGATGTCGATAGACCGCACTGCGGGACGTTCGCCCTTTAATACGAGTATCGTTTCGAGATACATTTCTTCCGATTCGTGATCTTTCATGTTACGCCCTTTTAAGCGCCGCGACACGCGCCGCGCCGACCGATTATGTTATAATATTGTAGCACAGCGCGCCGTCAAAGTAAAGCGTTTTGCAAAATTCCGTCGTCCGCTCGGTCAAACAAGTCGCATAAATATTGACATTGAATTTTCGTTGTAGTATAATTAAAAGAAAACGCAGGCAGGAGATACAAATGAAAGTAGAATGTAACGGCAACGATTTATGCGAAGCGGTCGCAAAAGTTATTAAAGCGGTTCCCGCGCGCTCGACCAACCCCGTACTCGAAGGCATTAAGCTATCGGCGGAGGACGGCACGCTCACCCTTACCGCTACCGACCTCGAACTGTCCATTGAACACATGATTCGCGCCAACGTCATCGAATCGGGCGACGCGGTTGTGCCGGGCAAACTTTTCGGCGACTTCGTCAAAAAGCTGACGTCGCAGACCATTGTGCTCACCGCCAACGGCTCGCGCCTTAAAATAGATTACGAACGCAGCGAGGGCGAATTCGGTTGCTATCCCTCGGAGCAGTTTCCCGAAGTAAACCGCATAGAGGACACCCAGCATTTCGAGCTCAAAAACGCCGATCTCAAAGACGTGGTCAATAAAGTAGCGTTTTCGGTGTGCACCGACGACGCGCACCCCACTTTAAAAGGCGTGCTTTTGGAAATTAACGACAGCGAAGTCGTCGCGGTCACGACCGACGGTTATCGCCTTGCCAAATGCGTAAAGCCCGTGCTTTCCACCACCGCGTCCACGAGCATAACGGTGCCCGTCCGCGCGGTCATGGAAATTTCGCGTCTGCTTTCGGACAACGACGATCCCGTAAAACTCAATCTTCACAAAAACTTCCTAATGGTGCAAGTGGACTCCACCACCATCACCACGCGGCTTATCGACGGCACGTTCGTCAATTACCGCCAAATAATTCCCCAGCACTTCGACACGCAGGTCTATATCCCCAAAAATCTGTTCGAGGACGCGATCGACCGCGCGGTGCTTATGGCGCGTTCCGAAAAGAACAACAACCTCGTGCGCTTTGACATAGCGCAAACCAACATGACGGTCAGCTCGCACAGCGAGGCGGGCAACGTCGAGGAAAACCTGCCCGTCAACACCGACGGCGCCGACCTTTCCATATCGTTCAACGCGCGCTATTTCACCGAGTTTTTGCACTGCATGAACTGCGAAACCGTCGTGCTCAACCTTACCAACTCGACTTCGGTGTGCGTCGTTTCGCCCGTCGGCGGTTTGGAGGATTATATTTACCTCGTTCTGCCCGTGCGCAGTGTTTGATATTTTATCCCCCGCATACGCGCGTTTATCCCGCTAATAGTAAATTTTTAACCGAAACAACTACCGAAAAAGGCAAACCCGCGGACGGAAATCCCCGTTCTGCGGCGTTTATCCGCGATAAATAATCGTAACGACCAAAATCCACCACCCCGACAACGGAGGCAACATGAAATCCGACATCAATCTCACGCTTAACAAACTTATATCTTATGCGCTCGACAATCTTTTGCTCGATGCGCTCGACGAAACGTATACGCTTAACCGCCTCGCCTCGGCGTGCGGTTTTTCTTCGCCCGTGCGCGACGAAGACGCGGATTACGGCGACGCGACGCTCGAAACGCTTTTGGCGGAGCTTGCCGCCGCCGCGCCCAAAGTCGACGCGACGGTAATCGCGGACATACTGTTCCCCATGCCGCGCACCGTCAACTATTATTTTTCCGCCAAACTCGCGCGCGACGTCAAAAAAGGCGTTGACTTCCTGTTCGATCTGTACGCGCACGGCTACAAAAATCTTTCGCAATCCCCCGCGCTTACCAAAAACGGCTACGCATGCTATTACGGCGACGCGGAAATACCCATGCGCGCCGCAACGCTCAACGTCGGCGAGGAGCTTGTGTACACGCCGCGCGTGCTCGGCAATCATATAGCCGCGCTCGAAAACCGCGACATCATGTCGAACGACGTGTTATCTCGCCAAGCGGCTTACGTATCGGCTTACGGCGGCGCGATTGCCGTCAAATCGGGCGACAATGCGGAATACGCGTGCTGCGACGAAATCGCGCTCGCGTCCGCGCCCGTCAAAAAACAGATTTCAAACGGCACGGTCAAAATCTCGCTTCTCGACTACCCCGCGCCCGCTCTCGCGTTTAACGGCATTGCCAAAAACGCCGTTGTGCGCGAAGCGGGCAAGGCGATAAAAGCCGCCGCACAGGCTGACTACGCTTGCACGGTAGCCGCCGCCGCAAAAGACGGCGTTACGTTCTATATCGTGTTTGCCGACGGCTTAAAACCCAACGAATTTATCAAGTGCAACGGCTCCGCGCTCGATGTGTGCGGCGTTGTTAAAACCGTAAACTGCCTGCCGCTGTTGTCCGTGCTCGAAAAAGGCACCGCGCTCAACAACGAACTTGCGGAGTTCCGCCCCATATATGACAAGATTGGCGGAGTCAAGCTCGGCGACAAAGCCAAAGCCGAACTTTGCGGCGCGCTTGTCGATATGTATATCCCCTTGCTTAAAGCCGCGGCGACGGCGACCGAAGAACAGGTCGCGGCGCTCGTCGAACCCAAACAGTAAAATTTATGAACGAAACCGAAATCGCGGCGCTTAAAGCCCGCGCCGACGCGGACGAGCCCGCGGCTCTGTTCGCCTATTCCGAATATCTGCGCGCGACGGACAACGCCGAGGCAGATAAATATTTGACGCTCGCCGCCCAGCTCGGCTATCCGTTTGCCGCCGAAAAACTGGGCGACAAATATTTCGACGCACAGGACTTCGAGCACGCCGCACAGTATTTTAAGGTAGGCGCAAAAGCGGGGCTTGCCGACTGCGCGGTCAAGCTCGCCGTCATGAAATTAGGCGACAACGAAACCGCCGCGCTTCGCGAACTCGAAGAGCTTGCCGAAAGCGGGGTTAAGTCCGCGTGCTCGGCGCTCGCCGCCTATTACAAATCGCAAGGCAACCGCAAAGAACACGTGTTCTGGCGATCGCTTGCAAAGTGATACAATGAAAAATCCGCACGACAAATCCGAATACAAAAAAATAGACGAACAGACTTCGCCCGTCGCCGACGGCGCGAGCGAGACTGTCGCGCAAAATTCGGACGGCGGCGGTAACGCCGCGCAAGACGGCGCGCCGCAACAAGCCGAACCGACAAAAAAGAAAAAGCAACGCTTGTCCGGCGCATATTATTATGTGGACACCGACGAAAAGAAGTTGGCGGAGCAAGCGTTTATCCGCACCACGCTCACAATCATAGCGTTTATGCTCCAAGTCGTGGTATTGCTCATGCCGCAGGGCGGACTGGAATACGTCACACACAAAATCCCGTCGTACTCGTATGCGTATATGTGGATAGTGTTCGTCATGCTCGGCACGTCGATTTGGATCGTTATAATGAACATGACTCGGTACAAATTTCGCAAGCGCATACCGATCGAGTACGCGCCGCGTAACGGGTTTAAATACCGCGCGTTTTTCGGCGCGGAAGTATATATGGTAATAAACGCCGTTATGGTCGTGCTCGAACTGTCGTTCGTGTGCATACATTACGACGGCGTAGGTTTGGGCGCGCTGTTTGTGTGCGCCGCCGCGCTCGGCTGTGCGATAGCCGCAAGACAGGTTACAAATTTCGCGCTGAAAAACGCGGAGCTTGTCCCCGCCCCCGACGCGCCGCAGGACGACGACAAAACGGTCGAGAGCGAAAACCCCGACGGCGAACAAAAGTAATCACAAGAATAAACGTTTTAAAACCGCGCCCCGTAAGCGCGGTTTTACGTTGCTTTTTTTGCCTTTGGTTAGATATTTTCACGCGGAAAATTTTAAAAATTTTCCACTGCAAATTTTCTCCTTTTTTGTATATTTTTGCTTGCATTATACATCTAAACGTTGTATAATTCTCGCATGAATATCCGAGTTTCGTAACACAATACTATTGAAAGCAGCGAGGCGCGCCATGACCAACGCTAACGACCTTCACGAAACCAAAACGCACGGGCAACTTTCGTTCCCGTATGCGGTTTACAAAAGCGATATACCGAGAGATATGCGGTCGTTCCCCTTGCATTGGCATGACGATGCGGAAATTATATATATAGAGAGCGGGAGCGGCGTAATAACGGTGCAATCGCACGAGCAAAAAGTGGGACGCGGCGATATTATAACCGTGCCGCCGCAATCCGTCCACGCGATAGAGAGCGAGCGCGGTATGCGGTATTTTAACGTACTGTTCAATTTTTCCCTGCTCGACAATTCCGCCAACGACGTGTGCTATGAAAAATACCTAAAACCGCTGTACTGCCAAACCGAACTGCCGCCCATCTTTGCCGAGCGCAAATCGGAATATTACAAACAGCTTTTGCCGCATGTCGCCTACCTAATAGACAACCGTCACAAAATCCAAACCGACGAGCTAAAAATTAAATCCGAGCTGTTTGCGATAATCGACGTACTGCACAGGTTTGCCGTACCCACCGCCGCGGCGGAAATTTCGCTTAAAAACAATTACGACAAGCTGAAAATCCTGCTCGACTACATCAAGTCCGAATACGCCGATGAGTTGAGCGTGGAAGCGGCGGCGGCTATGTGTTCCTATTCCCCGTCGCATTTTATGAAACTGTTTAAAGACCTTACGGGCAAAAGTTTCACTCGGTACGTCGTAGATTACAGGCTGGAAATCGCGGCGCAAAAACTCGCCGAGCCTGCCGTCGGCGTGACCGAGGCGGCGGCGACCGTCGGGTTTAACAACATGTCGTACTTTACGCGCGCGTTTTCGGCAAAGTACGGCGTTACCCCGTCCGAATACAAAAAGCGTTTATCGCAGTAGGCTTTTACGGCGCGCCAATCTGTCACGTTGTTCTGTTACAATTTTTGACAATATTCGACATGCCGGGCAATCGGTTGACACTCCTGCCGCACGGTGATATACTGTGTGCATGCCGTGAAAAAATTATGCGGCAAAAAGGAGATAAGGAAATGAAAAAAAGATTTGCAACTATCGCGGTAGCCGCGGTAATGACGGCGACTTCCGCGTTTGCGTTTATCGGTTGCGGCGGCGACGCAACCGCCGCCAAGTTTGAGTCTTACGAAAAGCAAGCGGACATGACCGAGGAAGAAATAGCCGAGCTCAACTTGACCGACGCCGAAAAAACCGCGGTCGTATCCGCAGAAAAAGGTTTTGTAAACTACACCGAAAGCGCGGTCGCCGCGTATAACGTTTACGCTTCCGCGACGGAAAACGTAAAAAAGATTAAAGTTTACGTCGTCAAGATCGGCAACGAGTACAGATATTACGCCCCCGCGCTCGTAGCGGGCGACGTGCTGACGAAAGCGTATTACGATCAAGTGTTCGACCCGTCCAAGTACATAAACTGCACCATGGTCTACGACATGACCGTCGTAACCACCGCATCCGCGCAGGGCATGTCCGTAAGCATGACTATGAAGACCAACAGCACGTTCAAATGCACTGCCGACAGCGCGCATATAGTAATCGTGTCGTCCGCGTCCATGCTCAATCATACGGAGACGGAAACGACCGAACTCTATGTCGAGTTTGAAAGCAACAACGGATTTAACGGCGATTATACGCTGTACATGAAAGAGGGCGGCGACGCCGAATGGGTCGAATCGTACATGGATTTGTCCGAAGTCGGCTCCGTCGGCGAAATCGAAAACGACTATTCCTATTTTATCAAAACCAACAGCGGCTTTAAGCTCAATTCCGAAAAGTTCGATCTTTATCTGCAAGACGCGATTGACGACTTGAACGGCGTTGCGGGCTTAAATATGGGCTCGCTCAAAGCAACTGCGGAATACAACGTGTACGACGGCAAACTCTCCACCGCAACAGCGGTTGTCAGTGCAAACTTCTCCGCCGACGGCACAAACGGCAACGTTAAGGCGACTACTTCCGCCAAATATTCCGACTTCGGCACGACCGTCGTGTCCGTGCAAATTTAATAGCAAGACGATTGCGGCACAATCCGCAACCGACAAACGGTTATAAACTCAACAAAAAAGCACAAAGCAAAAGAGGTCGATTGTACGACCTCTTTTTGTTGTTGAATTTATTTTGCGTTTACTGTTTTACGCAACGGGTTGTTGCGCCTCGGCGGGCGCGGGTTGTTTACCCGCGGGCTTAAACGCCAAGTCGAACACCGCGGCGATTATAAGCATAATCATGGACACCCACACTTGCGCGCGCATCGTCCACTCCATGCTGCGGTCAAACTCCGTATTATCGCCAAACACCGCCGCAAGTTTTTCTATTAACATTTCCGACAACGCCAATCCGACGATTATCGAAATAAGCATAAACACGGCGGAAGCTATCATGAACGGCGTGCTTTTGGATTTTGATACTTCGCCGAACGCAAGGCGTTTGAGCGACCGCTTCATAGCGGTGAGCGCATACGATATGGCAAACCCCGCCATTAAGATATAGAAAACTACGCCGATATATCCGCTTGCCACGCGCAACAGCAGACTCGCCGCCGCGTTTTCGCCCATGGCGTCCATTAAGTCGAGCGTGGCGAGCATGCCGTAAATGCCGTAACCGGTGGGCACGTTCATAGACTCGGACGCGCCGTCCGAATCGAGCACGGTAATGGAGAAAACGTTGGTTGTAAGCATAAAGAACGCAACTATTGCGACGGTCGCTATTATCGCGCGTTTGATAATTATTATCTTGCGATCCTTTCCTGCGAGCAACGCTCCCACGCCGCCGCATATCAAGTACGCAATCGCCGAGAACAACGCTACCGCAAACATGCCGCCGCCCGCTTTGAGCATGGGCGCGGCAAACATGCACGCAAGCCCCGAGCCCGACAGAGCGATCATAAGTCCGAGATACTTATAAAGTTTTTGTTGCAGTTTCTTTTTTGCCATGCCGATAATCGCGAGTATAAGACGCACTAACGAGAACACGGCAATTACCATAGCGATAACGGTTATCGCCAGTCCGAACGCCATGCTCAAAACCGCCGCCCAATAATCGCCCGAAATCGATATGCCGACGTCCTCGCCGTCCACGCCGCTCGATCCCTTCATAGCCATAATATAGCCCAAATAGTTGAGGTCGGACAAATTATCGGCGACAATATCCGCCATTGCCGACATTTGCTCCACTTCGTCCGCGTCGGGGTGCGCCAATGCCCACGCCGCTACTTCCATACCGATGTTCTTTTTTATTCCCGAAAGCTGTTCGGCAAACTTTATCTTGTCCTCATCGTTCGCTTTAATATAGCCTATCGAGCCTATCATCTGCCATATAGACTGATTGACTTCCGTATAACAGTAAGTTACGCTTTTATCGCCTTCGTCAAGGTCTTCCACTTCCATGTTATAACCGACAACGGAAACGTATTGCACAGTTTTAATAGGCGCAAACAGCGCGACGAGCGCGATTACAAGCGCGCACACCGCAACAATCGCGTTAAGAATAACGCTGTGCTTTTTTTCAAACTCGACGGTTTTGTTTTTCGCCGAATTGAACTTTGCTTTAAACCCGCCTTTCTGTTCGACGGTCGTCGGCTGTTGTCCGCCCTCCGACGCGCTCACCGTCGGCATAATCTGCTCGACAAACGGATCGCTTTTGGCAGGCTCGACAGGATCGGACGGAGCAAGCGCCGCGCCACACGTGGCGCAAAACTTGGAATCGTCCTCGTTATCGAAGCCGCAACTGAAACACTTTTTCATACCTATCTCCTTTGATATTTGATTACTTAAAAACCGCTCGCGCAAGCCGAACTACGTCTACCGCTATCCGTATATATTTACGAACATACCGCCGCAATAATGCGCGCGCGTAACCTCGATTATTTTACCACCGATTTCCGCTCCTGTCAACAATTTTCCACAATTATAACGCTTATTTTACAAATTTCGCACTATAATTCCGTAAACAGCCGACAGATTAAAATACGCACAAAAATAAACATATACGATATTTCTTGTACAATTTGTATATTGCTTGCCATTTTTACCTTATATATAATAAACTTGAAAAATTATGCACCCGCTCGGAGGTTCTTACAAATGACTAAAAAGACAAAGTTTGCGGCTTTGACCGTTGCTTGTTTGTGCGCGGCGACCGCGTTCGCGGCGCCCGCTTGGAGCAACGACGCTCAAGCCAAAAGCTATGCCAACCAAGACCCTACCGAGTACCTCGAAGTCACGCTGTCCGACATGGGTTATACCCCGGAGGGCGGCTACCAAATAGACTATACATATAATAAAGACCTCGAAGCGAACGGACTGGAATACGTGTTCACTATTCAAGACGAACAGTGTTACGCGCTTATGACGTCCGAAACGGACTCCGTCGGCAATGTTTATTACGACGTAATGGAAATATTTTTCGACGCGCCCTCGCCTTTCGCCGACGCGCAAGGCAAAAAAGTTTACCTCGACATGTTCACTTATATAGATTATAAGGACGGCGCGTATTACGAAATTACTTCCGACGCGGAATTGACAAATACACAACTGGACGCGATAGAACAACACGGCTTCGGCGCGGACGACGATTACGAAAACTACGACACAGTTTACGAAGAAATAAATTACGCCAGACGCGAAACCGCGACGTTTACTTTTAATTACGGCTTGCCTACTTACAGCATATCGTCTTACCGCAACGCGTGCGCAAATATATCGGGCGGTATTATTCTCGGTTATTACGACATATTTTGTCCTAATCTTATACCTAATTACTCTACTATTTATACGGTAAATAACAGAACACGATATTATTTACAATCCGCAGAAACGTCCGCGGTTATAGATCAACTGTATTACGACATGAAAACCAACGTGACAAACGGAACGAATGTGCCCAATTTCAAAACGGGTTTATACAATTACGCCAAAAGACAAGGCTATACGGCAACCTACGCAAGCGTCAAATCGGGCGGCGCGTTCGATTACGACAGCTACAAAACGCAAGTTAAAAACGGTAAACCCATTGCGCTATTCCTTATGTCGTTTAATGTTAATGACGGGGTGTTGCCTTACGATGATGCGGATCATATCAGCACTACATATTACACTGTAAATCATGCGATGGTAGGTTGCGGATATTTGGATGTAGATTACTACAATGCGAGCGGCTCTAAATTCAGAAGCGATAAATATCTAAAAATTTCCACAGCTCTTTCTAATATAACAAACGGATATATGAGAATAAACGATAAAGAAAACATTTACGAGGCTCTCGCGGTAACTATAGTATAGGTGCTTAATGGCAAAAAGGAACAAAAATTTTATAGGGGAACGGTTGAGCGAACTCACGGAGAATACTCACGACGGAAGCGAACTCGAACCGCCTGCGGAACTCGAAGTGCGCGCGCATGCGCTTGCACAGGCAAACGCTTTGCCCCCTAAAACTAAAACGCAAACGAACAGAAAAAAGAAGTTTTGGCTTTGCTTTGCGCCGACCGCTTCCGCCGTTCTTTGCGCAGTTTTGTGTTGCGTTTTTCTTATTCCGCACAAGTCCGCACCGAGTAACGCCGAGCCTACATTCTATTATGATGTTGATTTAACGGCAAGCACTATAACTTACGAGGATTTAACTGGTGAATTTGATATTTTAGTGCCAAATTTAGATTTATATCATTCGTCATATTCACTTCACAGTTACAATAAAAATAATAAACCTATTTACACCTCAATGTCTCTACATGTGTTTGACGGTCAACTATCTATATCGATTGTATTTGTAAATAATTATAAAGTCGCCAACTATCCACGCTTCGAGAACCTCCCCAATAAAGAAACCACAGATTTAGTGGAATACGAATACCGAGTTATAGAGGAAGCGGGCAAAGCGTTTGCAAAGTTCGAGTATAAAGGGTATCGTTACTATATAGACTACACTTCCGATTATCCCGAAGGTATAACTTATATAATGTCCACGCTCGAAATGAAGTAAATTCCGCGATATAAATAATCGAATGACTTAAACCGCCAAAGACCCGCAAAACGGGTCTTTTTTGTTGCCGTTGTCGAAAACATATTATTTTTATGTCAACGGTCATGCTCCCGTCTTTCCGCTTTGACATAAAAATAGTCGTAATTATCATGCGGCTTCGCCTTGATTTCTCCGCTCCGCTCGCTGACGCTCGCTTCGGTCGAAATGATGGGGGTGTAGACTTATCTATATTAAATCAAGTTTTGCGCAGAGCAAAACTTCCTCAACTATTATCTTTTATCTCTTATCTATTCACTTAATCTTTCCCCATCATCCCGAGCAACGCCGAGGGATCAAGGCGAACCGCCGCACAACCGTTAAGCCTTTACCACTCGCCTACATAATGCCCCCCGTTTTCAAAATATGATTATTTTTATGTCAACGGTCACGCTCACGTAATTCCGTTTTGACATATAAATAGTCGTAATTAGCATGCGGCTTCGCCTTGATTTCTCCGCCAATCACAGATTGGATTCCCTTCGTGTGTTTACTTTAATTGTCGATTTAGTTTTCACCCGATTAAATGCATGCAAAATCATGTGGCTTCGGTCGAAATGATGGGAGTGTAGACTTATCTATATTAAATCAAGTTTTGCGCAGAGCAAAACTTCCTCAACTATTATCTTTCATCTCTTATCTATTCACTTAATCTTTCCCCATCATCCCGAGCAACGCCGAGGGATCAAGGCGAACCGCCGCACAACTGTTAAGCCTTTACCGCTCGCCCACATAATGCCCCCCCCATTTTCAAAATATGATTATTTTTATGTCAACAGTCACACTCCCGCAATTCCGCTTTGACATAAAAATAAGTCGTTTCAACCAACAAAAAAAGCGCATAAGCGCTTTTTTTGTTTCTATGGTGATAGGTTTTATTATTTAACTTGTATCTGTTTGCCGTTTTCGGCGCAAACGTAAACGTAATGCACGCCGTCTTCGAGGTCGTAACGATATTCGTAGCAAATGCGTTCTTTGCCGTTGATGTTGCGCACGACGAGCGTGCCTTTGTCGCCGTCCTTTGTCGCGCGGCGCGCTTCCCTTTCGGTCTTTTTGACGGACGGTATATCCTTATGTTCGGTTTCGCACTTGCCCGCCGAAAAAGCCACCACTTCGCCGCCGGAAACAACCGCGTTGGCACAGTCGTCGGTTGCGAGCGCGCCGCCGTAGGACTTGCACATTATCACGCCGACGGACTTGCCCAAGTCAACGCTCCATTTGACGGTGAGGTGATCGAACCCGCACGCCTTTGCCGCTTCGAGCGCAAGCCGTTCCGCTTCGTCCACGTCCGTGTGCTCCGCGTCGTCCTCGCGCATTAACGAGTATTCTATTATCTTGCTGTCGCACACAAGCGCATAACCCGTCTTGCCGTCGCGCTCGATATAAAACTCCATGTGTTCGCCCCACGCGCCGACAAACTCCGAACGCTCTGTTTCGAGCGCGGCTTCCACTATTTTTTGAGCTTCGTCCTTTTGCTCCTGCGTCACTTCGACCTGTTCTTCGTCTTCCTGCACGCCGTTCGACTCTATAAGCTCGCCGTTGTATTCAAACTCCGCGCCGCCGATAACGCTGACGTAGAACTTTGCGGAATATTCATAAAGTTTTTCGGAAAGTTCAATCGTCTGTTCGGGCGTGTACGAGTGCAACACCGTCGCAACGTCGTTCAAAAACTGTTCCTTACTTCTGTTACCCGCCCAATCGTCGTCGTGACATTCGAGCGCGGTTTCCGCTCTTACCGCATGCACGAGCGCGGTGCGGTTTATTTCCTCGGCGGGTTCGGGTTCGTTGCACAGCCTTAAAGCCGACATGGAGTTGCGCAGGCTATACGCCGCGTCCGTCAACAAGTATCCCGCAATCAGTCTACTGTCGTCGGGCGGGGCTTGACGGCGTTCGCGCACTGCGTACACAAGCCCCGTCGCCAGCCCGCAGACCATTACGATCATGGCGGAAACCACCGCCGCTATTATTACCGCATAACTGCGTTTTTCGTTAAGATTGTTAGTCATGTGTTTTTCCTTGTTTATTTGTTTTAGTTTAGTTTCGGGATTTTATCGCCCTTTTATCCCGCGCACAGCGGCGCGAAACAAAAGTGCGGCTTATAACGCAAAGTTGTGTCTGCCTATCTTAATATGCACGGTAAGCGACCAAATCCAGCTCGACGTCGCGGTCGCGGGATTGTAGTAGTACAGGCACCCGCCCGTCGGATCCCAGCCGTTAAGCGCGTCGCGCGCGGCGTTGTACGCGGTTTGGTTGGGCGTGAGGTTAATTTGCCCGTCGTTGACCGCAGTAAACGCGTTCTTTTGATAGATAACGCCCGATATTGTGTTGGGGAACTTGGACGACCTTACGCGGTTGAGCACGACTGCCGCGACCGCGACCTGACCGTTGTACGGCTCGCCGCGCGATTCGCCGTATACGCACCGCGCAAGCAGGTTGAGGTCGCTGTCGCTCACCGACGAACTTCCGCCGACGGTGCCCGACCCGTTACTGCTTCCGCCGCTCGTAAGCGTTATGCCGAGCTTGCGTTCGGTCGCCGAACCCACCACGCCGTCCACGGTCAAGCCCGCGTCCGACTGGAAGTGCATAACGGCGCACATCGTCCGTCTGCCCCACACGCCGTCCACCGTCGAGGTGAAATACCCCGCCGATTTCAATGCGGACTGGACTTTTTTGACGTTGTCGTAGGTCTTGCCTTTGTTGATTCCGCCCGATCGGCTCGCCGTGCTCAACGTTATGCCGAGTTTGCTCGCCGTGCCGCCGCCGACCACGCCGTCCACAGTCAGCCCTGCGTTCGACTGATAGCGAAGCACCGCCGCAAGCGTGCCGTTGCCCCACATGCCGTCCACCGTCGATTTATAATAACCGTAAGTTTTGAGCCGAGCTTGCACCGCCGCGACGTTCGCGTCCGTTTTGCCGTAGGATATGCCGCCCGTAATCGGCAGGCGTATTCTCAACTTGCTCTCGGTGGAACTGCCGACAATGCCGTCCGCTTTAAGTCCGTTGTCCGTCTGAAAGCGTTTGACCGCCGCCGTCGTGCGCGAACCCCACTTGCCGTCAACCGTGGACGAATAGTAGCCGAGCGTCGCGAGCCGAGCTTGTACCGCCGCGACGTTGGCAAACGTATTGCCTTTCAATACGTCCGCGAACACCGTCGGCGCCGCCGTTAAAAGCGCGACCGCAAGCACAAGCACCGCCAAGATCGCGGGCATGACCGCGCGTTTGATGTTTGTTGTCATGTAATAGTTTTTCTTCCTTGTTTTTATTCGGCGACGGTGCGCCTAACGACTTATCGACCGTATCGCATACGCCTGACCGATAGGGCGCGCGCCTATCGGTCAACCGAACAATTCCGCAAAGAACGACTTATATTCAAAGTCCTCGCCGTAGCACAGCGGCGGATACACCACGCACCACCAGTTATCGCCCTTGCCGTCGCCCAGTTCGATAATAAGCGCGTCGTAATATCCCGCAGGCACCGTAACGTCTTTGTACATGCGCGACGGGAAGTACTCGTTGTTGAGCCGCGCCCGCGCGCCGTAATAAAATCCGTTGCGGCGCAGAACGCCGTTCGCTATGTCGGTTATCGCGCCGAGGTTCGCTCCGATCTCGGCATACGCCTCCTCAAAAGTCGATTTGCGGATATTGTCGGCAATAAAGTCGTTTACCGCGTCGCGCACCTTCAACTTGACCGTTTGATCGACCGTCGCATTGGAGTGCGCGCGTATGTGTAAGCGCAACAGTTCGCCGTCATAAGTATTATTATCTATGCACCCCAAAAATATAGACGGAATGCAAAAAATTATTAAAGCGGACAACAACATACATAGTGTTTTTTTGCATACGGGAATAAGTTTTTTCATACACACGATTATTGCCGCAGACATGATATATATACCCCGTCCGACATAATTTTTTTATCGGCGGCGCGCAAGGCGTGCGCAATCGCGCGTAACGCTTGCCAAATCCCGCGTTTTACAGTATACTTGACGTGATGAAACTTCAACAATTATTGTCCATGGTCAGGCGGTGCGACGCAGACTTCGGTCTTACGGCGGACGGCGACAGGATTGCCGTCGGGCTGTCGGGCGGAAAAGACTCGCTCGCCCTTTTGTATGCGCTCGCCGCGTACAGACGGTTCTGCCCGAACAAGTACGAGCTTTGCGCCGTCGTTATCGATGCGGGCGCGGGCGCGGACTTTTCGCCGCTCGATCCGCTCTGTCAAAGTTTGGACGTGCCTTTGCACATAGTGCGCACCGAGATCGCGCCCATCGTTTTCGAGGCGCGCAAGGAGAAAAACCCGTGCTCGCTGTGCGCCAAAATGCGACGCGGCGCGCTCGACGGCAAGCTCAACGAGCTGGGCTTTAATACTCTTGCGCTCGGTCACAACGCCGACGACATGGTGGAAACGTTTTTACTCGGCATGATGTACGAGGGTCGGCTCAACACGCTGCAACCGAAATCTTACCTCGACCGCTCGGGCATTAAACTGATACGCCCGTTGCTGTACGTGCGCGAAAAGGAAACCGCCGCGTTCGTCAAGGACGTAGGCGCGCCGATAATCGTCAATCCCTGCCCCGCAAACGGCTTTACCAAGCGCGAGGTCATGAAGTCCGTTATAGACAAAATGTGCGACGTCACGCCCGCCGCGTTCGAGCGCGTGCACTCCGCGCTCACTCATCCCGAACGCAATAACCTTTTGCCGATTAAGGAGTAAACCATGTTCGACAGTATTCTATTCGACCTCGACGGCACGCTGACCGATTCGTTCGACGGCATTGCGGGCGGCGTTCTGTACGCGCTCGGCGAACTGGGCGAGCAGGCGCCCGACAAATCGGAATTAAAGTGTTTTGTCGGTCCGCCTCTGCTCGATTCGTTTACGAAACGGTTTTGCGGCGACGAGCGAAAAGCGGCGCTGGCGGTGGAGTTCTACCGCGAGTATTACAACGACCGCGGCTGGAAAGAGAACAAAGTATACGACGGCGTGGAGCAAACGCTCGCCGCGCTCAAAGCCGCGGGCAAAAAGCTGTACGTCGCGACGTCCAAGCCCGAAATCATGTCGGTTAGAATAATCGAACACTTCGGACTCAACAAATATTTCGATTACGTCGCCGGCGCGTCGCTGGACAAATCCCGCGCGGAAAAAGCGCAGGTGATAGAATACGCGATTGCAACTTGCAATATCGATAAGCGCACCGCCGTCATGGTCGGTGACAGACACTTTGACATAGACGGCGCAAAAGCCGTCGGGATAAAATCGATAGGCGTGCTGTACGGTTACGGCGACGAAGCCGAACTGAAATCCGCCGGCGCGGACAAAATAGCCAATATTCCCGCCGACATAATAAAACTCGTCCAATAAACCCGTCGCAACACGATTTTATATATCTACATTTAAATAAATCAAAGATTGTTTACAAAAATTTTGCGAACAAAAACCCCAAAAAAGAAACAACGCAGATTGTTGATTTTTGGGGTTTCTTTGTTTATATTGTAATTATTCGGCGGGTCTTGTTCCCCTGCCGTCTTTACATAGGGCATTAGCCTTTCTAATTCTTCCTGGCCTATCGAAGAATTATTTTTGCGTGCCGTTTTATATCGAGGAGGAAATTATGATTGTCAAGTCCAATGAAACAAAATTGTTATTTTACAAAGCCAAACTCACTCTTAAACTTTGGGGCGTACCCATTCATTTAGACGGCTTTTCTTTTATCGCAGAAGCCGCCGTCTTAAAATGTTTATTTAACTATCGTAAAAGCAATATCCTTTATTCCCGCATTGCTTCCTCGCGCGGTATTACTTCAAAGACAGTTTCCAATTCTATTGCTTATGCTTTGGGCAAAAACCGAGAACACATTTGTTCCGTTCTCCGTTTAGGGCTTAACAACCTTTACGCTTCGAGAGTTATTTCTTTGCTTGCGCTTCATATTAGTGAGGATACGATTCTTTAATAGGAGTGATTTTACGGCGTATTTTATCATTTGTTCCCTCGCTTTAAATCCGTTTCTTACTATTTTAACGTCGGGTACTTCCCATCCTCGATATTCCAAACATCGGGATCAAACTTTAACGTTTCTTGTTGCCATGCCGCTGTCTTAATCGTTGCTTCCGCAACAGCAATAGTTTTCTCGGTAACAACGGGAGCAACCAAATTATCGGAATGATAACAATTATTTACGGTATACAATGGCAGTAATCCCACAGCCAAACTATTCGACATTGCGAGCTTATCCTCGCCCGCTGTAATCGCAATATTACCTACGAAAAGGCAATTTTTCAATTCTTGTTCTTTTTTACCCGCTGCAGACCGCGCAATACCTCCGATATATACGTTTTGTACGTCGCCATTAGCCGTAAGATTCATAGCCGCATAGCACGAAGTTATACTACCATTATTTACATTAGAGACCACCCCACCTATGGAAATAACCGTGTTACTTGCAGTGCTGCCGTCACCGTCCACCACGATTTTCCCGGTCGCATAACTATTTGTTATATCACCCGTCATATATCCTATAAGCCCACCGACAAGCACAGTACTTACGCCCAATAATTCTATATTCACATTTGCGCCGCAACCTGAAAATTCGATTTTATGATCCAAATTTGATGATTCTTCGTCAGAGCCAAACAGCCCGCCGACATACAATGATCTTGACGTTTTATTTACCGAATAGTATCTGATTTTTACATCGCTATATGAATCTATGACCTTGTATTCATCCAAACCGAGTGCAGAGCGCATTCTACCTACCGCACCGCCTATATAACTAGTTGCACCGTAAGTGCCTGTATGTGTAATAGTAATTTCTCCGCTTACTTTACAATTTTCCAAGACTTGCGCGCTGCCGGCAATAATGCCCACATAATAATCGCCCGTATCATCTGGAGTATAATTTATTTTTGCATTATCCACAGTTAGATTTTTAACCGCGCCGATTTCCTTGAAAACAGCGCACTTCTCATTTCTTTTATTTAGTGAAATAATAGGATTTATTAACTTATATCCGTTGCCATCAAAATAACTATATTGCAATCCCACTATTGGAGTAACAGCAGTCGCAGGGAAAGTTATGTCCGACACAAGTTTATAATATAGTCCTTTTTCATTACCTGATAACGCGCTGAAATTGTCATACGACGCTATTAAATAAGGATCATCCGCCGTACCGAATCCGGCATAATAATCACTAATGTAAACGTTTATAATCTGTTCGTCGCTCTTATACTTGTCTGTTGTTTCTTTATATCTTACTTTAATAATTTTTTCGCCTTTTTCGGCAAATGTAAATATATTTTCATCACCGAATGTTGCTCCGCCGTCAAAAGAATATTCGAGTCGGGAGTTTTTCTCGACGGTCACCGTTTTATTTGCTTGCGTATATGTTGCTTCGGGTTTGGCTTGAACATATTTCAGCGTCGTCACTGTTTGCGTGTAAGGCTCACTATCGTTATTAGTGGCGTTACCCTTATATTTTACGCTTACAATATATTCCGTATTAGGCGATAACCCGCTAAATCGATGCGTGAACATCGGCGCAGGATTGGAAGTTCTATCCGCTTCGTTATTTGCCTCCTCCCATTGTCCGCCACCGGGTGTAATCATAAATAACAACGGCGTATCGTCATACGGCATATATGTAACTTGTACATCAATATGGTCGTCAAACGCATCAATAAAAACATGTTCGGCTTCCGGCGCGCTCAACGTGTAATGTTTTTTACCGTTACCGCACGCCAAAAAAGCCATTGCCGAAAGGCTCAACAAAATCGTAAATACGATTACCCAAACTACTGTTTTTTTGTTCTTTTTCATAATGAACTCCTTAAATTGCAACAGACCCAATCAAATGCCGACTTATAAATATGTCACGCATAGCGCTTCTCGCCCTCATTAATAAATAGTAAATTATGAATGGTTTTTTCCCCCAAAAATAAAAATTTTTATAATTTTTTTTGCAACATATCTTTCGCTATATCCAATATTGCCTCTCTTTCCGTCGGTTCAAATAAACGCATTATATATTCATACCCATCATACTCAAAGTATGCTTGTGACGCAGCTGTATCGTATGACCATTTTATAAGGATATTATTGTACTCGAAAGTTAAACCACATGATTCCTTTATAAATTCAAAAGCATCTATATCTATACTATTCTCGATAATGAGCATGCGGACATGATCTCCGGTTTCCCCGTTGCATAAATCTTCTGAAATGTAAATAATATTATTTTCATCATTAGGCAAAAAGTATTTTGACGTTATGCAATCATCGGCAATATCGTACCAATCTACATATAATAAATTTTTGCCTAACAGTTCAGCATATTCCTTAACGTTATATCCTAAATCTGAATGTGAAAGTTCAGACGAAGTATATTTATATCTATCTTGCTTATTTGGAGCCGTATCACGAAATGCAATAGGCAATATTATGGCAAGACATACTGCGCATAAGCCTATGCTACCGAACGCAATGGCTTTATAATCAAAAAACCGTCGCCGTCTTTTTATTGGCTTTTCATCGCATACTTGTATACCAAGACGAGCATGTAATTGCGCACGCATCTCCGTCTTTTTTTCGTTATTGACGCTTTCAATAGCGTCGTCTATCTTATTACCTTTCATAAATACTCCTAATTAAAAACTGATAATAGATATAACCGTTTATGCGCATAATCTATTCCAAAACCTTTTTTAATTTTTTTAAAATCTGCTGTAAACGCTTATGTACCGCCGAACTACTCAACTTAACCTTGTTCGCAATTTCATTAAGCGTTCTCCGTTCAAAATAATATAAAAACACTATTTGTTTATCGCTATCACTCAAATCCGAAACTGCTTCCGCCAAACCGATAGTTTCGTATATGTCATTTAACTGTGTCGCGTTTATATCATCCTCAATAGCTTGCTCGTGCTTTTTCTTATCAAATTCGTCGCTGTTTAAATTATAAATTACCCTGTTTAAAATCTTAACCATCCAGCCGACGCCGCCTTTATCGGGGTCAAATGAATCTATATATTTTAATATATTTTCATACATTCCCATTACGGCGTCTTCGGCTCTCGTTTTATTGTATGTACGATACAGCGCATACGCGTAAAAATGGTTGAACGACTTTAAGAACAACTCATCCATTTTGTTTTTATCTCCGTTTTTTACGCATTTCAATATTTTATTTATAGAAACATTAAATTTTTCTCGGTCGTTTTCCATAAAAAGATTATATCCTAAAAATAACCTCTTGTCAAACCTATATTATGCAATATTTCGACACTATAATTTATCGCATGCTCAAAATTATTTAATGTCGGTTATATTAGACAACGCTCTATCTTCTTTTTTCTTTCTTCCGCGTGTTGTCAATTTATTTAAAGCTCTAATTTCTGACAATGCGTTTTCTATTCTGGAATAAAACGCATTTTTGCTATATTTATAAAATATTGTTCTATAAATATATAAAACTAATAAATATACAATAAAAATTAAAATCAAAATAATAATAACTATAATTTTGGAAAAATTCATTTGAATGTTTTCGTAATTAAGAAAAAAACTAATTATACTGACACCCGATGTAAATAAAGCTAAAAAATTTACAGATATATGGGCAGAATTGTTTAATTTAAATCTATAATGCTCAATTGCTTCTTCCAATCCATCTTTAGTAGTTATACCGAATTGTTTTAATATTTCTAACATATTCGGCTTACAAGTTTTTAATTTTTTTGCTATTAGATCAACTTTTTTTAAGTTAAATATTTCCGAACGTTTCACCGTACTTTCAGGGTCTTCATTGTTCAAATTATGTAAACGAGAAATTTGATAGACCAATTTAAACTTTATAATATGCATTATAAATGCAAATAAAAGAATTTCAAACACAAGGACTATCCACCCTATATACTTATATAATACAACAAGCCAAACATTCATAGGTAGCACAATACAAAGCGCAATATATACAACACTATTTAAAAAACTCTCACGCATATAATAATCTTTTGTTTTAATTTCCGTTTCAATTTTTTCGTAAACAGATGCGTCCATAATACCTCTTTTGCTTATAATATAAAAATATAAAGTTCAACTTGTCACTACTAATAAGATTTATGTCATTTCCAACGGCACAAACGGGTTTTACAATTTGAATCCCGAATATAAAAATGAACAGTACCATTATTTTATAATAAAAAGTCGTACTGTTCACAGATTGGCGGAGAAGGCGGGATTTGAACCCGCGCTCCGTGTTACCGAACTACTCCCTTAGCAGGGGAGCCCCTTGAGCCACTTGGGTACTTCTCCATTCGTTTTTACATTATAAATTAAACATCGGCGTTTGTCAAGCATTTTGCCGACGTTTGACAATCCTTTGGTTATATGCTATTTTATTTAAGTAACCTATCCTGCGGCACATTTGCGGATTTATTCCGCATATTCCGCGCCGCACGCGCTTTCGCCTTTTCTCTTTTTTCGGAGTATTTTTCGTATGGATAACAACCGACCCGTTCGCGACGACGGCGACAGTTCTGCTTCGTCGTCGCAAAAAACTCATTTTAAAGACAAACGCTCGTGCGCGTTTGGTATAATATTTGCTGTCGTTTACATCGGATTGCTATTCGGCAGTATGTTTCTGTTTGGTTTCGGCTTTTACGTTGCGGGCGGAATTGCGTTCGGCTGTTCTTGCCTTATGATAATATTATCACTCGTCATTTCCAAACTGATAGATTTTTCTCGTAAACGCAAAGAGCAAAAGGAACTTGAATCATACCGCAGTTTTATCGCCTCAATCCCCGACGACAATGAATTACGCGAGGTAAGCAAAATTATTTCCTGCACGCCCATCACCTCGCCCGATGCGTCTTCGCCTCCGCCCGAAATAAAAGTCTATCGACTGATTTTGGAAAATGACGGTAATCGTTACGAAAAAATCGTTGGCAAACAGTATCCGCCCGACGATTTCATTCCGACGCGCATAAATATCGAAACGGGCTTTGTCAAACTGCTCGACAAACACTCTTTAAGCTCGCCCGCCTCCTATCAGTCGCGTCTCGACAGCATTGCTTACGCCATAGAACACCCGCCCGCTCGTGCCGTTCCCCGCGCCGACGGCGGTCGTTACTCCCCCGTTAAACCCGACGCGCCTGCGCTTTCCCACATAACGGACGACGATTCGCCCTCGACATTAAGTTCTATGCCGTTGTCTTCCGAATCAAATCAATCTCAATCTAACGCGACGTCGAAACCTATTTCCGAAAACCCTACGCCCGACACACCGTTACGCACGCAAGACGACGCGCGGCGCACGCCGCGTCCAAACGTCGGCTACAAGGGCATAAAACGCAAAAAACCGTAGACCGCTCGCGCTTATAGAATAGGCTCGGCGTACTCGAAAACTTCGGTATATTGCGCCGTGCAATGCGTTCCGCCGAAGTTATCCACTCGAAATTTTTCAGTTGCGGTAATTTTGACGGCGCGCTCGCCGTCAGCGGTCAGCGTAAACTCGACCGATTCGTAATCGGGACAAGACTTTGATCCGAGCATGGTTTTTATTTCGTTGCGCGAATACTGCGTGGCGCGGCGCACGTCCAGCACATAACGGTAAACATTTTCGCCCACGCACTCGGCGACAATAATCGAATCGTCCAAATTATACTTGACCAAACCCGTCGCGGGCATGCCGTAAGCGGCGACATACCCGTCGCGGTCGAGCGAATCGGGCGCGCCGTACACAAACGTTTTGTTCTTGTACTTGCCGCGCGCCGCCGTATATTTGCCGTCCGCGCACGCGCGTTTAATCCCCGCTTTGACAAAAGCGGAAACGCTTTCCGTAACGTCGGCAAACTCCTCGCCGCACACTCTGCGAGTGCCGTGGACGTTTTGAGTATACGGCACTCCGAACACCTTGGCTTTGATTTTTCCGTTCATGACAGTTTGAAAATCGTGAACGGCGGCATATGCTCGACAGCTTTCGAGGACGCGCAACGCTTCGCCGTCCACTCCCCCCGCCGAAGTCGCCGCGGTTTTGGGCGTTTTTCTCACTGCGGGCAAAAACGACAGTCCCGCGAGCAACACTACAAGCGCAAGCAACGCCAACGACAGCAACGCTTTTTTAAACTTACTTCTAACCGCTGTACTCATATAACGTATTATGCCCGTTTGCCGAAATTTAATTTCTTTGCGGACGATAAAACCGCGCGCGAACAAAAATCGCGCGCGGCTTGAATATAACGTTATAACGTTGCCGAAGTTTACCGAATTCTTTAATTAACCTGTTGCCGAAAAAACGTTACACACCGATTTGCTTTACGGTCAAGGTCGTGTTTACGCCGCCGCCGAGCGTTACGCCGACAGCGAGCAAAGCGGAGAGCGCCATATCTATTACGTCGCCCGCATTGAGCGCTATTATTATACTTCCGTTATAGAGCGACCCCACGCCTACCGACAACACGCGCGAAATTGTCGCTTGCGGAATAGCCGTGCCGTTTATACGCACCGACATGGTAACGGTGGTTCCGAGCGCCGCCGACACGTTGGTATAGTAGTTGATTTCGTACACGCCCGCACTTTCGACAGTTATGCTGTTCGCGGGCGCGGCGGTAGTGTTTTTAAGCGGCATTGCCGTCGGAATAGGCAACTGCGTCGTGCCGCCGACAGTCAAGTTTAAAGTTTGCGGGGTCGTGTTATACAAACCGCCGTAAGCGTTTAAATCGGCAACGCCCGTTGCACCTGTTGCGCCTGTGGGTCCCGTCGCGCCGACTGCACCGTCTACACCTGCCGCACCTGTTGCACCTGTTGCGCCCGTCGCACCCGTTGCACCCGTCGGTCCGGTTATACCTTGTATGCCTTGCGGTCCTTGAATACCCTGCGCACCCGTTGCGCCTGTTGCGCCGACTGCACCGTCTACACCTGCCGCACCTGTTGCGCCCGTCGCACCTGTTGCACCCGTCGGTCCGGTTATACCCTGTATGCCTTGCGGTCCTTGAATACCCTGCGCACCCGTTGCGCCCGTCGCGCCCTGTATGCCTTGCGGTCCTGTGGCACCTGTTGCGCCTGTTGCGCCGACTGCACCGTCTACACCTGCCGCACCTGTTGCGCCCGTCGCACCTGTCGGTCCGGTTATACCCTGTATGCCTTGCGGCCCTTGAATACCCTGTGCACCCGTTGCGCCTGTTGCGCCTGTTGCACCTGTCGCACCGACTGCTCCGTCAACGCCGTTTGCGCCCGTCGCACCGGTAACGCCCTGTATACCTTGCGGTCCTTGAATACCCTGTGCGCCCGTTGCGCCGGTAGCTCCCGTTGCACCCGTTACGCCTTGCAACCCTTGCGGACCCTGTATACCTTGCGCGCCCGTCGCGCCTGTTGCGCCCGTGGGTCCGACTGCGCCGTCGGCTCCGTTTGCGCCCGTTGCGCCCGTCGCGCCGGTAACGCCCTGTATGCCTTGCACGCCTTGAATACCCTGCGGACCTGTCGCGCCCGTCGCGCCGCGCTCACCCGCAACGCCCTGAATACCCTGCACGCCTTGCGGACCCGTCGCGCCTGTTGCGCCGCGTTCGCCGTTCATGCCGGGATAGCCGCGCGGACCGATGGGACCGGGCGCGCCCGTCGGGCCGGTAGGACCTACGCAACACGGGGTCGGACGGGGCGGAAGCGGACAGCTCGGCTTATCGCAACAGCATTTGCACTCGCAATCGGGTTCACGGTCGCAATCGCAGTCGCAATCGTCGCCGCACGGTCGGTTGAAGAAATTGAAAAACATAGATGACCTCCTTTTGTTAAATGACTTTTTCTATCGGTATACGAAATCGCCGAGCGAAGCGTTACAATATTACGAAAAGCCCAGCTTGGAAAAGTAGCGTTCGTTGGCAACGACGCTCGGATGTTCGGGTGAAAGTTTGCGCGCGCGGCAGTGATAGCGGTATGCTTTTTTGCGGTCGCCCAGCCTGTCGTAACAAACGGACAGCCATACAAGCGGGATAAATCCGTAACACGCGCCGTCCACGAACGCGCCCGACGAAATATCGGGTTTTGCTCGCGCCGCGCGCTCGTACCAGTACGCCGAGGCGCGGTAGTCTTTTAGCGTGAAAAACAGCGAACCTATTTCGCAACACGCTTCGCCCGTCGGCAAGCCGAACGCAAACCCCGAGAACGCCGCGTCGAGCGCGCCGCGCAAGTCGCCCGATTTTTGCCGACAGCGCGACAGCATAAGACACGCGTCCGCCTTGTTGACGGCGAAACCGTCGGGCAAGGCAATAAACTCCGAAAACCGTTCCGCCGCGTCCGAAATAAATCCGTTGTAATACAGTTCGCGCGCAAAATAGTAAAGTTCGCGCGCTTCCAGTTTGACGCCCTCGTCTATCATCTTACGGTAAATATCTAGGTTACGCGTGCCCGAGCTTCGCCCCTCGGGTTTTGCGTGCATAATTCTGTACGGCAACCGCACGACGTTGCCCCGCACCGCGACCGCCTCGTGCACCCGCCCCTGCCAACGCATGCTCGGCGTATTTTTTATAATGCGCTCGCGGAAATACGAAAAAGTCGGCTTGCCGTTGCCGTCCGTGCCCAGCACGTAAGGAAGCATAACCGCGTCTACGCTTCCGTCCGCGCCGCGCATGAACTTGGCGACGGCTTTGGCGGTTTCGGTCGGAACGACGTCGTCCGCGTCCAACCACATCCAATAGTCGGACTTGATTTTGGACAGAGCGAAATTGCGCGCGGCGGCAAAATCGTCGCGCCACTCGAACGAATAGACCTTGTCTGTGTACTTCAACGCAATATCCGCCGTGCCGTCGGTCGAACCCGTATCGACAACGACAATTTCGTCGGCGAACTTTTGCGCAACGTCGAGCACGCGAGCAAGCACTTCGCTTTCGTTTTTGACAATCATGCAAAGACCGAGCGTCATTTCACTCTCCGAAAATCCGCCTGCGCAAAAATCTGTCGAAAAGTCGATAAACGGTTGCGCGGCGGTTCTTATACTTCATGATATGACCGCCGCCGCCGTAAAGTTCCACTTTATAAAATACAATATATTTATTATATATAAGTTAATGCGCCGACACGTCGCCGCTTTCCGAAGCGCGAGTTTAACGCGTCGCGCTATTCTAACCGCGCGCCGTCGGGCATACAATATCGATATGAAAGAACTCAAAACTATTGCGCAAACCGCGCCCAAATTCACGTCGCACGGCATAAACATGTCCGACCGCAAAAAAGCGTCGCTGACGGGCGTCGTCCGTGTGGACAGCTCCAACGAAACCGAAATATCTCTGACCACGTGCATGGGCAGACTGATAATCACGGGCAGCGAACTTAAAATCGTCAAGTTCGACGACGCAGACGGCAATCTGTCGTTCTGCGGCAACATAGACTGCATGAAGTACGCGCAAGCCAAAGTGCCGCTTTTAAAGAGAATTTTCAAATGAGCGAAATGTACTCTTTTTTGTTCTGCCTCGGTCTGGGCATATTCGCGCGGTTGCTTTTTATCGGCACGAACGCGCTCGCCAAGCGAACGAATATTTTGCCCGTAACGTTCGTGCTCGACGCGTTGACCGTCATAACGGTGGGCGCGGGGTTCACGCTGTATGTAATATTTTCGGGCGCGGTTCTCGCGCCGTACATGTTTGCCGCGCTGTGTTCGGGCTATCTTTTTACCTACTGGCTGACCAAGTACAAGCCAAAGCCCGAAAAAACCAAGCCAGATAAACGCAAGCGCGCTCGCGCCAAACGCGCGACTGCCTCACGTCGGCAAACCAACGCGTAAAACCTATTTATCTTTAATATACCGACTTACGCCCCGCGCCGAACGCAGTATTCGGTCGCGGGTTTTATTGTGCCTATTAACTTTTAAATAGATATGCGCCCGCCGCCCGATCGGCGATTTGCCTTAAAACAAGGGCGGTTGCGCGCCAAAATAGGGCTAATTCGGCTATTCGCCGCACAATCGCTTGACGGCGTTTTGGCGATTTGGTAAAATATCCGTATATATTCAAAGGCGCCGAACCTTTGCTCGACACGTCCGATTAACGCTCAAGCGCGGCCGCGGTCGGCAAAATTCGGAACACGGAACGTTCATGAAAAGAATGATTTTGGTAACGTCGCCGCCTGCATGCGGAAAGACCTACATATCGAAGCAACTCGCGCAAAACTTGAAGCATGTCGTGTATCTTGACAAAGACACGCTTATTCCGCTGTCCAAACAGATATTTCGCGTGGCAAAAAAGCCTTACGATCGCAGTTCCGACTTTTTCGAAGAACAGATACGCGATTACGAATACGAGGTAATTCTCAACCTCGGGTTCGAGGCTCTGCTGTACGACGATACGGTGCTTATCAACGCGCCGTTCACGCGCGAGATCCGCGACGAAGCGTATATCAAAAAGCTGACAGACAAGCTGGCTAAATACAAAGCTCGGCTTACGGTAATTTGGGTAGTCACGTCGCCCGCGGTCTGCCGCGAGCGCATGCTTCGGCGCAACTCCGATCGCGACGTGTACAAAATAAAGCACTGGGACGAATATATAAAGACCGTGGACTTTTCTATCCCGTCGCACCTCGACAACCCCGACGTAAAAGACGACCTGCTGTTGTTTTACAATTCGTCGGAGGCGGAATACGTTAAATCCATGCACGACGTGCTTGCCGTGCTCGAACACGGCGAATAGCGCATACTATAACGGAACGGCACTAACTTATGACAGAAGCAACTCCCGATACGAATATCCCTGCCGCAAGCAACGTCGCGGCGACGGGCGGCGAAACGGAACAACCCGTTTACGCCGATTTTCGTGTTGCAAACCGCGCCGTGCCGCCGTCCGAAAAGCGCAAGGCTTACGGCATGCTGGTCGCGGCGGGGGTCACGCTTGCCGTACTGTTCCTGTCGCGGCTTATATGGTATTTGGAACCCGCGCTCGACAAAGTCTATTACGGCACGCTTTCCGAAATACTGTACTATATAATAATAGGCGTGCTGTTTACGGCGTATATCGTCGGGCTTAACATATGCGTCAAAAAAGCGTGCGACACGCGCATGTTCAAACCCAAAAAACCGCAAATGACAATCACGCGCGCGCTCGGCGTTATAGCCGTCGCCGCCGTTGCTGTGTTTATTGCAAGCGCGTCGTTCAAGTTTAAACTCAAACTTCAAATAGAAATGGGCACGGGCGTGACAATGGCGACCGCGCTCACCAATATAGCCGTATATTTTTACTATGCGTTCCATTTGTGGCTGGGGCTTGCGGCGGCGGCGCTCGTACAGCGCGCAATGACGATACTCGTGCCCGCAAAGTATTCTCTGCCTTGGGGCTCTATATTTTTGGTAGCCGTGTTCGGACTGTTGGAGTTTGTCTGCGAACTGGAACTGACCGACCACCTCTATCCGTCGATGTATTATCTGTTCACGCTGGCTTACGCCGCGGTTTTCGAACTTACCGACCACAGTTTTCACCTGACCTACTGGACGTCGGTCGCTATTTTGGTGCTGTAATATGGAAGAACAAACCGAACAAAAACAACCGTTTAAAACGAAGTTAAAAAACTTCTTCAAAAAATCGGGCGTAACGCTTCGGACTTTTTTACTGACCAACTATTTGATGTGCGCTTACATCGTCGCGTCGCTCTTAATCGAACTTACGGGCATTGCGGTCACCGCGGGCAAGTTTTACATGACCGAACCGTGGCTGTATTTGACGCTTATAGCGTTTGCGTGTTTGATTTCGCAATTCCTTCCCGGACACAAATCGCGCTACGCCCTGTTTTTGGTCGCGTTGCTTGCCAATTTTACACTCGATCTCATTTTTATCGTAGTGTACGACAGCACGGGCGGAACGGTATTCGACTTTGCAATGTTAAATCTTCGTCAAGACGCAATGATGATTGTAGAGAGCCTGCCGTTCAGTTTTACTTATGTGTTTGTGAGCGCGCTTATAATCGCGCTGTACGGCACGATAGGGTTTATGTTGCGCAAGCGCATACCCGCGCCCAATGTAGCCAACTCCGCGCGCATAACGACAGCCGCGCTCACCGCGCTCGTTCTGGGCGGAAACTTCTTGCTGTCCTACTTCGGCAACTTTAAATACGACTCCAACGATTTGAGCTACATGCTCGAACAGACCGAAACGGGCACGTATTCAAACAAAGGCATAGTCGGCAACTTCTACAACGAACTCGTGCGCGGGCTGTGGTTTTCGGAAATCGACGTCGGCGACAAAAAGGAACTTCACGATTATATATACAAAGAAATAACCGACACCACGCCCATGACGGGCAAAGCCGCGGACTACAACGTGGTCACGATACTGTGCGAGAGCTTTGAATGGTTTACTTTCCTATACGACGCGCAACGCTATCCCAACGGTTTTGCGCGCGCGGCGGCGGTAAAAAACGACGATATGCAATCCGTCGTAAACAACCTTAAAAAGTTATTCCCCAATCTTTACAGATTTTACGATTCGGACGCGACCGTCGTACTCGATAACTCGTATTCGCTCAACAAGACGGACATATCCGAAAACGAATCTATAATCGGCAATTATCCGCTGTACGAATATATCAACTATGCGTATCCCGAAAACACTTTGCCGTACAGCTTGCCCAACATTTTGAAAAACATGTACGGGGTGGAGAGCAATTCGTTCCACGACGGCACAAAGACGTTTTACAACCGCAATATTCACCACGTCAAAGCGTTGGGCTTTAACAGCTACACCTCGTCGGAGGACATGGACATGGTGACAGACGACACGGGCTTGGGCGAACGCAATCTGGACTCGATGATGTTCGAGGCGTGCAAAGAAGACATGTTCCCCACCGACAGGCGGTTCAACACGTACATCACGACCATTACGCAACACGGTCAGTACGCCTATCGCGAAAACCTCCAACCGTACTATGAAAAAATGGACGCGCTCGGCATACTCCCCTATAACGAGGACGACGACGATGCCAACGCGTTGCGCTTTTACTGCGCGGCGGGCATGGATTTAGACAAAGCGATAGGAATAATGCTCGACTACCTCGAAGAAAACGGGCTTGCCGACAACACGTTGATTACGCTGTTCGGCGACCACAACGTTTACTATCAAGGCGTCAGCAACTACGTAAAGAACATATATAATTCGGACGCGCCCAACTATACGGAGTTATACCGCGTGCCCGTAATGATGAAGGTGGGCAATCAAACGCTCGGCAATCCGCATATCAAAAAGTTTACGTGCGTGCTGGACATTTACCCCACGATACTCGACTTGCTCGGCGTCACGGTGTTTTCCAACTTGACATACGGCGTGAGCGCGTTCTCGGAGCAAACGTCGGTGCTGTATTCTCGCGCGTACAGTAAGTTTATGACCGATAAAATTTACTTCAACAGCATGAGCAATATTATATACCTGTCCGCAGACGCAGACGAAGATTATTTACGGCAAATCAAGCGGTCGGCGACCGTATTACTCGATAAAATTTCGCACGTCAACCGAATTTTCGCCGACGATTATTTTAAGGGCGCAAACGCGACCGAATATTACAACCTCCTTAAAGCCGTCAACGACGCGCCCGCGCTCTCTGCGCATACCGCCCAACGGCAACGGTTGGCATAACGACGGTGCGGAGGTAGACGCGTGACGACAGACAATTCGACAATCGCATCGTCATTTACGTGCGCGAGCGAATTTACGCTCACGGTAACGTTGGTCGTGTTCGTAATGGTTACGGCGGTTTTGCTGTTTATAATTTTGCTGTTATGCGTCAGCAAGAGTTTTCGCGCGTTCTTTTTCCGCGACGCGGCAAAGCGCAAAAAAGCCGCCGCAAAAAAAGCCGCGAAGCAAGCCGCCGAACAAAATGCGCAAGCAATAGATCAACAGTCGGGCGCGCCGACGCAAACGCGCGCAAGCCGCACTGTCGAAAGAACGCACGACTGCGCCACGACAGAAACGACGGCGCGCCGCAATTCTCGCTCGGACAAAAACAATCGTCAAGACGTGCTCGACGCGGTTATAACCGTTCCGCTCGACTGCCCCGCGCCCGAAATCGGCGCGGATGCGTCCAAAAAATCGCGCGGAAAACGCTCGGGCAAGGTCGAGGACGAAGTTCCTACAATCGCGTTGCCCAAAACCGCGCCGCAATCGCAACAAACAACGGATCGCAAACGCGTGTACACGCCGCGCACCGTAACCATAACTCGCGCACGCGCCTCATCCGAGTCCGTGCAAACGCCTCCGACCGATAAAAGCACGCCGAAAAACAGCGAACGCAACGGGCAGTCGCGTAAAAAGAATTAACGGTAGTACGGGAGTCTTGCGCAAGTGAAACGAAAAAACGGAAACAGACTGCGCGCCGCGCGGCTTTTGCTGTACGGTTGCGCCACAGGCATAGCGTGCGGCGGAGTAATTTCGCTGTTTTTGACGTGCGCCAAGATTGTTATATCGTTTGCGTTCGGCATGTACGAAGCGGCAAAAACCCCGCTCGCAATAGTGTGCGTAATTGCGCTTGCCATAGTGTGCTGTCTGTTGACGGCGGTTGTGCAAACGCTCGCGCCCTCCGCCAAAGGCAGCGGTATTCCGCTCGCCGAGGGTTGCGCGCGCGGCATTTTGCGCGTTAAGTGGTTGCGTACCGCGGGCGCGCTGATCGCGGGCAGTCTTTTGTCCTTTACCTGCGGCATGCCGCTCGGCAGCGAGGGACCGTCCATAGGCGTGGGCGGGCTTATTGGCGACGGCATAGGCAGAACGGCTAAAAAACCGTTGGAGTTCAGACGTTATTTAATAACGGGCGGGTCGAGCGCGGGGCTTGCGGTTGCGTTCAACGCGCCGCTTACGGGCGTTGCGTTTGCGCTCGAAGAAACGCACCGACGCTTTTCGCCGAACATTTTGCTCGCGGCGTTTTCCGCCGTCGTGCCCGCAGTGCTTGTTTCCCAACTGATATTCTGGGGACTGGGGCACGACCCGTATCTCTATTCCATAGGCATACGCGCGGGCGCATCCATACTTCCCTTTCTCGCGCAAACCCAATACGCCGACGTGGGCGTGTTCTTTTCGGTGTGCGGCATCGCCGCTGTATGCGGTGCGGTGACAGCCGCGTTTGCCGTCGCGTTCAACTGCGCGATAGCCGTGCTCGGCAAGTCGTTTTCCAAAATTAAAAGCAGAACGTTGCGACTTTTGCCCGCGTTCCTGTTTACGTGCGCGATCGGTTTCGCGTTGTTCAAAACGGTGGGAAGCGGCGAAAAAACGCTCGAATCGGCGCTCCACGGCGCGGCGCTGTGGATGCTTTTCGCCCTGCTCGTCGCGCGGTTCGTCACAACCGCGGTAGCGAGCGGAAGCGGCGCGACGGGCGGACTGTTTATTCCCATGATAGCTATCGGCGGCATACTCGGCGCGATATTCGTCAAGGTGTGCGCGCTGTGCGGTCTGCCCGCCGAGTATGCGGGCAACATCGTCATGCTGTGCATATCGGCGTTTTTCGCCGCGTCCGTGCGCGCGCCCATAAGCGCGATTGCCATGGCGTTGGAACTGACGGCGAGCTTTGCCAACCTTTTGCCCTGCGCCATAGCTGTCGCGGTGGCAACGGCAATAGCGGGCGTTGCGCGGTCGGAACCGCTGTACGAACGCATGATGAAAGAAATGCAAAACGCCGCGCCGACAAGCTCGGGGCGAAAAAACGTCGCGGTGCGCGGGCTTGTAACAAGCGATTCCATAGCGTGCGGAAAACTTATCCGCGACGTGCTGTGGCCGTATAATTCGCTCGTCACCGAACTAATCCGCGGCGACCTCGACATAGTGCCAGACGGCGAAACAAAGCTGTCCGAGGGAGATATTTTGGTAATCCGCGCGGAGCTTGTAGAACCGCAAGCGTTCCGCGACGAACTTAAAGACTATATCGACGAAACAGCTGCGGCGGGCGAAAATCGCACCGCGGACGTTGTCGCGCACGATAGAAATTAAACTGGCATAAGCCGAAAGGAAGTACTGTTTATGACAATCGCAATCACCGGAATTACGGGCAATATGGGTCAAGCCGCGCTCGCACAACTGTCGAACGCGCCGAACATAGGCAAAATAAAACTGCTGTGCCACAGCAAAAAGCGCATGAAAAAACTGCTTAAACGGCACAAAAGTTTGCGACCCAGAATCGAACTCGTCGAGGGCGGCATGTCCGACCGTAATGCGATACGGCGCCTTATAAGCGACGCGGCTATTGTCATAAACATGGCGGCGGTTATTCCGCCGCGCTCCGACCAAAACCCCAAAGCCGCCGTCGCGTGCAACCAAATAGGCACGCAGATTTTGGTGGAGGAAATAGAACGAGTGCAAGCCGATCAGCCCGCGCTCGTTCACGTTTCCACCGTCGCGGTATACGGCAACCGTTCGGGGGCGCACCCGTTTGCGCGCGTGGGCGACCCGCTTTTGGTCAGTCCGCTCGACGTGTATTCCGCGACGAAACTGCGCGGCGAATTTTGCGTGCTCGAAAGCGCGATTGAAAAATGGGCAGTGCTTCGTCAATCGGCAATGCTCCACCCGCAAATGCTCACCGACAATATTCACGACGGGCTTATGTTCCACACGACGTTCGATTCCCCGCTCGAATGGGTCACGGCGCACGACAGCGGCGTGCTTATTCGCAACATTGTGCAAAAGTTTGTCGACGGCACAATGCCCGATAAGTTTTGGAAACGCTGTTACAACATAGCGGGCGGCGCGAGCAACAGGAATTACGGCGTAAACTCGTTTGACGACGGGTTTCAAATTATAGGCGGCAAAACAACAGACTACTTCCGCCCCGGCGATAACGCAACGCGCAACTTCCACGGCGTTTGGTATCTCGACGGCGACGAGCTAAACGACATGTTCGAATTTCAATCGCAGACCACGAGCGACTATTGGCAAGAAGTGTTCCGCGCGCACCCCGTATTCAAACTGGGCAGAGCGGTGCCCAAACGCGTTATAGGCTACTTCATGTTCCGCCGCCTGTACAAGGACAAGAACGCGCCGCACTACTGGGCGAAACACCGCGACGAAGCGCGATTGACAGCGTACTTCGGCGGACGCGAGAATTACGAAAAACTGCAACGCGCCAAGTGGAAAGATTTTACTCTCCCCGACCGCAACTCGATAGCGACCAAATCGGACAACGACACGCCCGTATATTACGGCTTCGATTTCGGCAAAGCGGACAACGACCTTACCGCGGCGGACGTCGCGGCGGCGGCGACCGCGCACGGCGGCAAACTTTTGAGCGAGTTTGACGGCGATATGTATAAAAAGCTCGACTGGCTCACACAGGACGGCGAAAAGTTTACCGCTTCGGCATATACGGTATTGCGCGCGGGGCATTGGTTTAATCCCATATATACGGACTTCGTGTGGGATTTCGACAGGCTCGCCAAAAACGATAAGGTTTTCGCCTCGGTGTGGTACGACACGCACGCCGCGGACGAGGACGTAACCTATTCGCTGGACGACGATTTCAAAGCGCACGCGACCGTATTTTCCGCAAAGGCAGCGCAATAATGAAAGTTCTTTTAATTTACTTTTCGGGCACGGGCAACACCGAGCGCATAACCGAACTGTACAAAAACGAATTTGCAAAACTCGGTTATCAAACGGACGAAGTAAAACTGCCCGCCGATAATCGGGCGGTAAACTGTATCAATCCCGACGAATACGACTTTATAGGCTTCGGCTACCCCATACACGCGTTTAACGCGCCCAAAACCGTATTAAACGCGTGCAAGGCGTTGCAAAACCGTCGCAAAGCCCTCGGACGCAAAACACCCCGAAAAAAAGTTTTCGTATACAAAACGTCGGGCGAGCCTGTGAGAATGAGCGACGTTTCTTCGTTGAAAATGCGCGGCATACTCAAACGCCGCGGCTACGCGCTTACCAACGAATATCAGTACGTCATGCCGTACAACATAATTTTCAGGCACACGGACGCGCAGGTCTATAAAATGTGGCAGACCGCGCAAGCCTTAACGCCCGTGCATGTAAACGAAATAGTAAACGGCACGCCGAGCTTGCCCAAAAAAATGTTTATGGGCGGATTTTTGGCATGGATACTCCGCGCCGAACACTGGGGCGCGCATATCGTCGGCAAAACCTACAAAGCAAACAAAACGTGCGTGCACTGCGGCAAATGCGTTAAGCTGTGCCCCGTAAACAATATACGCGTAAATAAGCGCGGCAAAATAAAATTCGGCGGCAAGTGCATAATGTGCATGCGTTGCGCAATGTTCTGCCCAAAAAACTCGATAGAGCTCGGCATATTGAAAAGCTGGAAAGTTAACGGCGAATATTCGTTTGCGCCGCCGACCGACGCGCCGCAGGCGAGCAAGCACGACAAATATTGCTTAAAAGCCTACAATCGCTATTACGCCCGTGCCGAAAAGACGATAACCGAGTTTTACGGCGAAACCCCGCCGCCGCAAGACCCCGCCGAATAAGTTTTATATAACGCATACAAAAGCTCGCAAAAGCGAGCTTTTTAATTTAAATTTTTATCGTTATAATCGCGCTACTTAATCCCCTTTAAAAAGGTTTCTTGACTGTTTATAGGTTCGCCTATTATATTGGGCAAGGCGTAAGTTCCTTCCGCAGTCAAGCGTCGCGCCTTGACGTTGTCGGACAGCATTACGCACAGCATGTCGCAGATCTTGCGCTCAATCTCTTTGTCGAGTACGGGCGTCGCTATTTCCACGCGCTTGTCGGTGTTGCGCGTCATAAGATCGGCGCTCGAAATAAACGTAACGCGATCGTCGCCCGACCCGAACGAATATATACGCGAGTGTTCCAAAAATCTGCCGACTATACTTATAACCGAAATGTTTTCCGTAACGCCCTTGACCTGCGGAACAAGACAGCAAATGCCGCGCACGACCAGTTTTATTTGCACGCCCGCTTTGCTCGCCGCGATGAGTTTGTCTATAATGGTCTTGTCGGTAAGGCTGTTCATCTTGGCGTTGATACACGCGGGCAACCCGCTCTCCGCCTTTTGCGTTTCGCGTTCTATATATTTAATCAAGCCGCCTTTGAGCGACTTGGGCGCGATAAGCAACCGTTCGTAATCGTAATCGGTATTGCAGATTGCTATATTGCGAAAAAACGCGACCGCGTCCCTACCTATCCCGTCGTCGGACGTTATGATGTTTAGGTCGGTGTACAGTTTGGAAGTTTGCTCGTTATAGTTGCCCGTACCGAGGTGAGTGACGTATCGCAGATTTTCGCCGTCCGTCAGTACAATAGAAATTATTTTGGAATGGACTTTGTAATTGCCCATGCCGTAAATAATAGTGCAACCCGCGTCGCGCAACACTTCCGAAAAATACAGGTTGTTTTCCTCGTCGAATCGCGCGCACAGTTCTATTACGACGGTCACGTCCTTGCCGTTCTCGCTCGCTTTTTTAAGCGCCTCGACAATACGCGAACGGTGGTCGAGCCTGTATATGGTTATCTTGACGGCGGCGACGCGCGGGTCGTCCGCGCACTCGTCCAACAGTCTGACCAATGTGTCCATGCTGTCAAACGGATACGCCAAAAATATATCCGACCGCAACGCCGTTTCCAGCACGGACGCGCCCTGCGGCACGGGCGGCGGGAGCGGGCGCGCGGGCTTGTATTTAAGCGTGGGCAAAACGTCCGGCGAAATAAACCCGCCCAATGCCGTCATGAATCCGAAATCGAATCCGTGTTTGACCGTAAAGCAAAACTGTTTTTTGATATTAAGCAGTTTCAGCGCAAACGCCCTTATTCCGTCCGCACCCGCGTCTATCTGCAAGCGCACAGCGTCCTGCGACCCGCGTAGCTCCACTTTGCGCTTTAAAAACTTGGAAAAATCGAAGTCGCGTTCGATATCCGCATCGTCTATATTAGCGTCGAAATCGGCGTTGCGCGTCACGCGCAGCATCGCTTGGCTTTGGATTTTATACCCGTCGAACGCTGTCGCGCCGAACGTGCGTATTAGTTCTTCCGTCGTGATTACGTTTACTTTTTTTCCGCCGTCTATCCGATACACGCGCGGAAGTTTGGGGCTTATCGCCATAACGCCGTACATGGGTCTGTCCGCCTTTGTCAGCTCGAGCAGCATGTAACAGTTCATACTTTCGAATCTTATCATAGGGTGCTTGGCGTCGAGCACCATGGGCGACAGCAACGGAAGCACCTGCGTTTCAAAATGCCGCTTACACTTGGCGTACTGCTTTTGAGACAGTTCCGCGCCCGTTCTTATTCTCAACCCGTTTTTCGCAAGCTCGCTTTTCAGCTTGCAATACACCGCGTCCGCCGCGCGGTAGTAACCTTTGGCAAGCCGCAATATCCCGTCGATCTGTTCGCGCGCAGTTAAGTCCGTCTTGTTCTCCGTCGCGTCGGGGTGCGCCTTTGCGTCGTTCAAAAGACTGCCGACGCGCACCATAAAAAATTCGTCGAAGTTGGAATGAAATATCGACAAAAACTTGCACCGCTCCAACAACGGATTGGTTCCGTCAGTCGCTTGGTCGAGCACCCGCTTGTTAAACGCCAACCACGAATATTCGCGGTTGACATATACGCCTTTTATGAATTTGTTTTTTTCGTTATCCATGTAACTCTCCGCCGAATTTGCACACGGCTCGCGTGCTTTTCCGCCGCCGCCGTCAACCGTTTCGCGCCTGACATTTTCGCCCGCAATCGGCGCATTAACAGTATCCGCGCGCCCGACTGATTATCATATTCGCGGTAATCGCGCGCTATGCCTTTTTGCTCTTTGAGCGCGTCTTGGGCTTGGACGACGCTACGGTCTGCGCAACCGTTTCCGCAGTCGGCGCGCCGCCGTCGAGGTTGATAGGCACGCCCTTTTCCTCGCCCGTCGCAACGAGCGTCATATATCCTTCCTTAACGCCGCAATCGCTTACAACGACGTTGTCGGGTTTGAACCGCCGCAACAACTCTTTAAGCACAAGCGTAGCGACGGGCAATACGTGTATTTTTTCGGGCGCGACTTTCATGATAAGCCGCGTGCGATCGGATGAATTCATGAGCCACTTGGTAAACTGTTTAAACTTGCTGTAATCGAATTCGGTGCCCAGCTTTTCCATTTCGCAATATTCCCGATACACGGCATAAATCGCCGTACTTATCGTTCCGACAAGCACCGCCGTCGTAAACTTGCTCTTGCCCGCGAGCTTGGATTCGTCCGACTTTTTGCGCACATACTTTTTGATGTGCTTGGCTTGGTCTTCGGTCGGATAAATATCGGTGACGTACTTGTTGCGAAGTTTAATCGGTCCGAAGTCCAAACATATCATTTCGTCCTTGCGATCGTTGGCAAGGTCGCACAGCTCCACGCTCCCGCCGCCTATGTCGATAAGTATGACCTTGTCGTATGCCGCATACTTGCGGTTGGAAACAAAGTCGCAGTACGCTTCGGTCGGTCCGTCGAGATAGTTTATAACAATGCCCGTGCGCATGCGTATGCGCTCCGCAACCTCCGCAATGTTGTCTATGTTGCGCAAGCCCGCCGTGGATATGCAATAGCACTCCTCCACGCCCATGGCTTTGCACGTCGAACGCGCCGTGATAAGCGCGTCGATAATCTTTTCTATGCCGCGCTTGGAAATGGAACGCCCGTCGAAATAATCGGCAACCGCGATATTCGTCCTGTCCTTGTATACGGACGAAAATATGCCCGTCGCCTTTTCGCCCTCGGCTATCACCGTGGACACTCCCGTCGAGCTCAAATCTATAACAGCAAACTTCATTATTACTCCTTGAAAAACGTTTACGTCCGCGCGAACGATTACTCCGCGTAACATATATACAATTTCAACGCCGAATTTGGATTTTTATTCCAAACGCTTGACAATCGCCGCGGCGTTGATTACAAACTATCGACCGAGCGCTATTCCTATGCTTTCCGCCGTAAGGACTTCTTGACAGTCGGTCGGCACGAGCTTGGCTTTGCCCGCTATTTCGGAGAGCGCGTTATAAGTCACCTTGCCGTTGACGAGCGCGACCGTCACGCCGAACTTGCCCTGCTCGGCGAGCTTGCCTGCGTAACTGCCGAACATGGTGGAGAGAACTCGGTCGTAAGCCGACGGACTGCCGCCGCGCTGAATATGCCCGGGGATTACGACGCGCGTTTCGACGTCGGCTTTTTCGGCAATGTAACGCGCGAGCGCATTGGTCGCGGTTACATCGTTGCCGCGCGCCGCCGCACGCTCTTTCTTTTTCATCTTGCTTTCCTCGACGGTCATCGCACCCTCGGCAATCGCCACTATGCTGAACGCCTTGCCCGAGTCTGCGCGCTTGGCGACCGCCTTGGCGACCTTTTCGGGCGAAAACGGGATCTCGGGCAAAAGTATCACGTCCGCGCCGCCCGCAAGCCCCGCGTACAGCGTGAGCCAGCCCGCCTTGTTGCCCATAATCTCCACGAGCATGGTGCGCCCGTGACTCGCCGCCGTCGTGTGTATGCGGTCGATACACTCGGTCGCAATGTCCACGGCGGTGTGGAACCCGAACGTAACGTCGGTGCCCCAAATATCGTTGTCTATGGTCTTGGGCAGACCTATGACGTTGCAACCCTCGGCGGACAACAGTGCGGCGGTCTTGTGCGTGCCCGCGCCGCCCAAGGTCAACAGACAGTCAAGCCCCATTTTTTTGTAATTGCGCTTCATCAAATCAAGCCGCGAAACGCTGTTCTCGTCCTCCACCGTCATCAGTTTAAACGGTTGACGGCTTGTCCCGAGGATTGTTCCGCCAAGCGTCAGTATTCCCGTGAAATCGGACTTTCGCATTTCCCGACACTCGCCGCGAATAAGCCCGCCGTACCCGTCGGCAATGCCGATAAGCTCGACGTTTTTAATGTTTTCAAACGCATACTTGCCAAACCCGCGGATTACGGCGTTAAGTCCGGGACAATCCCCGCCCGAGGTGAGTATTCCTATTCTCATAAATCCTCCGAAATTTACATTAGCCTGAAAATATTATATCACCTTTTCGCGCTTATAGTCAATCGAAAATATAAAATATCGCCGTATCGCAATGCGCGACACAGCTCGTCACGATAAACTTCAATTCGGTAAAAAAGAAAAATAAAAAAATTTGAACTTTTTTCAAAAAACATCGCCAAAACGCACCTCGTAAAACGTCTTATATAATGAGAGGGAAATTTTACAAAAGCCAAAACGGAGAACCCAATGTCCAATACAAAAGAATTCGACGCGATAGCCGAGTTTGTCGGCAATATTTTAGACTGTTGCGGAATACCGCCCGACTCGCTCGGATACAAAATGCTGACGGAAGTCGTCGCGCACAAAGTAATTTACAAATCACGCGCGTTGCTTGAAGCCTACAAGTACGTAGCAAATAAGCACCGAATAGACGTGCGCGCCATCCCGAAGCTAATCGACACGATAATTCAGTCGTACAAGTCGGAGCTGTGCGCCAATTTGGACATGCCAAAAAAATACATGTTCCCCAAGGCGTTTATAACATCGTTCGCGATTTATATTAAAATGAACTATTATAACGACGCCGAATATCAGTCGAACAACAATCACGCGACAGATAAATAACCCCGCACCCCCGCCCGTAAATACAAAAATCCCATGTCATACAAACGCTATTCAAATCACCTATTCGAGTTTGCGGAAATAATGCTGTTCGCACTCGACGTGCCGCCGCACCTGCAAGGCTTTCTTTTCCTTGCGGAAGCCCGCGATCCGCGCCAAGGATAAGCGTTCGAGATTTAAAGCAATTTATGCTCGTATTGCCGCTACTTACGGTATTTCAAGAAAAACCGTTAGTAGCGCAATGTCCTATGCGATTTTCCACTCGCCCGACGTGCTTTGCGCCACCCTGCGCACCACTCGCGGCGAACTCTTTATCGGCAAAGTCATTTCGTCCCTTGCCCTATTTATCAACAACTTTGTCCTCAACTCCGACTGACCGATTTTTCGATAAGCTGATTACTCACAATCAACCATCATAATTTAGCAACGCAATAAGTTTTGATGTTATTCTTTCTCTTTCTCCACTTCCAACAGTACTTAACCTTAAAATCGGAATATTGTATTTATCAAGAATTCCATCTTTAAGCTTATCTCGCTCACGTTGTTTATCTGTGTTATGATAAATGAACCCATCTACTTCGATTACAAGCACGGGTTTATGCGTCAACTTTGAAAATACCACAAAGTCCACATGGGTTAAATGGTTAGTTGCGAACCCGAATTCTCGTTCATTTAAGCTCGACAGGTCATTAAGCAATAAATGCAATGGTACATGCATTACAACATTAAGTTTAGAAAACCGATCGTTTTTCAATATATCTTTTATCAATAATTGCATTAAATTTTCGCTATCGAATTCGCTCACTCTGCCATACTTACGCAAAATATTTTCTCTTGCTTCCGCATTAGCCTCATAAAGATAATCAAAAACTGAATTGATTTTACTATCGATTATATCATGGTTACCTTGATTCAACATTAAGTTCTAATTTGTATTCTTTAAGCGGTTGGCGTTTTACGAACTGGAATACAAAAGCAAATGGCTCCGGTACTATTTATACGAATAATGCCACTATAAAAACTCTACTGGATCAAGACGATGCAATCGTACAAGATGGCAATACCGTAACATGCTTAGGCATTGAGAAATGCTACCATTTTGGGATGTCATATCTTTATTGAACGGATCCATATATTCCTTTATGCTTATCTGGTCTGCCATTATATCCTCTTTTTCTTGGTTTCGTATGTATTCCTGTACAGCTTTTTCGTTCTTTCCTACTGTACTCACATAATATCCGCGACACCAGAAATCTGTGTGAATTGACCAAAATCCATTTTTTCAATATATTTTTCGGGTGTTTGTTGTACAAAAAGCCAACTTTTCAAAAGACACAAAAGAACTCGCCCGTTTTTCGAGCGAGTCCTAAATAATTCTTTTGTTAATATGTCTTCAAAATCTTCCCCAAGAGTTCTCTATAGCGTCAGTGTTAAAAGTTAGTTTAGTCTTCCCTTGTTCCCTGCTGTTCGTTTCCATCGGCTTACGCATCTTGGAGTTCGTCGTCCTCTATCACGATACAGTTAACTTTTTTACTGTGAATCGTGCAAGCATCGAGCGCAATTATCCCGTCGGCATAGTACGGTGAAAAGTCTGCATCAGCCCCAAACTCCGAGCCTTTCTCTTCGAAATGAGAGTGCCCATAGATGCGTGCCAATGTCCGCACACGATTGTTTTGCCAGGTTCTACGTCGCCTTGGTGCGCTGCCAACATTCCATTGTACCACCGAGCGTATGCCCACCCTATTGGATCATCTTCTCTCCAATTAACCTTGTAATTAAACCACAATCCTTGACCGCCAAAGCCACTTGCATCAGATGGAATCCACCCATGCACAAAAATGTACCTTTGCGTCTCATAATAATTTTTCATCGCCGAGAGTATCTTAGTGAATACGCCAGACTGCTTCATTTGTTTTGAGACAAAGTCCGGGTATAAAACCATCTTATTCATTGACGAGCCCGTAATCTGGAGCACGGTATCAACTGTACCATTGGTTTGGTCATGTGAGTATCGTATATCTAATTCGCTCATACTCGGTAGCGTTTCCACGAAAGAAACCAAGAGGTCTTCGTGATTGCCTCGTATAAGAATAACCTCATCCCGTGCCAAGAGGTCGAGTACAAACTTTTCTATATCCTTATTTTGTGATCCGCGGTCAAACAAATCACCGCATATAATCAATTTGTGTGGCGATGTATCGGTGTAGTACCCTTTTTCGGTTAGAGCCTCCACCATTTCCTTATAGAACCCGTGGGTATCTGCTATAACGTAATATTTCAAGATTTCGTCCTTTTGCAACCTTGCAATGAGTGTTTTCTTGCATCATTTCCACTTTATAATAGTTGAATCGTCATTTAGCGCACCCATCGGATATTCATAAATTGCCCCGGAAATTTCGAACTGTTTTCCGCAGCGCGGGCATTCCCCATTGTGAGAAATTGTATGTTCTATTTCTGGTCCCATACCTCTGTCTGCTATTGCTGATGATGTTTCAGCATAATCTATCAAATCGATGCAAATTTTATGTCCACATTGCTCACATTGATATACTTGTTTATAAGAAAAGAAACCATCGAAATTTTTACTGTGACATCCAGTGCGCGTTTCTGTGTCAAAATGAAGCATCTTATTTTTAATAAACGGCTCAATTTTCTTTACACCGTCCACTTCTCCATCCTTGATCGAAAAAGTAATTGCAACACTCAAGTTTAAGATATGTTCTTCTATAATAGGAATAAATTCTTCATAGCAATAATCCTTATCATCAGCATCCCATATAGATTTATTTTCATCCCTACAAACACACTCAATACAAAAGTCAGCCTGCGTGAACAAGCGTGCTATAACTTCTCCTTCACCAATGTAATCTATCCCACTTATTTTTGACCGTACACTTATTTCTTGTATATCGCTACTTATATAATCCACACCTCCAACGACGCCTTTATTATCATATTCCAAACCATCTACATCGCACGGAATTTCAAATAGTCGATTTTCAATATGGCTCTCAATTTCATTACGATGCATAGAAAAATATTCTTGTGTCTTTTGAGTTAACGCTTTCTCCTTTGTAATCGAAGAAAATAAATCTTCCAGATTAGAATAAAAAATAAAACGCTGATCATCTTTTAATGCATCCTTCCAATCGCCATCCGTACTTACCGATACTATTTCTCCATAAACATCGACCACTTCTCGCAGCCGTCTAATAATAATATCGTCACGGAATTCATGCGTTTTCTTTCCCGTACCAAATGGCGGTCTTATATTGTAATAATCATCCAATACATCCTTTAGCTTTATTTTATTGGTTTTCAAAATTGTAGCACTGGTTGCGCTAAGATAAGCATTCATTACCCCAACCATCTCCGAAAACAATTTGGAATCATCTATACGTCTAACATAATTGCATAAACTCTTAGTTGCGGAGAATGGCCTAAGCTCGCGTCCATCAAGTAGCGCATCAATTCTTTCATTCGCTTTCTTTATACGATCTCGAAAATGCTTTTGCGATTCTCCAATTACAATATCAGGAATAATAAGCCGGGCTATCGTTCCGTCTTGCGTATACTGCTTTAATATAGACAAATCATGGCTATTAAAGTTGAAATTTTCATTTTCAAAAATACAGGTATCTAAAACGACATATAAAGGCTTAGTAGTCAAGGATGGCATAATTTAATTCCTCTAATAAAAATTGAATATATTATAGCACTTATCCAAGAAAAAATCAATCCATCCTATTCCCATTGCTCTTTATAATATCGAATATAGTCCTGCACAAGTTGCGGATGCTGTGCCACCGCCACCTGGCATAATTCATTGAAAAGTTTTACAACCTCGTCATTGTAACAATGCTCTAAAAGGCGGTCAAAAAGCCTTTCTATGGTTTGTTCGCTTACTTGCTCGCCTTTTTCGAACAAATGGCACACTGCCGCAATTTCGGGCTCACAAATCGAGATAACCGTTTCGGCTATCTTGTTTCTTTCACTAATAAGACAACCGATTTTTTTGTCCATATCCATTACCTCAAAAAGTTCCTTCCCATCCACCAATCTATCGATTGTATGCTGGCACATATAGGGCGGTAGTGTTCCCTGTGGTTTCTTGGTCATGGTTATTTGCACTTACCATAATCGCCGGGCCTACGGAAAGGGGTTTATATACGCCGTGCATGGCGGATATAGCAATGCGGTTTCTAATCGGAGCCGTGTTCATAGCTATCGAATGTATCAACAAATTTTACAATCTCTCGCGCAAGTTCATCGCTTATATGTAGCGATACGTGCTTTGATAAGTCAAAAAGCATCTCTGTAAGTTTGCCGTATGCTTTGAAACCTGCCTTTGTCCAATATCGGAATTCGGGAGAAGGCGGATCATAATCACCCGCGCTCCGATTCCCTCCGACATAACCTTCTGCAATAGGCTTTTTCAAGTATAATGCACCTTTTAGTCCAAAATGCCTTTGTAGTAGGTCTTCCAATGTAATGTTTTCCATATTCGCCTCCAAGCAAGTTGAGCTGTTGCATTTTTTGCAACAGCTCACATAAAAAATTATCTATCATCGGCAGGAATAAGTTCCGCTTTATTCAGATCGAATAAAACGACATTTTGCCTGATTAAATGCGTACCCAAAACACGGTATGACCAGTCCTTATTCCACCCCATTCGTTGTGCCAAAGCATCTACCATACTTTTGCTGTACACTTCCATTCCTATTTCCTCTTTATCTAATGACGGTGGTACACGGAATGATGTCAAAGTAATCCTGTCGAACGGTTCGAGTATTATAGACGTTACGTCCTGGCTAATACGAAATCGAATAAACCTCGGCATTCCGATAGCTCGTACCGACTGTTTGTATATGCGTATACAGCTTGTCTTCACATAAAATGATATGTATGTCTGCTCATTCATTGTTTCTTACAACCTTATCGCCATACCATTTTTCGGCATTGGCGAATTCGAAAAGTATCATTACTTTCTTCTCCGCTTGAACCATACGTCCGATTGCTTTGTATCGCGCTTCACTGTCCAATCCCCATTCCTCGAATAGTTGACGAGTAAATGTTGCACAGCTTATTTTGCTGTACTTCACCACCTCCTTACCTTTTTTCCAAGCAACAGCATTGGGACTGCTTGACTGTACCGTACCTATAAGAATAGAACGGGTTTTATGGTTTACCATTATAGAGATTGCCTCACAATTATTTAATGCTATATATGTCGCTTGGCTGAAAGATATCGAATCATTCCAAATCGACATAGTCGGTGAGCTCATACTACAAAACAATGAGCTGTTTACTACTTGGAAACCGTCGAGATCCAATTGTTTAAGTGTTGATGCGTCAATCATTTGACTTCTCCTCCATTCGTTGAGATATAACCCTCGGCTAAATTAATTTTATATTGCTCTTCATGTTCTTCAACAGGTATGCCGAAACATTCTCGCCAATCAGCAGGCAAATATGACCGTTTACGTTTTGTACCTGTTCCTACGAACAACTCAAAGTCCGTGAGTTTAAAAAGGTATAAGCCCTCATTATTATACACGGCGGGTTTACCAAGCATCTTATACCTATATTGCTTATCCCATCCCATAAGCTCGAATAACTTTGCGGCAAAAATTTGGCATATCATATCCCTGGCTTTGATTTCTTTTTCGCCGCCTCCGCTTGCCCACCGTAAGGAATCTGGAGCATCGGCATCGCACGGTCGCACGATTAACCGCTTTTCATCGGGATGTATCAATAATTGAATATGCGTTACCCCAGGGAAACGCTTAAGACACGCCATATTAAATTTAATCTTTGTATCCCAGACTGTTATGGCGGGTTCTCGCGTATGCGCAAACAATTCCGCCTTTGCGACCTGAAAGCCTGCAAGGTTTACCGTCTCGGCTTCCTCGCCTTCTCTTAATTCTTGAATGTATTCGTTATCATTCATCTGTAGTTTTTACTCCCGTTCGTATTTGAGTTGCGCTTTCTATTATCTCCTCACGAGATAATAGCGTCAACTGTTGCTGTCCTTCCACATCCCGGCACTTTACGCTGCTTTGCAGGCTCGGTACGGATTTCAAATAATATAATTCATTGTCCATGCTAAATTCATAGAATTCATCGCCAAAGGATTCCTCCCATTCTTCTGGACATATCGCCATTCGACGTTTACGTATCGATTCTTGCTCTTCAGCGTTGGTTATCTCTACAATAGGCATTGCTTTCATAAGGTTGAAAGTCATAATGCAATCGGGACCTTTTTCTATCCAAGTACCCAATATCCTATAATTGAAATCGGGATTCCAATCCATTATTTGCATTAACGCTTTAATGAAAAACGGGCAAGACAGCACCTTAATTAGGACAGGCTCTCCCGTCTTTTTTCGCAACCAAGAAATACTGAAAGCGTCATCCTTTTCGCAAGGTCGAATGGCTATTTTTCTCTCGGTTGGATGTAGCAGTAATTGTATGTACGAAAAATCTTGCAGTTTCTTTCCGCAAGCTGTATTAAACATTATTTTCTCTGACGATATTGTCATACAAGGCAATTCGCTCCGAGCCGTAAGAAATTGCCCTCGTACTACTTGGTATCCAGATAAATCGAATGCACTAAACGCCGACCGACGTATTCTTCGAGCCGCTGTTTTTCTTTCTTCCACGCTATCCGATGCATTGTAATATGCTGTCGGATCGTCATTTGTCCAACGGTGATTGATTGGCACATACCCTCGAAAAATGCCGTCATCAATCACTTGCATTACATGAAAACCGCCGCGCATACCGTGACGCCTATTATATAATAGTTGTTGCGCCGCCTCGAATACTTCCACCGATATTATCGGCTCATGATGATTTTCGTAATAGCATTGATCGCGATTATTGCGATTTTTTTTCTTTTTATGCTCAAATATATCCGCAGTGAAAGTTTTCCAAGTCAGAACACTCCCACAATACCTTTCATTACGAATAATGTAGCCTATCGTTCCACTATTCCAATTGGTATTTCCAAGCATAGTCTTTACATTCATTTCTGTGAGCATTTCAGCTATTCGTTCCAAAGAAAAGCCCGTAAGAAAAGCATTAAAAATCCAACGGACGATTGCCGCTTCTTTTTCTTCTATTTGCAGTATGCCGTACTTTATATAATTCCCTGCTCCATCACGTGGACGCCTATAACCGAATAATTCTGGCGTAAGGAGTTTATTGTGCCTGAAACGTTCATTTAGCGACCAATTCATCGCCTCGCTTTTCTTTTCCGACTCAGCCTGCGCTATGCTTGCAAACAACGACAGCTTTAATTCCGACTCCTCCGAAAGCGTGTAGATAGAGTCCGTTTCAAATAAAACGCCAACAGGTGGAGTTTGACTTTTCAGTTCTCGAACCAACGATAAACAGTCCACGATGTTTCTTGCAAAACGCGAGACGCTTTTTGTTATAATGAGGTCATATTCGCCCCTTCGACAAGCTGCTATCATTTCATTGAAATTATCTCGATGCTTTAAGGATGTACCAGATATGCCCTCGTCTGCGTAGACGTGCTTCAAATCCCAATTTTTGTGCGCCCCGGCAAGATGCGAATAATGTTCCTGTTGCAAGACAAAAGAGGACAACTGCTCATCGTTGCCCGTCGATACACGACAATATGCGCACACGCGCATTGCTCGATTATCTTCGTGGATATCGATTTTTCTTTGAGCTGGAATTGTCCTTGTCGGAGCATCGTCAGCACTTATTTTGTATGCTTGCCGAATTTGGTCACGGCTCTCGTTTTCAACCATGCGTACCTCCTTTACTCCGCATCGTCCGATTGATTGTCTTCATCTAATACCCAATACCATCCGTCCTTTCTTTTAACCGATGCTATATTCAACCGCACTTTTGCTGCATTGACTGTACGCTTGGATATTCCGTTCATTTCGCATTGTTGCAGAATTTGATTTGCGGAACACTCGCCCGACTCCATATTCTTTTTAATAATAAGGATAGCGTGGTCCGTCTTACTGTATTCATCATCATATGACTCATCCAATACTTGTTCTGCGGTTATTTTACTTCTTCGCATCCAAGAGACCACCGACTTATTATCCACCGAAAACAGTATTGAATCGCCTAACGGTGCGAGATTGCTTTTCACATGAGAAAGTACACGCATATTGGGTTGACTGCTCAATTTCGCAACAAGCAAAACACTTCTTGCGGCGGCCGCTATATCAATCGAGCCAAGTCCTCGGTACAGCCCTTTCCCATTAGCCTTATTCATATGTCCGACCATAATAATCGCGCAATGCCTACGTTCGGCTATGTGCGCCAAATGGTTCATTATAGGTCTAATCGCCCCGGCACGATTCATGTCGGTATTTGCTCCCCAATAGGCTTGAATCGGATCAAGTATTAACACTCGCGCCCCTGTTTCTTCAATGACTTTTTCCAAGCGCTCATCGCCGAGTTCAACCGTTGCCTCGTCCTCATCGATATAAGAAACCTTGTCCAAATTCGCCCCACAAGCTATTAAGCGTGGCACGATCGTGTCCTCTTTCCCATCTTCGCTATTTTGATATACTACCGCCTGCGGCTCTATCTTTTCGTTCTCTAACGGCATCGGTTCACCGTTGGATATTGCCGCCGCCAGATTAATTGCAACCGTAGACTTTCCCTCGCCGGGATCGCCTTGTATTATTGTAATTTTGCCGTATGCGATGTACGGATACCACAGCCACTCGACCGCCTTGGCGTTGACTTCTTTGTAATATTTAATTGGATAGGGCTGCGTTTTGCTGTCCATAAAGCCTCCAATTTTCAACTATAACTATTATACCATCTTCATAAAACGCACCGCGAATACTTAATTCTAATTTTCGCACCGAATTCTTGAAAATTCAGATAAAAAACTTGAAAAAAATCTAAAATGCATTTTTTCAAAACACCGCCAAATCGCTTGGTTAATTTTCACAGATGCTGTACAAATCAATTTGGCTGCACTCCCAAGTTGGCAGACTACTGAAAAGGAGGTATTTCTTATGTACAGCAACATGACGATTTGGGATTCGGAACACTTTTTCAAACGGCTCGAATTTGTTCTGGCAGAACACAAAATGTCTTTACACGAGTTAAGTTGTCGGGCGAATATAAATATATCCACTCTTTATAAAACTCGCGCTAATAAGTCGATGCCCAATCTTCAAACCATTTGCTCTATCTGCGATATTCTCGGCATTAAGCTGTGGGAATTCTTTGCACCCGAAGATGAAATCACACCCGAAATGCGAAGCGTTATTGCTGATATGCAAAGCATTTCTATCGATGGACAAAGAATGCTGACACAAATGGTGAAGTATATTAAATAGTCGAAAAGTATTCCCTCGGTATTCTTGCAACCTTGCAAACCGAAATATTGATTTCTATTGGCTTTACCAATAAAATCGTGCCTTTATCGGTGGTATTTTGTCTTTTGTAAGGTTGCAACGTACCACGCTTTTTTTGCAACCTTGCGGCCACGTTTCAGCGTCGGTCTATTTTCCTTTTCGCTAAATATTTCATATTAGCTATTGACTTTCACCTGTTTTTTTGTTATAATATATAAGTAAGCCATAGGTACTTTAGTTAGAAGACCGTGCTGGTTCTCCCTACAAGGGTTTGACGAGGACTCCCCCATAGGTTTGAAGACAATCGGGATTGAGGAAAGCACGACGTACCTATGACAGCATTTCGTAACCTCATCGGTACTGACGTGGTCATTGAAAATTCTCGTTAAGCCACGGAAATGGTTCAACTTAGCTTCGTTGCCCGTACCGCTGCGTTACACCCTACAAAAAAATATAGCATTGGTTTATTCCTTTGCCAATTTTTTGTTGCGTGTAACGTAGAAAACTTCCAAATCGGTTTCTTCCCCACACACGCAACGTGTGGGGTTTTTCTATTCTGATTTGGAAAGGAGGTGAAGCAAGTGAAAATCAATCGCACCAATGCCATGCAGTTGTGGTATGAGAGTTTCGGGGATAAGGAGTATGCCGAAGACTTTCACGGCAATCTTATGTGTCGATCCGCTTACGGCGATGCCGACTATTTCATTCGGGAAAACGGGCAGCGGATATATTGCGGATGGAATATCCACCACATCCTTCCGAAAACACATGGCGGTACAGATGCTACCGAAAACCTTATCTGTACCAATATTATTACCAATGAGTCTGCGTCCGACAAAATCACTTACTGGATAGACGACTCGCAATACCAAGTAAAAAAGATTTTCGGCACTCATAAGTACCAAATCGTCCAACTGCAATAACGACAAAAGCACCCCATAGCATTGAGCTATGAGGTGCTTTCTTTTGTTGATCCTACACGGATTCTATAATGTTAACGCCGCATTTAAATTGGAATTCCAACTCGTGCTTGCCGTTAACTTTTATGACATCGACTATCTTACGCATCACATCCCTATCCAGACGGTTTTCGCCTGCATTGACAAGTAATTCATATGCCTCATCCAATTTTCGTTGCGCAAGCTGATTTTGCAGGTTTTGCTCGCTGATTACCTTTTCGCGCTCTTCGAGCTCTATTATCGTTCGGCTGTATTCTTCGTATTTTTTCTCGTACTCGCTCGACGAAATGTAGCCGTCCTTTCGTGCTTTGAATAAATCCAGGACTTCTTTCCTTGCTTGCATAAGTGCCTCGCGCACTTCCTCGATACCATCGCTTTCATTAACTTGCAAGCCTTCTTGCGTAGATTGCCTTACGATTTCGATGATTTCGCTTGCATCTCCTATAAGCCGCTCTATTGCGCGTTCGTATGCTGCGTACACGTCATCCTCTTTCAACGGTTTCATTCCACACTTATCTCGATCCAACTGGTGCGTGATGCATACCCAGGTCGGAACGGACTCACCACTTGCAAGCTTTCTGCTGTTGCGCCTAAACTTGCCTCCGCATTGTCCGCACACCAGAAGACCGCTTAAGATGTACTTTTGGCTATATTTTCCTTTCCCTGTTTTCGCGGTCGAACGTAGTGCTTTTCGGTTTGCCTTTTCCGCTTGCGCCATGTCGAACATCTCCTGGGTGATTATTGCAGGGTGACTGTTCGGCATATAATAACTCGGTGCTTGCCCTTCGTTCTTTACTCGCCGCGGCGATAAAACGTCGGGTTTGAATGATTTCCCCATGACGGCGTTACCTGTGTACTTATCGTTAGCAAGGATGTTCAGTACGGAATTTGCTTTCCACGGGTATCCGCATTTAGTACGTTTCCCTTCGACATTTAACATTTCGGCTATTTGCCTTACGGAATCGCCTGCAATATAGCTTCGGAATATAGTTCGAACTATTTCCGCCTCTTCCTCTACTATCGCATAGTTATCGCCATCCTTCTTATAACCGAGCGTGTTTGCGTTTATAAGCACACGCCCATCTTTGAATCGCTTTTGGAATGACCACTTAATGTTTGTTGACATCGTGCGACTTTCTTGTTCCGCCATCGCCGCGAGAATAGTTATAAGCACGTCACCGCCCGCCGTCATCGTGTCTATTTGCTGTGTTTCGAAGAATATGCTGATTCCGAGATCGCGGAGTTCGCGCACATACTTTAATGTATCAACTGTATTGCGGCCGAATCGGGATATCGATTTACATAGGATACGATTGATTTTTCCTGCTCGACAATCATCTATCATACGCATGAAATTCTTGCGTGTTTCGGCGCGAGTTCCCGTTGCACCCCAATCGGCGTAGCCCTCTATGTAGTTCCATTTCGGGTTCGACTTTATCTTCGCCTCGAAGTGTTCTTTTTGCCGTTCGTAGGATTCCTCTTGTTCATCGCTATCCGTACTAACACGCGCATAGTAAGTCACATTTTCTAATGCCGTCACCGCAGTCATGTTCGGACGATATATGGCTGGACGTTCGACTACTATTCTACCGTTTATTGCCATTTTTCACCTCTTGCTCCTTAGCCAATCTTTCTTGCCTTCGTTCCGCCCACCCAGGTCTATTCCCCGATGGACCGTTTGTGTATTCTCTACTGATTCGCGCCCCATTGATGAATACGAATGTTATGTTGTATGGGACTATTTCGACATGATCCAAGAATTTCTCCACCTTGTCGGCTTCGAACTCGGTTATTGGGACATAATCCGATTTGTCTATTCCTCGTATTTCGCGCATATCGATGTCGTGCGTTATCTCATCAATCTTTACCTTGAGTTCTTTCCATTCCGCATTATAATCGGCGATTTCTATCATGCGGTTAATTTTCAGCGCATTCAGTTCGCGTTCTTGTTCAAGTAGTTCGGCTCTTTGTTGCCGCAGTTTAAGCGTTGCGTCATCATTGCCACGCTGTGCTATAAATTCGTTATAGCACTCCACAAACTTCTCTTTGAGAACCTTGTCTTTTATTCGCGTGGTGTTGCAGGCCTCTTGCCCGAATGTGTCCTTTTTACAGCATACCCACACCTCGACTCGATATGGTAAATTCGGATTTTGCACCTTACGAGTATAGCCGCCGCCACACACTCCGCATCTTATCTTTCCTGTAAACTCATAGTGTTGCGGAGTCTTGCCGAACTCATTCTCGCTTGCTCTATCGTGCATTAGCTTTTGGACAAGCTGAAAGTCCTCAACGGATATGATCGGCTCGTGCGTATGCTGCATATAATATTGCCTTACCTCGCCCTTGTTTCGGATGCTTGCGCCGTCTACAGTATGGTATTTTTGCGAGAGCGCATCACCGATATATTTCTCGTTTGTAAGGATATATTGTAATGTGCCTCGGCTCCATGTTTCCTTTGTCTTGAATTTCACACCCTCTTTACGGAGTTGCTTACTTATGGCTATCATCCCCATACCGCCGATATACATTTTGAATATTCTCTTTACTAACTCGGCTTCGGTCGGTTCTATTTCGAGGGTGTTTGTTTCTTTGTTCATCTTGTATCCTAAAATTCCTGCACCGACGCTGATATAACCTTCTTTGAATTTTTCTCGCATCGACCACATTTGGTTTTCCGAGTAAATCTTTAGATCATTCTCGGCAACCGATGCGGCTATGGTTAAAAACACCTCACTATTGGGATTAAAGGTATCGATTTGTTCTTTCTCGAATATAACCTTTACGCCTTCTTCGCGTAATTCCCTTACCATCGTGAGTAATTCCTCGGTATTCCTTGCAAACCTTGCGACGGACTTGGTGAAAATCACTTCGAACCGCTTGTCTTTTGCATCGGCTAACATCTTTAATAGCTGCGGTCGTTTACGCATCCATCGACCGCCTATTCCTGCATCGGCATAGATTCCGCTAAACTCATACTCTTCGCTCTCTGCCATTTGACTCTTCCAATACTCGGTCTGGTATCCCAAGCTGTGCATTTGCGCGTTGCTTTTTGTGGAAACCCTACAATATGCAACGGCTTTCTTTTTAAGCATTATTACCTCCTGTTCAACTACACCTTTGCATTATCGGACTTGAATGTAGTGTAAAAAAATTTGTCCTACCCATTCATCGTGGGTAGGACAAACAATACCGTAAAAAGCGATTTGAGCCCAGCGAAACATCGCCAAATCACGAAAGAATTTTAGAAAGAATTATTCCGCATATCTTTTCTTTTTCGACATCGTTTATTATGCCCTTCAGCCACATCTTTTCGACAATGGCATTCGCGTATGCTATTTTAATCGCCTTGCTTTCCATCGGAGTCTTCCTCCTTTTTGCCAAGCTGCTTGATGATCTGGTTTGTTCCCGTTGCGGTGAGTCCGCTTGCTATTCCGATGAGTATTGCCACAAACACGTTTTCCGCCGGGACGATACTCGGTACAGCATAAAATGCCACCACACCGAGAACGGCTCCGAGAGCCGCCGCCACAAGCGGAATAAACCGCTTAAACTTTTCGTTTTGCTTTGTTGCGTACTTTATGAGATTGACCACCCAATAAACAATCGCCGCAATCACGGGTACGCTTATGAGTTCGAGATATTGTTCCATTGTTACCTCCTATTTATTTGCGTTTTGTTCCAAAAGGTATTCGTACATTTCGTCCTTGCTTTCGTTGTAACTTTCCATCGCTTCGTGCATCTCACCGTTGGTCTTTCCGTCGCGGATTGCTATCGCATTGGCGTATGTCAGTTTTCCGACCGCATCGATACTTTTCAGTATGAGTATGTTTTCCTTAGCCTTTGCCGCATCGCGCTCTTCTTCGCTTTTCGCTCTCTTCTTGAAAAACCGCTGCAAGAAAAAAAGCACCATACCGCTGATGATGCTCGATGCAATGCTTATAATGATTGCTACCATATTGCCTCCTATGCCTTTCTCTCCCAATAAAAAAGAGCGGTATCATCCGCCGCCGTGCGTTCCCACACTCCGCCCACACTGCTTTCGGGATTGGCGTTTATCGATGTAACCTTGACCGATCCGACGGGAAAGAAACAATCGAGTATTTCTTCTTGACTCATCCCCGTTATAAGGTATGGCAGTACCCGCCACTTGGCTTGACCGTTGCCCACCTTCATCTTGCCCGTGTCCGCCTCGATTCCTATTTCCCCGGCAAGCAGTACGGGATTGGCTTTGAGCCAATTCGTCGCACTGTCCGAGCGAAGACGGAGTTTGACTTGTACTTCTTTTTCCGCCATAGCCGCCGCCTTATGCGTTGCCGCCGTTGAGAATTATAGTGTCGGTCGCGTGGAGAATGGTTTCGCCGTCGGTAAGATCCGTCGAACTTGTCTGTGCAAAATTGTCCGCAAACGATGCTTTCGCACGGTCTTCGGTAAAGTATAGATTGTCTTTCTCTTCGATGTCCGCCGTGGTCAATACAACCGCGCCGATTTTTCCGTTGACCGAGTTTATCTTGCAATCGGGCGATTGCAGTTCAAGCCAATTCTCTAATTTCGATGCCGGGACGGTTTTGAGAATATACGACTTGCTTTCGTCAGAACGTATTGCCACATCGCCCTTTTGACAGTTGAGCGCAAGCATTTCTTCTTCGCTCGACACCGCAAACGGCTCCGTTATTGCAATGGGCGGAAGGTACTTTTTGTCTATCTTGCCGCCTGCACCGAGTTCGAGCAAATCCCCCGCTTTGCTACCGACATTTCTTGCCGCCGCCGTGCCTGCATCGGTTATCTTGGCAAGCGTGAGTTCGGGAATGTCTTCCGCCGTAAGCAATTCGCTCTTAATGACCAAGCCTTTTTCGTTGATCGTAAACTTGGTAAACGTGCCTTCGGTCGCCCCGCTGTTCTTCAGCACGATTTCGATGTTTGCGTCTTCGCTACCGTCGAAATCCGCCGAGCCTTCCGCATCCCCGCTTATCTCGATTTTGCGCGGCGTTTTAAGCCTTTGTGCTGTTTCCGCTTCCGCAACGACAGCGAGTTCATCCGCCGTTGCGATGCGCGTCCATACCGCCGCCGTATCCGTTTTGGCGATGAGAATGTATATCTTTCCGTCCGCTTGATTGAGCCACAGTTCGCCCAAGTCATACTGCGCATCGCTGTCGGTCGGATTGGTTTCCGACAGCACGATGTCGTCCGACAAGTATTTGAGCGACTCCCAATCCGTCGTGCCGTCGCCCACCTTAATCTTTCGCGTGTCGAGTTCGATGCCTATCTCGCCTTTTAAGAGGACGGGATTTGCCGCCGCCCAATTCGCCGCCGTGTCGTTTCGCAGTTGTATCCTGCTCTCCAACACTCTTTCCGTTGTTTCGTTAGCCATTTGCGTTACCTCCGTTAATGATTTTTATTTGACTGTAATCCGCGCCGATGCAAATATACGTTCCCGTAATCTCATCCCATCGGTACGCTCTGTTTGCCGCCGTGTCCATATACACCACGGCTTTATCCCCACGATTAGGAAATGCGTATTTGCTCGCGTATTGCTGTGGTTTGAGTTTAACTTCTACCGTTCGCAAATCGTTATCCACCACCGTTTCCGCAACGTCGTTTTCCGTTCCCTCGTAGGATCGCGTAATCGCCTTGAATTCTTCGACGTGTATGCAATCTTCGCAATTGCAATTTTGTTCGCTCACTTTGCTATCACCTCCAATTCTTTATCTACAAGCGTGTACACATCTTTCCCTTTGCCGCCGATATCTATCGTCAGTTGCATTCGGTACAACAAGCACGAGAGCCGTGCGGTTTCTTCGGCAGTTAGAAACACGAAAAACGAATCGCCCGACCACTCGATGCCGTCGGGAAATGTCTTTTCTATGTCGGGCGAACGGTTACGGCGTGCTATCGAAAATGTCAGTTTATCCGAATCGCGGATTCGCCAATCGCTCTCTCCCTCGATGGGTATTTTGATATGAAAAAAGGCGATGCTGAATGCCTCGCCTTGCGTTATTATTCGTCTTGACATTTTCGCCTCCTATGACGCCTCGAATCCAAACAGAGATTTTGGCTTAGGTTACCATTTTTCGACGATGTGACATCCCCATTGGTCTTAAACGTGACCGTGGTACGCACGTCAACATATACTCTCGTGCCAGAGTTGTATGACTGCGTACCATAGACGCCGCTCACTTCGGTTTTGGGTCGAAAGCCTTCGGGCAAAGTAAAAAGTTTCGATGTCTTATTGCTTGCAGTCACATAACCTATTACGAGTTTGCCTTGCCGTATGAGGGTAGCATTAGAGACACCGCTAATACTACCCGTTCTAAAACCCAAGTCGGCGATTTTATCATTCAGCACTTTCCCTTGATATGCGGACAATGCCGCAGTTCGACTTGTCGAAGAAAGGTTATCCACAACGGACACCGAATCGGGAACGCTCGGCTTATCTGCAAGGTCGTTGTAACTGCCACTTGTCGCTACCTTATGTAACCCCGTTACTTTGCTTGCTGAAACCGAGTCTATTTTTACATCGGTCACAGCTCCGTTTGCGATTTTTACGGTCGTTACGGCAAGGTCTTTTATTTTCGACGTTTCCACTGCATTTGCCGCTATCTTCGAAACCGTTACCGCACTCGATGCTATTTTTGCAGATGTCACGGCTAATGCGTCGATATTCGCCGTGGCAACGGTACTCTTAAACGCGAGAGTACGCAAGTCCGAAAACCACTTTCGTACCTTTCCAAAGCCGTCTTTTATGCTTTCTATAGCTGCAATATTATCTCTCGCTTGCGCCTCGGTGCTGTTTACAAACGCATCTTGCACTTGGTCAATAATAATCTTTACCTCTTGTAGATAGCGTTCGTTTTCCGCAAGCGTATTAAATATATCGGGTGTTACCTGACTCCCAGCGTGATAATCGTTCTTCGGTATTTTCCATTTAGCCATATTATCTCCTCTCAGTACGCCTTACCGAGTTCTATCACTCGCTTTATTGCAGGGCAGCTTTGCCCATTGATTTCGATATATCCTGCATCGCCATCTAAACCGCCGCCGTCGATTGTTGCATCGCCTTCGGTATAAATACTACCGCCGCCGTGATATACCGCAGTACCATCGTATCCCGTAGTAAGGCAGATGATATTGATGTTTGTCATGTGGTCGGCAGCATAGCAATCGCCGGGTATAAGAACACGCAAGGATGCATCTCGCCCAGACCCAAGCGCAATTCCTTCTCCGACGGCATCACTGAGTTCGACGGCATATCGGTATCCGCCCTTTATGACAAATCCGAGATCGGTATCGAAATAATTTGCATTGCCGCTAAATACCACCGTTCCCGAACCGCCGCCCAAATTGGGTTTGTTTTTTAAGTCGTTGTAATCTCCGCTCGTCGCTACTTTATGTAGACCTGTGACCTTGCTTGCCGACACCGAAGATATCTTAGCGTCGGTTACCGCGCTTGCATTTATCTTTGCAGTTGTCACGGAATTAGTGCCGAGCTTCGACGACGTTACCGCATAGTTGTCTATGTCGGATGTTCCGACTGTGGACTTAAATGCCAAAGCTTTGAGGTCGGCAAACCATTTTCGTATTTTAGCTATGCACACCTTTAATACCTCCGTTCCGCTTATATTTGTCCGAGTAGCATACTCGGTACTTGTAATGCTTGCATCTTGCACTTGCTCGGTCGTTATTTTCTTTTCCTTCAAATATCGTTCGTTTTCACCGAGCGTATTGAAAATGCTCGGCGTTACCTGCGCCTCCGCCGTATAATCGGTTTTCGGTTCTTTCCATTCCGCCATCGTAACCTCCTATATTTTTCTACCACGGGTTTCTTGTTTTAGGCCTCCGTCATAACTGAATTTACTATACTCGCACAAAAGCCGTTGTTTTTCACCAAAACGGTCTATACAGTCATAAGCGAGTCCTATTTCAAGTTCGGGATTTCCGCGCCACGTAGCCGTTATACTGCCTTGACCTGCCTGCATCTTTTTGAGTAGTACCGTGGCGATATATTCGGCGTGTTCGTGAGACTGAACAAGTTCGCTTGCAGGATGCGAATATTCCGCTACGCCGTAGTATTCGATGCTTTCCTCGTCGCGCTTTGTTATCTTACGCGACTTTATTTCGATGGCATAGCCCGACACCGTAATAATTCCTGTTTGCTGTATAGCCGATGTATTGGTTACCGTACAAGTGCAAGAGTTAACACCGCTTTGAAAGTTGGTTATTCGCACACTTGCATTATTCGTGACCGCCGAAGCATCGGATATTTCCGACGTGTAATCTATTGTCATGTCTACCGACTGACCTGCATCCAACCGTACCTCGGTATCCGTTACGTCTATTACGTCATCGGAGACCGACACATCGCTGTACTCAACGGATATGCTGTTTGCAAACTCGGTCAGCGATACATTCGATGTGTAACCGAACGCATTTCCTGGGTGTATTACTATCGGACTGACCGCCGCTACGTCATCTTCGTTGTTTATGCATATTCGGTTTTGTCTATCCACGAATATCTTGCACAGCCCGGCATTGGCTATTTCTTGTAGCGCATCCCACGCTGCCATTTTAGGCAAGAACGCCAAGTCCACCACGATGTCTTTTAGCATATCGGATATGATATACTCATCGGAGCTATGCCCTGTCTTTTGCAAGATATCTTCAGCTATCTCATACAGCGTTGCGTAATATGTGAGCGGAAAGCCAATATACATCTTGGCTTGTAAGCGCATCAACCTATCCGTTGCGCTGCACTTGACCCACTGACTGTCTTGCTCGATTGACCATTCGTCCGAGTAAAATGTGCCAAGCGCAGTGTACTCTACTTTGCCATTGTTATCGACGCCGATAAACGGCAACAACTTGCGATCGAGGAGCATTAGCGTCCGCAAGTAGCCTTTGTCAAACTTGCGGCCTTCGTTATAAATGCTGACTGTCATCGTGTCCGAATTGATATTGTAATTCCCCTCTACGGAACATAACTCTTCGCCAACCTCAAACGACTGCAAGGCATTCCCCTCGTATATCTCGTACAAACGCTCGTAAAACCGCAAGATTTTGGCACAGGCGTTCGGAATGCTCCATTTGGCTATTGTTAGTCGAACAGATGTGATATCCGCGATTCTCGGCTCTAACACGCACTCCAAATCGGTATTCCCCTCTATCTTCTCCGTCTTAACAACCACACCGTTCCGCTTATAGTCAACGGTGAAATCCATGGGATATTGATTGAGCTTACTATCCCCAATTACCTTCCAATAAATGATTGGGCGGTTCGTGAATTTCAGCTCGATGTACGGTTTATCCGCGAATACTCCATTGTTGTCGGAAAGCTTTCCACTCCACCAACCGCATAGAACGCTGTCATCCATCATTTGAAAACTGCCGTCCATCGTGGCGTTACCGTCCATAGTACACGCTTTAACTGTCGGGACACTCGGCAAGTGATACACTTCGGTCGGATGACTTATTTCCGAATTACCGCTCTCCTCGGTCGTTATATCCCGACTCAATTCTTCATCGGCATATATTACTTCAACCTTGCCGTATATCTTTCGAGGATTATCCGAGTACGCCATACCTACCTCTCTTTGAAAGACAGCGTCACACTCTTCCACATCATTCGCGCCTTGACCCAATCGTAATGCGGCATATATGTTAAGCCATCGGAGCGAGCCGTAATTTCTACAAGCTCACCCGTGGCATTGTCGTGAAACTCTATTTCGGAGAAAGCGCCGCCGCCTATCTCCGCTTGCAGTATCGCCATGTCTTCTTGGCTCATGTATTCCCAACTCAAATCGACCTTACGTTTAGTGCCGATAATGTCAACTACAAGTGTTCCGTCTGCCGTGCGCTCCGACTTATCCAAGACTTCGGGCGATACGGATATTTCTTTCGGCGGCTTGATCTGCTTACCGTTTATCTTGAAAAAGTCCACGCTATTCCTCCTGTAATATTACGCCGTTGCGTTTATATTCCTTTGTGAGCTTGGGCATTATGAGCCGCGCAAAAGTTTGTCCGTCGATTTGCAATACTATGTCTTTGCCGTCCTCGCCCGGCATATCATTCATTGCCGCCATGCCTTGCAGTAGGCCGTTTAAGAGGTCCCCATTGGGACTACTACCAGTGCCTACTACCGCTTGGTTTGGCGATACCGAGAGATTGAGAACCGATGCGACTTGCATTGCCGCACGTTGCATGAGCGGAATGTCAGCGTACATACCCTCCGCCATCATTTCCATAAGGTTAGGTATCCACTCGTCTGCGGTATGCCCCGGTCCTTTCTTTGTCGGCGAACCGAATCCGAGAAAATCCGCGATAGATTGACCTACCGATTTCACCCCATCGACTACCCAATCCCAACCTTTCTTGATTCCGTCACCGATGTTGCTTATAAGGTTCTTGCCCCAATTGAACGCATCCTTGAATAAGTTGGCAAAATAATCGCCGATCTTGCCGAACAGGTTAGTTATTGTATCCCATATCCATCCGCAAGCCGACTTTATACCGTTCCAAATGTTCGTAAAAAAGCCGCTTATACCTTCCCACGCTTTCTTGAAAATTCTGGTGATTGTTTCGCCGCAATTGCCGAAAAAGTTGGCTATACCCTCGCAAAACCCCTTGATAAATTCCCAAATGCCGAGGAATATGTTCTTGATTCCCGACCATATATTCCCGGCAAAGTCTTGCATATACTGCCAAGCTGCCGACCAATCGCCGCGCAACACCGCACAAACGATCTTGATTATGTCGAGAATTGCGTTTACCACATCGATTACCGCTTCAAGGAACGATCCAAGCGCATCGATTATTCCCGCGATTACGCTCGATACCACGCCGTACAGCGACATTATAACGCCGCCGAGCAGTTCGAATATCGGCTTTAAGGTTTCGTATAGCTGTACAATCGTATCCCATAGCGAGGCAAACAGCGTTTTGAGCTTTTCCCATATCGGCTTGACATAGCTGAAAAACTTGGCAAGGGCATCCCCTATGTTCGCATATGCGGCTTTAATACATTCCCAAATGGCTGTGAATATTTTCTTAACCGTTGCCCAAATCTTAGCTCCGTTCTTTTCCCAAAACCTTTGGATCGCTTTCACCGCATCGATTACGATGTCTTTGACTGTTCCCCATATTTTGGTCGCTATGCTCCATATCTTTTTGAATACGGTGCTTACCACTTTCCATACGGTTTGCAAAGCCTTTACCACGGCGTTTATTACTTTCTCGCCGTTCTTTTCCCACCACGCTTTGATGCGCTCTACCGCCGATAATATTACCGACTTGATTTTTTCCCAAATCTTCCCGACGGCATTTCGGAATCCTTCATTGGTCTTCCATAGGTAAGTCAGCACACCGACAACGGCGGCGATGATACCAATAATAAGTCCGACCTTGCTAAACAGCATCGATCCGACTTTTGCTATTGTTCCCACGCTACCGATTAGTTTACCGATTACGAGCAATAACGGTCCTATTGCCGCCGCTAAGAGCGCGATTGTGACGATATTCTTTTTCGTCCCCATCGACAGCCCCATTAGCTTGGCGGTCAGCGGTGAGATATACTTTTGTATGAACTGTCGGATTATTGGTATCAACACGTTGCCGAACGATATTGCGATCTCCTCAACTTCCGACTTGAGTATTTTCATTTGCCCTTGTAGCGTGTTGAGCTGTATGTCCGCCATTTCGGTCGCTTTATTCGTTCCCGTTATGGATGCGGTCATATCTCTCACAGCGTCACCGCCTGCCGACAAAAGCGCAAGCATTCCCGGTCCTGCTCTCGCGCCAAACACCTTCATGGCTTGCGAGGTGTCCATACCCGCCGCACCGAGCCTGTCAATGATTGTTGCGAGGTCGTTCGTTGCCGGGTTGACATCTTCAAATGCAATACCCAATTCTTCGAACACGTCAAGTGCCGCGGTGGACGGATTCATTAACGCTACAAGTGATTGCCGTAGAGCAGTACCTGCCGTAGAGCCGTCGTAGCCTGCGTTGTACAACACAGCCAATGCGCCCGTCGTTTCTTCTATGGTATAGCCGAGACTATTTGCCACAGGCCCGACGTATCCCATCGAATTGGCGAGTTTATCCATGTTCGCCATCGAATTACCGATTGCCGATGCGAAAACGTTAGTCACGCGCTCGGCTTGGTTCGCTTCAAGTCCGAACTGATTGAGGGTTGCTATTACCGTATCCGTAGTGAATGCGAGATCGCTTTGCGTTGCGCTTGCAAGATTCAGCGTTGCCTCGATGGAGTCAGCCATCTGGTCGACCTTATAACCTGCCGACGCCATGTAGTATAGTGCATCCGCCGCATCCGATGCCGAGAACACGGTCTTGCTTCCCATCTCTCTGGCAATTGCCGTCATACGCGCAAGCTCTTCGCTTGTCGCGCCTGCGACAGATGCAGCATTCGCCATACTTTGCTCGAACTTTTGCGAGACGTTGACCGCCGCCGTGCCTAATGCCACAAGCGGTGCGGTTATGCTTGCCGTCAGTTTCGTTCCCGCCTTTGTAAACGATGCCGACACTTTTTGGATTGATTTTTGTGCGTTGGATAATCCTTTCGAAAGCGAGGAGATGTCCGCCGCTATCTTGATGACAAGGTTTCTAATAACAGCCAATTCCCCACCTCCTTATTTGATTTGGTACACGAAAAAAGCAAGCACCTTTCGATACTTGCTTTGTTCTTATTTTGTTATCATTTTACGATTTCTTTTGCTTGTAAATTTCTTTCAAATCATCAATCGCCATTTCAGGTGACATCGTATGAAACATATAATAGTTTATTTTCATTGTTTCTACGGGTGCTTGCTTATAAATTTTTCTGCTATCTTCACCAGTATAAAAATGCCAATATCTATAAATATATCCCATCCAAAAAAGTTCGTCTTTTGTAAAAAGCGTACCGTGGTGCGTAAGTAACTGCGCACATTCGTCAGCAAGCTCTTCCATGAGATATTCTTCTCCTGCCCATTGCATACGATTGTATTCCGAATCGAGATTGTGCGCCAAATTCGAATTCATAAACTGTTTTATAAATGTCACACTGTCATATTCTTTATCTGCGGACATCTCAAACAACCGCCCTTGAATATCGCATAACTTAGACTGCAATATATCCATAATCATACATCACCTCGCAATGCCGCTTCCAAAATTTCATCAAAAAACCGACCTTCTCTGCGATAGTTTTTACAAATATCGTTCGCCATAGAAATGCCCTTTGCTCGGTTTTCTTCACTGACCGCTTGCAAGCATTTCCGCTCTAACGGCGACAGCTCGACTTCCCTTTCCACTCTTACTGCATCACACGCTTTTTGCGTTTTTGCAACATACTGCTTTCCGAGTTGTAATGCCGATAAACTGTTTACGAGTGCCTGATCGGTTATAAGTTCTTGAAAGAAATTATCTATGACAAAGAACATTCTGTCGTTTGCTATGCTACCTATAATCAAATCTCTGCTTTCGGAATAGTTTTTGTATTTTTGATATAAAGCCGTGGATTTTATTTTTTCCATTCTTCCGCGATGATATGCTACAAGCATTGCCCACTCGATATCCGCAGGTACTTCCACTGTTGCAAGTCCACCGATCTTGATAGACACTATATAAAACCTCGACTTGGCAAAATCGCACACCAATGTCAGCGGTTGCCCCGGTTCCGTACCCATATAAAAGCCTTGTCCGAAATCACACCGACTGCGACTTATGGGCGCTATTTTTCCTTTGAGCCCCTCTTTCGAGCCGTGGTATAAAACAATTCTATCCGTTTCGAGTTCTATTGCCGCTGCCGCTTTTTTCACCTTTTGAATGATCATTTCGTAAAGCGGCACGGAATGCCGAACGCAAAAATCGTACACCTTCATTTGTGCAAGATTATTCGGCATAGCGTGACCGTTTTCCCAACGATTTATTGTTGCAAACGTGACACCCAGCTCATCCGCCATTTCAGCTTGACTTAACTTTGTATATTCACGAATCTGTTTAATTATTTCGTTCATAGCCGCACTCCGAATATAACATTTCGTTTGAATTTATTATATACTATGTTATATGAATTGTCAAGCTTTCTCGAAGAGAAAATTGTATCTATTTTTAGCAACTCGCTGTTTTGCATGGGTTTATACTGATTTGCTCTATAAGTGCAGAGATTTATTTTACTATGATTCCCTTTTCCGCCGCCATTGCCTTTAATATTGCGTCGCTTTTGTTAGCCTGCTTTTTCGGCTTCTTTCGCGCATCGCGCAAGACTTTGCCAAGCGTCGGCAATCGCTTTTGCCTGGCAAATGCCTCGGTATGCCACGCAAGGCATAGCAGATTCTCAAACTCATCTTGGTCGCGCCGTTGTTTTTGCTGTGCAAGGAGAGTTAATTCATACGGCGTATATTCGCCGACCGATAAAGGATCGAGTCCGAATTGCACGACAGCACGGTCTAAAAGCGCCGCAAGGTCAAAAACGGCGGCTACGCTTCCCCCGTGCCGCCACCCTCCGCCTTCGTCGTACCGAATGCCTCGGTCAGCGCATCGCCTATCTTTTCGGCTATCGTGTTGAGGTCGGTGTACTCGTCGATTAAATCGCCGACCTTTTCGATAGTCAGCGACTTGTCTTCGTGGCAAAGTCCTGCGTACACGATGGCGAGCAGGTCTTTAATGCCGACGTTGCCGAGGTCGAGAGACATCAGCGTTTTGCCCGTGATGTCTTCGATCTTGGCGAGCGCATTCATTCCGTAGCGCAACGTGCGCGGTTTATCCAGTGTTATGGTGATTCCCTTTTTCATATCGCCTCCTATTCGCCGAGTTCGAACGACAGTGCGCCCGTCCCCGTGCATTCGATGCTGATGGACACAACGTCATCGACCGGGTCTTCTATGGAAAGACTGTTGATGTACGCCTCGCCCGTGTAGTAGTTCTTTTCGTCCACGAACAGTTTCAAAGTGACCGTCGTGCCGTGCAGATATGCGTATTGCAAAGCCGCTTGCCCTTGCCCGTCCAAAGGTACTTCGTAATCGCCTTCGCTCGACGCCGACCACTCTTTGAGACCCGTGATATAGTTCTTCCAATCGTCGCCGAGCGAGGTCGTTTCGAGCGTGTCGAGCGAAAGTTCGAGCGACCAATTCTTGATGCCGACCACCTTTTGGTCGCTTTCCGTGCCTATGACGACTTTGCCGTTTTTGCCTGCTACCGCCATATTTACCTCCTTATTTTTCGTTGAAATGTATCTCAAATTCGATGCTTGACATGTATTCCTCGGTATCGAATTTGAGCGCCGTGTTTCCGTTATACTCGTAGTCGGATTTGATGAACACGGCTTGAATGTTCAGTCCGCACATATCCCCTTTGTAATCTTGCAATGCTTTCTTTATGAGCCGCGAGAGTTCGCGTGTTTTCTTATAAGTCGTATCGTGGCTGACAAACTGCACCGTTTGCCGCACATAGCCTGTGTCGCCTTGCAATGCGCTGTCGTAGTTGGCAAGCACTGGCGCGTACACGATTGCCGGGAGCGGCGCAGACTGCGGCAAGATTATGGGATATATCCTGTCCTTGACGCGAGCCGTAATATCTTTTCTCGAACACAGATACTCATAAACCGCTTGGCAAATATCTTTCATATCTTGCGACCTACCGCTCTCGACAGTTCCGCCGTGATAGCATCGTTGATTTTATTTTGGTTGTCGTCAACGGCGTTACGCATAAACGGATTGGCGGGACGGTTTCGGCTGCCGAGTTCGACGTGCGTACCGTATTTGAGCGATTTATCGTAGTCGACTTGCACAGTCGCTTTTACCGCCGTCGCTTTGCCGTCGGTCAAATGCAGACTTTGTTTGAGTGCGCCCGTATCCACGGGACAGTTGCGCTTGGCATCTTCGAGTGCGATTTTACCGCCCGCTTTCGCCGCCGCCATCAGCGCATCCGCCGCCGCTTCCTCCATTGCTTTCAGGTCTTTTACAAGCGCATCCGCACCCTCCACCGTAGTCTTGACTTTTAGCTGTTTTGCACTGTAGCCCATCGTTTACCTTCTCCTTGCAGTTGATTATAGTTTCCGTGTGCGCCGTATCCGCGTCAATCGCACCCACTATTTCGTACAGTTTTTTGCCGTAACGAATGCGGTGCAATACTGTCAACCACGGCAAAAACCGCATTGTTATTTTCGCTACCGCCTCCGCAGTCACTTGTTGCGAAACAAGTTGCTCCGTGCCGCTTACGGTCACAATGCTCGCCCAAACCGTTTTAACGGCTTTCCACTCGCCGACTTCGCCGCCGTATTCGTCGCGGCTCGTTATGAATTCGAGAATTTCCACTCGGCGGTTGAGTTTTCCTATTCGCATCAGAACGCTCCCTTGCGGTACGCAAACAGCATTCGTCGGATCATATCGAGCGTGTCCGTAACGGACACACCCGATTTATCCTTCGATACTTGCCGCTCTTCGTAAAGCGTCGCGGTTACGATGAGCATTGCTTGGTATATCGGCTCTGGTATTCGGTCGAAGTCCGCAAGCGGTCTTCGCAATACGTCTTCGACCAATACCTTTGCCGTTACGATAAGCGAGGAAATGAGCGCGTCTTCGGTATCGTCGTCCACACGGAGAAATTCCTTTGTTTCCTGTAAACTTATCACGCGCCCACCGCCTTTACGCTATGCACCACGTTTGTCCAGCGTAACGAACGGCGAAACCGTGGCTTTGCCTTTGTACGGCGCAAGCGGTTTGTTCCAAATAGGCTTGCCGTCCACGCGATAAATAAAGCGAAACACGTTCTCGTCGTACAGGAAGCGGACGTGGATGGAACTTGCCGCTTTCACGCCGCCCTTGTCGATGAGAAGGTACTGCCCGATGTCCGCGAGCACGATATCTCCGACTTCGCCCGGCGCATTGCACTGTTCGAGCGGCACGACGGGTCTGCCGAATATCGTGGCGTAAGGCTTTTCGGAAATGCCGCCTGCCGGGATATACACGGGTTTATCTCCGAGTTTGAGCGTGTACAGGTACGGCTCGATCTCTTGGTTGATATACCACACTGCGCTCGACCGCGATTTCGACCACAGCCGATTCCACATCTTGACGATATTTTCTACCGTCACGACGGCGGACTGGTCTTTCTCTTTTTCGACTTTGACAAGCGCACCGCTTTTGAGAATGCCGAGCGGCTGTCCTTCGCCGCTGCCGTCCAGAATGGCGTCGTCGATCTTGAATCCGAACTCTTCGGCAAATGCTTGGCGAATGACCGATTCGAGTGCCGCCGCATCCTGCAACAGTTCATCGGTCGCGTAACACAGCCCCGTGAGCTTTTTCAGCGACAAATCGAGTTGACGGAACTTCGGCTTGCTGCCCGTATGCTCGTCCGCTTCGGACTCCCAGAACGCTTGAACGCCGCCCCAACGGCTGCCGTTTCCGCGACTGTCTTCGTCCACGGCGTTGATTTTGAGTCCGTTCGCATTGGTCGAAATGGGGATTTTCTTCGCCTTACTTGCGAGAATACCCGTCTCGTAGGTGCGCTTGAGCAGTTCGGTCACAAAGTCCTGCTGAACGAGAAATCCGCCGTCCGAGGGCGTGGTTTCGTTGAGTCCGCTTGCCGCTCTGGTGGAAAGGCGCTCATCGGTCACACCGCCCGGCATCGCCGCGCGGTACGTCGCAAGAAGTTGTTCGCCGAACGTAGCAAACCGTTTCTCTTCGCCGCTCTTATTCGGCGTCGGCTTGACTTCGGGTTTTTCCGCCGCCCTGTCTTCGGGCTCGATGGCAAGCATTTTTTCCGCTCTTGCGATGCTCTCGTCCCACGCGCGGATTTCCGATTCGTATTTGTCGATTTCCTTTTGTTCGTCGTCGGTCAAAAAGCGGTCTTCGGCATCTGCTTTGTTGAGTACCGCCATTGCTTTGAGCCGCGCATCCTCGCGCTTTGCCTTCATTTCGAGAATTTTCTTGATGTTCATTTATTGGTTAACCTCCGATTAAATATTTTTGAATTTGGTTTTCAGGTTTTCGAGCTTTGCTTGTTCTTTGGCTCTTTTGGCGGCGAGTTCCGCCGCCTTTTCCGCTTCTTCCGCTTTGCTGCGCTGTTCGGCTTTGTACCCGTCGTATTCCTGCATAGCGCGAACACCGACGTCGGTTTCCGTGTATGCCGGGAACGTGACGGGACTCACATCGAACAGTTGCACCTTGCGAATTTCGCGCACGTCCATTCCGTCATCGGTGGACCACTTATCGCTTAACACGACAAAGCCGATGGACATTTGCGTTATATCGCCGCGCCGAATGCTCGTAACAACGTCCTTTGCCCAGCTCGTATCGGGCGGCGTTATACGAACACGCAAGCCGATTTCGTCTTCCACGAGTTCGAGCGTACCCGCGCGGTTACGCCCAAGCACATAGTTCGGATCGTGATTGAAAAGAGCGCGGATATCGTCCTTGCCGATGCTTTCGTTGAACGCACCTTTTCGCACCACTTCCTTAAACGGGAATATCCCTCCGAGCGTTTCCGACCACGAGTCGAACACAGCGGCGTGTCCTTCTATGACCAGACCGCCGCCGTCGACATCCGCGATGCGCAATTCCTTCATCGGAAGCATTCGCAATTCCTTTTTGCTATTCATCGTTACCTCCTTCTTTTTGTTTCGGTTGATTGGCGGTTATCATGTTGCCGTTGACAAGGTACTCATCGCCGCCTTTTTCGGCAGGCACGAGAGGCATATCTTCCAAGCGTCGTATGTCGTTTATGGACAGCCATCCGTTTTGCCGCCCTACCGCATAACCTTCCATTCTCGACTTGTAATCGCCGCGCAACAGTCCGTCCACATTGAACTTTGCAAAATACAAAAGCCGCTCTTTCTCGTCGAGGAGTTGGCGGCTTATGCTTTGTTCCCACCGTACAAGCCACGGACGTACCGTGTGCTGAACGAACTCTATGGATTGATGTTCTATGTTGCTGAACGTCGCTCTGTCCAAATCGCCGACAAGGTGCGGCGGAACACGGAAGATGCGGCATATTTCGTTGACTTGGTACTTGCGCGTTTCGAGAAACTGTGCGTCTTCGGGCGCAATGCCTATAGTGTGGTATTTCATCCCTTCTTCGAGTACCGCCACCTTATGGCTGTTGCGCGTTCCCTGATACACTTTGTTCCACGACTCTCGCAGTTTCTCTGGGTCTTTCAGAATGCCGGGATGTTCGAGAACACCGCCCGGTCGCGCTCCGTTGCCAAAGAACTTTGCACCGTACTGCTCGGTGGCGAGCGACAGTCCGACAGCCTCACGCGCTTGCGCAATAGGGCTCAGTCCGAGTACCCCGTCGATAGACAAACCTTTGACGTGGAACACCTGATCGGGCGAATATACGAATGTTTGATTCTTTATGTCGTCGGAGTATGTGTACTTTATACTTCCCGTTTGGCTGTCGCGCTCGACCGTCATTAGATTCGGCTTTAAGTACCACAGTTCGGCGACGTGTCCGTTCTTGCGTATCTTTCGCGCATAAGCGTTGCCCCACAATAACAGCGATGTCATCATCGTTTCGCGGAACTCGAAGCTCGTCATTTCCTCGTTCGGCGATTCGTACAAGCACGAAAAAAGCGGATGCTGCTCCGCCGTTTCGTTTTTACCGTTTTTCCCTTTTTTGTATAAGTGCAACGGCAGACTCGCCACCGTTTCCGCAAGTATCTTTACGCAAGCGTACACCGCACTTGTTTGCATAGCGCGGAGTTCATCCACGCGCACACCGCTCGCCGAGCCGCCGCCCATATCCACGTCCACGCCGCGAATAAATTCTTGCATTTCTTTGCTTGGCGCATTGCGCTTTTCCTTTTTTGGCGCATCCCGACTTCGACCGAATAATCCCATACTCCCTCCGTTTTTTGAAATGATAAAACCGCCCGGTTGGACGGTTTCGGTTTTCGATATTTTGCTATGCTTTTTATTCTTTGAATGGCTTGCTGTCGATGAGTGCCATACACACGTTGTCTATTGCTTTCCATTCGGCGTTGCATTTGAGCGTTGCGTACTCTCCGCTCATTTGCGCTCGATACATCTTGGCTTGATGCGCCGTGAACTCTTCGGCGATGATTTCGGGAGCGTGTTCCACGTCATCGAGTATCCTTGCTTTGAGTTGCTCAACCTTCGCATCGTAGGCTTCTTTTTCTTTCTCGGTCGCATTGCTGTGATAGCCGTGCGTATAATTCTTAAGAGTGCGGAACAGCCTTTTCTCGATTGCCGTGCGTTCTTGCTTTTCCATTTTATTTCCCCTTCTTGGCCGCCGCCCGTCCGAGATTGTATGCGGCTATGAGCGCCGCCTTGATTTCCCATACCGCGATGCCATCGATAAAGTCGAGGCTGTCGCTCATTTGCTGTTCGAGGTCGGCTCGGCTTTCGAGTGCGGGGATTTCCTGTTGCGCGATCTTGACGAGTTTTCTTTCCGTTGCTTTGGTTATTTTGGTTTCCATTTTTGACTCCTTCGGGCGTTTGCCCTTGCTTAATTTTGTAACCAAAGTATACCGTGCTCGCGCGAAAGAGCCCAGCGAAACACCGCCCAAAACTCAAACTTTTTCAAAGAATTTTACGCCTAATGTACTCGAATTCGAGGGGTTTAATCGAAGATTTCCACACCCTCGCGGATGTGCCTTATTTCGGCGTCGGGATACTGTTCTTTGTATCGCCGAACAATAACGTCGCAGTAGCGCGGCTCCAATTCTATGGCGCAGCACTTGCGGTCGAGCTGGGCGGCGGCTATGAGCGTACTTCCGCTGCCGCAAAACGGCTCGAACACCGTATCCCCTTCGTGGCTGCTGTTGAATATGAGCTTGGCACACAGCGTTATCGGCTTCATTGTCGGATGATCGGGGGACTTGCTCGGCTTATTGTCTTTAACAACGGTCGTCGGCTTTTCGAGCATTTTTTCCAAAAGTTCAACGAGTTCGGCTTTGCCCATCTTTTTCACGGCAAGCCGCAATTCCTCGTATACGGTCGGTTGCGTTCGGTCGTCCACAAAGTAATGCCCTGCGCCTTCCTTCCATCCGTAGAGTATAGGCTCATGTATCCACTGATAATCTTGCCTTCCGAGCGTAAAGTGGTTTTTGTACCACACGAGCGTTTGCGCATACTTGAATCCTGCGTCTACCATCGCTTTCGTAAAGTTGACCGTTTCCTTTGTGCTGTGGAACACATAAACGGGCGCACCCTTTTTCAGTCCTCTTTCCGCCGCCTTGTAAAACGCCAACAGGAACTGATAGAACTCGTCATCGGAGAGGTTATCGTTTGCTATGTTGCTGTTATCGCGTGTTTTGGACTTATTCTTTCCGACAATCGCCGAGCCGTAATCAACATTATACGGCGGATCGGTAACCATCACGTCCGCCGCCTTGCCGTCCAAAACGCGCCGCACGTCCTCGATTTGCGTACAATCGCCGCACAGTAGCCTATGCTCTCCCAAGTGCCACAAATCGCCCGAAACGGTCTTACAATCGGCGGTTTCGCTTAACGCCGACTCCGCGTCAAAATCGTCTTCGTGGACGTTTTCCATTGAGCCGCTGCCGAACAACTCTTGCGCCTCGGCAAGGTCGAAGCCCGTCAGCGTTATGTCGAAACCACTCCCGTCCAAGTCGCGTAAGAGGTCGGCAAGGAGGTCGTTGTTCCACTCGCCGCTGATTTTGTTGAGCGCGATATTGAGTGCCTTTTCTTTTCTCTCGTCGAGGTCCACAATAACGCAATCGACTTCGGTGTAGCCGAGGTCCTTCATAACTTTGAGCCGTTGGTGTCCGCCCACAACGATGCCCGTGCGCTTGTTCCATATAACGGGCTCGACGTACCCGAACTCCAAAATGCTCCGTTTGAGTTTTTCGTATTCCGCATCGCCCGGTTGCAGGTCTTTGCGCGGATTATAGGCGGCGGCTTTTAGGTCGTCCACTTTTTTCTTTTCTATTTGCATTGCGCTCTCCTTTTCAAAATAATAACCGCCCCTTTCGGAGCGGTCGCGGATTTTACCGTTTAATCGTAGTCTTCGTCGGATTCGTAGTCGTTATAATCGTAATCTTCTTCATCATCGTCATATTCATCGTTCGTGTTTATGTGGTAGCATTCGGAGCCTACTTTTATATCGAACTCACCGTCCTCGGCTGTGAATGTCGCGGTCATCGCTCTTACGAATCGTCCGAGCTTATCGAGTTCATAAGGGTTTCTCTTTTCGCAGAGCTCATACGGCAGGATGCCTATCGTTCCCGAATCGACGCCGTAGCAATGTCCGAATTGGTCTTCGTATTCGCCGTCTCCGTATGCCGTGCCGCCTATGGCGAATCTGTGTCCTCGCAGTTCGTGTGTACCTTCGAAATCGCTATAATCATCTTTGTGCCATTTGCCGTCGTAGTCTTCGTCGGACATCGCATAGCACACATCGCCGATATAAAACCCTATTGCGCTCTTAAGTGTTGCTTGTACTTTCTTTTCCGTAGCCATTTTTTACTCCTTCGGGCAGGCTTGCCCTTGCTTGATTTTGTAACCAAACAATACCGTAAAACAACGAAAGAGCCCAGCGAAAAACGCCCAAAACACGAAACTTTTTCAAAGATTTTTTTCGTTAAATCACGATGATTCCACGGTCGTTGTACACGCTGTCCGCCGTCCCTTGATTGCGAATCGCACGGTCCAATGCCATAACAAGCGCGACCGCTCCGTCTATCCTTTCGGTTGACTTTTCCTTATCCATCTTTATATTCCCGGCAGGATCGGTGCGCACGAACACGTTGTCCATCATCCACCGAAGCGGCACGTTGCCGCCGTGCGCTATCTTTTGTTCGAGTACGAGTTTCATCAATTCTTTTGTCGGCGGGCTCATATCTTTGAATCCCTGTCCGAACGGCACTACCGTGAATCCCATACCTTCGAGGTTTTGCGTCATTTGCACCGCTCCCCATCTATCGAACGCTATCTCTTTTATGTGGTACTTTTTGCCGAGTTCCTCTATAAAGTTTTCGATGTAGCCGTAGTGGATCACGTTGCCTTCGGTGGTTATCACTTGCCCCTTGGTTTTCCACACGTCATACGGAACGTGGTCGCGGCGCACACGCAGTTCTATCGTGTCTTCGGGTATCCAAAAGAACGGCAACACTACATACCTGTCCTCATCGCCTTGCGGCGGAAAGACAAGCACAAATGCGGTTACGTCGGTACTACTCGAAAGGTCGAGTCCACCATAGCATTCTCGCCCGGCAAGTGCCTCCGCATCGACCGCGAATGCACACTTATCCCAAGCGTCCATCGGCATCCATCGAACCGATTGCTTGACCCATTGGTTAAGGCGTAGCTGTCGGAATAGGTTTTCCTCGGCAGGATTGTCCGTTGCCGATTCGTATGCGATACGCAACTTGTCAATATCGACTGTTACGCCGAGCGACGGGTTGGCTTTATGCCACACCTTTTCATCGCCCCAATCATCGTCTTCATCCGCGCCGTATATAACAGGATAAAACGATCTATCGCGCTTGCGACCTGCGAGTATGTCTTTTGCTTTCTGGTGGATTTCCCAACATATTGAGTTGCGATCCGTGCCTGCCGTGGTTATAAGGAAGAACAGCGGCTGTTTTCGCGCATCACCCGATCCGTGCGTCATGACATCGTAAAGTGCGCGAGTGGGTTGCGCGTGGAGCTCGTCGAACACCACTCCGTGGACGTTGAGTCCGTGCTTTGTGTAGCTTTCCGCCGACAACACTTGGTAGAACGCATTGAGAGGCTGATATACGAGCCGCTTTTGGCTCATTATAGGTTTGATGCGTTTCTTTAATGCCGGGCATTGTTCCACCATATTGCAAGCGACATCGAACACGATACTTGCTTGCTGTCGGTCGGCGGCGCAGCCGTAAACTTCCGCGCCCCATTCTCCATCGCCAGCCAATAAATAAAGCGCGACCGCCGCCGCGATCTCGCTCTTACCCTGCTTTTTAGGTATCTCTACATACGCCGTATTATATTGCCTATATCCGTTCTCTTTAACTGTTCCGAACACATCTCGTATGATCTTGTCCTGCCAAGGTAACAGTTCGAACGGCAATCCGTGCCAAGTGCCTTTTGTGTGCTTGAGCGAATTTATAAAAGCAACGGCGCGGTCGGCGAGTTTTTTGTTATATGCCATTGCCCCTCCGATAAATGAAAAAGAGCGCAGAAGCACTCTTTCTCGAACACGCTTTTTTTATTGGTTTATTTTTGCATTCGTTTTACCGTATCCGCAAGAGCGGTGTATAGGTACTTTTCGTCGAGTCCGACATCCGCATAGCCGCGTCGAATCGTTCCGTAGTAGTATTCGCTCGGCAAGCAGGGCTCCCCGTCGTTCATAATGTACACCATCGCTTGCTTGCGCGTACCGTCCATCATTTCCACTTCGACAGTTTCCTTGCGGTACATTCGCGGATACCCTTCGTAGATATCCAAGGCTTTCTCACAAGCAGGTGTTATTTCCCACACGCCGACGGGCGTTTCCGCGCCCTTTTCGGGTTCTATCGTTGCAACGTGTCGGAATGTCAGTTGGTAGTCTTTGAGTATTCCTTTGCCGACCACCTTTGCATTAGGACATCTGTGCGCCATTTGCGTTAGGTTTAGGTTGCTGCCGTATGCTACATAAAGTTTGTTTGCCATGATTGTATTCTCCTTTTTTTTGTTTGCAGTGGCGGTGGCTTATGCCGCCACTGCCATCGGTCTGCCGTTTTTGTATCCCGTGTCACCCTCGAAGTTTTTGAGCAACCACATTCTTGCCGTTTCGAACTCATCACCTATCATGCCGAGCCGCAGTAGCCAGGTGCGAAAGGTGTACTTTTCGTTCGTGCTTGACGTGCGCCTTGCACTTGCTCCGCTTTGCGTGAGTGCTTGGTGGCATATTGCGAGGCATAATTGTATGTAGGTCTTTATCTTGCCTGCGTGGGTTGTTCCGTTAAAGCATCGGAACTCGATGCCCTTGCCTTGCCACAGGCTGTGTAAGTTGAGTGCATGGTAGCGGCTGTAGTGGTAGTGATCGTTGCGGTAGCTCCAACCGCCGTACCATAAGTCTTCGATGGCGGCGGTCGTTTGCGGCTTTCTCTCATTTAACTGTTTGACGAATCGCTCATCATTTTTTTGGCAGTAGTCTTCCTCGCGTGATTTTAGTACACCGAGTGCTTTGAATAGTAGGTCTTCTTTGCTTGTCATTATATTGACAAGATTGCGTAGGCTTTTTGCCGTTTGCTGCTCCGCACCGACGTGGACGTGTATTCCGCAGCTTTCGTTGGCTATCGCGCCTTTGTGCCGCAGTTGTCTTACGATTTCCTGTATGTCCGCGATGTCTTCGTATTTGCATATGGGCGTTACGATTTCGCATTTGTACTCTCCGCTTGCGCTTTCGCCGTTTTTCAGTTCGGCGCGTATGCTACCGTCGCGCATCGCTTTCCACTTTCGTCCCTGTCTGTCGGTTGCCTCATAGGTGCTGTATCCGCCGCCGACGTAGTATGAACTCGTGCCGAAGTATTCGGCGATTACCCTTGCCGCCGCCTCTCGTGTGATTCCTGTGAGTTCGATCTCGATTCCGAAGGTTTGTGTTTTCATTTTGCGTGTTCTCCTTTGGGCGTTTTGCCTCGTTTGATTGTAACCAAACAATACCGTAAACACGCCAAAGAGCCCAGCGAAAACGCGCCCAAAACCGAAACTTTTTCAAAGAATTTTCAATTATTTTTTCAAAGGATGCCCAATCCCCGAATAATTGTAGTTGCCGCTCTTTATAGCCTGCAATCGGCTTTTATGGCGTCCTTATATTCGGGCAATTCGGTTTCCTTTTTCTTGCATTCCATACAGATGCAGTCCGTATTAAACATCGACATTATGCGTCCGCCCGACAATTCCTTGCCGCAACGATCGCAATATTTTTGGCTGAAAAATGTATCCATATCAATATACCCCGTCCAAATCAATTAGTCTTACCTGTTCTCTTATCTTAACTAACGCCTCATCGTAATTCCCTTGTTTTACCCTTTTCCACAACGATTTCGTTGCTTCATTGTCATCCAAGGCGTCGGCTACCAATTTCATTAAATAATAGATATTTCCGCTTTCCCCTCGGCTTTGAAACCGCACGATCGGCTTTTTTGCTTCCTCTCCTCGCATATGTAAATAGCTTATTATCGTAGTTACTGATTCGTTGAGGTAGCCTTGTTCTTTCTCTACCTTATAAAAGGCATCGAGCAAGCACTTTGCTGTTTCGTCGCTGATTTGCGTCAGCCCTATTTTTTCGATGATACTTCCACACTTTTGCATAGATTGCAACTCCTTTTTGTTTTGTAGCACAAACAATACCGTGCTCATCGTAGAAAGTCCAGCGAAAAATCGCAACAATTTCAAAAGAGCCGACATTTTTTTGTCGACTCTTTTTCGCGGTTTTTAATTGTATTGAATGCTGTCCAAGAACTTTTTGACTATGGGCATTTGCAGGCTATCCTCTACCGCCGCCGTTATCTTTTTCCCTTTGGCTGCCCGGTTATAAACACGAACTTTGAAGAGGTTATCTCCGTTGATTGGCTCTTTTAGAAGGTAGTGTTCCTCGTATACGTCCATATATTCACCGCTGGTGAAATATGCTGCCTTTGCCGTTCCCTTTCCCCTTGTTACTTCGAACGGCTCGCTTCTTACTTGCGCACCGTAATCGTGTAATTTAGCCATATCATACGACTCGGGATTCTTGGAGTTTTGTAGTGATATTTCGATGAAGACTCTTCCGTATTTGATGACCTTATTATCCGATGCGAACCGCACAAGGTTAAACATCGGGTAGCAGTCGTTAAGTACGAGATTGAATCCTTCTGGCATATCGAACGAAACCTCTTTGGAGATGAACCGTCCGTTCTTTATCTTAAACATTAAACACCTCCTCGGTTTCGGCTTTTTGCGGCACAAATCGATATTCTTTTTCTTTTTGCACAAATGCTATTTTGATAAAATTATATTGCGACATATCGTGTTTACCCGACCCGATTATCGCACCGCTATTACGGTACATATTCACCCCACCTCCGATATTTTCAGTTGGAACTGTTGGCCGTTTTCGATTGCTATAGAAACGGTATCGGCGGCGGCGGTGAATTCGCCGCAAAAATAGTCTTTAAGCAACGGGAGTATTTCCTGTGCTATGTCATGCGAGCTTATCTTCTCTTCTCGCATGGCTTGTCTTGCCGTGTTGTTATGTTCTTTATCCATTTTTTAGTTCTCCAAATTTTCCTTCACCCTTGCGCGCTCAAGTGTACTTATATTATAAACTCCCACCTTGGCAGAGTGCAACTTTTTAGTGCCAACATGGGAGATAATATTTTGTAGAAAGAGGACTTATTTATGGATAATTTGTCGAAATTCTCTGAACAACTTGATTCGCTTATGTTTGAGCGTGAACTTACGCCATTTCAGCTTGCCCGGATTATTGGAGTTGATGCTACCTGTATTGCGCGTTATTTGCATGGTGAACGTAAGCCGTCCGTCGAGAACCTGGTAAAATTGGCTGACTATTTCCAATGCACTACCGATTTTCTTCTTGGGCGCGAAGACGAAAACTACTGTACTACCTTTTACCCTTGCCCTCCGTTCGCGGAACAGTTATTGATACTCAAGCAACATTTCAACTGTCCGTGGTGGCATTTCTATAAAAAGGCACACGTTGCATCATCTCGCCTTTTCGATTGGAAGAATGGTTCTCACATTCCCACGATCGATTCCGTTATTAACCTTGCAAATGGGTTTGATTGTACGGTCGATTTTATTATCGGTCGCACAAGGAGCTGAGTTCTTTCCGAAGCCTATACTGTATTTTTTTGATTCGCCGCGAAATGGTTGGTTGCCGTATCCCCATCATCGCGGCGATTTCTTTTTGCTTATAGCCTGCGATTACCGCCTGCATTATTTCTCGGTCGGTTTCTGGGAGCTTCTCTATTCTCTCGTCTATTAAAGACTTTGCGCACTCTTCAAAGCAGTTCGACGGCGTTTCATCCTCGATAACATCGGCATAGCAAAGCGTACTTCCGTCATCGTCTTTGCTTATAGGCGCATACAGCGATACCTCTTTTCCCCAATATTTACTGATTTTACGTATGTATTGGAGCATTGCATTTTTGATGCACTTCACTGCGTAGGTGCTGAACTTCTTACCTTTTTTCTCATCAAAGCTGTCGGCGGCGCGTATAAGTCCTATCATACCCTCCGAAATAATATCGGCCTCGTTTTGAAGAATCAACTCCGTCTTTGTCAACTGCTTGTAAGCGAGATATACCAGACGTTGGTTCTCGATTACTACTTGGTCACGGGTGTATTGCTCCATATAATGCCTCCGCTTTGTCCGTATTCTCCCATGCGAGGTAGTCTTTGCCGAAATGGCCGCCCACTGCGGTTTGTGCAAAGACCGGGCGGCGGAGGTCGAGTTTCTCGATCGCGCCTGCGACCGATAGGTCAAACACCTTCGCCACCGCCTCGGCAATAAACTTTTCGTTGACCGATCCCGTATAGAATGTGTTTATATCCACTGCTGTCGGATGCGGAACACCTATCGCATAGGACAGCGCGACCTCAACCTTTTCGGCAAGCCGAGCTGCGACTATGTTTTTGGCGATATACCTTGCGAGGTACGCACCGCTACGATCCACCTTGCTTGCGTCCTTGCCCGACATGGCACCTCCGCCGTGATGTGCTATTCCACCGTAGCTGTCGACCATAAGTTTGCGCCCGGTCAGTCCCGTATCCGCCTCGAATCCGCCAAGCACGAATCGCCCCGACGGATTTATGAGGATTTCAGCATCCGACAAGTCGTAGTCCGCTAACACATACCCGATGACATTATGCCGTATCTCGGCTTTCAGCACATCAAAGTCTTTTTGTTCGGTATGCTGTGCGGACACAATGACCGATGTGATTTTGTCGAACTTATCTCCGACATACTGCACCGACACTTGACTCTTTCCGTCGGGCTGCAGTCCTTTGATGATTCCTTTACGCCGACACTCTTCCAGGCGATCGGTGAGCCGATGCGCGAGTTCTATCGGGAGCGGCATATAGTTTTCCGTTTCGTTGGTCGCATAGCCGTATACTATGCCCTGATCGCCTGCGCCCAATTCCGTTCCGTCTACGGCGGCGGCTATATCTCCGCTTTGTTCGTGGACGCATACCTCGACCTCTATGTTCGTCGTATCGTAACCGACCTGCGCCATAACCGAACGCGCTATGTATTCATAGTCCTCGTCGGCTGCGGTCGTTATCTCGCCGCTGATGAAGCACTTATTGTGCGCCAACATAACCTCGCAAGCCACACGGCTGTTCTCGTCCTGCTCCAAGCATTCGTCAAGAATGCTGTCGGCAATGAGGTCGGCAAGTTTATCGGGATGTCCGCTCGTTACGGACTCGGCTGTGTAAATGCGTTTCGTCATATTTTCTCCTTGACTTTCTATGTTATTTTTGATACTATTTTATTGAGCCGTTGCGTCAGCACCCCCACGGCTTGCCAGACGCCATTTGTCCATTAGGACGGGTAAACGAAATAAAGCAAAAGGGGGTATTGCGTATGATAATTTCAATCTTTATTCTGTTTTCTTTGATTTACATTTTTAAAATCAATTTCTTGGAAGTATTAACTTTGACATTTTCATTAAAATTATCGTTTACCCCCAAAGTGTTTTTATCGCCGCATTATAGCGGCGTTTTATTTATATCTTTCCAATGGAATTTCTTATCTTTTGATATTATTCCTTGCTCTTCCATCGAAAATCGTTTGTCAAAGTCGCGGACAGTGTGTCCGTTCCCTTTGAAAGACACGGGACTATCCGCATCCCATTTGAGCAATAATGCCCAATACTCTGGGTAATTCTTGCATAGTAACCGCAGTTGCTCTACACTTTGGTTGTGGCAAAACCAACAACCGCCACGGGCGGCGGTCGTATATATCGGACTCAATAGGTCATTTGATTCACACCACGCTCGGCACATTTCTTCCGTCCATCCGAACTCTACAAGCGGACTTCGCTTGGTTTCGGAGAGTGCATGGAATCTTCGCGGCTCATCCGCTGCGATGCCTATATAACAGATCGCGCCCTTTTGCACTTTGTCGAGAACACCAACCTTCAGCCGCGAGTTGCACCAATTTCCTTTTTGCAACGGAAATCCGTATATCTTTCCTCGATTACGGCTTTTCTTTCCGTTACATACATAGTAGAAATATTCCTCGTAAGTGTGCGACGCTGTAAGATGCTCAACGGGTATTCCGTACTTATCGAGTATTATCTTATCCGCCTTCTTTTTGAATTCCATCATGGGCGGAAGATCCGCCGGGATATCCTTCGTTGCCATTATCTCGACGTGTACGATTCGATCGAGCGGCAAACAATGTCGCTTTATTACTTCAAGCATGGCAAGGCTATCTTTGCCGTAGCTTATACTTGCTATATATTGCATCTTGCCTCCGCGATCCTTTGTTTTGCTATTGCGTACATTTTCGCATTCTTTTCTATCCCTATGAATTCTCTGTTAAGGCGGCGGCAAGCCACGCCTGTTGTACCGCTACCCATACAACAATCGAAAACCGTATCGCCCTCATCCGTGTATGTGCGTATAAGGTATTCGCATAATGCGACAGGCTTTTGTGTTGGATGTAAGCCTTTCTCCGAATTGAACTCCAACACACTCGTCGGATACCGCATCCCCGAATTCTCGGTGACCACTGTTTTTTGTTCGCCGTAGTTCGCACTGGCTCGACCACTCTTTATCGTGTACGCTTTGCCCTCTGTCATTTGCGGATTGTACTTTGGCAGTTTCTTATAAAATACCAAGAGGTTTTCGTGGCGTTTGAGCGGCATCTTCTTTGCATTTAGATGTCCGCTACCTTGTCGCTTTACCCATATCCATTCGTACTTCAAGAGCTTGGGATTGCTTGCACCGAGAATTTTGTCAAACGGTGTTTGTGCGAACAACACGATTGCGCCTCGATCTTTTATGATGCGTTCGAATTCCGTCCACAGCTTATCAAGCGGTAGCGGTCTATCCCACTCATTTCGCGTCGTACCGTATGGCAAGTCGGTAAGTATCATATCTACCGAACGGCTCGGCATATTTCGCATTACACAAAAGCAGTCATCGTTGTACAGTTTCATCTTTCACCAAAAAATAAAGCCTTGAAGATGTACTCCAAGACTTGCACCACGATTCCGTTCCCGGCTTGTCGGTATTGCTGTGTCGAACTCACATGGGCGGCGGCTATCTTGTCGATTTGCTCGTCGTGCCATCCCATAAGGCGTAGACATTCTCTGGGCGTGAGCTTGCGAATTCGCACGTTCTCCGTTATAACCGCATTCCCGTCGCCGCAAGTTAATGTGTGCGCCACGCCTTTTCCTACGCGCCCACGCTTGGTCTTGCTGCCGGGATAAGTAATGTTAACATAATCACCACGCTTCGCCTCTTCGTATCCACGCTTGGTTGCTACCTTGACCTGCAAAGGTTCTTCAAGTTTAAGCACAGCAGACATACCGCCTGCACACGAACACCGACTTGTCAGCGTCGGTGCAACGTCACTCACTTCTTGTTCGTTATAGGCGTTGAACATTTCGGGAATATACCCTTTTTCTGCGATGAAATCGTCATACCGTCGAGCAACGAAATCGCCTTCGACTACAAGGTTGTCTTTTTGTACGGATGTCAGCGTGTTGCTCACATCGGAATTTCCGAGTTCAAGCCGCTGCTCCAAGTGCTTGCCGGGAGAACGGTCCGACGGATCTTCGGGATTGCGACCGCGCATCGCCGCGATGCACACACAATTCTTTCTATCTCCCGTTAGTACGGCGTTACTTATTTCGTCATTGCGACACTCAAAGTGTTCCTCACGCTGTTTTCCTTTTAGGTTATAATCGCGGTCCACAGGTTGGAATTGTCCTGCCACCACGATTTTCAGTTCTGTATTTCCGCCGCCTTGACAATGCACAGTCGGAGACAGTCCGCTCGGCTCATACACTCTCCGCGAAATATCGTGCATCTTATCCCACTTGCCGCCAACCATTTCGCCGACTTGAACACATTGCGGTCCGCGCCAATCACGTGCCAACAACGTATTCGCCAAGTCATCCCCCTGCCGTACACTGTTACGACGAGCGTTAAATTGGGATGTAAGAATGCTCCGAATCGTGCTTTCTTTAAGGTAGTATCTTTCGTCCACTTCCTCATCCAACATATCCTTTAATCGTAAGATGAGTTCGCGGCGCTGAGGAAAGAAGAACGGTTCATGTTTGCCACGAATAGAAACGCAAAAAACACGCTCTCGGTTTTGCGGTATATCGTAATCTTTGGCATTCATAACTTGCCAATAGTTCGAGTACCCGAGCTGCCCCAAAAAAGAAAGCCAACTGTCAAAGTCGGCTTTGAAACGTTTGCTTACAAGGTTTTTTACATTTTCAAGTAATAGGTATTTCGGAAGCGTTCCATCTTGGGCGGCGGTATTGAGCAACCGCTCAACCTCAAACAGCAAGCCGCTGCGCGTTCCCTCTTTGATGCCTGCGCCTTTCCCGGCGACCGATATATCTTGACAAGGGAATGAGTATGTCCATAAGTCCGCCGCGGGGAGCGATTTGATTTGCCGTATATCGCCGAGATTGTTCGCCTTGCCATGTATCGCTTCGTAACTCTTTATCGCATACTTATCAATTTCGGAGATAGCTACCACCTCATGCGGCACCCCTATGTTTTTGAGTGCTTGCGTTTGGCTACCTATTCCTGCGAACAGCTCAACAAGCCGCAAAGGATTTTCTTGCGTGTATTCCATTAGCCGCCGCCACCTCCCAATATTTTTTCCATAATGTCGTCGTTCGGGTTTTTATCGTCCCACTTCGACAGTTTGCTTTCGCGTACCACGAGGTAGATTTTGCTCCACACCTCGTTTGTCTGCTTTAAGTATTGCTGTGCCATTGCCACGAACGGCGAGGGCATCGCTTTCCCGTTCGTCGGGTCTTTTACGAGTAGTCCGTGCTTGGTATTCATGTCTTCACACTCTAACCACCGCGCTTTGCAAAATGCGTACTCTTCCAAGTTGTACGGAAGAATTCCCGTTGTGCAGCCTATCCCTTTAAGCCAAGCGTACACCGTTCGGTATATCTCTTTTGCCTTTGCCGATAGGTAACTCGGCGGCTCACTCGGTAGTTCTATGCCTTCAGCATTAAAGGTCACTACCTCTATCGGGCGGCGGCCTGGATTGCCTTCGAGTGCTTTTTGGGCGGCGGCTTTTCTTGGTCTGCCTGCGCCCGGTCTTCGTCCACCGCTTGCCATATTCCCTCCTCTTTGATTTTTGATATTTTTGATTTTCCAGATAAAATCAAAAGGGCGGCGGTCACCGTCCTTTAACTACGTTAAACTTTTTCGATTTTGATTTTTCCGTTTGATTTTTGATTTTGCGAAAACTTGCGCGAAGGTGCGGCCCCGCTCTTAGGTGCTTAACCGTCAGCTTTTTGCCCGCCCCTATCTTTGCGCGTGGTCACGCGAGTGGGCGCAGTACCATCACCTCTTCCACGCACTCGATCTTGTACCGACCGACGTGCCTCTCCGCAATTCGTAACGGACAGCTTGTGGTATCCTTATGCTCACCGCGCATCGGTCTACCGCCGCGCTCTCTGCGTAACGCAAGCATATCTTGGTTTTCACTCTCGCCCCACACAACTGCGGCATCTTGTAGCCCATACTTTTCTATCGCCTTACGGCTGAACCGCACGAGTCCGTTCTTGTATATGGTTACTTCGGGCAGCTCTTTCGGTTTCTCTTCTACCTGCTCGAACACAAAGTTTTCGGCAGTTACATTTTCTTGGTTTACCATACCTACTCCTTTCGGCTAACGCCTTTTTATTGGTAGGTACATCATATCGTCTTTTTTCGAAAGAGCCCAGCGAAACAGCGACGAAAACTCAAACTTTTTCAAACTTTATTTTCTACTGAATCGGCTACCTTCTTCTACCGACTTTCGGCTGTGGCAACTCCAACATAGGCTTTGCAGGTTACTCGGTGCGAATTTATCTCCGCCTTGCTTGATAGGTTTTATATGATCTACCATAGTTGCTTTCGTTCGCTTTCCTGCTTTTAGGCATTCTTCGCAAAACGGCTGACTGTCGAGCTGTCGCTTTCGCGCCGCTCTCCATTCTGGCGTTTTGTAAAAATTCTTTGAAAAGTCATCTCGCCCGTATTGGTTATACTGTTTATCCGTCAGCCGTTTGTGTTCCTCACAATATTGCCCTTCCACAAGTTTCGGACACCCTGGATAACTGCACGGTCGCTTGGGTTTTCTCGGCATTGGTTTTTCCCTCCGTCAATTCCATTATACGGGCGTTTACCGTGCTTTTCGTTTACTTTCGTTTACTTTCGTCTACTCTTTTTAGGCACGGCTTGCAAATAAAATTTCAAGCATTTGCAAGGCTCGGTTTTTCTTTTTGTAGATTGCGGCTTTGCAGTAGCCGAATTGATTTCCGAGTTTGCTCATAGACTTACCCTCTATATACAGTCCGCGAATAATTGCCTGCGCTTCATCGTCAAGTGCGGCAATACACACGTCTATAAATTCCATATCCTCTTTCAGTCGTTTGGATTCTACCGTTCCACCGACCGCCGCTTTTGCTTTATTGAGTTTATAGTTTTTCAATAGGTCTTGTATTACCGCCATAGTTTTTTTACCGTCCTTTCCGTATTCGTCTTCGATTAGCCGTTTTTGTTCGGCTTCCCTTATTCTCAAATCCCACACCCAATCGGTTGTTTCTTTTGGATCGAGTGGCGATTGTAGCCACAGCTTGATTTGTCCGTCATCTTCAAGTTCGCGTGTCCATTCGTCTGCCCGGCATACGCCTGCTAATTCCCACAATTGCATTTTTCCAAAGCGTTTGCCCTTGTAGAAAAACAACATAAGCATTTCATCGGTTTGTTCGTCGAGATACTTGATGCGGAAATAGAATCCGTTTATCCGACCGACACGACCGTCTATGTATTCCTCGGTTTCCCGTTTTATATCCGCTTTCGGTATCGGCTGACCAAATAAACATTCGTAATCAAACCGAGCCTCGTCGGTGACCACTACTTTGTTGATTACTATTTCCGCTGCCATTGCTTACTCCTTTTCGAATGCCGTTATTACCTGTCGCACTTCTTCTACCGACCGTACTACCAATGCGTATCCGCCTGCGGCTATTATCTGCCGTATCGTTTGCGCTTGCAGTACCGTCGGCGTGTTTTTCCCGACCTTACACTCAAACGCTATAAACCGCCCACGGTAGCAGACTATTAAATCGGGAATCCCTGCCGTGCCATACATACCACCGTGTTCTTTCCAAAAGAATAGGTTTTGCACGGTCTTTAAGTATTCAGATATTTTCCTTATCAAATCGCTTTCTTTCATTTTTACCTCGTTTACAAACATAAGTGTCGCAAGTGTCGTATGTGTCGATAAACGACACTTAAACACAACGACACTAACTCACTCTTGTGGATTTATCTGTTTTTTTGCTCGACGCTTTCGACACTTGCGACACTTACTTCACTAAATGCGACGCTTTTTTATTCGTCATCGCTGTCGTATATAGTGCGTTGGTAGCCGAATGCTCCGTTTCGCACTATACGCTTGAAAGTGTGTGTTCGCGCAGAACTGCGTGTCACCGTATGTTCTATGTCATCACAATGCAAGCGGTATTCATACTTACTTATGAGCTTGCCTACTCCCGTCGCTGACTCCGCGAGTTGCTTGCCCGTTATATCGTAGACTGCTTTCATCAATTCCGCCGCCGAACCTTTCCATCCGCCCATCGGGTTGCGCTGGATGAGTTCTTTTATCGTGATGACTATGGGACTGTTCTCATATTCTTGGCGTTCTTTTTTCGCCTCTATTTCCTCGGCTGTGCCGCGCACTTCCCATAGATAATCGTACTTATTGAACTGCACGACAATGGACGATTGCTCGATGTCGCGCCCCGTCATACTCATTGTCGCATCCTCGTCGTTACGCTTTTTCTTCGAGATTACGAAGACGGTGTCCGCCGCCCCCATAAGTGCCGTGCTACCGCTTATCATATTGTACACATCGCTCTCGTCCGCCATTTTTCGCAAGTGATGGACGAACAGCATTGTGATGTGATTCTTGTCGGCAAAGCGTTTCAGTTCGCCCATCTCGCGGTAGTCTATCGAATACATCGATTCCTTGCTTGACGGCTTACCGCGCACCTTTTGCAAGGTGTCAATAATGATGAGTTTGATGTTCGGGTATGCCTTTATCTCTTCGACCACTTTTTCCATGAATCCGTGGTCGATAGGATCGGCGTCGAGTGCGAAATGCACACCGCTCGGCGCACGCTTGCCTTTGAGCATTTTTTGCATTCGGTCTTTAAGTCGCGCTTTGCTGTCTTCCAATGCGTAGTACAAACACTCGCATTTCTTTGTGGCGTACCCCAAGAATTCCGCGCCTTCGGCTACCGCCAAGCATAGTTGCAACATCATCCACGACTTGCCGAGCTTCGATGGCGCACACAGCAATGCGAGTCCTGTCGGGAGCATACCGTCCACGATCCACGTCGGCGGAGCAACGTCTTCGTCCTGCAATTCCGATGCGGTGAAACTGTCTTTTGCCGTGGCGTACTTTTTCTTGGCGGCGGTCTTTGCCACTTTGAGATTTCGTTCGAGTTGCGGTTTGTCTTTGAGCAGTAGTTCGTTCGGGTCTTTGCACTCGCCTGCTACATTTGATACATCGTAAGGAATATTAAGTTCGAATAACACGGTTGCAAGCTCAGTGCTTGCCTTGCGCCCGGCATCGTCGTTGTCAAGCGCGAGGATGAGCGTTGCCGATGGCTTTTTGACTTTCACGGCATGGATGAGTTTGTTGATATTTCCCACGCCGCATAGTGCCATTGCCGGGTGTCCGCATTGCATTATTGAGAGTGCGCAGATCGGAGACTCGACGACGAACACGGGCGATTTGCTCTTGTACATAATCTCGCCGTTAAATAGCGGCTCCGCACCTGCATCCTCGGTCTTCGGCTTGTAGAATTTCTTATCTACCACGCTGCGCGTTTGATAGTATGTAAGTGCCGAGGAATACGGTATCACCGCCGACCGATGATAGACATCATACCCCAAGCAATATTTCTTCACGGTGGCGGCGGTCAGTCCGCGTCGTTTGAAGTAGTCGGTTTGTCCGACATCGGCAATGCACTTTTTGAGATATGCTTTGATGTCGAACTTTCCGGGTTTGTTCCCCTCGTCAATATCGATGTGGTATGTTTCCGCCAAGAACTTTGCCGCATCGATAGGCTCGATATTCTTTATCTTCGACACGAACGCTATGACGTCGCCCGTCGCGCCACACCCGAAACACGTAAAGATGTTAGTCTTGCGGTCAACGGAAAACGACGGCGTTTTTTCGCTATGGAATGGACATAGACCTTTGTCGTTGCCATTAAGCTGTACGCCAAACAGCGATACTACCTCGGCTATGTGTACATTGTTTTTTACTTTTTCGAAAATGTCTGCCATCCTATTTCTCCGTTTCCTGCAAGCCTATCCACCGTATCTTGATTTGCTTCTTCCGAGCGTAGTTGATTTCGGTGCGCATCCCTTTGGATACCGTCGTCCCACACACCCACAGCTCGTCACAGTGTTCCAATAACTCAAGCCCCATCGCCATTCCGTCTTTGCGCTCTTTCGGATTCTTATCGTCGAGAAACTGCGTGAAGATGGTGTGCGGTGCAAGCGGTATATATCCTTGACTGTAAGCGAACCGCGCATAGTAGTTAGCTTTTTCGATATTGCGCTTGACATCGCCTTTAAGCGGTGAGCAAATGTAAATTAGAGGCTTGGGCGGCGGTCTACCCACCGCCCGTACCTCGTCCGAGCTACTCTTCATCGAGCGCCGCGACCTTGTTCGCCATCGCCTTGACCTGTTCGCTCATCGGCGCAACGGCGGCGAGTTCCGCATCGGTAAGCACACGGTCCAGAGCAAACACCGCCTGCGAGTAGTTGATACCGCCGCTGTTCTGCGCTTTCTTCAACGTGAACTTGGTGACTACTGCGTTGGTCTTTTTACCCTTCGAAAGCAGGCGCATTACATACTTCGAGAATTCGCCGAGGCTCCCCGTCGGCAACGACAGTATGATCGGGAGTTGTTCGCCCTCACGCAAGAGATAAATCCTGCGCTTTTGCTTGCAAGCCTTCGCGCCGTTCTTGCCGCTGCCGAATTTGTTGAACGGACAGTCGGCGCACGACTTGACCTCGCCCGTTTCCGCAACGATACCGATGTGACCGTCCATCGACCCACAGTCGGGCGGATTGTTGCCTCCCGTGTACTCTTCCTCGTAGTAACAGTTGATGGGATGGTGATGCAGTATTACCGCCTTGAATTCCTTGACGGAGTCGGGACTGTCGGGATCGTCGCCCGGCACTTCGAACGCCAAGCCGCCGCCCGACGGGATTTTGATGCGGTCGAACGAGAGATTGAGTCCGGCGAGCTCGTCCGCCATGATGCCGCCGAGGTCTACGCCTCCCGTGTACTGCGCCACTGCGCTGCCGTTGTCTTCGCTTTTCACGATTTCGTTTGCCATGTTCTTTCTATCTCCTTTTTAATATTTTTTTGACTTTGCTACGCGGATGCTGTTTTTCTCCGCTATCTTGATGAGACCGTCCAACCATTCGGGCAACACCCCATCGTTGCTTGCAATGAGTTCTTTGACCGTTGCGGTCAGCGTTTGGCTGTTGATGGTGAATAAATCCTCAAAGCCGTTCGCTTTCATCGCCTCCCACAACTCGGGTTTGCGGTCGGGCTCCGCCGATGGATATTCCTGAGTAACGAGCGAGAAAGTCGTGCCGTCGCGCTTGAACGACGTGACTTCCTCCGTCGTCATTATTCCAATCATCTCCGTTGTTACCCCATCGATTTCCTCGTTGATGCCTTTTACCTCGGCATCGAGAACGCTCTTTCTTTCTCTCAGCTCTTTGAGCCGATCCGAAAGTTCCAACAGTTGGTTATTCAATTTATACCTCCCACTTTGTTTTATTGCTTGGTCAATCGGAATCCCTTTTTTCAGCCTATCCTCTACCGTGCTGCGCGGCTGTCCGTAGATGCGGCACAGTTCGGCAAGCGTGAATTCCTTTCCGTATAACGTGTACTTTTTTGTCTTGCCCGTGTTGCGGTGTTGCCGTACGGCGGTTATCCACTCGCAGTTCGACGGGCAATAGTTACCATCGTTGTCTTTGCGTTCTATGGTGAGTCCGTCCTTGTACCCGTTTTGCATCGCCCAATAGAAGAATGCCTCGAACTCCGCCCACTCGTCGCACACGCTTATTCCGCGTCCGCCGTAATACCGATAGTCTTTGCTCTTCGGATTACTGCATCGCTGTTTCATATTCGTCCATATCCGATGCAAGCGCAATTCGCTATTCGGCATTACTCTTTGCATTTGGCGGTAACAGCCGCATGACAGCGTATGTCCGTTCGTTAGGTCGGTGCCGCGCACTATCGCCGTTCCACCGCATTCACAGTTGCATCGCCACATAAGTGCGGCGTTCTTTCCTTGCGGCGGTAGCTTCTCGACCGCAGTCAACCGTCCGAAATGCATTCCCGTTAAATCTTTAACTTTGCCCATTGAGCAGTTCCCTCCAATTGTCCACCATAAGGTTTGCTATATCTCCTTTGTGCTTGAGTGCGTGCAGTATCTTTTCGTCCACCGTTCCCTTGCCGACAAGATGTATGTAGAGACACTTTTCTTTTTGACCGATACGATGTATTCTCGCTCTCGATTGCTCGTAGTTGGCATACGAAAAATCAAGCGAATAGAACACTGCGACATTGGCTGCAGTCAGCGTCAACCCCATTCCCGTGGTTTGCAGTTGCCCCACGAATACTCTAATGTTCGGGTCTTCTTGGAATTTCTTGACTTGGTCCGCCCGGTCGGTGGTTGCGCCGTAAATAAGCGAGTACCCGATTTTCTTTGTTTTCAGCATTTCCTCGATGCCTTCGATTTCGGGTACGAACCGAGCGAAAACAACAACCTTTCGTCCTTCGTCCATACACGCATCGATAATATCTTCGAGTGCATCAAGCTTGGCACTGCTGACCTGCTCGGCTTCGCCTTTTATATCGTCGCGTATAAATCCGCCCGAACATTGCGAGAGCCGCAGGAGCTGCGTCAGCACATTCCGTGCCGTTACCTCACCGTTATTGAGCTCGGCGTAGCAGTCCTTTTCGATGCGCCTGTAGATGGATTGCGCCTGCGGCTCCAACGGCACTATGCGCGTTTCATCTATGAAAGGCGGAAGATCCACTGCGTCCTCGATCTTGATTCGGAACGCTACACTATGCACCTTTTCCACCAATTCTGCGATGTGACGATAGCCGACAATCATTCGGTTTTGATAGCCGCCCATCACAGCATACCGACTTCGAAAGAGATAAAAACTCGTACCGAGAATGCTATCGTTTAGGAATTTGTATTGTGAGAAAAAGTCGAGCGGACTCCCAGTCACAGGTGTCCCGGTTAGTATCATATTGTACTTACTGATGCGCCCCAAACGGTGCAAGGCTTTTGACTGTGTTGCCGATGGATTCTTGATTTTCGAGGACTCATCGCACACGATTAGGTCTGGCTTCCACTTGGTTATTTCGCTCTCCAACCGCCAACAGCTTTCGTAGTTTACGACGATGATTTGGAGTGCTTGTCCTTGCATAAAATCGAACGCAGCCTTCTTCTTTTTCATCTCGCCGTCGAGTACGGTGAGCGCATACTTATAGTCCGCGAACTTACGAAACTCTTCTTCCCATACTCCGACAATGGATTTTGGACTGACAATTAACATTCGCTTGATGCCCTTTTCCTTTTCAAGCGTACCCGTGATTGCTATTGTCATCATAGTCTTGCCCGTTCCCATATCTGCAAGTAAAGCAACGCCTTTACTTTTTTCAAACGATTCGAGCGCAAAGTCGTAAGCATTCTGCTGATGAATAAAGAGTTTTGCCTTGACCCTCGGTGTGGGATGCGCACAAACCGCTACAAATGCGTCACGTCGGCTTTTATGCATCGCAGCGAGTGTTTTATCGAGTTCGCAACCTATAAGCGACAGCGTGGCGACATTCTCGCAGGAAAGCGGCACAACCCAACACTTATCTTCCGCATCATACTGCCTACCGTCTATCTCCTTGATACTCTCTTTGTAGAGGTAGCTGTCGTAGATTCGGATGGTTTCGTTAGATTGGACAGCGTACATTTATGCCCTCCCAATCGATTACCGTAAACATCTCCTCCGCTCCGAACATTTGCATCAGCCGTTCGCTTTGCGCGTAATCAAACTCTTCGCCCACGGTCAGCATCCTCGCCAATTCGTATGCCGTTAATCCCAATTCTTTGGCGATAAAACGAAAGCCGACGTTCGATTTTTTTATCATTGAAATGAATAATTTTCTATGTACCTTCATTGATTTCTCCTCGGCTCTTTGAATGTTTTTAGGATCGATTGCATCACTGCGAGTTCGTTTCCCGTGAGCCCTTTTGACAGTTCTTCCAACAGTTCGGACTGCTTGTCCGTTAGGTATTTTTTACCGAGTCTATAATCTTGGTCTACATGGATTCCGCCTCCTTTACCCTGCGTAGTGTAGATGGGATAGGACAGCGAAAGGTATTCTATATCTCTTCGTATTGTGCGTTCGCCGACGCCGAACTCAGTCGCAAGATTTTCGACTGTGTCGTATCTTCGTTCGCATAAAACTTCGAGAATTTCTTGCCTGCGTTCAAGCGCGCTTTGCACTGTTCTATCCATCTCCTTTGCCCTTGATGAGCGTATTCTAACGGGTAAAGCGGACACCTAATGACCGCTTATAAAAAGTTTTTTGAATTATTTTCGTGGATCAGTAAATCTTCCACTTGATAATTCATATATTGGTAAGTTACTCTAATTCGCAGATACTATATAATACGTAAAACCGATACATATGTAAGGCAATTTTGTATATTTTTTTAATTTTTTTCTAAAAACAAAAAAGCCACCGACAGACGATTCACCCTTGCTGGGGATTATTTCGTCTATCGGTGGCCTCTCAAAAATGGTTTAACTCACCGTTTGATATGTCTTCCGCTTTTAGGTTTTACGTGTCACTGTTTCAGACCGACCTAAGGCTGACATACCTATGTATTTTATATTCAATTGTTATAATAACTGCTGTTTGTTTGGTGCGTACACATCAAGCTGCACGTGTCTTCGCGTTATTGGTCTTGACACCGTCACTGTGCCGCATTTGTGGCAGGTCATTCTTATCATGCCACTGTCGTCTTGCCACCCAATGATGTCTGCGCCGCAGTTCACGCATTTCATTCGCTTGGGAGCAATGTTGGTTTGGTTAATCATACACTACCCTCCGATTTTTCCCATAGTACAAAATCTTTGGATTATCTTTACTTCATTAGTGCGGTCGGGAACTCCAACACCGAAGATGGATGCTTTTGTACTTTATATATCATCGGCTGCGACCGGGGCAAGTCGCATTCGCTAATATTTACCGCACATAGCTGCAAGCTGCTTTCCTGTGTAGACAGGTATTTTTGTTACCTTTGCAAAGTCCATTGCTTTATATGCTTCTCCGCACTTCTCGCATATCATCCAACCGTCCGTTTCTTCGAGATACAAGTGCCTATTTATCGTTTTGCACTTAGGACATTTTACATCATACCCTTGCATGGTTCGCTACTCCTTTCGGTGACTTGTATTGCACCGTTATTACTGTATTGTCATCCTCTTCCGTCGGGCGCTGCGCCGAAATCGTTTTCTTACCGAATATGCTTTGTTTGAATCGCAGGATCGCGCCGCAATGCGGACATACCGACTGTTTCTCGCGCAAACCGAAATCCAAGATGTTTTCGCCTGCGCACATTACACAATACCTTTTCTTTTTCATATTCTATCTCCTATTTGATTATTTGTTGATTGCGTTAATGTGCTTTTTCCATCATAAATCTTTTAATACTTTAATCGCTACTCCTTGTATTTCGCAAGACTTCACTATGATATCATCATAGTTTGGATTTTCGGGATGCAAAATGATCTTCCGATGTTTCTCATCGCGGTACAGCCGTTTGAGCGTATTTTCATTATCTACAAGTGCCACAACGATATCTCCGTCGTCGGCTTCGCTTGCCTTCCGTACTATGACTATATCATCGTCATCTATCCCGGCATTAATCATCGAATCACCGTTGGCTCTCAGTAGAAAATACTCGCCCGATCCAAGCCACTCCGTCGGAATGCGTATGTAACTTTCTACGCTCTCCTCCGATAATAACGGCTGTCCGCATGATACACTCCCTATGAGCGGAATACTGACCGAATTTTCCTTTGACTTGGCAATTCGTTCCGTAGTTATTTTTCCGCCGTCATATTCGAGCATCCCTCGCTCGTTCATTTCCTGAAGATACCGCGACATCGTTGATGCACTTAATCCAAGCCGAGTTCCCAATTCCCTCGTAGTAGGTGTTCGCCCGGTCTGTGAAAAAAAGCCGTCCACCGCCGCCACAATATCCATCATTAACATTTCGTCTTTCGTGCGCATCGAAAAACCTCCGTATTTTCTATCTGCAACAACTTGTTTCAGATAGGCGTATTATACAACTTGTTTCCGTATTTGTCAAGAGTCAAATGTCCTTGTTTCGGGACAGTCTTAAATTTTTTATAGAAAACAAAAAAACGACCAGTTACGGTCGCTTCTCGTTCTTACTATATTCAAAAATTTATCTTATGTTTGCGAAAAACCAAACACCGCAATTAATAATTCAACATATTCCTTAAAGGCGCATGTTTCTTTGATTTCTTTACACAGCCGCTCGGCGATTCCATTATAGTACCAATCGTGTTTCGATTTGTCTTTTACATTAAACCTCTTCCAAAGCTCATCCCCCACCTCTACATAATCATGGTATATAGCACGCATATTAGACAGTTTATCGGCAAGGATTATGATTTGCTCGTCTTTGCTTGCTTTTGGAATATAGTCGAGAGTTTCCTGTTTCCGTATTTCCCAGGTTTCTGCAGCCGGCCTGTCCTCACGCTTATCTTCGCTATCAGCACATACAAGACTGGTAATTCTTTTGCCGAACTGTGCTTCAAGCTGTTCCTTTGTGGTGGATGTGTCCTCTATGACATCATGCAATACCGCCGCCGCAATCACTTCTTGATCAGTGGTCATACTTGCTACAATTGCCGCCACTTCCAGCGGATGAACGATATAAGGAACTTTACTGCTTTTCCGATACGCTCCACTATGCGCCTCGGTTGCAAAGATTATTGCTTTATCAAATATAGTCATTAACCTATTCTCCCGTCTAACTAAATCCTGGTCTAGACCTTTGTTACTATCTTATGCTCATAACTTCATCAGCTAATTGACTAATATTTTCCGCATGGCTCCCTTTCCCTATTGCCTTAAACAACCATTCTCCTCCACGTCGATATGCCACACCTATTACTAATGCTGTAAAGTTTTTCATATTAGCATTAACTTTATATTCTATTATAGCTTTTCTCGAAACAGGATCATAAAGGCGTATGTACATATTTTTTACATTGCCGAGCTGTTGATGCCTTGATCGGCATTCATAGATATTCAATACAAATATAAGTCTATCTCTATTTTGAGGTACTTTGTCAAGATAAACCGTAATGTTTTCATCGTCGCTCTGATTTCCATCCTCGTCCTCACCAGTCAAATTATCCCCATGATGAACAACACAACCAGACGGGTGCTGCAAATCACCGAAATACACAATTTCCTTTCCTGCGTTCCCGGCTACAACAACAGAAGAGTCAACATCCATATTGTGTCCGATAACCGTTGGATCCCATCCCACCCCAACAATTATTTTCGAAAGTGGTCTATTATCCGCAAAATGTATTTTAACTTCTTGCCCTTGCGATAATCTTACAATATCGCCCTCTTTGTAGCCTCTGCCTATAGCAGATGCAGAATAATCTATTTCGAGATTATTGCAATATATGCACTGAAAATTATACTCTTTTGACCGACAATTAAAAGATTTTTGCGGGCATGAACATCCTGACACAACCCTCTTCCCGCACTTTTTACAGGGTTGGAGGTTATCATTTGTCATGAATGATGATTGCTTTACTTCGGACGATATAACCGACGCTTCTTCTTCGGTAATATTAATAAAATTAACTACTTTCCACACTCCGCCGAATTGCTTTATCTCAAGCCCAAAATGTTGATTGGTGTTTTTACAATATGCCTTGATGAATTTTGTGTTTTTCATAATCGAACTCCTTAATTGAAATATTCTTTACTTGCCCCTTTAGAAGCAAATACACTACCATTACGTGCAAGTTGCAGTCTAGCACTTTCCAATATGTTTTCTTTGCCATTGCAAACTATATTCGGCATCCTTGTCCAAATTCTATCAGATTGAAAATCAGCATCAGAAAGTCCATAATATTTATAACGTGCCTTACCGCATTTTCGTGCGTCCCATGTTACATCAACGTGGTAATAATTTTTTTTGTCAAAACTAATTACATTCCATGCGTGATAATCGGGAGAACCTTTAATTTTTCCGCAAATCACCTCGCAGATTATTCCTTGCGCAACAAGAATCCTTTTATATGCTTCTGCATATCCTTGACATACGCATTTGCAGTTTATCAATGCCCCATAAGCACTTTGCATATAACTTTTTTCAAGTGGTTTTGCTTCTTCGTCCAACCAATATGTAACGGTTTTAGCCAAATAATTATGTGCTATGAAAGCCTCCATCCCCGATAGATTCAAATCGCCGCCACCACTGCATAGTGCTTTTGTATCCTTAACAGAGATTTGTTTACTCTTTTTTTCTTTCTTTACATTTACAAGGTGTTTTTGATAGATGAGTTCTCTGACAACCTTTTTAACGGTATTTACTCCATAAAACTTCCCGTCACTCTTTTCTTCCGAGATGCGACTGAAAAAATAATCCCACGAGGGTTTCGCAATTGAAAAGCCAAATCTTCTCAATTCATTCTCAGCGCATTCCTTTATTTCATTTTGACTAAGAGGCGGGAACGTTACGGTCTTAACACTAAGCAAATCAGACAGTGAGTATTTGATTCTTTCAAGCACGTCCTTATCTACAAAAGGTATTCTAAACACTACTATATACTCATTTGCATGCTTTTCAACGGTTCGTAAAAATTGCTTGAAATATCGATTGTCCGTTCTGTCCATCCATTCGCTTATATCTACACATAGCACCTTAAGATTTTTTTCACTGCCGCTATTTAAGGCGTTCATTGCCCCTTCAAACGGTTCTATTCCTTCACGGTAGGCATCGATACGTTCTTCGCGTACCGGGCGAGATGCTATAGAGCATAGTTTGCATTCCGAGATGAGCTGCGCCATTAATTCCAGATATGTGGTAAGTCCACAACCATCGCCGATTGAAAAAAGGTAGCATTGATTGGTGAATACCTCATATGTATCTGTTCGCGTGATTTCTTCCGCTATGCCCAATATCTCATTTGATAACGCTTTGAATTCCGCCGCCCCAACTAGCGCATTTATTTTGTCAATTGCTGCGCCACCGTCTTTTGATTTTTCGGATACATCGGCACTATCCTCATCCACTTCATGTTGCAATCGTTCAATTAGTTCCTGACGCCGACGCTCCAGATATGCACGCCGATCTTCTTGCTTTTGTGAATCAACATCCTCTTCTTGTTGCTCTTCATCCACAACATCACTTGACTGAAATGAGACTATATCGTTTACTTTATCTTCGGGATAATGCTCCGCGAATAGCCGCATTATGCAATCTTTGATGCCACCATAATCCACAAGCTGCTCATCATATACAATGGTAATGGTTGTAAGAGAGCTATCCTTAATTATTAAGTTTTTATCCGATGACAATGTCGCTTTGATTACGGCAATAGGTAATTCATCATCATCTCGGTGCTGTAACACCCACTTGCCATCCAACTCTATTGTTATTTGTTTCTTAGTGCTCATTTTCGTTTGTATTCCTATTTATAGGTAAATTATGATATCCGATAATTCCTTTTGCGATATTTGTGCATAAAACAGCATGTCTTCCAAGGACACAGCCGTTCGCCCGTTTTCCCAATTGAATATGACACTCTCCGAAACGCCAAACACCTCAGCGAGTTCGTTACGGCTGATATGGTTGTCCATCTCAAATCTGCACTCACTACATTCGCCGCTACAATCACCCTTATCATGTTTAAGCGCATTGCAGACACAACGTCTAAGCTCAACGTTATCTTCTCGAAGCAACTGTAAATTCCTGCCCGTCTTTTTCCAATCAATAAATTGTCTATGTATCGGTTTCATAACATCCTATCGCTTACCATATTTGTACAGCCATCCGGGTTGCCATTTCCCTTTGAGACGCCAATCGTTATTAATCACATCTTGCCAAGGTAATTTATTTATTATAACCTCCAATGCAAGTTGCGGAGCTCTATGGCTCACTATTGCAATTCTTTTACCGTCGTAAGATTTCAATAACTCAGATAAGAACCATTCCATACGCTCTTGGACATTGATAAGCGACTCCCCCTGGGGGAATTTTGATTCTATATGATCTTCATAAACGACCTGTCTACCCAGAGTTCCATTTAGTATTCCATAGTTGCATTCTCTTAGACGAGAATCATATATTATATTTTTATCTGGAAATAATATATTCGCGGTTTGTTTAGCACGCACGAGATCTGAAGAATAATATAAATCAAAGTCTCTATATAATAAACTATCTCGTGCTCTTATTGTTTGTTCTTCTCCTAAAGAAGACAATGCACAGTCATGCCAACCACTAGATCGATGTTCTTCATTGTCTACTGATGTACCATGAGCAAAAAAAACTAAATCAATCATTCCTATCCACCTTTTTAAAAAATACTTTATCAAATGGCAAATCACAATCTACTATTATCGGACACGTTTTTTCGCCAAAATTGTAATATCCCTCAATAGAAATATAGTCCATCCCTAGCAAACGACACATGCGATTGGCATTCATAATAAGATAATCTCCATATTTTTCAATCAAATTACGTAACCATAAAACAAGTGAGTCCTCTCCACTAATACAGTATTGCCGTGAAAAAAAATTTTTTTGCATAGATGCTGTTGGATGCAATCCGCGTTCATTTTCGAATGTCAAGTAAGCCTGTCCATAGCCAGCTTCAAAATAAATATCTTGACATAAATCATCAATCGAATATCTAAAGCAAATTGAATGAGGCCCAGATGATTCCGGGAAAACAACTATGCAATCTTGATCACACAATTGATTTAATGCTGAAGAAAATTGTGTGATTTCTTCTCCATAATCCAATGCCATACTTTTAGAGTGACACGCTTCGTTGTTTTTATGAATAGTCATTCGAAGAACAGAGTTGTTATACAATTCCTTAAATTCTTTGAAAGCATCTATTGGATTCATGTTTTTGGAAAAGCTTTTAGAAGGTGGAGCACCAAAGTAACAGGCGACAAGCTTTTTTTTAAACAGCTTCCAATTTCTATTATATGTAAACCCATACTTTCGAGCTATGATATCTGCCCAATTATAACATTCCTCTATCGCACTAACATAGTCGTCACAATGTAACGCTTTATCGATTTGCTCCTGCGCAAACTCATATTCCGCTTCCATTTTTGAAAGTTCATAAATGCTAATTATCATTCGTTTATCACACATCTAAATCCAACATTATAATAATCCTTTCTGCCATCATAACTAAACCTATACCATAGCCACGGCATAATATCCATTAAGCTCCAAGAACCACCTTTAACGATTTTCTTATCTAAATCAGATCCTGCTTGTGTCGAAGTCCATTCCCATACCATTCCCGCCATATTATAGCAATTAAATGGACTAACGCCTGCTTGATACTCATCCACTCTACCCAATCCGTCCGTTCCAGTTAAACTCGTATTGCATTTTTTCTTATCTTCCGATAAAGTCCTCTCTTCCTCGGGATTCCAGTCATTCCCCCAAGGAAAATCATATCCATTATTTCCCCTCGCAGCATACTCCCACTGATCTTCTGTTGGAATTGTCTTATTCCACCACTCAGCATACTTTAATGCTTTTATGAAGCTAATTCCAACAACGGGAAAATCAGCCTTCTCTATATCAAATGTGTGGTTCTCCTCAAATTCGGCATATTCAGCATTAGTAACAAGATACTTATCGATTCTATAACGTTTTAATGTCACATTACGCTCTTTATCGGGGAAAAATTTAAGCAATTGTGTTGCGATATTATTCTTTTTTGTTATCTCTTTAACTCTTTTAACACTCAAGCCCAGACAAGGAGCAGATTCTTCAACGATTACCATATTTCTTGTTCTATTGCTATCAAGAGTGGCATTAATATTTTTTATTAATGCTGCGTTAACCATAATACCGTCTAACGACACTAAAAATGTCAAAACCGCATTTATATGGGGATTAACAATTTTCTCATAACGGATAGGAACACTATTTTGATTTGTTAAAACCAACCATATAAATAAAGCGCAATTTCTTGCATATCCTTTCCTATTTTCAATAATACACTCAAAATATTTATCTATCGCATTGCTATTATTACATTGTTGAATCCAATATTTCGCATCTTCAGTAGAAATTTTTGCTAACATATTTGAATTTACTAAACTAGCTAAAATATATGCATCAATATCTGCACTATGATTAATCCTATTTTTATAATTATTTAATTCTGTAATCATTTCTTCATCATAAATGAAATTCTTTAAAACACTGTATTTTTGCCATCTTAATAAATCATTATCTAACATCTCTCTTAATTTATTTAAATTAAGAGTCTCCATATCCATCCACTCATTTATTTTTTTAATAATATATTCATGTGTAAGTTCATAGCTCTCACTATTAGTATCATCAGTAATACGCCTAATAAGCCTTGTCTCGATTAACGAATTAATAATATGATCTATGTTACTAACATCTCTAATACACTCTTTCAGCGCATCCTTTGTTACTGGTTTTCTGGTGTTTTTCGATGAAACCATAGATTTTAGTATTTCTTTTGCGGAAGACAATTCTTGCGCATTGCTTTTAAATACGCCTAAGCTGTCTTCTATATACCTAGCTAAAATTTCTTCGGCCTTCCCTAGCTTGACATAAAGGTCTCTAGTAATTATTTTATCATTATTTATCTCACTTTCTTGATACAATTTATCACATACTATTTGCAACTGGGAAGGGTCTATTCCATTATTACTATCGGCATTGTTTTCTCTCGAACTTAAATCATCTACTATTTCCTCTGGAAGCCCATCTTCAAATGAAATACCAAAATGTGCAGCAGGTTTTATTATAGCGTCAACGGCACTTCTATTCGGTAATGGAGGTAAAAAATAATCATTTTTGTCCAAATATTGAATTATATTACTTTTGCCAATCATATGGTAAAAATCTTCGCGAATAGATAGAATTATCTTAGTATTGGGATTGTCGTGAAGAAAATTAGTTATCCCATCTCTGAAAATTGATATTTCCGTATCGCTTCCACCAGTAAACAATTCCTCAAATTGGTCAATTATTATAAATTGGTATTTCTTCTTTGAAAAATCAGTAGCAATTATTGAGCCTGTATCATTGACGTCCCTCTTGAATACAGACCGATTGAGTTCTTTCCATGGATTATTTCCACACCTAATATAAAATATATCATATTCTTCGCGCTCTCGTAGTCTTGGTATAAGTCCAGCATTAATCATAGAGGTTTTACCATAACCAGACTTTGAGGAAATAACCAAAATTTGACTCGTGGCCTCGACCCTAATACAAAGTGTAACTAATTCATCGTCACGTCCAAAAAAAATGTCCGCATCTTCTTCTTCAAAACTATTTAAATATTTATATGGTGAACCCTTCTTTCTTGTTACTCGTTCACTATTTTTAGATCGAACACTAATTTTTCGAGCTTCATTTTCAGCTAAAATATTATTTAAAGTAGTTTTTATGTCATGCCATATTATTAGATTTTCATTTTCTCCATATGCGTTAGAATCAGACGGTAAGATATCGTCAGTAAGCAAATAAGCAGTATTAGGGTATTCACCATTGCGTCTACAAAAATGGTCATATATGCGTTTAAAAAAACGATCATTCGGGTCGAAACCTATAAAAACAATTTGGTTTCGTAAGAGACTTTGAAATGTTACTGATAGATTATTTTTATCAGTCAATCTATCATCAATTTCATTTGATGCCAATAAAGGATTATCCGAGGCATACGAGCCAAAATAGCTTAAAAACACCTGTTCTGTATTTATAACATCAAAATCTTCTGAAAAGTTTTTTTGCGAACAATGGATACAAGAATCAGGTCTATTAATTACATAAGAGTACCACTGCGAAAAGGGATGCGTCTCTATCACACATTTAGGATGTAGTTTGTCTAAACATTCAAAATAAGAGGGAATTGCAGAATTAGCCATAAGGTAAGAAGCTAATCTCGCAATTAATTCTTGCTTACCTTTTCTTCTAATAAACATATCTACGGCGTCTTCGTATGCCACATTGGATACACCCAACTCACAACAAAGTTTATTTATTATATCTTTTTGCGTCAAAGAACAGTCATTTTCTGGATGATGCTCTTTGGGCAAACCTAGTATAACAACTAGCTGTTTCCTATTTAAGGCTTCGATTATCGGTATATATTTATCCATATTAACCCCTGTTAGCAAATAGTTTATCGCCAACCGATTTTAGTTTGGAATACATTGAATCTATATTCCCTATAAACAAGTCCTTTTGTGTATCGCTTGGATTGTCGATAAGCATTGATTTAATATTTCTAAAGAAACTTGTATTAATATAATCATACAAGGAATTTCTCAAATCATCATCGAGATAATCAGAAAACGGCAACAATTCCCCTCTTAATTCAAGAGTTCTGTTATAGAAATTTATAAAGTGCTGGTGGTAATTCATAAACACTCTACCATTATTTTCTTGAACGATAGTGCGCAAATTGGGTGAACTTTCTAGGCTTGTAGAAGAACTATCAATTGAACTACAAACTTTTCCTATCTCGTTATATTCCATGCAAAGTTTAACAATATAATAATCAATCACTTTGTTCACCGAGCACTTTTTACGATTCTCTGGCAAGAAAGCGATTATAAAAAATAAATATGAAACGGCAAGATTAGCGCAAAGTCCAGTTATATTTTGAACCAAAGAACCATATTGGCTGTACGCTTTATTGTTACTAAACACACAATCTATGACAATTCCGGTAACAAACAAAATTGACGAAACTATACAAACGATTCTTAAAATTAACTCAACTATATCGCGATTTTTCTTCATTTCTTAATTGTTATACCGCTATTCCTTTCAATTAAGAAAATACCATCATGGTAATCAAGTTCAGTAATGGCAAGCAAGTCCAAATCGACCTTCCCTGATACATTCAAGATGTTTTTATAAATAGATCTTGTAACATTTCCATGCGTAACAATGGCAATATTGGTGTACCCATTGTTTTCAGCATCTGCCACTACTTCATATAGTCCATTTCTTACACGTTCGTCAAATTCTTTTGCGTAATTTATCAAGCGTCGATAAATCTTGAGATTTAACAATTGAATAGTTGATTATAGAATCTCTTGTGAGATTAAAAAGTGCTAAATAAAATTCATTAAGCTCTTCATCCGATAAAAAATCCCCATACGCTATTTCCAAGTCATTTTTCATCCCTTTATATGCGCAATTATAAATTACTTCAAATTCTATTTTATCGTGCGCAGAGGGATTATTCCGAATATAGTTTAAACAGTGCTGAACTGCACGAGTTCTAATGTTCTCATTTACCATTTGAGGGATTAATGAATTCGCAGTCTTTTTAATTGAAATATATGGATGATTACCAAATACATTTCATCGAATAGTTCTATAACCATTTCAACCGCTTTCGGATTGAAACGTTTCTGTCGTGATAATAGAGTGTATGACATCCCGCTTGATGCCTGTATATCATAATACCGATATCCAAACAAATAAACGAGAGGATTTACAAAAATAGCCTTTGTCCATAATAACATTAAAATTATAATGAATATCATAGCACACAACACCCACAGGTTTATATCCGTAATCGATAAAGTCACGACGGGAAGCAAGTATGCAATCATACTCGACAATGAATTAGTATCTCCAGGCGAGGTCGCATTAATGACCAGTTTTGACTTAGGTAAACTCTTCTTTGCAAGAGCTAACAAACCAAAACAAATAGGGATGCACACAACACCTATAGCAAAGACCACACACCCTATCCACAAATCTCCAGTAATTTGCTTGATTGTCAGGCTATCAACGAATAATGCGATTCCACAAACAAGCATTAAAGGAGCATAGGACGTTACTGTCCATATTATTTTTACGAATTTGCTCATATTATAACTTTATACCTCCTTTTGCCTAATAGCATAACACAACTCAGCCGCATTGCACATTTCTTAGAAATAGCCTTTGTATAGCTAAAAACACTATAATGCACGCTTAATAATTTTTCCTATGTGTGGATCATATTTATAATGCTCACCCTCTTGGGCCACTATAAGTTTCACAGCCTCCTCGACAATACCGAGAGGCACAGAAAACCACTCTCTGGGATAATGCGTATTGCCCCGCCTATCTCTGACCTCAAAAGCAATATTCGCATCCACGAAAAAGTCATGTATTGCGGACTCGAGATATCGCGTATTCATATTAAAGCATCGAACGGTCAATATAATCGTGACATCGCTTAATAAATATGTTGGCTCGTTACGAGCATTTTTCACTCGCTCTGTCACAGATCCCGAGCAATACCCAATTTTATACAAGTCTTTTATTGCTCTAATGCTCGGATTATTACTTTGACTCTTTAATACATAAATATAACCATTTTGAACGTCATCATCCGTTACTTGGTCAAATTCCATATCATCAATAGGCTCACTTATGCAAAACCCGTCGATATTCATAGCTTTCTCAAGAGAGCGATAAAGCATATTGGATTCTGTACCATTATCAAAAATGCATCTTGTTCGACCGTCTAATCTGTTATAAGTTCCGCTTTCATATATTCTAGGATCCACTTTCAACTTATCAAATTGCAATAAGAACATAACCCCACGTAAAACATAGAAATGACCATCAAGCAATGCTCCCCTTTTATACTCAACCAATTTGCGTCTCCCAATTTCAAGGTCACGTGCTATCATATCAAAAACTTTTTTGAACTGTAAAAAATCTTTACATACTTTTCTATGGGCAATATAGTCAGGTCGAATTCTATCTGTTGGCTTCACATGCGATAAAGTAAATATACTTGTATCACCTGATACATCATCTAAAATCCCAAGTGGATCGTTTTTTAAAATATCATCAATTGTGACGGTCGTTGTATTCTGTATGTCAAGAAGATTATATAAATCAAATGGCTGTAATAATTTCACTTTTTTAGGATTAGCTCGAATTGCCTTCAGTCTATTGGCAAGCATATATTCTTCCATATCCCCGTCCTCTTGCGGACATTTACCTTGCGCCTCATAAAAATCACAAATTTGCTGAAATCCTTCTATTAATCGTTGGTCTTCAGGCGTACGCACAGCTTTCTCTGACTCATCATCTATCAGCAATCCAAGACTGTCGCTCTCAAAAATATCTTTAAGTTTCTTCAGTTTGCTGTCATTCATTTCCGTTTTTGTATCCCCTTTTCAGTTGACGTAAATATACCAATGCTTCCGCAAGCCTTCTCTCAGTAGGGTCTAATGCATCAAGTGAAGGCTTACGTCTCATACTCCTAACAAAATCATTTATTTTAGGCCACAAATAAATTGCCTCATCGTCCGTCATGCTAACTTTAAAGGCTGAGATGCACTCTTGAATCGATTTCAATACTTTGGGCGTAATTGTTTTCGAAATAACCTCAAACGCCTGTTGAAAAGGATTAACTGAGTCAATTAGGTCTATATTAATTTCCTCAATATTGATAAATTTGTTATTAATTTGCAAAAATTTCACTCCGCTCTGGTCAGTTGTTATACCTCTACGAAGAACCATATCTGTGACCAAATGTTCCCGAATCTCTTCAACCTCTTCCTCTTGCAAATCGGGATATCTGGTCATAATAATTTTCGGGATCATTATTTTATTAACGATTTCCGGATCGACTTCTCCAATAAAAGATTTTTGAATATCTGGATTTTGTAAAATAGCCGCTTTTAATTCAGTTAAATCAGATGAAACAATTTCCTTTACCCTATCAGTACTTGGTTCTTTCAATCCTTTAACTGTCACGATTCCAGAATCGTCATAGCCGTCTTCATCTGGATTTTTTTTGGATTTAAATGTTAATACTGGCGCAAGAACCTGTTCCATCAACAACGATGCAGATATTGCTTTCAAAATATTATTCACAGTCTCCACAACTGCTTCGTTTTCCGCATCGGGTTCTGCCACAAGATTTGTAAATTGCGCATGCGTTTTATTAGAACTATCTCTTGTGCATCTTCCAATAATCTGAATAATTTCTGTCAGTGACCCCCTATATCCAATAGTCAATGCATGTTCACAAAATGGCCAATCAAAACCCTCTTTTGCCATTCCCAAGGCAATTATAATATCAATATCATCAGGAGCTGACACATCACGCAAGAAAGATACAACTTTTTCTCTATCTGCTGGTGCATCGTTCACGAGATCAGCAATTTTAAGCATCTTACCATTTGGCTGCTTCACATGAATTATGTTATTTTCATCAACAAATTCAATTTTGCCAATCGCATCGATAATTGCGTCAACTTCAATATATTTGTCTTTGGTTGACTCTCCAGAATTCACGTTTGGGATATGGATTATTGTCTTTTTTGTTGTGTCAAGCACTTGCATTATGGCGTCTGTATATCGACCATGATAAAAATGAAATCCAATACCTAGAGATTTTAGGTACTGATACCCATTGAGCTGTTCATAGTAATTGTATGTAACTTTTACAAATTGAGCTTCATCCTCTTCCAATAGAACTGGTATTCCATCCCCTCTAAAGTAAGATCCCGTCATTGCTATGATATGAGCATTCGACTCGGTCATTAAACTTCTTACTAATTCCCCAAGTTTGCTCTCATAATCCGCCGATACATGATGGAATTCATCAATAGCAACCAAACATCTGTCAAACGCCTTTGCCCCAATCCTGTCATATGCAAAGCGTAAAGTTGCATGTGTACAAATTAATATTTGGGTATCACCCTTCATAAAACTTTGAAAAACATTAATCTTCCCTCCTTCTCCACCCGGCATACATAGATTATAGCGAGGATCAAGAATCCAATCGCTATGAAATCCTTTTTTCTTTAAATCTGTAGTACTAAAAGATTTTCCTATGGAACGCTCGGGAACAGCAACGATTACTTTATCTACTGCTCTCGTTTTTAGCTTATCTAATGCAATGAACATTAACGCCCTGGATTTCCCAGACGCTGGAGGAGCCTTTATGAGCAAATATTGAGCCGCACGAGATTTATATGCTCGCGCTTGCATTTCACGCATTCCCATTTCATTAACTGAAGTGCTTTTGCCAGTAGCTTGATAACGAATGTCAATTATATTATTCATTTCTTTCCTCCATAAGTTGTTTATAAAAAGCGAATAAATAATCCAAGCGTTCTTCATCCGATAAAAAAGGCTCTTCTCTATAACAACTTTCTATAACTCGATCAAGAATACTGTGTTCATATCGCAACCCAGCACTCATGCCTTCCTCCGAATACATTTGCGCATAGGTTTTTTGTGATATTTCTTCTCTTTCAGCCAATATTCGCTTCACGCAGTCTGTGATTAATTTTTTTTGTTCCAAACTAATAGGGGGGAAGGGAAAAGTATTATATCCAAGCCGTGATGAGTATCTTAAACGAGTCTCAAGGCCACCACATACGGTTCGAATCCACAACAAATGCATTCGGGATGCCACAACACCAAATATCCATGGCTCTGCCTCATATACTACAAAGCATAGGTTCGACACAATAGTATCTGAACCTATAAAGCCTATTTGCATATATTTTCTATTCTCTGATGAAACAGAGGGCACGACCAGTGAACATCCGCTGGTAGAACGCATTTCACGAAATTGATGTGGCCTTTCCGCAAGCTTTTGTCCAGAAATATCAATGAGTTGAGATCTATACTCACGACATTTTTCTATACGCTCTTTAATAGGTAAAATACTTAATGCAATACCAAGCCGATCATCGGGAATCCACAAACACCATCTCTCTATTCCATTAATGTATTCTTCTGACCCGACCAATTTCTTAAATAGTATCTCTGCCTCAGGGTACTCTCCTATTATCCTCGCATGTTCTTCTTTGGATATGTCCGACAAAAAGCCCTGATCATATGGCATATTTCCTTTATTCATGTATGGCAAATCGGACAGTGGTTTTGTTCGTTTCAAGACAATTTCATTGCATTGCGTGATGTACGGACCTATTTCTAAAACCCGATAATAACGGGTATTATCAAACAACTCACATTCACGCTTCCTCTGAGATGAGCTTACACCAAATATCACAACAGTGACTTCCGTGCTATTTTTCGCATTATTTCTCCACTTAAATGGTTTGTAAGCAAATTGAATATAAACATCATGCTCAAATATTATAGGCCAAAGAAGTCCTACCTGTTCTCCTTGCGAAAGGGAATTTGTGGTAACAAACGAAAAAGCAGATTTCCTTCGCTCAATAATCTTGGTTGCCAAAAGAAACCAGCAAGCTGCATAGTCCAATTCTGCGCATTTGGAATATTCTGAAAAAACATTTTCTTTATCTTCTTTTTGTTTCTTTGTTTGTTTCTTGGCCCCTCTATACGGAGGATTCCCAATAATATAAACTTCATCGCTATCAGGAATACCTACATCCCATTCTACAAGCAACGGGTTCTCCTCTCTGATATCGATTTGCATCGGGCAAGGTATATCGCCCCCATTTTGCTTAATAGAAATCGCTAGTGAAATCTTTGCAATTTGGGATGCGAAGTGAATATTTTCTATCCCGTGAATATTATCCCATAAATTATTCTCGTTAGATTCAAAGCCCAATTCACTTAGACGTTCATTAACATAACTCCCTAGTTTGGATAATTCTCTATATGCCTCAATTAAAAAGTTGCCTGCCCCACAAGCCGGATCAATAATATGAATATGCTGTAAGCGGTTGCATAGAGTTTTAAGTCCATCGATATCATTTTTATTATCTTCATATGCTTGATATAATTCGTCAAGAAAAAGAGGGCCGATTACTTTATGTATGTTTTCATTAGTTGTGTAACATGATATACCTCGCGCAGTCGCATCTTGTAAGATTGCCCCTAATACCTCTGCAGATACATCACCCCAGTCTAAATTCATTACCTCATATATTTTCTTACGAACATCTTCGTTATATTCAAGCCCCTCGAAATCCCAGCTCAATATTTCATTTACGCACGTTGAATCCCAATAGTTTACGCTCAGCCGAGGAACATAGTCCTTTTTTGCCGACAACCCCCATATATCTAAAATCAACAAGCGGAAAAATTCATTTGTCTCCGTTCTATAAGCAGATAAAATATTACCTATTTGGTGTCGTGCGCCATTGACACTATCATCAGTGAAAGCAAGCCAAATAAGAGCACAAATAAAATCTTGCACCTCACGTTCTTTCTCTTTACCATTATATAGGGTCAGCCCATTATAAATTGTTGCTAATTGCTCAGCAACGCGCATGGTGACTAAATCAATATTACTATAGTCTCTTTTCTCACGTCCAACCAACGGAAAAAAGAACTCAAAACGAGAAAAAACCTTTTCTTTACTAATTACCAGCGTTTCGAATGTGTTTGTATCAAATGCTAGCATATCCGACTCGTTTGTCAAAATAATGAATCGGACATCGAATTTCTCAATATTTTTTTGTTGCAAAGAGTTTAGCACTGAATAAAGGTTCTTAACTTTTGTATCCATAATAAACGCTTGTTTTGATACAAACACGCCCTTATCAATGTCATTCGTTGCACAAGCCTTAATGCGATCAAACGTTGCCTGTGGATAATCCCAAGCATCAAAAAACTGCTCAAAGTATTCCATTCCTTTAAGATCTGAAATGGCTTGCAGCTTCATTTTTAATGCTTGATAATCCATCTGTTCACCTCTGCTCATATTCCAAAATAGCGTCTCCAATATACTCTGCGAGTCGGACAGGTACTGCATTCCCAATAGCTTGCTCTATGTCCGATTTATTCCCAACCCATTTAAAGTCCGAAGGAAATGTTTGAATAAGGCCTCTTTCCATGGATGACAATGCACGAACTTTTGACAAATCTGCGGTTTTATCGGCATGATGAGGCTTATAATTGCTTGGCATAGGACGATTAACTCCGCGAATCGTAGCACTCGGTTCATATATACTAAATATTGCTCGTCGATTATAGCTACGGGGGTGCATATAATAAAACTCTGTTCCTAGCAAATTACCAAGATAGTCATAAACACTCATTGGCTTACTGGCTCTGTGGTTATCTAAAATACACTCCAAAAAACCGTCTCTTTCATCCAAACAACCTATCATAATAAAGCGTTTCCGCCGTTGAGGTACACCATAATAGCTAGCATCAAATACTCTATAAGTTAACCCATAATTAGCATCCTTAAAAATTTCTATTGCGGTTGACAAAATAGGCATTCTCACTATATTGTAAACATTTTCCATTACGAACCATTTAGGTTTTACTTGAGATACAATTTCGGCAAATTTAATGGTCAAATTTGCCCTTTCCCCCAAGCTTCTTAAGCCCGCTATGGAAAAGTCTTGACAAGGAGGTCCACCGATAATAATATCAGGGTGGCTGGATTCTATTTGATCAATGACATCGCTATTATTTAGGTCACATTCATATATTGGATGAGCGAAATTTTCTTTATAAATATTTACAGCAGGTTCCCACTTATCATATGCTGCGATTATATCGAACCCGGCATTTTGGAAGCCTAGTGACATGCCTCCGCACCCAGAAAACAAATCTATAAGTCTCATTTTTGCCTCTTTCCATCCATATCGTATTCTTTTATTGCCGTAGCAACATATTCAGCCAATTTGACAGGAACAGCGTTTCCTATCATTAGGTTTAAATCGCCTTTACTACCCTCGAATACAAAGGTTTTGGGAAACGTTTGAACATAGCTTCTCTCAAGAACTGTAAGAGCTCTTACTTGGGGACCGATTTTTACAGGATCAGAGGGATGCCCTGTATAGCCTGCTGGTATTGGTCTATCAACTCCACGTATCGTTTGGCAAGGCTCATATATACTAAAAACGCCCCGTCGAGAGTAACTTCTCGGAACTCTAAAATAATACTCAATCCCAAGGCTATCGCCAAAATAATCAAACATCGTCATGGGTTTAGTTGTAAGATGCCGCTCTAAATAATCCATAAGCTCCCCATCTTTTTCGTTTAATATCCCTATCAAGAAAAATCTTTTTCTTGACTGAGGAACGCCGCAATAGCTAGCATCAAGTACTCTTTGCGTTAAACCATAACCAGCACTCTTAAAATTATCTATTACGACCTTAATGGAGCTACTCTTGGTTATTTCTGGAACATTTTCCATAACGAAATACTTTGGTTTTGCTTTAACAATTATTTCGCTAAAAACAATTGACAATACAGCACGCCCGAAGTTCTCATTTCTATGCCCCGCCGAAGAAAAATCCTGACACGGAGGACCGCCTATTATAATATCTGGGCGTGCATCGATAATTCTTTTTTGCACCTCTGACGATGCAAGATCCTCTTGATAGACTGGATGTGTAAAGTTTTTCTTATACACTTTTACTGCAGGATCCCAGTTGTCATAAGCAGCAATTATATTGAACCCGGCATTTTGAAACCCCAATGACATACCGCCGCAACCACAGAACAAATCTATCGTATTTAACTTATTCATCCCGTATTGCCTCCGTAGTTTCCATTATGTCGGATACATCACAATTAAGTGCCCTACATATCTTAAGGAGAACTTCCGTCGTTACATTTTCATTTTTACTTAATTTTGCAATAGAAGCGGGACTAATTTGTGCCTTTAGCTGTAAATCCTTTTTTTTCATGTCTTTATCAATAAGCAGCTTCCATAACTTTTTATAACTAATGGTCATTTTACTACTCCGATTTTTCTTTTCATTATACCATAGAATCCGAGTAAAAGCAATAGAAAGCGCCCAAATGGAAAGATTTTTTATGTGAACGCATATTTTTAGTTCACACTGACCTCTCGCAATTGCTTAGCACCCTCATAGGTCTTCTAAGCAATAATCAGCAAGACAGACTAATTCAGCCAACATCTTTTCGCAAATTTTCATTACCGCTATCGCTGATTTTTTACGAGTATTCTCCTATTTGTATTGCGAAATAACTTCCGTCGCATAGGCTTTAACTCCTTCCACCACCAACTGCGGACTCGTAACCTTTAGCAAATTTCCAAACGAGCAGCACCAACCGAGGAACGGTTTGCTTATTTGTACATCAGCCGTAAATACCACCATATTGCCCTCACCCTGGATAATGTGTACATCATCCCCAAATCGGTCGAAAATATGGTCTACAAGCGATTTATCGGCGCGGAAGGTCACTTGTGCGTCTTCCCCGTTAAACATCCCAAACAATGCCCTTTTATGGCGCGACAAATCGAATTTATTAACTTCTTCACTTTTCGTTACGTGTTTTTCTGATATTTGCACATCATCCATTCTGTCAATACGATAATGTCCTATACCGCTGTGTTTATCATCGTAGCACATAAGATAATAGTTATCCATAGAGAAAACCGTCGAAAGCGGGTTTACAATATAGCGGCGCTTATCCTTTCGATATACGCGCTGATGCTTTATATCGTAGTCAAAATATAAAAACGAAATTTGCCGTCCCTGTTCTATGGCACTGCCGATGGCATCGACGTTATAAAATATTTTTTCGTTATCGCTCTTGGGTATATGAAACTCGACCGTGTTCTTTTTCATAACCTCGGCTTTCTTATCCCCGGCAAGTTGCGCTATCCTGCTAATAAAGCCGTTTGTCTTTTTAGCCGTGATGAAATTCGCCGCTTGCACCGCATCCATAAGAACTCGTATTTCCGGGATGTCAAAGCTACGATCAACGACATAATATTCATTACTGATTGCGCGATTATGCTTTATTTCATATCCGCAATCATTCAGCAGTTTTATGTCACTGTATAGTATTTTACGGTCCACTTCTATACCGAACTTTGCAAGACGTGCAGTAAGCGTAGCTGTGGACATAGGATGGCACTCGTCGGTTTCACGATTGAGTATTTCCCATATTTTCAATAATTTGATTTTTCGCAAATTAGAATACGGCATAGCTATGTCCTACTTTGAATGATGTATTTTCCAGTGTTGTTTGCGAGTCATAACCTGCAAATTGCTTGCTCGATTATTGCGCTTGTTTCCGTCGCGGTGATGCACCACTTCATTTGAGCGCAATGGTTGCCCAATCTTGCGGCTTGCAACGTCACGATGCACAGCAACATACCCGTCGTCTCTCGCTTCGGGACTACTCGGCTTGTACTTTTGCACATAACCTTCTTTCGTGACATACGACCTATGCTTTCGCCATCCAAACATAATGGAGTACCTCCTTTATAGAATTTCTCGTATATGATTATACCATATATCGGCTCATTTGTAAATAGGAGAGTGTACTAAATTTGGGACAGTCTTTACTTGACTCAACACTCAAAACCATTCAACTCTGACAAGGGACAGCTTTTGGCACAGTTAAGTTAGAAGTGGGTTGAGCAATTTGACGTTTACTATTTTTCAAATAAAAAATGACCGTCCGTGAAAACATTCGGACGGTCGGTTACCGTTTGAAACCAATATTTGGGCAAAAAACGGCTAATTTGCCACGAAAAGCGAAAAAAGTTGGTCTATAAGCGAAGTGCTTATAGACCAACTGACTTGGTGACCCCAACGGGACTCGAACCCATGATTTCACCGTGAAAGGGTGATGTCTTAACCGCTTGACCATGGGGCCACAGTACATGTTATTTTACCATAGCTTCGGCGCGTTGTCAAGCAATTTTATTTAGTTTTCCCGCTCCGACATCGGTTATCTTGCAAATTATATTGCTGTTATATATCGCTCGACCGTTTTCATACAATATAGCATGGCAATTATTTGGCTGATAATGCTGTCCGCCTCGCTCGGACTTATGCTGTTTACCGACCCCGCCGCCGCCGTCAATTCCATGATTACGGGCGCGCACGGCGCGGTCGAGCTTTCGCTTAACCTACTCGCGCTCTACGCGTTTTGGTTGGGATTTTTTGCGCTTATCGAACGGCTCGGTTTGTCGCGCGGACTCGAACGCCTGCTTCGACCCGTGATTTCGCGGCTATTCCCCTCTTGCGACGTAGAAACGCGCAAGTACATTACCATGAATGTATCGGCTAATCTTTTGGGACTGGGCAACGCCGCGACGCCCATGGCTATCACCGCCATAAACCGCATGGACGACGGCAATCCCCGCGCCTCTACCGACATGATTATGCTTACCGTCATTTCCGCGACAAGCCTGCAAATTCTGCCGACAACGGTCATAGGCATGCGCGCGACCGCAGGCTCCGCCAACCCCGCGGACTTCCTTTTCCCCTCGCTCGTCGCTACCGTTCTTTCCACGCTGATCGGCATAATCGGTGTTAAAATCTGCGCGCGAATTTTCGACCGCCCGCGTCGAAAAAAGTCCGCCGTAATTTCGCAATCCGCGCCGCTCGGCTCGATTTCTCCTACGCCCCCGCGCAAACAAACCGCGCGCACTCGTCGCGATGCTTGCTCCCGTTCCCCCCGCGCAAGCGCCCGTCGCGCCAACGGCAAGCGCCCCTCATCCGCCACTCCGCCCCGGTCTTCTCCCCCGTCCGACACGACAAGCGAGGTGGTTTCGTGAGCGCATACATAATCCCTATTCTTTTTTTAGTCGTACTGCTTTTATCGTTCGTCCGCCGCCGCGAGCCTTACGGCGGGTTTATAGACGGTGCACGGCAAGCGGTCGATCTCACAATCAACGTATTTCCCTACTTGCTCGCGGTCATGGTCGCTGTCGAAGCGTTCCGCGTATCGGGCGCGTCCGCGTACCTCGCCAACGCAATCGAGCCGGCGCTTCGCTCCGTCGGGCTCCCCAAAGAATTGGCGGAACTGCTATTTCTGCGCCCCGTATCGGGCGCGGGGTCGCTCGCCGTGCTTGACGGGATTTACACAAATTACGGCGCGGACAGCTATATCGGGCGGTGCGCCTCCGTAATTTACGGGTCGAGCGAAACGGTGTTTTACATATCGACCATATACTTTTCGCAGTCGCGCGTGCGGCGGTTGCGATACGCTATTCCCGTCGCGCTCGTCGCGACGTACACGGGTTGTATCGTCGGTTGCTTCCTGCTCAAATTTTTCTGATTGACAAATTTTCTCAAACTTGCGCAAAAAAACTTTTATTTTATTGTTACTTGTGATACAATCTAACCGTATGGGTCAAATTTACCTAAAAGCAACTCTGATAACGCTTGCCCTGCTCGCGTTCGCCGTTCCGAGTTTTATTCTTAAAAAATTGAACATGCTGGGCGACGGCGCAAAGCGCACGTTAAGCAATATTCTGCTGTTCGTGTGTCAACCCGCACTGATGATCAGTTCGTTCAGCATTTTCTCTGCCGATGACTATGCGGCGATACAAAACGTCGGGCGGGTCAACCTGCTAATCGACTTTTGCATATCCGCCGCCGTCGCCGCGGTTTCGATATTGGCGGTGTTCGGCTTTTGCCGACTGATTTTCATTAAGAGCAAAAACCGTTCGCAAGCGGACGTATGCACATTTATCGCAATGTTCTCCAACTGCGGATTCCTCGGCATACCGTTCGTAAAAGTATTCACAGACAACAACGTGCTCGCGGTGATGTACGTCGCGCTGTTCAACGTCGTGTTCATTTTTCTGTGCTGGACGCTCGGAGTTTATCTTATCACGCACGACCGCAAAGACATTAAGATCAAAAAAATCCTGCTCAATCCGTCAATCATAGCGTCCGTGCTCGCGCTTATTCTGTTTTTCGTGCCGCAAATTAACTTCTTCATGATGGACGGCTGTAAAGACTTGCAAATAATCCCGCAAAGCCTTGCGACCATGGTTGCGCCCGTGTCCATGATGCTTACGGGCGCGGAGCTTGCGGACATGTCCGCAAAAACCCTGTTCGCCGACAAAAACGTTTACGTTGCGGGCGCGCTTCGGCTAATCGTCGCGCCTATAATAACCTTCGGCGTAGCGACGGCGTTCGGCTTTGCATGCAAGAGTTTTATAAACCCCGCCGACGCCGCACGCGGTTACGTGTATTTGGCGCCCGTCATAGCCATGGCGATGGCGCCCGCGTCAGTCGTTATTGCGCTTACGCAATATTACAACCGTCCCGACCCGTTGTCCGCCGCTTCGGTTATAACCGACACATTGCTTTCGGTCGTGACCGTGCCGCTTGTCATGATAGCCATGCTCGAAGTGTGGCGGTACTGTTTTTAGTCCGCGAATAATCGCGCCGCACCCGACGCAAACTATACGCGGAGGATTATACGCAATGAACAAAACCGACAAGGTCGATATGACCAAAGAACAGCAGGTCAAAATCGACCGCGAAGTAGAATTTTTGAAACAGCTTCACCAAGCAGCGCAAATGGGCAGGGACACGCTCGAACACGTCAACGGAAATATAGGTCCGGGGGAATTGCGCAACGCCGTCGAAAAAGACATATTCGACTATTCGGACGTGTGCGCGCAGGTCACGCGCAAGCTCGAAGAAAAGGGCGAAACGCCCAAACCCGTCGGCAAACTCCCGCGCATGATGGCGGGCATGATGATAGACATGAAAATCAACGACGAAACATCCGACAGCGAAGTCGCAAAAATGATAATCGACGGCACGACCAAGGGCGTGACGGAGTGCACGTCCAAGCTCACCGATTTTTCGGACGTGGACAACGACGTCAAAAATATCGGATACAAACTACTCTGGGTACAGCAAAAAAATATCGACGAAATGCGTAGATTTTTGCACAACTAATCGAAAAATATTTGACATTGGTTTTTTTTCATGCTAAACTACTGCTTACAATCGCTTATTGATGGCGGAAATACGGATAATGCTCATCGGAGAACTTTCAATCCCGATTGAAAAGTTGATTATGATGTCGAGCGGGCTCGGTAAAGTATATTTATCAGCCTTTTTGATTTCAAAACATTTGTCTTTATCCGCACTCCGTAATTCATGCGTTAAATATTTAACGGCGGTGAAGAGCTATGGCAACGCGCATACAAATTTCGGACAAATTTACTTTCGGCAAACTTTTAAGGTTTGCCGTCCCGTCCATAATCATGGTGATATTTATGTCGCTTTACGGGATTGTGGACGGTTTATTCGTGTCCAATTTTGCGGGCGACGCCGCGTTTACGGCAATCAATTTATTCCTGCCTATTTTCTACATACTCGGCTCGGTCGGGTTTTTGCTCGGCAGCGGGGGTTGCGCGCTCATAGCAAAAATGCTGGGCGAAGGCAACGCCGACGGCGCGCGCCGCAACTTCGGCGGGCTGGTGATAATAACCGCGACGATCGGCGCGATGTTTACCGCGGTAATAATCCCGTTTATGCCGCGAATAGCCGTTGCGCTCGGCGCGACGGGCGAAGCGGTCGATCACTTTACCGTTTACGGCACAATTATGATAGGCGGACTTATCCCGTTTACTCTGCAAACTTTTTTCCAGTATTTTTTCGCCGTCGCAGACCGACCCAAGCTCGGGCTTGCCATCACCGTCGGCGCGGGCGCGACAAACATGCTCGGCGATTTCCTGTTGATATATGTCGCAAAAATGGGCGTCACGGGCGCGGCAATAGCGACAGTCGTCGGCGAGTGCGTGGGTGGGATAATTCCGCTTGTCTATTTCTTTATAAAAAAAGGTAAAACACTGTACTTTGCAAAGCCCGCGTTCGCGCTCAAAACCATAGGCAAAATCTGCGCCAACGGCTCGTCGGAAATGATAACCAACCTATCCGTGTCCGCCGTGAGCGTTATTTACAACTTCCAACTGCTTAAATATATCGGCGATTCGGGCGTTATCGCTTACGGCATAATCATGTACGTATCCTTTATTTTTATCGGCTGTTTCCTCGGTTTTTCGGTGGGAACCGCGCCCATTATCGGCTATAATTACGGCGCGCAAAACACCGACGAACTTAAAAGCATCTTTAAAAAAAGTTTGCTGTTTTACGCCGTTTCCGCGGTTACGCTCACCGCGATAGCGGAATTATTGGCAAAACCGCTCGCAATGATATTCGTCAGTCACGACGCGGCGCTGTTGGATTTTGCAACGCGCGCCATACGCATATTTTCAATATCCTTCGTAATAAGCGGGTTTAACATTTACGCCTCCGCGTTCTTCACCGCGCTCAACAACGGCGTTATTTCCGCGGTAATTTCCATATCGCGCACGCTTCTTTTTCAGATAGGCGCAGTGTTTCTTATGCCGCTTATTTTCGGCATTGACGGGATATGGAGCGCAACCATTATTGCCGAGTTTGTCACGCTTACGGTGTCCGTCGCTTGCGTAATTGCATTGCGCAAAAAGTACAATTATTTGTAACCGATTATTTTAAATCCGCGCTCGACTTATTCCGCAACGCGTAACGACCTGCGCGAAACGGGCTTGCCCTCGGACGTATAATTCCCCGAAAATTCGACAAAATAATATCGAGGAGGAAATACGCGATAATGGATAAGTTGACTTCGGGCAAGATTGCCCCCAAGACCGGCGAATACAACATTGTTTCGTCGAAAGGCAAAGTCGTCGGTTCCGTCCGCGTCAAGAAAGGCAACAGAATGCCTCCGACGCGCCACGCGAACAGCCATTTTGAAATTGACGGCTAACGGCAAAGCGCCTAAAAAACCCCTTACGTTATAACTTATAGCGCAAGGGGTTTTGTTTACTTAATTATTGCGCGCCGCGCGGGATCGCGTTTATTCCACGCTCTTTAACGCTTCCACCATGGAAATGTTTTTAATTTTGCGGTTAAACATCAAAGTGGATATCAGCGTAAATACAAACGTCAATGCCATACAGCCTATGGCGACATACCAGCTTAAAAATCCCGAAATAAACACGTTGAACGACGACGACAAATCCACCAGCCACACCATCAATCCGTAGCCTATCGGCAAGCCGATAAGACACCCGATCAAAGTTATAACCAAGTTTTCCACAAGAATCATTGACGCCGTTTCGCGCTGTTTGTAACCGAGCACCATGAGCGTAGCTATTTCGCGCGTGCGCTCTTTAAGATTGGTCGCGGTTATGTTGTAAATGACCGCGACGGCAAGCACTGCCGCGCCGAAAGTGAACAGAATAACGGCATAGTCCAGTAGCGACATTTTGTCTTTTAACGAAGCAAACGTTTCGTCGAACGCCCGCACGTCGCGGATTTCTTCGTATTCTTTTAAAGCGGCTATTGCCGTACCGATTGCCGTGCCGTCCTTGACCGCGGCGTAAGCGGTGTCCGCAAACAACCCCACGCCGCGGTTTTTAAACATAGCGTATGCGCAGTACGCTTTTTGCTCGAAGTATTCGTACACGATATGCGTAATTTTCGCCTCGAACTCGACGGCGCGATTGTCGAGCGAATAGCCGCTGACCGTCACCGTGTCGCCCGCTTTTACGCCGAGTTTATCGGCAAGCCCCGTGGGGATAGCGAACGTATCGTCGTCGAGTACAAGCCGACGTTCGCCGTCGATGTCGGTAAACAGCATTACGCAGTTTTCGTCGGCGTATTTGTTTTCACGCGCGTCGGCGGCGGTGGGCAAAGCCATTAACGTCATGTCCGCGGCTTTGTCCTTGTAAGTGAACCGCGCCGAAAAATCGGGCGCAAACGTCAAGTTCTTTATGTACTGCGCGCCCTCGTACCCCGAAATTTCGTCGAGGTCGAACGTGTGCAAATCGACGGGCGCTTCTATCGCGACGGTCAAATCGTATTGCGCGGAACGGTCGTACTGTCTGAACGAAAAATCCATGTTGTCTTTAAGCCCGACCAAGCCGATCAGTAGCGCGATACAGCCTATAATGCCGACAGACGACAAAAGCATGCGGATTTTGTGCAAAAACATATTGCGCAAATTCATTTTCGCGCCGAAGCCCAGCCGCTTCCACAGCCCCGTCCACCGCTCGACAAGTATGCGCTTTGTCTTTTTGGGCGGCTTGGGTCGCATTGCCTGCGCGGGCTTGACTTTGAGAGTGCGGTGACAGGACAAAAACGCCGCAAGGCACGCGAGCGCCGCCGCAACGATTATTCCGAGAAACAGGAATAGCACGCTGACGTGTTGCGGCGTGGGCGGCATACTGAACTGCCGCGCGTACAAAAAGTTAATAAGATACGGCACAAGCAAAACGCCCAGCGTTCCGCCCGCCGTACCGCCTATCAAGCACGCAAACAGCGCATAGAAAATGTAAGAGAAATACACCGCGCCTTTGCCCACGCCGATAGCCTGAATTACGCCTATCTGCATGCGCTGATTGTCAACCGTTTTGGACAGCGATATTACCGTTATAGCCGCCGCCACGGCAAAGAACATAAACGGCAACACCGCCGCAAGCGCGGCAATCGTGTCGTTTATGCTGTTGAATGCCGTGACCGACGGAAAATTCTTGCGTTCGAGCGCGTACATATACAAACCCGCCGCACCGTCCGGATCTTTAAAAAGCTCGTTTATCTGTTCCGTGCTCGACACCGAATATCGCCCGAACAACTTATCGACGTCGCCGTAATCGTCGCCCAATATTTTAATGCCGTTATAGATGTTTACCGAAATTTCCGAATACTCGAATAGCGTTTGCTCCACGCCTCCGCCCAACGCCAATACGACCCGCGCGTCGGGCGTGTAAAGATCGATTGTCGAATAATCGACATACGCGAAAATAAACTCGTCGGGCGGCGCGGCGGTGTTGCGCAGATTGACCTTATAAATAACGTCGGGCGCGTGGTAAATTCCGCACACCGTCAGTTCGTAAAGCCGATCGGCCGTTTTGGTAGTGTATTGCGGCGTGTCCGTGCCCGTGCCCGTTTCGCTCATGGACAGCGTTATCTTTTGCATGGTCGCCACATCGAAAGTCAACGCGTCGCCGACTTTTATGCCGTGCGCTTTTGCCGCAACCTCGTCGATTATAATTTCGCTTGCGTCTTTTTGAGGCAGTCTGCCCGAAACGATATACGGGTCGTCTATGCCGTCGGTCAGCGTGACGACGGTCATGTCCAGCCTCGCCCCGCCGACGCTCGTCTGCGTGTAAAACGTGTTGTAGCCCGCCGCCTTGTCCACGCCGTCCGCCGCGGCGATTTCCTCGACCGCTGGCGCGTTTACGTACATATATTCGGCGCGCACCGCCGCGCTGTGCTGTGCGGAATAATAATCGCTCACCTGTCGAGTGACCGCCGCAGACCCCGCGGTAATCCCCGAAAAGAAAAAGCACCCGATAATTATAACCGCAACTATCGAAATAAAACTGCCTATGGTTTCGCGTATGTCGCGAAACGTTTTTAGCATTATGTATTTCATCGCGCTCTCCTTAATCGGTCGCCGTGCGCCTTGCGGCAAAGCGTATGCTGTTTTTATGCTGTTAGTCGTAATTTATAAATTGCCGACCGTTGATCGAAGACCTACCACTCGATTGTTTCGACGGGAACGCGCGCGGAATTGACTTCTATGTTTTCCACCTTGCCGCTACGCATGCGTATGACCTTGTCCGCCATGGGCGCGATTGCGCTGTTGTGCGTTATCAAAACGACGGTCTTGTTGTACTTGACGTTTACGTCCTCCAACAGTTTGAGCACCATTTTGCCCGTTTTGTAGTCGAGCGCGCCAGTCGGCTCGTCGCAAAGCAATAATAACGGATTTTTCGCAACCGCTCGCGCTATCGCTACGCGCTGTTGCTCGCCGCCCGAAAGCTGACTCGGGAAATTTTTTGCGCGCTCGGACAGCCCTACTTTGTCGAGCGTGTCCGCAGGATCGAGGTGATCGGCTGTAACGGACGCCGCAAACTCGACGTTTTCGAGCGCGTTAAGATTGGATATAAGATTGTAAAACTGAAAGACAAACCCCACCTTTTCGCGTCGAAACAAAGTCAGGCGTTTCTGATTGTATTTGGTGATGTCCTCGCCGTCGACTATGACTTCGCCGCTCGTCGCGCTGTCCATGCCGCCGAGAATATTGAGCACGGTGGACTTGCCCGCGCCCGACGCGCCGAGCACGACCACGAACTCACCCTCGTTGATAGAAAAGTCCACGCCGTTGAGCGCGGGGATTTCGACTTCGCCGAGCTTGTATATTTTGTTTACGTCTTTAAATTGTATAAGGCTCATCGCGTCGCTCCGTCGGGACTGCCGAACATCTTTTCGGTCTTGATTCTGCCGTAATAGGCATACCACAATCTTTTTAATTCGTCGAGAGCATACAGTGCGGTCAGGTCGGCAAATATGCCGTTGACAAGCGCGGACAGTTCCTTTTGGCTGTCGGACGCGTCCGAAAACCCGTCGGCGTACACGCTTGCGCAAATAAAATCGAAATAGGTTTTGTCCTCGACGGCAAATTCGTCGAGCACCGACGTAATTTCTTCCAGCTTTTCGGCGGAAGATATGTCGTTTTTGAGAATAACGGAAAACTCTTTGCGCAAAAGTTTCAGCCGCTCTATGCACAAAAGCCGCACGATTTCGTCCTTGCTCGAAAGATAGACGTACACCGTCGCTTTGGAGTAGCCCGCTTCCTTGGCAAGCATGTTCATATTCATGCCGTCATATCCGTACTGCATAAGCAATCTATCCGCCGCGTCCAACAGCGTTTTTCTGTGATAGCGAGCAACCGCCGCTTTCTTCTCTTCCGACATGTTTTCCTCTTTTGTCGTTTGCGCAAGCGGCGTAAGACACGCGCAACGCGTTTAGTAGATTATAACACACCGCGATCAAGATGTCAATAACGAAATTTGCCGACGATTGCCCATTATTTTTTGCGACAAAGGCAAATCCGTTTGGAATTTGTCGCGCTCTGTGCTATACTCATACAGAACGGTTGCGCTCCGCTAACCGAAAACGGCGCAGCGCGACGCACACTTAACGAAAAAGGCTAACAATGAACTATCTCGCAATCATAGTAATAACGTTTATATCCGGCGTTGTCGGCACGGGGCTGGGCGGGCTTGTAGGCGCGGTTTTGCGCCGCGAATCCAATAAGATAGTCAGCCTGTTACTGTCTTTCGCCGCGGGAATTATGCTCGCCGTCGTGTGCTTCGACCTGATGAGCGAGCCGATAGAAATGATGAAAAGCGGAGAAATGGGTTGGTACACGCCTATAATCGTCGTGGCGGCGGTTATAGTCGGCTATGCGCTTGTGTATTTGTTGAATATCGCAATAGACAAAAAGACCAATCGCGAAGTCAAACACATCGACGAAAACCACCCCGCAACGGCGGACGACCTCGACGAGCTAATCCACGCCGATCACTTTGAAACCCACAAGCGCGAAAAATCCAACCTGTTCGTAGCGGGTTTGGTAATGATGACGGCGATTGCTTTGCACAACCTGCCCGAAGGCATGGTGATAGGCGCGTCGTATGCAATAACGCCCAACCTCACGTCCAATCTGTTTTCGGGCGCGGGATTTGTAATGGCTATTGTAATCGGCTTGCACAATATTCCCGAGGGCATGGCGGTGTCCGTCCCGCTCATTTCGGGCGGTATGGGCAAAACCAAAGCGACGCTGCTCACGGCGTTGAGCGGTCTGCCGACGGTGTTCGGCGCGCTTATAGGCTATGCGCTCGGCGGGATAAACCAAATCATGCTCACCCTGTCGCTCGGCTTTGCCAGCGGCGCAATGCTGTACGTGGTCTTCGGCGAACTGTTGCCCGAAGCGATACTTATGTGGAAAAGCAAACTCCCCGCCCTGTCGCTGTTTATAGGCGTGCTTGTAGGCTTTCTGCTTGTAATGTTTTGATAAGCACAAACAATATAAATCCGCCCGCGCCGCGAAATCGCTTTACAACCCCGCAAAAAAACGCTATAATAAACGCACGGTCGAGCCAAAGCAATACCCCCGCCCTACCGAAACCCCATAATTAAATAAAAAACACGGAGGCGTATCGAAGCGGTCATAACGAGGCGGTCTTGAAAACCGTTTGGCGGCAACGCCACGGGGGTTCGAATCCCTCCGCCTCCGCCAACGAAAAGACACCCGTAACGGGTGTTTTTCGTTATACGACACGCGAGATTCGACAAGCCGTAGCAATGTAAAAAACGATACAAACGATAAAAATAAGCTAAAACGCAAAAATCACCGAACGAAATTTCGGCGCGCGTTCGCTAACAGCTCGGCGTTGCGGTTTTGTCGGTCGTTTCTTTTCATTTCGGCAGGCGATTGTTTATTCAAGCACCCGCAAAGTGCCTAAGTGTGTTTTTTATCTAATATGCTTGAAAAAGCAGTTTAAGTATGTGAAAAGCTTTAAGATGTTTATTTTTTGCATGGCTTCTCCGGCGGAATATCGCAATCTTTGTACATTGCCATAAGTTCATTATATTGCTGTTCGTATTGCTTGACTTTTTTCATATCGGTCAACTCTCTCGGCTTGCGATACCCTATTATACAGTAGGTATCGTACACCTCTCGGTAAGGTTCAAGCCCTTCGACGCCGGGCAAATGCGCCGCAAGCCACGCGTATTGCTCGAAAGTAAAAAAGCCGTCGGGTAAAGTAAGGACGCGCAAGTTTGTGAGCTTTGAGAATGTTTTAAGATAATAAGCGTCGCTTTGGTCTTTTACTATATCGAGCGCGAGGTCTTTCAACTTGGGCATTTCAAACAAAAAAGACAAGTCGTCAATATGAAGTTTACTTGTAAACGAAGATAAATAATTGCAACCTGTAAGCGTTAATTCTTCTATATTGGAATGCATAAGACATGAAAAATCCGAAACATGGTTGCAATCGCTTAGGCGAAAACATTCCAGCCTACGGTTTTTGCTCATGTCCCACAGCTTGGTTATTTTTAGGTTATAGTAAATAGAAATAGAAGCAGTGTTATTGAGCAGAACAAGCGGCGAAAGGTCGAAATTTTTGTACGGATCGATACGCGGCCAAATATTGTAAATATTTGTATCGCTCAAAACCTCAGCCAATTGTCTAAGCTCTTCGTTGTTTTCTGCGACGATCCTTACGTATTTCAATTGTTTGTTCGCCGCGTATTTATGAAATTGTTCGGTAGTAAACGTGTATTCTTTACACTTGTCGCAACCTCTCCGCGAAGTGCGAAAGTCTTTTTGTTCCGTCAAGCCCACAACATAGGTGTCTTTGCCCGAATCATTAGAATCCGGATTCCTCACGTATATATACATAAATCACCTTCCTGCAAGCTGTATTGTAGCATAAACGATACGATTTTGCAAGTATCACGTATATTGTAGGCAAAAAAGTGACGGCCGCGTTTAAAAACAGTACGCAAACTATATTTCAATTTGTATAAGATGGACTCGGATTTGTTATATGCCATTTGGTTCTCGCTGCGAAATTCGTTTTACGTTACAATTGCTCCGCCAACGAAAAGACGCCCGCAATGGGTGTTTTTTCGTTGTGCGACACGCGAGATTCGACGAGCCGAAGCAATATAAAAAACAGCCACAAACGATAAAAAGAACTTGATACGCTGAATTAACCGAATGACATTTCGGCGAGTGTTCGCTAACCGCTTGGCGCTTGCGCCAAAGGTCGCGCGCGATTCCGCGCACAATCCCTCCGCCTCCGCCAATTTTAGGCGATCATTATATACTCGCCTTTTGCTTTTGCATGACAACTCAATATGCTTGAAAAATAATTCTATTATTCTAAAAAATTACTTTAAAGAAATCATTTCGCCGTTAATTTCAATATCCTTATAAATCAATTCCAACGCGCTATCCATGCGCTCTAATATGGCGTCGCCTATGCGGCTGAATCCGAGATTTTGTGTAAGAAGTCTGTAAAGCCCTTGTTTTTCGGCAGAAACATTTTGTTTTAAAATTTCTTTCAGACCCAAAGCAAGCTCTCGCAACTCTATATATTTTATATCCCGCGGTTCAACCCCGGCAGAGGGAACGCGCAACATTGGGATTTGCCTGCCTTGCATATATAAAAATCCGTCTTTACGCACAATCCCGTATCTTGCACAGTTCCACATATACCTATTAAATTCTTTGCGCACTACATTAGTAACTTTTTCTCGTCCGGCAAAAAGAAATACAATTCTCTTTAACAGCCACTCTTCCGATACGGGAGATTCAACTTCAACTATTGCGCGTGTAACGGCAAGAATATTCCGTCCGTTTTTTCGTGCAACAGCCATTGCGTCTACCATTTTATACTTTGGAAATTCAAACTGTTTTTCTATTACAACTTCGGAAAAATTATCATTGCTTATATCGGGATGATTAACATTTGCAGGACAATTTTCCAATGCCTTTTTCGCCGCACCCAGAAGTCTATTCTTTTCGACATGCTTATTTCGGAACCAATCTGTTGACCAAATACGATAAAATTTCCAACCCATGCGTTCCAAAATTTCCTGACGCAATCTATCCCTATCGCGAGCGGTTTTAGAAGAATGATAGGTTGCGCCGTCACATTCGATTGCAAGAACATAATCCGAAGAGTCGGGACGTTTCAACGCCAAATCAATCTTAAAAGACGAACAGCCCACTTGCGGATCAACGGCAAAACCGTTTTCACGTAAAAATTCACAAACCTCCGATTCAAATTCGGAATCATATTGTTCAAACGGATTGGTTGCGTCAACGGTTATGCTTCGCTCTAACGCGGCAACGCCGTTTTCGGCATAATCTAAATATTCGCGCAACAATCTCGCTCCGACAGATTTTGTCCGCGACAAATCAATATCGCAGTAGTGCATTGAGGAAACTAACTGTACGTTAATCTTTGCACGGGTAACGGCAACGTTTAAACGCCTTTCGCCGCCCTCACGATTGATCGGACCGAAATTTAGCAACAATCTGCCTTGCGAATCTTTTGCATAAGCTATACTGAAAATTATAGTATCCCTTTCGTCGCCCTGTACGGTTTCAAGATTTTTTACAAAGAACGGTTCGACCCTGTCTGATTTAAAAAATTCTTCAAACGCCGAATTCTGTTGTCTGCGTCTGTAAATTAACTTCTCTATTAAATTCTGTTGTGAAATGCTAAAAGCGACAACGCCTAAACTTCTTTCCGGGTATTTTATAATATTTTCAAACACCAAATCCACGACGCGTTCGGCTTCCGCCTGATTTGTTTTACTCTTGCGGTCAAAGATGCCGTCTACATAAAAGTAATCAACGCCTATCCCTGCCTCATCCATTTTAGAGGAGGGAAAAGTAACCAAATCGTTGTCATAGAAATTTTTATTAGAAAAAGATATAAGTTGCTCATATCTGCTTCGGTAATGCCATTTCAATCTTTTTTGAGGAAAAGAAGTCGAGCACAAATCCAAAATCGACTCGAAATCCGTTATATCTTCATTTTCATCATCATCACTATCGGGTGCGACATTAAAGAAATTACCGGGCGGCATTTGCTTGGAATCGCCGACAACAATCAACTGTTTTCCCCTATAAATAGCGCCTATCGCATCTTGAGGAAATATCTGCGATGCTTCGTCAAATATTATTACGTCGAACTTAATTTCCGAATTGAGAAATGTGCTGACGCTCAAAGGAGACATTAAAAAGCAAGGTTTTAAGGTCTGTGCCAAATCTTCCAACTCCGATAAAAGTTGTCGGATTCCTTTCTTTTTGCGCTTCTTTTCTCCTTCTCGCAACAAAACAGCTATTGCGCTGCCTTGAGCCACCATCCAGAATACTTTTGTATTGCAAAATATCTTTGGCTATAATCTGCAACCGTTTGACGGTTTGCGTAACATCACCCGTCACGGCTAAATTAAACAGGGACGGCGTTAAAAATTCGCTTCTTCCCGCTAATTCAAAAAACCTATTTATCGACATCGCCTCGCTAATGGTATTTGCCGAAACGCCGTAAGCCGCCTTGACATCCTTGCTTATTTCCGATAATGAACAGTTTAATGATATTACCGATTGTAAATCTTCTTTGAGTTTCATTACCGATTGATAAGAACTATCGGTATTGATATATCCGTACCACAGGTTTTTACGGTAATCGAACCCTACGGAAGCAATATAACCCGTATAACGATTTAAAAGATTTTCGGCTGTGTCTATGTAGCTTTCGCCCTTATCTTTTATATCTTGAATTACAAAACTTATATCCTCTGCCGATCTGCAAGCCGATACTTCCTCATATAATTGATAAAGCGTTTTATTTATGTTGGGACGGATTTTGTGTAGTTCGACAGCGTAAGCGTCTAACTGCCGCTGTGCGTCTTGCATTATCTTTAATTCTTTTTCAGCCTTATCCGAAACGCCGCTTTTTTGCAGCCGTAATGTCCTACACAGTTCTTCGATTACCTGCTTTTTATTTGCTTTGTGACTATGAAGTTCCAAACAAAATTCTTCAAGCCCGACCTTTTTCAACTTATTATAAACCACATTCAATGCGGCAAGTTTTTCCGACACGAATAATACTTTTTTGCCGTCCATTAAACACTCTGCAATGATATTGGTTATGGTCTGACTTTTACCTGTTCCCGGCGGTCCTTGCAATACGAAACTTTTGCCTTTTTTTGCGGCTTCTATTGCCTCCGCTTGACTTGAATCCGCATCGACGACATTGTGAAGCGCCGATAAATCGATTGCTTTAACTTCTTCCGAGTTTGTTTCGTCCCAAGAAGAAATTTCTCCCAACAAAGCGCGAATACTACTGTTATTCGCAATTTTCGCCGTATTTTCTTTCAAGTCTTTGTACATGTTAATTTTCAAAAACGAAAAAATCCCGATTTTACATTCCGTTGTAATTGTCCATTTAAGTCTGGTCAACAGAGAAGAAACATCGGCTAAATATTTTTCTATACCTTCATCTTCGTCGTATTCAGGCAATTCAATGCCGTATTCGTTATGAAGTTTGTATGTAAAAGTCGGATTGACAATTATATCGTCGTCTAATACTCTGACATAATACGGTTCTACTGCCGACTGATTTTCAATAGCAATAGGAGCAAGCAAAATCGGTGCACGCAATTCAATCCGAGAATCGTCGCTTTCAGTCCAATGAATAAAACCAAATGCAATATAAGCAATGTTTACGCCTGTTTCTTCAATAGCCGTCTTTGCTCTTCTGCCGATATTTTTTAATGCCTGCATCGGTTTATTCGCTACGTTATACAAAAGAATTTGATTTCGCTTTAACCTGCCCGCATAAGATGTAATATAAGACTGCTTTGACTGCAATTCCTGTTGTTCGTCATAGTCGTCCGCATCGACGTCATCTTCGTCGCTATCGATCCTCGGATCATAAACTTCAAAAACAGCAGAGTGCTCTGCTTTCTCAAATAGAATATTAAAATCGGGCGCGACAATTTCTATCGTTCCTTGTTTTGAGTCTTTAAAATTGATTAAGTTGTTTCTCTTGCCTGTATCGAGCAATAAATCTGCCCATTTGCTTAATCTTTCAGTATCCATCGGTATTCCTTAATAGTTTTATTTATTCGGTAGCGCACTATAACTACACTGTTGTTGACTCGTCGTCATGATGCTAAAATTTTTAAACTTTAAAAAACATTTGAATTTTGCTTGTCTGTTTTTCAGGTCCGGTCAAATCCGATTAAACCGAACGTTGTAATATTTTTCCTTATTCTTCTTAATTGCGCTTAAAAATTATTATAGCAAAAAGTCAATTTAAAGTCAACAATCCTATATATTTGCTTATATGTTATTTACTTCGTTAAACGTACTATTTTACAATACTGATAATTATTGCGATATTGATTATCGCGCCGCAATTCGGCTTGCTTTTATCTCGCAACGGTGATATTATAGTCAAGCCGATGTTTAACCGTTCCGAAAAACACGCGAATACTACCGAACTTCTCGAACACGGAAAAATCTTGCCGTTGGTGTTTCGGCTTACCGTGCCTGCCGTTATCGCGCAGCTGATAACCTTTTTGTACAACATAGTTGACAGAATGTACGTTGCGAAAATCGACGGAGCGGGCATGGACGCGCTCGCCGCGCTCGGCGTGGTGTTGCCCGTTACGCTGATTATTCAAGCGTTTTCCAATCTTATCGGACTGGGCGGGTCGCCGCGCGCCGGCATGAAGCTGGGCGAGGGCGACGGCGCGGAAGCCAATCGCATATTCAACGCGTCGTTCGTTATGCTGACCGCCGTCGGCATTGTTATAAGCCTACTGACTTTTTTTCTTGCACGGCAAATAGTAACGCTATTCGGCTGTCCGCAAAGCGCGACGGATTTTGCCGAATCGTATCTTAAAATCTATTCGGCGGGCACTGTGTTCGTGTTGCTCGCGCAAGGGCTTAATCCGTTTATCACCACGCAAGGCTATTCGTTTACCGCAATGTTTTCCGTACTGATCGGTGCGGTAGCGAATATCGCGCTCGACCCGCTGTTTATATTCATGTTCGACATGGGCGTGAACGGCGCGAGCCTTGCGACAGTTTTGTCGCAATTCCTGTCGTTCGTGTGGATAACGGTGTTTTTCTGCACGAAAAAAAGCCTGTTCCGCTTCCGTATAAAAGACATGAAGCCCAACGCCGCGCGCATGGCGTCCGTGCTCGCGCTGGGACTGTCGCCGTTTGTCATGACCGCGACCGAAAGCGCGATACAGATAGTTTTTAACATCAACCTCAAAACGTCTACCGGCGGCGACGGAAACTATACCGCCGCGCTGACAATCATGTTGAGCGCGTTGCAACTTATTTCCCTGCCGCTCAACGGACTGGGTTACGGTATGCAACCTTTCGTTAGCTATAATTACGGCAAAGGCAACGCCGCGCGCCTGAAAAAAGGCGTGCGCGACGTGACGATAATCGCGTTTATTTACGCCGTGATTATTTGGTCGCTGTCGCTCGCCGTTCCGCAAGTTTACGCTTATGTTTTTTCGGCAAGCCCCGCCGTGCGCGCGATTGTAGTACAATACACGCCGTTCTTCCTTATGGGGTCGATTATGTTCTTTGTGCAAATGACCCTGCAAAACGTAAACGTCGCGCTCGGTCAAGCCAAATCCGCGCTTTTCCTCGCGGTACTGCGCAAGGTGATAATCCTTATTCCGCTGTGCTTCGCGCTTACGCACTTCCTCGGCTTTAAGGGCGTGTATCTGTCCGAAGGCATAGCGGACTTTGTCGCGGGCGCAATCACCGCTATCGTGATTTTCATAACGTTCCCGCGCGTTTTCAAAAAGCGCGAACAAGCCGTAAAGCAAGCCGAGGCGGCCGCCGCCTCCGCGCCACCCACCGAAACCGCCGAAAAATCAAATAACGATCAATAGCTTTACACTTAATTAAAGTATGACAAAGCAAAAAACTCCCGCCGGATAGAACGGGAGCTTTTTTATAGCAAAACAATTATTCAATTCAAACGTAAGAAATAGGCGGTTCGACGGGATATATCGGATCTTTCGGCGGCGTTATTGGCTTATCAGGATTGGTTGGAATATCCGGTTGATTAGGGTATACATTCGGATATGTTATTCCATCAATACCGTCCTTACTCCCCAAAAGATGTAAATTTTTTGCTATTTCAACGTTATACGTAAGTTCTACAACAACTTGTTCCTCGCCGTTTCCCTCAATAGGCAAAGCTCCCTTACCGCCTTTTCCGCCTTTCCCCGCACTCCATATCAGCGCTCCTGAAACTGGCGGTTTGCCGTCGCCGCCGTTTCCGGCTCTACCGGCACAAATCACCACATTAACATTATAATAATCAAATGGATCCATATGGATCGAAAGTTTATTACATAATACTTGAATCGCGCTTGCGCCGTTCTCTCCGTTTGTTCCGCCAAAATCATCGGTATGCCCGTCTTCCCCATCTCTACCATAAATACTTAAAGCCCCATGAGGTAAGATTTTCAACTCAGAACACCTAATCGCAACTCCACGATTGATAACTGTGCCATTATTATCTTCATTAACTGCGAACACCGTCATAGGCTCATAGGGCGAGCGGCGATATAAAGATTCCGTTCCGTAAATTTCAACATTTCCGTATGTTAATAACTCAATCGAACCATCAGAACAAATTGTAGAATCGGCATTAAGACCGCGCATCTTAATTTTATCAAGCAAAATGGATGTAAATATACCGTTATTAATCTGAATAGAACACGGATAAATATAATCGGCACTAGAATTCCCGTATACATTTAATTGAACAACTTTAGATTCAATTATTATATCACACTTTACTTTGATTGTAGGCGGCATATAAATATATAACTTCTCAAACGTTTCCAACACTATCCTTTCTGCTTCCGTTTCTAAATACACTGTCGCTCTGCTTTCAACACGCAAATTTCCTATACTCCCTTTGTCAATCTTTTGCCTTTTCATTACAATAGTATATTTCCCAAATTGAACGTTCTCAAATATTATTTCATCTTCTACCGTATATTTGTTAGGATTGTGGTTTTCAATACCATAATCGGATAAGAGTGTGCCGTTATATCCCGGAAATTGAGTACACGTTTCTATATAGTAATCAATATCATAATAAATAATATCCCAGTCGGCGTACAAAATATAGTCGCTTTCTATATTCCAAATTTGCGCGCTTGACATATCGGGGTTATAGTATTTTTCGCCCTCGCCATCGGGTTGCGTGTAATATCCCGTAAACTCATATCCGCGACGTTGCGGCGCGTCGGCTTGCGGCATGTCATAATCGACATAAGCCGCGACCTCGTCCGTACCTATATTTTCCGTACCGCCGTCTTTATCCAACGTTATTATCGCTTTTTTATATTCTATTTTTGCACCATTTATACAATCATCCCATTTCTCTAACCATCCCGACTGCTCTTTATAAAAATCGAAATAAATCGTTTGACTTTCATCCCACTCACCAAATACAGTATTTCCAAGATTATCGACAGAATTAGGTATATAAACAGCCTTCAGCGAATTACACCAGGAAAATACCTCATTTCCAATATTTACTATATTTGATGAAAGTTGATTTATTTTGATATTAGGGTTTATATTTCTTATTTCTTCTAAATTTATGCAATTAAAAAATGTATTATCAGGTATGGCATTTAATGAGTCCGGTAATGTTATGCGTTTAGCAAACGAGCCTGCAAAAACATTGATAGATTTACGGCTCTCTGTGTTAAGATCCATAGTTTCGTCATGGTCGTTTAAAGTTATATCCACATAAATATCTATATAATCGGTTTCGGTATATGAAAACGCATCACTACATATATTTATAGAATGACTTGAACTTTCTTCATTATGCTTTATTGTTATTGAATTCAATCGACAGCCCGAGAAAGCATTTTTACTAATTTCCAAAATCGGTAGCCCGTTATAAGTACTCGGGATTACTAAATCTATATCTTTAATAGTTTGATTGCTTTTTATTTTATACCCGTAAACATTGTCATCCTTAATCAATTTATCACACACAAGTGTGCCCTCATCTAAATATACAATCTCTGCCGTATCTGCCATATTGGCGCACCAATTTGGGTTTAACGCATTCATTTCCGCTTCCGGCATTCGTGAGTATATGCGGTTGGGATTATTACGAAATAAATTTGATCCAAATGTTTTCATTTGCGATGGTATAATAATATCTTTAACCTTTGTACAGTTGGCAAAGGCGTTGTCTTTTATTTCTTTAACTCCGCCGTAATTTATAATCTCTTCCAAATTTCTACAATTATAAAAAGCATTATTTCCGATTTTTTTAATTCCCAGAATATCAATTTTTACCAAATTTACGCAGTTTGCAAAACCATTATCGTAAATTTCGGTTATCGGTTTATTATTATACTTAAGGGGGATCTTAATTTCTTTAACATCTTTTTTACGCACGCGGACACTATAACCTTTATTGTCGCTTGTAGCATGAAACGCAAACAGTTCTTCAAGTTCCGCATCGCTATTTTGAGTTACAATACCGTCAACAGAATCGGCAAAAATTGTTGCTTTGTTATTCTCACATAACAGATACAACCCCGCGCACAGCACAACCACCACTATAAAAAGTAAGATTATAATACTTTTGTTTTTTGCTTTGACTTTCATAATAGTTCTCCTTTTGTTTTTATTAAAATACCTTACGGTATAATAACCTAAATTACGGGCGGCGTAGAATGATAACATCATTTGGAAACACCAATCGTTGCAATTTATCGCAACCCTCAAATGCTTCTATATATAACGTTTTTACATTTTTCATACCGTAAACGCGTTCTAAATTTTTACAATTGCGAAAAGCGTGCAACATTATGTCCACAACCGTGTCCGGAATATAAACTTTTTTTAATTTTTCATGATCTTGGCATACTCTAACGTGAATTCCTATAATCGGTACACCGTTGATTGTTGCGGGGATAACCGCCTCCGAAATGTTTTTTTCAACATACGATAAACTATATCCGGTAATCGCTTTTCCGTCTACTATTATTTTATTGTAGAAGAAGTGCATCCCGCCGCCGACGTCGCTCGGCATGCCCATTTCTCCGACGCAAACTGTTTTTGCCGATGCGGGGCGCGCATTATCCCACTGCGCGTTAATTTTATCCGCTTCCGCCCGCGATTTTCTTATATATATCGTATTTGGATTGTTTTTAAAAATATTTGCGCCCGCTTTTTCCAAGGAGTGCGGCAATACGATTTCGTTTAACCTTATGCAATCGGAAAACGCCTCTGCTCCTATTGCAGTCACTTCGTTAAGACCCGCAACGCGTATTAAGTTTCCGCAACCCGAAAATGCGTTTTGTCCTATCTTGATCACAGTTTCGGGAACATACGCTGTAACGACCTTGCTGTTCATGAATCCGCGATCCGCGATTTCCGTAACAGGCAATCCGTTATAATGCGACGGGATTAACGCTTCCGTCATGTCATAATCCCGTGCGCTTACCGAATATCCCGCACCGTCGTTTGTCAATGTAAAGTTAAACAACTCGTCGTCGTCCTTTAATGCGTATTCGTCGTTCGGTTTTCCTTCCGCACCGATATATGTTATATGCGGAATAGATACGGTATCGGTGGGGATATTATAGTTTATATCGGTATTTGTAAGTTTTACACGAGTTAAAATACGTCTGCTATAAAAGTCGCTTGATATTAATTGCGAATTCCCAAGAAAAATATACTCAACGGTTTCGGGAAGTATATATTTTTTTAAAGATTTACAACCGTTAAAAGCAAATGAAAGAAACCGCAACTTATTCATTCCGATTATCTTTTCCAAATTTATGCAGTCTTCAAAAGCGTTGGCATCCAAAGCGATGACGCCCAGCATTCCTTTAACCGTCCTTAAATTCTTACAGTGGGTAAAAGCTCGAGGATAAATTTCCTTAACCGTATCGGGTATAAATACATAATTCAGTTCTGTGCAAGTTGAAAATCCGCGTTCAGCCACGGATATAACAGGCAAACCGTTAACATAATCCGGAATTATCGCCTCTGTCAGCGTCCTATCGTTTGCCGCAACTTTGTAACCGTCTTCGTATTCCTCAATCGTAAATTTCAATTTACCTATAACAACGGTTTCTTGCGCAAACTCCGCCGTTACCGTAAAAGACTTATCCGCTATGTCGCTACGTTGTTTCGCAATCGATCCGTCCGACCATTTAATAAATACAAAACCGTCTTCCGCTACCGCACGCACTTCCTTCGTATACACGCCGCGCATAACTGTTTGCGTACTTTCTCCGTCAATGCGCCCGCCATCCGACGCAAGATATATAAGCGTAACGACCTCGTCGCTATTTATATCTCGGTCGCTATCGGTTTTTATAATCGAGTCCGAGTTTGACACTTTGCCGTCGTTCGAGCCGCTCGGCGACGTTTCGGGCGCGCTCGGGAACACAATGTCGGGCAAGGTCGGCGTTTTATTCGGTTTGCTATTATCTGAATCTAAATATGTATTATCTATTTTATCGTTTGATACGATTGAATCGACTGTCGGCGCATCGCCACAGTCGTCAAATTTCATATTTACGTCTGAAATTGCCGCATCGTCAAAAGCGTGCTCCGAATTGTCATTAGTCACAATCCCGCAAGCAGATAGAAACACCGCGCACATTATAACTGCGATAAGCAAGGGGACGACTTTTATTTTATTTTTCATATTGCCCTCCTTTTTCGCAATTCTATCACAATTCAATTGCAAATGTCAATACGATCGCATTTTCTCGTATAATTATAATATATTTTTCAAGTATATTATATCTCAATCATTTACTGTCCGCACAAGCAAAATTTAACAAAGAAGTAACCCTTTGTTTATTTCTGTATATATATTTATATTATATTAGCTTATATACTATTCTGATAAGAATAATCACGCCAATCGAAGCAAAACAGATGCAGGCTCGCACAAAATAGACCGCGCATAGTCGTAATCGCGCAGGTAGATTTTTGCCTGTTCTTCCTCGGCGATTATCGGGATTCGATCGTGATATTCGCTTACGGGCGAAGTTGCTTGCTTGGTCAAGACAATAAAGCGATTTTCGCCGTTTTCTACTCGATAAAATCCGCACAGAAACAGCGGCGCGCCGTCGGCACGCACAAAGTATCTGCGGCGTTTTTCGCTGTCCCACTCGTAAAAACCGTTGGCGGGCACGGCGCAACGCCGAGCATAAAAGCTCGGCGCAAACATGGGCTTTTGCGTGACCGTTTCGGCGCGCGCGTTTATAAGCACGCCTTTTTTGTCGTACCGAGTAAAGCCCCATTTGCATGCGGTCGGACGGGCGGCGGTCAAAATAACCGCCTTGTCCGACGGGAAAACGTCGCCGCCGTCGCGCATGTCCAAATCCTCGGCAAGCTCGCTTAAATACTTGCTTACCGTCGTTTTATCCACATTGAAAGTTGCGCACATATTTACAGTATTTATTAGTTTTGCCTGCGCTATTCTTTACAGCTTGCTTTTTACGGATTTTATATATTCGTCCGTAATCTGTTTTACGCGCGGCACGGACGCTTTGCCTTCCGCCAACAGCACGCCGTTAAATTCCGTTTCCGAATACGCGTCGCCCAGTTCCGCTTTTGCCTTGTCGTGAACAGTCGCAAAAGTGTACGCCCCATAGCCGTAAGGCACGTACACGGCAGGAATTTCCATTAAGAATTCTATTTGCTCGCGCGCCTCGGCTTCGCCTATTTCCATATCGACCAAATCGTCAACGGTTGCGCCGAAGTAGTTTACGATCAAATCGGCTACGACCATATTGCAATAACCGTACATTGCTTCGTACTTTTTATACTCGCAAAACAGCTGAACGGCAACGTCGTCGCTCGCCTCCGCAATATCGTCCATCAACGCGAACTCGACGTACACTGCCCAGCCCTCCGCAAAGGTTAGCGAGCCTAACACCGTTGACAAAAAGTCGGTTCCCTTTTCCTTGGAATAAACATGCGCATACAGATGTCCGGGATAGCCCTCGTGCGCCATTGTCATAAGCAAATCGTTGGGATTGTCCATCGCGCTGACGGGATTTATGGTAATGCTTTCCGCCGAATTGTTTTGATCGAGCGGCGACAGCCTGTAATATGCCAATGTATTTGTTATACTCGCCACCGTTTCGTCCATATAGTTAATGCTTATCTGCGGCGCCGTTTCGAGATCGGGAACTATCTTTTTAGCCGCAATCTTTAAATAATCGAGCATTTTCTCGGGCGTATTCAAATCCATCAACGCCTTTTCGCCGTTACTGTACGCATTGAAATCGTCGTAAGCCGCTTTATTCGCGACTTCAAGCGTTTTGACGACCGTATTTATATCGTTTAATTTTTGCGCGCAATCGTCAGCCGCAGACGTAAGTTCATTCAATACGGAGTTCACATCGGCATTGATCATGCCCGTTTTATTACCGAACGCCCATTTATAATATTCTTTGCCCAAGTCCCCGTAAGACGCGAGATAGCTTTGCCCGGTAAGGGTGACGTTGCCTTTATATTCGTTTAAGCCACGCGACAACGCAGTTACGCCAACCATAAAATTATCTGTAAGCGCGGCATTGTATTGAGTTTTATAGTCCTGTTTTTGCGACGCAGTCAAGAAGTTTGCGCCGTCTATTTTATCGTCTATATAGTCGTATAAGTAAAAGTTTCCGCCCTGCGCCGAAATGTTGTCCAGATAACTCTGCATGGACATGACGGTATAGTCGTACAAAGGAAAACCCGCCTTTTCGCGATCGCGCGCATAGTCGAGGTACGTTCCGAACGCGTCTTTTGTGGAAACGGTGATTTTAAGCAAATCGGTCACGTCCTGTTCGTTGCGAAAAGCGTAACCCTCCATAACCGTAGCAAAGTCTGCGACATACCCGCCCTGCGAGCTTATGTACGACCCGCCGATTAAATTTAATTGCGTTGCGTTTGCCGATCCGTACATGGACGAAAAACTATCCAAAAGATTTTGCATTGTGCGGTACGTTATTTTATCGGCTTCGGACAAGTCCGCAAATTTATATTTTTTCATTTCTGATTTGTACATTCCGAATACAAAATTCACGGTTGCCGCGTCGCTCTTTGAGAGCGGCGAATAGGAATACCAGCTCGGCTCGCCGTAACGCTCGTAACCGTAGGACTGTTCGGGCGTGACCGACAGCGAATTCCAGCTCATCACATCCGACCCCATCAATGTCAACATAACTTCATTGCCAAACTCCGCAAAAGTATCGGGATCGTAATACTGTTCGGGGCGTTCGTGCAGACACCCTGCAAGTCCGAAACAAAGACTCGTCGCGGACACCACCGCGCACATTGCGACTGCCGTCGATTTTTTACGCATATACATATAAAGATACTCCTCACGTAGTATATTTCGCTACGCGATAATTATATCACTTTGCGCGAATAATTGTCAACTTTGTCGAATACGGTCGTTTCGCGCCGAATAATTTAATACTTTATTATACTGCCCGTCGAGTCGGTTGCGGAAATGACTTCGACGCAGGACGGCATGCGCGAAATAAGCGCTTCCGCGTGCGTAATCACGCCGACAAGACAGTCGCCCGACAGCGATTCGAGCGCGCCGTAAACAACGTCGATAAGTTCCTCGTCGAGCGTGCCGAAGCCCTCGTCCAAAAAGAAAAACGCGTTGTGTCCGCGGCTCTGCGTGCGCGCTATCGCTATCGCCACCGCGAGCGACGCCAAAAACAGCTCGCCGCCCGACAGCGTGTCCGTCTTGCGCGACTTGCCGCCGTTAAGATAGTCGGAAACGATAAACCCGTCCTCGCGGTCATACGTCATTGTGTACTTGCCGCCCGACACGTCGTTTAATATCTCGCTCGCTATGGCGGTAAATTCGGCTATGTATTCCGCCGCAACGTATTCGAGCATGGCTTTATTTTTGGTAAGATTATAAATCCTGTCGTAATTGTCCGCGCTCTTTACATATCCGTTGCGCTCGGCTTCGAGGTTTACAAGTCGCTCGCAATTTTCGGTCAAAACCTTAATTTCCACGTCCTTGACAGCTATGTCTTTTTCGTTTTCGACTATTCGCGCGTTAAGCCGCTCGATCTCCTCTTTCTTCTCGTTGTACCCGTCTTCGTCGAACGGCGGAATGTCTACGGGGCAATCCTTTTTCGCGGCTTCGAGCGATTGCGCAACCGCCTCGACCGTCGCCGTCGCCGAATCCGCCCGCGATTTAAGCGATTTGCGCGTTGCTTCGGCAAGCTCCGCCGCCTTTTCGAGCTCGGCTATGCGCGTCGCGACCGCGGTCTTTTGCGCCTCGGTCTTACCGCAGTTCTCGCCCAACTTCGCCCTGTATTCCTCCGCTTTACGCTCCGCCTCGACAATAGCGCGCTCCGCCGCCTTACGTTCCGCATCGAGCGCGGCGGCAACAGGCTCGCCGTCCGATATATTCTTTGTTATCGTCGCGATTTTCGCCGCGATCGTTTTCGCCTTGCCCAAAATGCCGAAAAGCTGCGCGTACACTTGCGGCTCGACTTTGGTTTGCGCCGCGGCGTTGTTTGCGGCGCTTAACAAATCTTTTGTTTTGTCGCGTTCCGCAGTAGCGTGAGAGTATGCCGATTTTTCCCTGTCGAGGCGCTTGGCGCACTCCGCTTCCCTATCCGTCGCGGCTTTTAACGCCTTGACCGCCGCGTCGCGTTCCGCTCTGCGCTTTTCCACGTCTCCGTCGCCGACCGCCGCGCACTGCGCATACGTTCCGCCGCAAACAGGGCACTTGTCGCCCTCGTGCAATTCCGCGCGAATAGCCGCCGCATGCGAATTTAACTGCGCCGCCGCCAACGCCTTTTGCGCGCGCTCCTCGTTTTCCGACGCGTCGCGCTTCGCCTCGCAAGCGGTCTTGTACTCGTTTTCGTAACGCTCAATAACTTTAAGCGCGTCGTCGCACGTCTTGACCGTCCGTTCGTATTCCGCCGCGTACTTTTTGCACGTTTCGGCGCAAGCGTCGTAATTGCGCTTGTCCGTTTCCAACGAATATATAATGTCCGTCAACTCCGCGCCGCCGATATTGCCGCCGCCGATCACATTTGTCGCCGCCGTAAGCGCGTCCGACTTGTCCGCAATTCTCGCCGCGCACTCGATAAACTCGCCGAGCGTCGCCGAATATTCCCCGTCCGCGCCTGCTTTTTGCGCGTTGAGTTCGCGCCGCTTTTCGTCAAGCTCCGCCGCTTTTGCAACCGTGCCGTCAAGCTCGGCTTTTTTCTTGTTTATGTCGGCAACGGTCGCCGAATATTCGTTATCGAGCGAGTTGAGCGCGCTCAATTCGTTCAGCTGCGCGCGCAACCCTGCGAGCGTTTTTTCCGCCTGCGGATCGATATTCTTTTCAAACTCCGCAAGCTCGGTCTGCGCCGAATATTGATTTTTTTTCGCCTCGTCGGACTGCAAAGTCAGCTTTTTCACGGCGTTTTGCTTTTCGCAAACGGAAATATACAGATCGTGTTCTTTACTCAATCCGTCGAGCGCGACGCGCTTGATTTCGCACTCTTTTTTAAGCGCGGTTGTCTTTGCGCGCAATCCCGCTATCGCTTTTTTTTCGTCGTTGAGTTTTGCGACCGAAATGTCGCCGAGGTCGCGTATTCGCGCGGACACACCCTCCGCCTTTTCGTCCTGCTCGCGTTTTTTTATGCCCGCCAGTTTGTGCACGTCGCCGAACCGCATAAGCGAAAATATCTTACCCACCGCCTCGGTTTGTTTGGCGGGCGTCTTTTTGAGGAATTTGGCGTACTCGCCCTGTTCGAGCAAGTACACGTTTTTAAACTCGTCGGCTTCCAGTCCGATAATGTTTTCCAAGCATGCCGTCGCTTCCTCGCCCTTTGCGTGCGGCGCGCCGTTTTTGTACAGCATGCAATCGCCGTTTGCCGTGCGCCTGTCGGTGGGGTTGCCGTCCGCGTCCTTTTCCGCGCGACATTTAATGGTGCGTTCGACCGAATACATGTCGCCGCCCGCAGTAAAATCAAACACCACGCGCGCGCTCATGCGCGAAAGGTTGACCACGTCGGCAAGATTGCCTTTGCCGCTTCTGCCGTACAGCGCGAACATAATGCTGTCGAAAATGGTGGTTTTTCCCGCGCCCGTCTTGCCGCTAATGCAAAACAGGTTATTGCGCCCGACCGCCTCGAAGTCGAGGGTTTGCGCGTCGGTAAACGAATTTATGCCTTCAATTATCAGTTTTACGGGTTTCATTGCGACCGTGCCTTCTCCGTGTTTGACTATCGTTTAAAAGTTTGCCGTCCGCCGTCGCGACGGCGAAGCTATGCGACTACTGCGCAGACTTTAATTCTTCCATCAGTTCGACGAACGCCGCTTTAAGCTCGACCGACGGCAGTTTGTCGCCGTTGCGCGATTTGTAAAACAAATCGAAAATTTCGCCGTCCGACAAGTGCGCGCGCCGCTCGACGGTTTTATCTGTGCGCACTGCGGCGGTGACTACAAAATCGTTAAACGCGGGGTGGGATTTTATTTTGATCGTTTCTTCCTTGCCGAGCGGATCGCCGCTGTACTTTATTCGCACATAGTCGGACGAATACGCGTCCAGTCGCGCCATACATTCGTCAAAATTGTCCGCATTGGTTTCGGTAAGTTTTTTGCCCGATTTTAACACAACCTGCGTGACGGCGCGCTTTTCGGTGTCGATAATATTGACCGATTTGGTGCGGCTCTCGTCGTAAGCATACTGCACGGGCGAACCGCTGTACTCGGCGAGCGGGGTCTTGCTTATGCGCAAGTGTTTATGTACGTGACCGAGCGCGACGTAGTCCGCGTTCTGCGGCAGAACGGACACCGGCAAAGCCGCCAGCCCGCCCAACGCTTCGCTCGTTTCGGACTTGCTCAAAAACAAGTGCGTGCACAAAATATTATAGCCGTCGTCAAAAAACTCGCACGCCTTTTCGAGCGCGAGCTTTACGCGGTCGGGATAGCTAACCGTGTAGTCCTGTTCATACCAGCGCGACAGTCTGCCCTCGGACGGATACGGAACAAGCGCAATATTAACCTTTTCGTCGCCTTTTTGCACGGTAATTCCGCCGTACCGCCCCGCGTACTTAATGCGCTGTTTTTGCAAATAGTCCGCCGCGTCCGCAAGCGCGTACAACGACGGCGGCGGGGTCGGGTCGGACAGCGTTTCGCCGCCGCCTATCGCGGTATAATCGAGCTCGCCCGCAAGAACAATGCCCTGCATTTCGGCAAGCGGTTTCGCCGCGCACAGCCGACGTTCGTCGTCGTGGTTGCCCGCAAGCGCGATAACCGCCCTGCCGCGCTCGGCAAGCGTCAAAATACTGCGATAAAACACGCGCTCCGCCTCCGCCGGCGGCACCGACGCGTCGAACACGTCGCCCGCAATAAGAATAACGTCTATATCCTCGACGTCGGCAAGCTCCGCAAGTTCTTTTATAACCGCGCACTGCTCGTCGAGCCGCGACGCCTTGTTAAGTTTTTTTCCGAGGTGCAGGTCGGCGGTATGTAAAATCTTCATTTATGCCCTTCTCCCGAACTTTTTTCCCAAAACGGTTGATAATTTCGGCGTTTAGTGGTAATATAGAACAACCACGGTACGCGTATCGGGTCGATTGCGGCGCAACCGCAACGCGCTCGACAGCTTATCCATTATAATACAAATTCCCGATTTTTTCAAGCAAATGAGGCTTTAAGATGTTCAAACTGTCGTCGGAAGCGAGTCTGGACGGCGCTATCACCGTCGAAAATAAATTTATAGTCGAGTATATGCCGTATGCCGACGGCGATTACGTAAAGGTCTATCTTTACGGGCTTTCGCTCGCCGCGCGCAAGGGCGACGCGGACGACAACGTCGAGCGGCTTGCGCGCAGGCTCGACCTCGACGTCGCTACCGTCGAAGCCGCTATCGAGTACTGGTCGGATCGCGGGCTTGTGTCCAAACTGGGCGACGATATTTGCTATCTTTCGCCGCGAACCGCCCGACCCAAAATCAAAAAGTTCGACGTGGATAAATACCGCGAGTTCAACCGTCAAGCCCAACTGTATATCGCCGCGCGGCAAATCACTCCCAACGAATACAACGATTATTACACGTTGATGGAAAAACTTAACATGGAGTGGCAGGCAATGACGCTTGTCGTCAAATACTGCGTAAACCTCAAAGGCGACAACGTTTCCTGCCCGTACATACTCGCGGTTGCGCGTAACCTCGCGCAGGACGGCTACCGCACCGCCGACGCCGTGGGCGAAAAGTTAGACGAATACGGCGTGTATTACAACGATTTGTGCGCGGTGCTCGGCGCAATGGGCGGTAAACGCCCCGACCACGAAGCGGTCAAGCTCTATAAAAAATGGAAAATCGAATACAAGTTTTCGCCCGACGTTATTTTGCACGTCGCGCAAAACTTAAAGCGCGGCGGGGTCGCTCTGCTCGACAGCAAGCTGACGCAATACCGCGATCTCGGCTTTACCACCGCCGACCTTATCGATAAATTCGAGGAAGAACGCAAACAGACATACAAACTGACAAAAGCGGTAAACAAGGCGTTGGGCTTGTATTACGAGAACGTCGATCCCGAAATTACCGCATATATCCGACCGTGGCTTAACCTCGGCTTCGAGGAGAACGCAATTCTCGCCGCCGCAGACTACTGTATGAAAAACGACATTAAGCGATTGTCCGACCTCGACGCGGTCGTGCGCGATTTGTTCGAGCGCGGCTTGACCACCGAAAAACAGACCCGCGCGTACTTCGACAACGAAAGTCGTCACGACGGAGAAATAGAAAAATTAAATAAATTGCTGGGCGTCAAAGGCGCGGTCAAGGATATTCAGCGCGCATATTACTCCAACTGGCTGGATAAGTGGAACATGCCCAAAGACGTTATCGATTATGCCGCGTCGCTCGCAAGCGACAAAGCCAACCCGTTCGCTTACATGAACGCAGTGCTCCTCGCATGGCACAACAACGGCGTCGCTACGCTCGACAAAGCCAAAACAACGGCGGCGGAAGTCGCCGCGACGCGCGCGGGCGATCTGTCCGCGCCGACGGGCATAGTCGTGGAAAACAGATCGGCAGAAGAACTTAATTCGCTGTTTACGCAGATTTCGGAGGACGAATAATGAACGCTTATCAACGCGCGGTAAAAGAAATTACGGACGAGCGCAGAGCGGATCTCGACGCAGGTTTGGCGGTTTGGCGCGAAGCGTTGCACACAAATAAAGAATTGCGCGAAGCGTACAAAATTTATCAGGACGAAGCTGTAAAAAAAGCGCAAAAACAGCAAAATTCGATAGAAATCGCACGAAAAAACTTAAAAAACGCCGTTTTTGCGGCAAAATTGGATCGCAATGTCATCGAACCGCCCTGCCGTTGCAAGCTGTGTAACGATACGGGAATAATTAACAGCAAATATTGCAAATGCGTAATTAAACGCGTAATAAATTCGGAAAGCGAAAATTTAGTATTGCCGCAAACCGATTTTACGGAAGCACAAAAAACAGCGCCCAAGGCAATTTCCAAAGTGTACGGCGCGGCGCGAAAATACATAGACGAATACCAAAGCGGTGCAAAACCGTTTTTTATAATAGCAGGATCGTCCGGCACAGGCAAAACCGTACTCGCCTCGGCGATAGCAACGGAGTTTATGAAAAACGGCGCGTCGGCGGTAACGGTAAGCGCGTTCGATTTTGTAAAACGCGCAAAGGACTACCACACGCAGTTCGCAATAGATAATTACAACGACTTGTTTACCCCCATGCTCGACTGCGACGTGCTCGTAATAGACGACCTCGGCACGGAAACAATGCTGAAAAACATAACGCGCGAATATTTATACACCGTAATCAACGAGCGGTGGTTAAGAAAAAAACATACCGTCGTCACGACCAACCTAAAACCCGAAGCGTTGATAGACAGATACGGCGAAGCGATATTTTCCCGCCTGTGCGACAAGAGCGTCGCTAACAGCTTTATGGTAATCGCCCAAAACGCACGAATTAAATAATTTGTTAAAACGGTAAAATAATTTAACTTTTACCGTTTTTTGTTTGAATATTAAATATCAATAATACTCTTAAATTCGATTAAATTATTTAATTTATTATTTTTAATTGATTTTCAAATAATTTAATATGATCTTTTTCCTCAATTAACATTTCTTCTATTTCTTTTCCCAAATATGCAACCGCTAAATCGTGTTTTTCTGTTTCATATAAATAAAACATATATGTAAAATAAAATTCTCCATCCATTTGTCTATTTATTTTATTGTGTCCTCTGCCATATCGCTTATGTAATTGTTGATATTCTTCTAATAAAAATTTTAAAATACGGTTATTTATTTCCGATAAGTCGGCAATATTCGCACGCAATTTTTTTCTTTCGTATAAATCTAGCTCTTGACTGTTTACTTTTTTAATTTGGTTTAAAATAACAGAATATATTTCAAAATACATAACACTTATTTGAAATTTTTTGTCTGTCAGCATGGAATGAATAAATTTAGCTTTACGCACGATTTGCAGTCGCTCACGCATGGGAATACCTAAAAACAGATTTTCTGTCCATAATTTGTCATAATCGTATGAACTATCTATGTACAACGGACAAAAGCACTTTTTATAGTCGTCGAATTCTTGCCAAAACAATTTTTCATCGATACTGCCTTCGTTCAAATTAACGGTAAAATCAATAAACTTTGCCAAATACGCTTCCTTGTTTACGCTATCGCCGAATATGTTTTGCACCGTATGATTCAACTGTTTTTTGTCGATAGACAGCAACATCACACTGTTTGGTATGCCGTAAAAAACGTGATGCAACCGCTCCAAAACTTTTATAGCATATTCGGGCAAACACCTATCCAACTCGTCCACTATAAATATCAACGGGAATTTTGCTTCACTCTCTGTGGAAATCGTCATTTGCGACTCCGCCAGCTTTGTTAAATGTTCACGCACTGCTTTTATCGCTTTTCCGATTAAATTCTTATTGTTAAATTCATCTGATATTTTTGCGTTATTTTTTATACTTTCCGCCGTTCGCCTTATATCCACTCCCGATACTTTTTTAACCCAATAGTTTAACGTTTTACTAATCGACTTAATTACTTCTTTACCTATATTCTTAATAAAATGCTCGCACTTATATAGCTCGTTCAGTTTTTCGATCATAGTTGTCAGCACGGCAATAAGCGGCTCGTCATAATAATCGTTTTCCCACGCGTTATAGTGAAAAACAAAATAATTACCTTTCGCTTTTGCCAAATCAATTTTTTCGTCATCACCAATTCCCTGCAACCGCCGTTCAAGCCGATCCAGCACCCACGACTTGCCGCACCCCCACGACCCGTCAACAGCAAAGCAACTCGCCCCGCCGTTCTTTGTCATGGCGTTTATTATATTCGATAATATTTCTATATCGCCGTTTCTATTCAATAAATCTTTCATTTGTTTTAACCGCTACTATGTAGCTTTCCTCCCGATTATTTTTTCGTATATATTTCCGCCGCACATTACAAGCGACCGTCAACTTGCACTGTGCCGCAAATCTTTGCCATGCTAACCCGCACAGCTTTTGCCGCCTTTCATTTAAAGCTCGGCGACGCGCAAAGTGAAGGAATTAAACGTCAGCCGCGCTTATGTAATTGTATCGCGTTTGTTTTTTTCGCCTCTCCATGCGACAGTTAAGATTTACTTTTCTGCGGCGGTTCGCCTGGATTCCTTGGCAGGCTCGGAATGATGGGGGTGTGAGTAATTACCGCACTACCCTGCGGCGGTTCGCCTTGATTCCTCGGCAAGCTCGGAATGATGGGTGATATAAGCGTTTCTTTTATTTATAATCTAATCAAGTTTTGTGCGGAGCAAAACTTCCGCAATTATTATCTTTTATCTCTTATTTATTATCTTATTCCCCTCCTAACCCGCTTCTATTTTACAACAATGCCGAATAAAAATCAAGTGCGGATTTTTGCGGCTTATTCACAACATAAAAAATCTTGATTTACTAAACCGCTGGTTTAGTGGCACGGTAGCATATCCGAAAACTTTTTATCAACATTTAATTTTCCGTTAGAAATCGCCTGTTATGTACACCTGTTCGCAACGCATATAATATCATTACGCTAATCCGCTTTGTGGCGGTTAGCCTTGATTCCTCGACAAGCTCGGAATGATGGGAATTTGGTTTTAAACGCCCATTATTCTACAAAGCACACAAAGGCGTGCCATGTCCCTATCCCATCATTTCGACCGAAGCGCGCTTACGCGCGTAGTGGAGAAATCAATGCGGTAGCCGCATGACCGCTAAAAAATTACAATTACACATTTTGCCGCAAAATTTAACCTATTATAAAATTTTTTAAAAATCTTGATTTACTAAACCGTCGGTTTAGCGATGCGGGAGGGTATTCAAAAATTTTCCTTTCGCATGCAAAATTCCGTTAGAAATCGCCTTAATTTATATAATTATACCACGCGGAATAGTTTATGCGGAATACGTTGCGTTTATTTATCAGTTGTTACATTTACATTATGCAGACGAGTTCTCCGACAGTACATATCCTATGGAATTATATTTTTATACTTGTACTTGCCGCAAAATTAGCAACAAAAAACAGTCACCGCTATTATAAAGTACAATGGCAACGACTGCTTATGTTTACTGCAATTATATTATTATTTTTATTTTATAATATAAAAATATAGCGTTTTTACTTTATATTACTTCCTTATATCAAACAGCGGATAATGCCCAGCGTGCTGTAAAGTCCGTATATAAACTTCTTTTTTGCGGGCACGTCGTGGCTTTTGACGGTATCGGACGGCAAGTATTCGTTATTCATTCCGACCTGCAAGCTGTTTACGACAAACGTATCGTTAATATAGTCGTCTAATTGAGCGGTAAAGGCGGGGGAGTCGATAATTACTACCGATTCGGTATCGATGTGCGCGCTACGCTCGTCGAGGTTAAACGACCCGATTATGCTGTATCTGTTATCAAAAGTAAACATTTTGGCGTGCAGTTGGTTGTCCGCCTGATATTCCAACAGCTTAATATTCTTATTCAAATATTGCTCGCGCGTGTGATAGTAGTCGGCATATCCGACGTTGCGCGTATTGTACAGCGAATTAGTTATTATTGTGAACTCGTCGTTTTTTGCCGCAAGCGCGCGTAACTTCGCCTTTTTATCATTCTCCAAAAGCGTGTACGGTGTGACGGCAACCGTCTTTTTGGAACTTTCCATAAGATTATATACCGCTTGGAGTATTATAGGCGGCTTTTTGCCCGACGTTATTTTATTGCTGACAAACGTTGCTTTGTCTATCGCAACGCCTTGCGTGGAATAATCGACTTCGGCGGTAGCCATTTCGCTGTTATCGTAAAACTCCGAATACTGCCGTTCATACTCGGCTTTTGCACGCAAATCGACTTTTTTCGACTTTATTCGCGTTGATAAATCGCTCGCGATTATTTGCTCGAAGTACCGCTCGGCTTGACCTGCGACGCCGTTTTCGCCGCTGTTGGTTATCATTACTTCCATGTCGTAATTAGCCAAATACGCGCCCGTACCCATATTAACGCCGCCGACTATCAGCTTATCGCCGTCTACAATCGTCGCTTTGTCGTGCATCAGCACCATCAATCCCGCGGGATCGAAAATATTGATTTTATTAAAATAGTACAATTCTATATTATTATGATTTGATACTATGTTGCCGATTGTCGCAAGTTCGCCCGTCAATCGACCCATTTTTCCGTCGAGCACTATGCGCACTTTCACGCCGCGGTCGGCGGCTCTTACAAGCGCGGTATAATAATGGTAAGACCACTGTTGCTCGTAAGTGTCGTATACCATGTAGTCAATCGATTTGCGCGCGTCCTCAACAAGCCGCAGTCGTCTATAAAACGATTGCTCGCTCGTCGGCATGAGTAACGCCCGTTCCTTTGCCGCTTCGTCGCGGTTTATATCGGTCTGCGTGGCGGAAAGAGCCGCCCGCGTCAGTCTTGCATTGTCCGCCGCGCTCACATTAAGAGTAACCGAATACGGCAAAATTACGGCAAGCATATACCAAATAATAGCCGCAAAAACATAGCAAACAACGGTCTTAACCACATATCCGACGCGCATACGCGTTTCGTATAAAGCAACAGCTTTTTTTCTGTGCAAGGGTTTCACGCGAATATTGTACCACACTCGAATAATAATTGCTACCGTTTTTCCTTAAATTGTTTTAAAACGTTTCAATGTGACCATAATTGCGGTACGGAGGTTATTATATGAATCCATTTAACGAAAAACCCTGCAAAATCGAAAAATGCGTCGCCGACTGGCGGAAAATTTATCCCACTGCTTACGACAAGAACGACGCCGACGCATACACCAAAGTGCGTGCGATTTTGCTTAACGGCGCGGAATTCGAGGAATCTTGGTTCATGCACCAGCTCGCCCGTCACACGACCGATAACAACTTGCGGCGCGACGTAGCGTTATTGCGCAGACTCGAACAGCAACAACAAAAACGAATTTCGTACTTTAAACCCAAAGACGAATCTATGCTGGAAACGACCATATCTTACGAACAACTGGCGGTCGATTTAACGGCAATCCTCGCGCAGACCGAAAAAAACAAATATGTAAAAGCCGCGCTCGACTTTGCCTTGCTCGAAGACTTTGACCACCTTTACCGTTTCAGCGACCTGCTGGAAATGGAACAGGGCATATCGGGCGAAAAACTTGTCGGCACGTATACCGAAATCATGCCGGGGCGTCCGACCATAGCCGAACACCGCCATCCGTTTGACGACGTGCGCCGCCCGATAACTCCCGACGCGTCGCTTTCGACCAAACTGCACACTATGATTATCACCGCCGCCGAGCAACAAACCATGAACTTCTATATGAACCTCGGCACGTTCTATCCCACGTCAGACCTCGGTCGCAAGCTGTTTTTGGAAATCGGCATGATAGAAGAACAACACGTCACGCAATACGAATCGCTTATGGACCCCACCTCAACGTGGTTAGAATGTCTGTTGATGCACGAATATTGCGAGTGCTACCTGTACTACTCGGCAATGAGCGAGGAGTCCAATGAAATAGCTAAAAAGATTTGGACGTCACACTTCGAGCAAGAGCTGTCGCACCTGCACTTTGCCGCCGAACTGCTTAAAAAGTACGAAGGCAAGGAGTGGGCGCAGGTTATTCCCAACGCAGAATTTCCCACGCTTCTCACTTTCAGCAATAATTGCGAAAAGAATAAGCACTATATCCGCAATATTTTAAAGAATACTGTAAATAACACTTCCGTACTCGAAGAATATACCGATTTAAACAATATTCCCGACGATTACGAATACTTTAAGTATAACAACACCGTAAACAAAACTCCATCGACCGTTGCAAGCCATAAGGTAATAGATAACTATATCAACGAATTCGGCGAGGATTACCGATTTACGGTAGCGGAACACCCCGTAAAAGCTCTGCGTAACCGCAAAGAAGATAACGTAAATTTAGCACGCAAAAAAGATTAAAACGTAAAACGCCGCTCACAAGCGGCGTTTTTCTTTACATTTATATTGTTTCACGTGGAACATCCGTCTACCGTTACGATTATTTTGTTTCACGTGGAACATTATTTGCTATGTTGCGGGCAAATGTGTTTCACGTGGAACATTTATGCTTTGTAGTTTTGTTCCAAATAAGCGAGCATGTTCTCCAACCGACTTAAATCGTCGGGGGTGTAGTAGTCTATAAATATACGCCCTTTATTGTCGTTGCCGAGCAAAGAAACCTTTGTTCCGAACGTGCGTTGCATGCGCACCACCATATCTTTAAGTTCGAGACTTTGTTTAACGGGTTCGACTTTCTTTTTGGGGCTTATGGTGTTTTTAACCAGTTTTTCAAACTCGCGCACGCTCATTTTGTCGTCGCGGCCTTTTTCGGCAAGCTCCCATTGCAACGCAGGGTCTGCAACTACTACCAAACAGCGCGCATGCCCCGCGGATAGGTGTCCGCTTTCCACAAGTTTTTGCACCGCTTCGCTCAAATCCATAAGGCGGAGTAGGTTGGCGACCGTCGGGCGGGCTTTTCCTATGCGTTCCGCAGCTTCCTCTTGCGTGTAGCCGTAATCGTCCATAAGTTTCTTTATGGCACGGGCGACTTCCATGGGGTTCAAGTCCTCGCGCTGGATATTTTCTATAAGCGACAGCTCGTCGATTTGCACGGGAGTGCACTCGCGGACGCATACGGGCACGGACACAAGCCCTGCGGCGGTTGCCGCTCTGTACCGTCTTTCGCCCGCAATAATCATATATTTGCCGTCGGGTCGCGGCGTAACGATTAGCGGAGTTATTATACCGTGTTTCTTAATGCTTTCCACAAGCGCGGATAACGCAACGTCGTCGAACTGTTTGCGCGGTTGGTCTATGTTTGGCACAATGTTTGACAACAACATTTCCGAGGTTTCTGCCGAACCGATGACCGATTCTTCCTCTATATCGCTCAACAACGCGCCGAGCCCTCTGCCAAGACCGCCTTTTCTGATAGGTGACATAATATTCTCCGTCAAAGTTTTTTTTCTATTATATACGGCGCAAGCAAAAAAGTCAAGCAAAACCGTAAAATCCGTATTAGTGCTTAATTTTTTTGCGTTGCAAATATTTCGACACAAGCTGTCAAATATTTTGGCGTTTAAGCGTATTTTGTGCCGAAATCGGACGGATTAAGTCATATATAAACGAATACGCCTTTGCGCTTATTGCTTGACAAAAATCGGGCAATGGTATATAATACTTAAAATTCAGCTATCGGGAGCGGCGGCTTTGGAAATTACAAGCCCTAACAGCTTATGGAAAGAATACGACGTTGCGGCACTTCCGCTTAATATATCGTACCTTTCCGAAAAATGCGAGGACGGCGCGTGCGTCAAAGAACTGTATTTCGACGGTTATACCACCGTTGACGGCAGGACGCGCGTTTTTATTAAAATTCTCGAAAATCCCGAAGCCAAGGGCGTTATTTTATATTTGCCCGACGTAAACGGCGGCGGGAACGACCCTCTGATTAAATCGCTGTACGACAGCGGTTACACCGTTGCCGCGCTCGACTACCTCGGCGCGACCGAGCGCACAGCGCACTATACGCTTTATCCCAAATCGCTGTCGCAATGCAACTGCCGCGGATTAAACGAATTTACCGCAACGGACGACACCAAAGCGGGACCGTGGTATATATGGACGTGCATATCCCGACGGGCGATAAAACTGTTGCGCGAAAAGTACGAAAAAAACATTTTCGCCGTGGGCGTGGGTCTGGGCGGCAGTACGGTTTACAAACTGTCCGTGTTTGACGACGGGCTTATCGCTTGCGCGACGTTGTTAAATATAATTCCCAACGTTAAGGGCGAGGGCAATGCGCTTATCAACTATCACGCGTCGCTCGATAACAGCGCATACGCGCCGTTCTGCCGCATACCGTTTTTTATGGCTGTTTCTTCCAACGACGAGGACGGGTCGCTCGACGACATGTCGGAGCTGGCGGAAAACACCAATTCGTTAAGCCTGTTCCGCATTGTCGAACGCGCGTTTTCGGGCGGAATTAAAGCCGTTTACGGCGACGTCGATAAATTCTTTACGGCGCACGCGAACAACGCCGCAAACTTCGACTTCCCCGAAATCACCGCGTCCAATTCGGAAGGAAGTTTATATTTTAATATCAACGCTAACGAACAGGCGCTGTCAACTACCGCGCCGCCTAAACTGTATGTATCCTTTTGCATAGAGGAAATACCGTACAGAAACTGGATGAATATACCTATAATCAGCCTGGGCGGCGGCAAGTTTATGTCTCATATAAACGTATGTCAAAACAACAAGCCGATAAACGCGTTTATAAATACGCAAAATGACGACGGTATAACACAGTCCTCGGCTTTACTTTCAATAATGCCCAAAACGCTGGGCGTTAAGGCGCGCGACGGCATAGCGCACAGAAAAATTTATGACGGAAGTATGGGCAAAGACGGTTGGACGTCGCGCGACGGCGGCACGGTCAGTCTTGTAAAGGGTCCGTATGACATAGACGGCGTTACTTGCGACACTAAATCCATACTCACATTTAAACCGGGCGATCCTTTATTCAAGGTTTCGGCGGATACGCTTCTGCAAATTATGATAAGCGGCGAGCCTCAACTCGTTTGCGTCACGGTCAGCGACAAAGAACACTCGTACAGCAGTCGCGTGGAAATCAAAAATTCGGACGATTGGCACAAGTTTTCGCTTGCGCATATCAATTTCAAAGGCGATTTCGGACCGTTGCCCGATTGGTCGCGCATAATGACTCTCGAATTTTACGCAGAGCAAAAACTCGTTATCGGATCGGTATTGTGGGTGTAGCGATATGAACAGCGAAATAAATCGCGGCGAAACGCTTTTAAATCAAAAAAAATCGGCGTTTTTGGACGCATCGCTATACGCGCTTATTTTCCTGCTGTTAGGTTTTATAGTGTTTTTCTACTTCCTGTCGTTCGTGCCGATTACGGGCGAAAGCATGGAAAACACAATGTACGACAAACAGTATTGCCTTGTCTTACGCAAGTGTTTCGACGTCGAACGCGGCGATATTGTCACTATCGACACGGCTAATAACGGCGAAAAAGAACACCTTATAGTCAAGCGCGTCGTCGGTACCGCAGGCGACAAACTGGTCTTTATGGTATCGCAAGACAAAAAATTCGTCGATCTGTACCGTTGTAATGCCGATGGTTCCTACTTCCAAAAGATAAACGAACCGTATATCAAAGAACGCATGAAGGCTTCGTCGCCCGTCTATTCGACAGTTAATTTGTTGCCGCACGACGAAAATCTTACTTCCTTTAATATAAACGACCCCGATAACGCATATTTGCTTTCTCAATTATCCGACTATATAATCACGGTTAATCCCAACTGCGTTTATTTCCTCGGCGACAACCGCAATATTTCCCGTGACAGCAGATATTACGGCATGCGCACTCTAAATAAAGTTACGGCAAAAGTCCTGTGCGTGCTCTGATATAACTAATAATTATACTTTTATAAGGTGAAATCATGGAAACCAATGTACAAATAACAAGCGACAGCGCGTCCGACCTTAACGACCTGTTCAAAATTCGTAATATAGGCGAAATGCCTTTGTACGTCATGCTCGGCGAAACGCAATATTTGGATGACATTGACATAAAGCCGTCGCAGATATTCGAGTACTACGAAAAGACAAAAGAGCTTCCAAAGACTGCCGCACGCTCGATAGATGACTTTTACGACTTTTTCAAATCATATACCGACCGCAATCTTTCGGTCGTTCATATCGCGATTTCGTCGCAAATATCGGCTACATACGAGCATGCGTTAATAGCGGCGCAAAAACTGAAAAACGTTTACGTCGTTGACGGTCGATCCTTGTCATCCGGTACGGGACTACTCGCGCTTGCGGCGGCGGATTTACGCGACAGCGGACTTGACGCGCCGCATATAGTCGAAACAATCGAAGCGCGGAAGAAGGAAGTGCAAGCCTCTTTTATGATCAACACTCTCGACTTTTTATATAAAGGCGGCAGGTGCAACGGACTTTCCGCGTTCTTCGGCAAAGCGTTTTCTATTAAGCCGACTTTACAGTTAATCAACGGAAATATAACGGTAGCGCGCAAGTTTTTGGGTAATTTTAATAAAAACATAATAAAATACGTCGATTACACGCTTCAAAAATACAACCGTCCCGACAAAACGCGCGTGTTTATCACTCATACTTATGCCGAAGAAGCGACAGTTGCGGCGGTGCGCGCTCGACTTATCGATTATGGCTTCGCAGATGACAGCATTATAGAAACGTTTGCCGGCTCTACAATCACAAGCCACTGCGGAAAAAGCACGCTCGGCATACTTTACATTAACGACGGAAACAAAATTTAATGGAATCGAACCAACGAAAAATGCTCGAACTGTCGTTCGGAAGAAGTATATTTAAAACTTTTCTCGAACAAAACGGCTTTACGGACGATAAATTACAAGTTTTCGACCGCCTTACCGAGCTTTATTTAAAAGTCAACGCCGTAATCAACATTTCCGCACTTAAAACTTTCGATGACATATATATAAAACACTATCTCGACAGCTTGTTTCCGTACAAATTCTTTGACGGCGAATGTTGCGACGTCGGTTGCGGCGGCGGATTTCCGTGCTTGCCGCTGGCAATTTCGACGGGCTTAAACTTTGTCGGTATTGACGGAGTAGGAAAAAAAATCACTCTTATCAAGCTGTGCAACACCGAACTCAACTTAAATAACATTTCCGCAGAGCATACACGCGCGGAAGAACTTGCAAAATCCGATCGCAAATTCGATACCGTATGCACTCGCGCACTCGCGGACGCCGATAAAGCGTTGACGTTTTGCGCCCCGCTTGCGCGCCGAAACGGAAAAATCCTGCTTTACAAAACTCAAAACGACGTCGCCGCCAAGCCCGCCATTGCCGAAAAACAAAAAGTTAAGTTGATTGAAACTTACGATTATACGTTATCGGGCACTAATATAAACAGACGGCTGTTCGTATATGAAAAACTATAACCGTATGTAGTGATATTATATATATTATATTTTATAGAGTATAGGTTAGTAAGCAGTGTATAAATGTTCAAATCTTTCCTTTTCTACTATATTTAGCGCACGGCAAGTTCGGTTAATACAATAAGCCGAAACGCTTATAAAACAAAACATGTACACAACACGGCGATTATTAAACTTTCGGCGGTGTATAAAAAATAGGTTGTGAACAAGCGCGAAAATAAAACAATTTAACACCGCGAAAAAGACAGAAAATGCGGGTTATAAACAGTAAAAACAATCACTTATAAACATCAAGTGCAAATCTTATGAACAAAATCGACAATCACAACGGAATAATTGTTGCGCTCGCCACGCCTTACGGAAAGTCGGCGGTCGCAATAATAAGAATAAGCGGCGAAGGAAGTATAGAGCTTGCGCAACGCTATTTGTCGCGCGCTTTGAAAGTCGGCGTAATAGAATATAACGTGTTCAAAGCTGATAAATTCGAGGAAAAATTGATGGCGGCTTGCTACAAAGCGCCCAAATCATATTCCGGAGAAGAAACAGTGGAGCTTTTTCCGCACGGGAATATGACTATTTGCGACGGGATTATCGAAACGCTGATAAAAGGCGGAGCTAGGACGGCGGAACGCGGTGAGTTTACGAAACGCGCGTTGGAAAATGGGAAGCTGGATTTAATGCAATGCGAGGCGCTTGCCGATATTATCGATGCGCAGACGACCGAACAGTTGAATTACGGCAATAAGAGGTATGACGGCGGGTTTAAATCACTGGAAACAGCCGAAAAAACACTGAACAAAGCGTTAAGCTCGGTAGAAGCGGTGTTACATTACGGCGACGAAATGGAAGAAAACGAAATAGACGAAGCGGTAATGTCAGACGTTTTCGGCTCAATCGATAGTGTAATAAAAGCGCTTAATGAGGAAGTAAATGGTTATGTCGGCGGCAAAATTGTCAACGACGGGTTTAAAGTTGCGCTTATCGGCGCACCTAACGTCGGCAAATCTACTTTATTAAATGTTTTAACGGACAGCGAAAGAGCTATCGTTACGCCCATTGCGGGGACGACGCGCGACACTGTTGACGGAAATTATATATATAAAGATCGTAAGTTTACCGTAGTCGATACGGCAGGATTGAACGTCAATACGTCCGACGAAGTGGAAAAAATAGGTATACAGCGCGCTGTAAAGGCGGCTGAACAGGCGGACGCGGTGCTTTTTGTGACAGATAACGCGTGCGTCGAGCCGAATTTGGCGTGCAAAGTAAAGAATTTGACAGTGTTGGTAAATAAATGCGACGGCGAAAAAGATGTCGGCGCGCAGTATAATAAATGTTCCGACGGCAATAAAATTAGAATAAGCGCCAAAAACAAGGTAAATATAACAGCTGTCAAGCAAAAGTTGTACGACCTTTGCCCCAAGGATTACGGCGCGATATGCAATCACAGACAGTATGCGTGCGCAATGCGTTGTTTAAACAGTCTGAACGAAGCAAAAAGAGAAAGTGCGGGCGCGCAAAGTCTTGAAATCGTCGCGGCGTTGCTTTACGAAGCGTATTCCGCGATAACCGAACTGTACGGCGAACAAGCCGACGAAAAAGTGCTCGATTCCGTGTTCCAACGGTTCTGTGTGGGTAAGTAGCATGAAAAGTAAAACCGAACGTAAAAATAAAAAAGCCCAAACCGTCGCAAAAAAGCAAACCGACAAGACGGTAGCGGTAAATAAAAAAGCCGTATTCGATTACTTCTTTGAAGAAACGGTCGAAGCCGGTATCGCGCTCGAAGGATCGGAAGTCAAATCGGTCAAAAAAGGCGACGTGTCGTTGCGCGACAGCTTTTGCCATATCGAAAACGGCAATTTGGAATTGAAAAACTGTCAGATTTCGCCTTATGCAAATGTGGGTGCGTTTCCGCCCGACCCGCGCAGGTCAAGACGACTGTTGTTGCATAAATCGCAACTGTCGCGGTTGGCGGCAAAAGCCGCGGAAAAAGGCTACACGATAGTGCCCGTTAAAATGTACTTTCGCGGCAGGTTCGTCAAAGTCGAGCTTGCGCTCGCCAAAGGCAAAAAGAATTACGAAAAGAAACAGGTAAAAAAAGAACGCGATATAAACCGCACCGCCCAACGCGAAATCAACGGGCGATATTAACCGCAATCGCGTTGTCAAGTAATAACGTAAAAAGAAATCCGTCCGATAAAATATATCGGGCGGCTTTTAATTGCCCCGAAAACGGCGATTTCTAACGGAATTTTACATGTAGAAAGGAAAACATTATATACCCCGACGTTACACTAAACCGACGGTTTAGTAAATCAAGATTTTTTACATTTTGTATATTGTACGAAATTTTCTGCGCGGTGAGAAAAAGCGCAATTTTGCGATCGAATCAACGCCGACGGTAAAAATCGAGCAGGCGGCGGACTTGACATAAGTCAGCGCGTTTTGTATAATAATAAGGACAGCGGCGCGAACGGGTTGCGACATGTAAATACCGCAGGCACAACGCAGTCGCGCTCGACGGAAACAGCCCGAGCGGAAAAGCAAAAGAAAAGGAGCAATCATGACAGAATTTTTATCGAACGCGTTTAACGATCCGAGCAATCCTTGGTACTACGTAATCGGACTGTTGTTCTTGGCGCTTATATTCGGCGCGCTTGCCGTCTATATTATATTGACCAATAAAAACAAAAAGAAGACGAGCGGCGGCAAGAGCGAGGAACAACAGGAAAATAACGCCGAGGATGTAAAGAACGAAGCAAGCGAAGCGGACGGTGGCAACGATAGCGCAAAAGACCATGCCGAACAGAACGTTCCGACCGATAACGAAGCTGATAAAAAAGAAAACGGCGAACAAGCCAAAGTTAAAAAAGACAACGAATAATCTAACAAAAAGCAAAGCGAAAAATTACCGCTTTGCTTTTTTAATGTAATTTAATAATAGATAGACGTTATCACTCGGAAAATCACATGTGGAGTAAAATTTTCGTATACCCCCGACGTTACACTAAACCGTCGGTTTAGTAAATCATGATTTTTAACAATATGTTTAACGCAAGAATTAGCGGCGTTGAGTAAAAGTCGGAGTGTGCCGAAACATTTTGCGCACAAAAAAGTTTGCGCGAATTTAGTATTTGAGAGTATAAACCGCAACGGTGGCGACCATACTATTACTGCGTAAGAAAATTAACAAGGGAGGAAAAAATGGCTAATACGAAAAAGGCTTCTACGCCTAACAAGAGCGGCGCGCGTTGCTGCAGCTCCAAAAAGTCGGAAAGCGGCGTTCAGGCTAGCGGCACCACTACCAAGAACAGCAAGACCACTCGCACGCAAAGCAAAAAGACCGGAACAACGAAATAAGTTCCATTAAGCAGAATTTAAGTAACTACATCTTCAATTAAATTTTTACGCAACCGAAAATCCGAACGATATCCTCGCTCGGTTTTTTGGCATTTTTGTAATTTAATAAATTAAATATTTTTATAAAAAGTGAAAAAATAATGCAGTACATTGCAAAATACGTAAAAAATGTATAATAAATAAATGTATAATAAATAAGAGATAAAAGATAATAGTTGCGGAAGTTTTGCTCTGCGCAAAACTTGATTTTAATTTATATAAAGAAATGCTTATACACCCATCAGTCCGAGCCTGCCGAGGAATCCGGGCGAACCGCCGCAAAGTAGTGCGGTAATTACTCACCCCCCCATCATTCCGAGCCTGCCGAGGAATCCGGGCGAACCGCCGCAAAGGTGTCAAGACATTACGCTTATCACATTAACGTAACGCATTTATTCGGGTGTAAACACAATAAACGGTCAAAGCCCACACACGATAGAAATCCAAGCTGTGCTGGGTGCGGCTTACGCCTTGATTTCTCCGCTTCGCGCGTGACCGCGCTACGGTCGAAATGATGGGAGGAAATTTAGATAATAAATAAGAGATAAAAGATAATAGTTGAAGAAGTTTTGCTCTGCGCAAAACTTGATTTTAATTTATATAAAGAAATGCTTATACACCCATCAGTCCGAGCCTGTCGAGGAATCCGGGCGAACCGCCGCAGAGTAGTGCGGTAATTACTCACCCCCCCATCATTCCGAGCCTGCCGAGGAATCCGGGCGAACCGCCGCAAAGGTGTCAAGACATTACGCTTATCACATTAACGTAACGCATTTATTCGGGTGTAAACACAATAAACGGTCAAAGCCCACACACGATAGAAATCCAAGCTGTGCTGGGTGCGGCTTACGCCTTGATTTCTCCGCTTCGCGCGTGACCGCGCTACGGTCGAAATGATGGGAGGAAATTTAGATAATAAATAAGAGATAAAAGATAATAGTTGAAGAAGTTTTGCTCTGCGCAAAACTTGATTAGATATATATAGGAAAGAAATGCTTACACCCCCCATCATTCCGAGCCTGTCGAGAAATCCGGGCGAACCGCCGCAGAGTAGTGCGGTAATTACTCCCCCCCCCCCCATCATTCCGAGCTTGCCGAGGAATCCAGGCGAACCGCCGCAGAGTAGTGCGGTAATTACTCACCCCCCATCATTCCGAGCCTGCCGAGGAATCCGGGCGAACCGCCGCAATATTCGTTATAAAAATTTTTCAAAATATACCCCTCAAACAGTTGACAAGGACAAGGCTATGGGATATAATTATTAGGCTGCGCTAAATGCGTGGTGAATTTTGTGGACGGAAAAACGGGGCCGAAAAGCCCCGAAAAAAATTCGCACAAATGGCACGCCCGAACGCGTGAAAGCCCCTACTACATGTTGGGGTGTCCGCGACGGGTGGACACAAGGAGAAACATATGTCTAGCCAAAAAATCAGAATCAAGTTAAGAGCTTACGACCATGAGCTTGTAGACAGTTCGGCGCAACGCATAGTGGACGCGGCGAAGCAGACCGGTTCCAAGGTTTGCGGTCCTATCCCTCTGCCCACGCAGAAAGAGGTAGTCACCATACTTCGCTCGGTACACAAGCATAAAGATTCGCGCGAACAGTTCGAGCTTCGCACATATTCGCGTCTTATCGACATATACAGTCCGTCCGGCAAGACGGTGGATTCGCTTATGCGACTCGATTTGCCCGCCGGCGTTGACATCAAGATTAAGCTGTAATCAAAGGAGCCGGATACCATGAAGAAAGCTATATTAGGCAAGAAGCTCGGCATGACGCAGATTTTCGGCGAAAACGACGTCGCCATTCCCGTAACGGTCGTACAGTGCGGACCGATGACGGTTGTAGACACGCGCACCGTTGAACGCAACGGTTACAGCGCGGTTGTTTGCGCGTTCGAGGAAATCAAAGAAGGCAAACTCAACAAGCCCGAAGCGGGTTTGTACAAAAAGGCAAAGGCGAAGCCCGCGCGCTATCTGCGCGAGTTCCGTTTCGAGGACGCCGACGCTTACGAAGTCGGCAAGGTTATCGACTGCACGATTTTCGGCGACGGCGATATGGTTGACGTATCGGGCGTGACCAAAGGTCGCGGCTTTACGGGCGTTATCAAACGTTGGAACCACCACCGTCTTAAAATGACGCACGGCACGGGTCCCGTTCACCGCAGCGTCGGTTCGACGGGCGCCAACTCCAATCCGTCGCGCCGCATCAAGAACTTGAAGATGCCGGGACAGTACGGTCACGAAAACGTCACTATTCAAAACCTTAAAGTGGTCAAAGTGGACAAGGCGAGAGGCGTGCTTTTGATACGCGGCGCGGTCCCCGGACCCAAAGGCGGACTGGTTACGGTCAAGGAAACCGTTAAATAAGGTCGAGGAGAGAGAACAGAAATATGCCTACTATTAAGATATATAAACAGGACGGCACGTCTGCCGGAACAATGGAGCTTGACGACAGCGTATTCGGCGTAGAATACAACGAAGCCGTTATACATCAAGCGGTCGTCGCGCAAATGGCTAACGCGCGTCAGGGAACAAAAAGCACGCTCACGCGCACCGAGGTGACGGGCGGCGGCAGAAAGCCGTGGCGTCAGAAGGGAACGGGCAACGCGCGTCAAGGATCTATCCGTGCGCCGCAGTGGAAAGGCGGCGGCGTGGTGTTCGCGCCGAAGCCGCGGTCGTTCCGCAAAAAGATAAACAAGCTCGTGCGCATCAACGCTATTACGAGCGCGCTCTCGGCAAAGCTCTCGGACGGCAATCTTATCGTCCTCGACAAGCTGGATATCGAGCCCAAAACCAAGAACATGGCGGCTGTGCTCAAAGCGCTCAAAGTGGAAAGCAGAGTATTGCTTGTTCTGCCCAACGGCAGTGAAAACGCGTTGCGCGCCTCGAACAATATTCCCAACGTGCGCACCGCGGCGAGCGAACAGCTCGGCGTGTACGACATAGTTGCCAACGCGGTTATGCTTACGACCGTGGACGCAATCAAAGCGATTGAACAGAAATACACGGTTAAGGAGGTCGCGGCGCAATAATGACGGCACACGATATAATAATCCGTCCGGTGTTGACGGAAAAGTCCAACGACGGAGTAAACGCCAAACGCTATGTATTCATGGTGGACGTTCGCGCCGACAAGACGCAAATCAAAGCGGCGGTCGAAAGCGCGTTCGACGTGACTGTCGAATCGGTAAACGTGGTCAACGTTCGCGGCAAGTACAAACGTCAGGGCAGAACGGGCGGCTACACGTCCAAAGGCAAAAAAGCGTACGTTACGCTCGACGCCAAATCCAAGGCGATACCGTTCTTTGAAACGCTTTCTTAATGAGGAGTTAAAAAATGGCTATAAAGAGATATAAACCTATTACGCCGGGCACGCGGTTCAAAACCGTTATCGCGGCGCCGGAGCTTACGGGCGACAAGCCGTACAAGCCCCTGTTGAGAGAGCAAAGCCGCAAAGGCGGGCGCAACTTCTCGGGTAAAATCACCGTTCGTCACATCGGCGGTGGTAACCGTCAGAAGTACCGCGTAATCGACTTCAAGCGCAATAAGGACAACATCCCCGCAAAGGTTGCTACGGTCGAATACGATCCCAACCGCACGGCGTTCATAGCGCTTCTTAACTATGCGGACGGCGAAAAGCGTTATATACTCGCTCCGCTCGGACTGCAAAAGGGCGACACCGTAATATCGGGCGAAAGCGCGGACATCAAAGCGGGCAACTGCTTGCCGCTCGCCAACATCCCCGTCGGTACGCTTGTTCACAACATCGAAATGCTCCCCGGCAGAGGCGGGCAGATGGCGAGAACGGCAGGCGCGGCGGCGCAGCTCATGGCAAAAGAAGGCAAATACGCGACTTTGCGTTTGCCCTCCGGCGAAATGAGAATGGTGTTACAGCGTTGCAAAGCGACAATCGGACAGGTCGGCAACCTCGACCACGAGCTTGTGTCCTTGGGCAAAGCGGGCAGAAAACGTCACATGGGCGTCAAACCGACCGTTCGCGGCGTAGTTATGAACCCTTGCGATCACCCTCACGGCGGCGGCGAAGGAAAGAGCCCGATAGGCAGACCCAGCCCCGTATCGCCTTGGGGCAAGCCCACGCTCGGCAAAAAGACGAGATCCAAGCACAAGGCGTCCGACAAGTTTATTGTCAAGCGCATAAATTAAGGAGCTTTAAGATATGTCAAGATCGACAAAAAAAGGTTACTATGTTGACGCCAAACTTATGAAAAAAGTCGAGGCGATGACGGAAGTCGCGGATAAGCGTCCCATCAAAACGTGGTCGCGCGCTTCCACTATATTCCCGCAGTTTGTTGGACTTACCTTTGCCGTGCACAACGGCAAAAAGTTCGTGCCCGTATACGTGACGACCGACATGGTCGGACACAAGCTGGGCGAGTTCGCTCCCACGCGCACCTTCCTCGGTCACGCGGGCGAAAGCAAAACCAAGGGCAGATAAGGAGATAACTTATGGCTAAAAGAATGAAAGAAAAAGCCGCCAGAGTGGAAGAGCGGCGCGAAAAACGTCCTTACGCGACGGCGAAGCACGTAAGAATATCGCCCGACAAGGTGCGTATCGTGCTCGCGCTTATTCGCGGTCGGTCGGTAACGGAAGCCATGGCTATACTCCAAGCCACGCCCAAAGCGGCATGCGAGCAGGTTTTCAAAACGCTCAATTCCGCGGCGGCGAACGCCGAGCATAACAAAGGCTTGTCGGTTGACGATTTGTACGTTGCGGAAGCGTATGCGGATCAAGGTCCCACGCTCAAACGTTTCCAACCCGTCAGCAAGGGCAGAGCGCACCACATCTTAAAGCGCACCAGCCACATCACCGTCATTCTCGACACCAAGGAGGACAAATAATCATGGGTCAGAAAGTCAATCCCCACGGTTTGCGCGTCGGCGTCATAGAAAAATGGAATTCGCAGTGGTATGCGGGCAAACAGGAGTTTGCGGCGTATCTTATCGAGGACCACAAAATTCGTGAGCATATCGAGAATAAATACAAGTCTTGCGGCATTTCCAAAGTCGTTATCGAACGTCCGCAGGGCAAAGTGCAAGTGTCCATACACGCACAGTTCCCCGGCAAAATAATCGGGCAAAAGCATGTCGGTATCGACGAGCTTAAAAAGAACCTCGAAAAACTTGTCGGCGACAAAAAGATATACGTCAATATCATCGAGGTTAAGCACCCCGACCTTAACGCCAAACTGCTTGCCGAAAGCATAGCGGCGCAGCTCGAAAAACGCGCGTTCTTCCGCCGCACGATGAAGCAGGCGATGAGCAAAGCGATGCACGCGGGCGCGAAGGGCGTAAAAGTCATGGTCGGCGGACGACTCGACGGCGCGGAAATCGCGCGCGCCGAGCATTACCAAGAAGGCTCCATCCCCCTGCAAACGCTTCGCGCGGATATCGATTACGGATATACGATCGCGCGCACCACGTTCGGCGTGCTCGGCGTTAAGGTGTGGATTTACAAAGGCGACGTTCTCGGCGCAACCCCCAAAGCCGCGCCTGCCGCCGATTTTAAGGAGGGCGAATAATGTTAAGTCCCAACAAAGTTAAGCACCGCAGAGTCCAGCGCGGCAGAATGAAGGGCAAAGCGACCCGCGGCAACAAGATTGCTTACGGCGAATTTGCACTCGTCAGCGAGGATCCGGGCAGAATAACGTCCAATCAGATAGAGGCGGCGCGTGTCGCAATGACGCGTTACACCAAGCGCGGCGGTAAAGTATGGATCTGCATATTCCCGCACAAGCCGTACTCCAAAAAGCCCGCCGACACCCGTATGGGTAGCGGTAAAGGCGCGCCCGAATACTGGGCGGCAGTCGTAAAGCCGGGCACCGTCATGTTTGAAATGGCGGGCGTGGCGGAGCCGATAGCGCGCGAAGCGTTGCGGCTTGCGTCGTACAAACTGCCCGTGCGTTGCAAGATCGCCAAGAAAGGCGAACCGGGCTATACCGACGACGAGGACGCGGTCGTAACCGCGCCCGCCGCGGAAGAAGTTAAGGAGGTTGAATAATGAAAGAGAAAGTTCATGAGTTAAGGGACGACGAATTACAGCAAAAGTTGGAGTCGCTCAAAACCGAGCTGTTCAACCTTCGGTTCTCTCACGCGACCGGTCAGCTATCCAATCCCCTGCAAATACAGAACGTAAGACGCGACATCGCGCGCGTAAAGACGGTTATCAGAGAGCGTGAGCTCCGTGCGAACAAGGAGGCGAAGTAATGGCAACCGAACGCAACGAAAGAAAGACGCGCGAAGGCGTCGTCGTTTCCGATAAAATGGACAAGACGGTCGTGGTATCCGTCGTAGAAAAATACAAGCACCCGCTTTACAAAAAGACGGTCACGCGAACCAAACGTTTTAAAGCGCACGACGAAAGCAACGAATGCGGCGTCGGCGACAGAGTGGAAATTATCGAAACCCGCCCGATTTCCAAAGACAAGTGCTGGCGCGTAAACAAGATTGTCGAGAAAGCCAAATAATAAGGGCAGTGCGACTTGCAATAAACGGCAAGCCTGCGTAAGGAGAGAATCATGATACAACCTCAATCGTATCTTAAAGTCGCCGACAACACCGGCGCGAAAGAAATAATGTGTATACAGGTAATGGGCGGGTCGTTCCGCAGAAGCGGCAATATCGGCGATATAATCACTGCGTCGGTAAAGTCCGCGCAGCCGGGCGGCACCGTCAAAAAAGGCGACGTGGTTAAAGCGGTTATCGTGCGCACGCATCAGGGCGTCAACCGTCCCGACGGATCGCATATTCGTTTCGACGACAACGCCGCCGTAATAATAGACAACCAAAAACAGCCGCGCGGCACCCGTATATTCGGACCGATAGCGCGCGAGCTGCGCGACCGCGACTTCACAAAGATAATATCTTTGGCGCCCGAAGTGCTTTAACGGAGGATCGACTGATGAACAATCTTAATGTCAGAAAAGGCGATAACGTAAAGGTTTTGACCGGCAAAGATAAGGGCAAAACGGGCAAGGTGCTCGCTACCGATCCCAAAACCAATAAAGTACTTGTCGAGGGCGTGAACATGGCGACGCATCACCTCAAACCTCGTTCGGCTACCGAGCAGGGCGGCAAAAAGAAGGTGGAAGCTCCTATCGATAGCAGTAACGTGCAAATACTTTGCCCGTCCTGCGGCAAGAGCGTTCGCGTTAGGCATCAGGTAATCGACGGCAAGAACGCGCGTATCTGCGCCAAGTGCGGCGGCAGTCTCGACGCGGCGCTCAAAGCCGAAAAGACCAAGAAGAAAGCCGACAAAGCGGAAAAGAAAGCCAAAAAGCCGGCGAAAGAAGCGACGACCGAGGCCGCGGAACCTGCGACCGAAGTAAAAGCGGAAAAAACCGAAAAAGCGGCAAAGACCCCCGCAAAGAAACCCGCGGCAAAAAAGCCCGCGGCGAAAAAAGCGGAAGAGAATAAAGTTCCCGTCGAAGAAACTTCGGACGGTAAAACAGAGTAAGGAGTATTACGGTAATGGCAGAAAAAGCGACCAAAGCCAAGGACAAGGCGCAAGCGGCTCCCGCGGCAAGCGGCAAGCCCGTAAAATCGACCAATCCGGCGCGCTACCGTCTTCGCAACAAGTATAAGACGGAAATCGTGCCGCAGCTCATGAAAGAGCGCGGATATAAAAACGTCAACCAAGTCCCCAAGATTGTCAAAATAGTTCTCAATATGCGCCTCGGCGACATAAAAGACAATTCCAAGAGCATACAGCTCGCGCAAGCGGAGCTCGAATCGATAGCGGGACAAAAGAGCGTGCTCGTAAAAGCCAAAAAGTCGGTAAGTAACTTCAAACTGCGCGAAGGTCAGTCCATAGCGATAAAAGTTACGCTTCGCGGCGAAATGGCATACGAATTCTTTGACAAGCTCGTGTCCATTGCGCTTCCGCGCGTGCGCGACTTCCGCGGCATATCGGGCAAGTCGTTTGACGGCAGAGGCAACTATGCGCTCGGCATAAAGGATCAAACGATATTCCCCGAAATTTCATACGAGCTTATCGAAAAGATCAGAGGCTTTGACGTTGACGTCGTCACGACTGCCGAAACCGATGAGGAAGCCAAGGTATTGCTTACCAAGCTCGGTATGCCTTTTAAGAATTAAGGAGAACATTATGGCTAAAAAAGCGATGATAAACAAACAGCAAAGAACGCCTAAATACAGCACTCGCGCGTATACGCGTTGCAGTATCTGCGGCCGTCCGCATTCCGTTCTCAAAAAGTACGGCATTTGCAGAATTTGCTTTCGTGAACTTGCGTACAAGGGCGAAATCCCCGGCGTAAAGAAGTCGAGCTGGTAAGGAGGTATAAATTATGGTTACAACAGATCCTATCGCGGATTTGCTCACAAGAATTCGCAACGCTATCACGGCGCGGCACGAAACCGTATTGATACCCACGTCCAAGATGAAAAAGTCCATTGCGGACATTTTGGTTAACGAAGGCTTTGTGTCGGCGTGCGAGGTTGTCGAGGATAAAGGGCACAGCAATATCAAGATTGCGCTCAAATACAGCGGCAACAAAAACGCCATCACCAATTTGAAGCGCATTTCCAAACCCGGACTTCGCGTATACTGCGGTTGCGAGGATCTTCCCAAGGTTCTCGGCGGTTACGGGATTGCGATTATTTCCACGTCGCGCGGCGTTATGACCGACAAGAAAGCGCGCGAGCTCAAAATAGGCGGCGAAGTGCTCGCCTATGTATGGTAGGAGGCCGATAATGTCGAGAATAGGCAGAAAACATATCGACGTTCCCGCGGGAGTTTCGGTCGCGTTTGAAAACGGAGTAGTCACCGTTAAAGGCAAGCTCGGCGAACTCAAACAGGACATCAAATGCAAGGACATCAACGTCGTTATCGGCGCGGGCGTGGTAAACGTCGAGCGCGCCAACGACGAAAAGCAGACCCGCGCTTATCACGGTCTGTACCGTCAGCTCATAGCCAACATGGTCGCGGGCGTTCAGACCGCGTTCACCAAAACGGTTATCGTTTCGGGCGTCGGTTACAAGTGCGCGGTCACGGGCAACAAGCTGGTTATGAACATCGGTTACAGCAAGCCCGTAGAATACACCATACCGGAAGGCATTACCATTACTTGTCCCGACCCGTTGCAAATCGTAGTCAGCGGCATCAACAAGGAATATGTCGGACAGGTTGCGGCGCAGATCAAGGCTAAACGCCCCGTCGAGCCGTATCACGGTTACGGTATGCATTACAGCACCGAGGTTGTCCTCCGTAAAGAGGCAAAGACCGCAGGCAAGAAATAGGAGAGTGGCAAATGATTAAGAAGATAGATAAAAATAAAGTTCGCGCCAAACGCCATGCGCGCCTGCGTCACGACTTGAAAGGCACTGCCGCGCGTCCCCGTCTTGCGGTGTATCGCTCGACCAGCCACATTTACGCACAGGTTATCGACGACGTCAAAGGCGTTACGCTTTGCAGCAGCAGCACTCTTGTCAAGGGCGCAAACCTCGACGGCAAGACCAAGACGCAACAGGCGGAGTTCGTCGGCGGCGACGTCGCCGCAAAAGCGAAAAAGAACGGCATTACCGAAGTGGTTTTCGACCGCGGCGGATATCTGTACACGGGCAGAGTAAAAGCTCTTGCCGACGCGGCACGCGCTGCGGGACTTAAATTTTAGGAGTCGATCATGGCACGCGAAGAATTCAGAAAGAAAAGAGATAAAGACGTCGTTGACGACGGGATTAAAACCAAGCTCGTCACTACGCGCAGAGTCAGCAAGGTCGTTAAAGGCGGTCGCAACAGCAGTTTTGCCGCGCTCGTCGTCGCAGGCGACGGCAAGGGCAGAGTGGGCATCGGCATGGGTAAAGCCACCGAAGTTCCCGAAGCCATCAAAAAGGCGGAACAGGCGGCGCGCCGCGATATGAAAAAAATATCGCTCAACGGCACGGCTATCCCGCACGAAACGGTCGGCGAGTTCTCTTGCAGTAAAGTTCTGCTCCGTCCCGCTCCCGAAGGTAAGGGCGTTATCGCCGGCGGCAGCGTTCGCGCGGTGTTGGAGCTTTGCGGCGTAAACAACATCACGACCAAATGCTACGGATCGCGCAACCCCATCAACGTCGTAAAAGCGACCATGAAAGCGCTCGAAGGCTTGAGAACGGCGGACGAAGTTGCGGCTATACGCGGCAAAACCGTCGAAGAAATCCTCGGTTAAGCGGTTGCAAAGGCGAACGGACGTTTGCGTTTGCCGCGATTACGCGTCGCGACAGTCAGACCGACATGTGGAATACGCAATATCGGCAAAACAAAGCGCGCGTACTGACTATATATATAATTGGTAATAATTCCGAATTCACGATGCAGAATTCCGAATTAAAAATCGGAGAAACAAAATGGCAAAGAAAGCTGAAAAAACCGAAAACAAAAAGCTCAACGTCACGCTCGTAAAGAGCGCGGCGGGACGTTTGGAAAAACAACAGCGTACCGTCGAAGCGTTGGGGCTTAAAAAACTCCACCAAACCGTAACGGTGGAAGATAATCCCGCCATGCGCGGTATGATAAGAACGGTCAGTCATTTGGTGACCGTAACGGAGGCTTAACATGAAAATGCACGCACTTATGCCGGCAGACGGATCGCGCACGAAAGCGAAACGCTTGGGTCGCGGTATCGGATCGGGCTTGGGCAAAACGTCCGGCAAAGGTCATAAAGGACAGTGGGCGCGTAGCGGCGGCGGCGTTCGTCCCGGATTCGAGGGCGGACAGATCACGCTCATGCGCAGACTGCCCAAACGCGGTTTCAACAACAAATTCCAAAAGGAATTTTCCGTTATCAATATCGACAAGCTCAACACGTTCGACGACGGCACCGTCGTGGACTTGAAGTTGCTCGTCGAAACGGGTATCGTCAAAAAGGTCGAAGCATACGGGCTTAAAGTGCTCGGCGACGGCGAAATTACCAAGAAACTGACCGTCAAGGCGGCGAAGTTCACCGCTTCCGCTAAAGAGAAAATAGAAAAAGCGGGCGGCACGGTAGAGGTCATTTAAATGTTTGAAACGCTTAAAAACGCTTTCAAGAATAAGGATGTGCGCAGAAAGTTATTGATAACGCTTGCGCTCCTCTTTATTTATCGACTGGGTTGCTGGATACCTATCCCCGGTATTAACCCCACGGCGTTCAGCAGCAACACGACGGACGGACTGTTGGGCTTGCTCAACGGTATTACGGGTAGCGCGCTTGAAAACGGCGCGTTGTTCGCTATCGGCATAACGCCGTATATCAATGCGTCCATTATTTTGCAGTTGTTGACGGTCGCTATCCCGCGCTTGCAGGAATACCAAAAGCAGGGCGACGACGGAAAGCGTAAAATAACGCAAATAACGCGGTATATAACAATCGCGCTTGCGCTCGCGCAGGCGATTGGCGTAACCGTATCTTACGCTCGCACGAGCGGCGCGCTGTCCACCGAAGTCTTCGGACCCATGAACCAGCCTTGGCTTATCGGCATGTTCGTATGCGTGCTCATGGTTATGGGATCGATGCTCACAATGTGGTTGGGCGAGCGCATAACCGACTACGGTATCGGCAACGGCATAAGCCTTTTGATCTTCGTCGGTATTATCGCTTCGGCGGGTATAGCAATCGTTTCTAAATTCGAAACCGTTGTCGGCGGAGGCACGGAAGGACAAATGGCGATTTGGGAGCTTGTCGGCTTCGCAATCATGGTCATAGCGGTGTTCTTGCTCATAGTGTTTGTAGACCTTGCGGAACGCCGAGTGCCCGTCCAGTACGCCAAGCAGATTAAAGGCAGAAAGCAGTACGGCGGACAAAGCACATTTATCCCCATTAAGCTCAACGCAAGCGGCGTTATGCCTATTATATTTGCGACGGCGTTAATAACATTTCCGCAAATGATAGCGCAATTAGTCGCGCCTAACAGCGGGTTTTACGCTTGGTGGCAGACGTGGTTGGGCGCGGGTAGCTGGATATATGCGATACTTGTCGCGCTACTCATTTTGTTCTTCTCGTACTTCTATGCGCAGATAGAATTCAATCCGGAAGACATTTCGCGCAATATCCAACAGTACGGCGGATTTATAAACGGTATTCGCCCCGGCAAACCGACAACCGAGTACCTTGCGAGAATATCAAAACGCTTGACATTGTTCGGCGCAATATTCCTCGCGTTTATCGCGCTTGTGCCGTCGGTAGTGTTCGCGGCAGTGCTGAAAGAGCCGACCTTGGTCAATGCGTTCTCCGCGACAGGTATGCTGATTGTCGTATCGGTCGCGCTGGAATTCAATAAGCAGTTGCAGAGTCAGTTGATGATGAAGCAATATAAAGGCTTCTTGAAATAAATTTTGCGTATTCATCGTCGGATACGGGCTACGTTAGCCGACTTCGCGCGTTGTCGCCGCATATCTAACGGTAATTTTCGGCGATAACTGCGTTAATCCTCCTCGATGTAGCGCTGCTACAACTTCGTCGGATTGCCTTGTTCTCGCTCGAAAATTCCTCGTAATCTATTGCGGCTCGACACTCTCCGTCGGCTTGTAAAATAGCGTTATTCAATATTAGTTCAACTCAACCAACCCACCAACACACACACATAAAGTTTTCTTGCCTACATCTGTACAAACAGATAAAGCGGAAAAACGGCAAAGCACAACAAACCTATCAATTCACACACTTAAAGTTTTCTTGCTTACACCTGTGCAAACAGATAAAGCGGAAAAACAATAAAGCAAAACCAACCTACCAACACAACGCATAAAGTTTTCTTGCTTACACCTGTGCAAACAGATAAAGCGGAAAAACGGCAAAGCACAACCAACCTATCAACACACACACTTAAAGTTTTCTTGCCTACTTCTTTTTCAAAAGAAGTAGGGAAAAGGAGAAACATGAATTTAATCATCATGGGCGCGCCGGGTAGCGGCAAGGGCACGCAAGCGGCGCTGATATGCAAAGCGCACAGCCTTCCGCACATATCGACGGGCGACCTGCTTCGTAAAAACATAGCGGACGGAACGGAACTGGGCAAGCAAGCCAAAGCGTACATGGACGCGGGCAAGCTCGTTCCCGACACACTGGTAATCGCGCTGTTAAAGAACAGGATCGAGCAGGCGGACTGCAAGAACGGGTTTTTGCTCGACGGATTCCCGCGCAACAAGGCGCAGGCCGACGAACTCGGCAAGATAACCGAAATCGACGCGGCGATCAACCTCGAAACCGATTTGAACAAGCTCGCCGACAGAATGGCAAGCCGCAGAGTGTGTCTTAAATGCGGGTACACGACGAGCGTGCAGGACGCGCCCGACGGCAAATGCAAAGTTTGCGGCGACAGCCTTGTAATCCGCGACGACGACAAACGCGAGGTTGTGGAAAACAGATTAAAGGTATATGCGGAGAACACCGCGCCGTTGGTAGAGTACTACAAAGCGGCGGGCAAGCTCAAAAATATCGACGGCATGCAATCGATAGAGGACGTAAACAAAGCTATCGAGGCGGCGATCAAATGATAGTCAAGACCGAGCGTGACCGCGAGGGCATGCGCGCGGCGAGCCGCGTGGTCAAAGCGGCGCTCGACGCGGCGGAAAAGTTTATCAAAGTCGGCGTAACCACTCTGGAAATCGACGCGGTCGTGGAGGAAGTGATACGCAGTTACGGCGCAACGCCGTCGAGCAAAGGCTTTCAAGGCTATCCCAACGCGTCGTGCATATCGGTAAACGACGTAGTCGTCCACGGAATTCCGTCGCTTCGGACGGTAAAGGACGGCGATATAGTGTCTGTTGACATTACCGCACTTTTAAACGGATATCAGGGCGACGCGGCGCGAACGTTCCCCGTCGGGAACGTATCGCCGAAAAATCTGGCGTTAATCGCCGCGGCGAAGTCGGCGTTCGAGGCGGGCATGGAGTATGCCAAAGCCGGCAACAAGGTCGGCGACGTGTCGAGCGCGGTGCAGTTGTATTCGGAGCTTAACGGGTACGGCGTCGTGCGCGCGCTGACGGGACACGGGATCGGGCACAAAATGCACGAGCCGCCCGAGGTTCCCAACTTCGGCAAGCGCAACACCGGCGCGCCGCTCAAATCGGGACTGTGTATCTGCGTCGAACCGATGATAACATCGGGCGATTGGCGGGTGTACATCGAGCGCGACGGGTGGACGGTGCGCACGGCGGACGGAAGCAACGCGGCGCATTACGAAAACACGGTGATAATCACCGACGGCGCGCCCGAAATATTGACACTGTAAACGAGGTTTGTATGCAAATCGGCGATATAGTGATAAGTCTTGCGGGACACGATACGGGCAAACCGTTCATAGTCGTGGCGCAAGCGGGCGAAAACTTCGTGCTGATAGCCGACGGCAAGTCGCGCGGCATGGAAAATCCCAAACTCAAACGCAAAAGGCATTTACGGGTCGCGGCTCAAAGCGGCATAACCGACCCGACGAACGCAACGCTCAAAAAGCGTATAAAACAATTCATTTCGGACAGGAGGGTGTATGCCGAGAAGTGACAATATCGAAACCGAAGGCACCGTCGAAGAGTGCTTGCCCGGGACCAAATTCAAAGTCAAGCTCGATAACGGCGCAACTGTGCTTTGCACGATAGCGGGCAAGATGCGCGTCAACTACATTAAAGTGTTGTTGGGCGACAGAGTAAAAGTGGCGATCTCGCCCTATGATATTACCAAAGGCATAATAACTTTCCGAAGCAAATCGTGAGCGCGTAAAGATCGCGCGACACTGCGACAAACGTCGGGCTTGATCGGGTCGAGTACCCGAAACGCCGCGCAACGTCGCAACTCACAGGTTGACTTTGGCTCACGCGGCGCGCCGCATGAGCAAGACAAACCGATAAACACAATAAATCACCACCGTCGGGTCGGAAACAAGCGCCGAGCCGAGTTAAGGAGAACAACATGAAAGTCAGATCGTCTGTAAAACCCATGTGCGACAAATGCAAGGTTATTCGCCGTCACGGCAAAGTGATGGTTATTTGCAGTAAGAATCCGAGCCACAAACAGCGCCAAGGCTAATAGCCGCCGTCGCGCGTTGTCGCCGCATATCTTGCGGTAATTTTCGGCAACAACGGCGTTAATCCTCCTCGACGTAGCTCTGCTACGACATCGTCGGATTGCCTTGTTCTTGCCGGAAAATTCCTTGCAATCTATTGCGGCTCAACACTCTTCGTCGGCTTGTATGCGTATTCATCGTCGGATTTCACTATAAACGACAAAAATAACCGCGTTCCCGATTGCGCGACATTCCACACGCAGACGGGCGGCGCGAACAAATAAACAACCAATTTACAAAACCATTAAGGAGTCAAAAAAGTGGCAAGAATTGCAGGTATCGATTTGCCCAAGGAAAAACGTATCGAAATCGGCTTGACCTATATCTTCGGTATCGGACGTCCCACGGCGAATAAAATTCTGGAAGCGACGGGCATCGACCCGAACGTTCGCGTAAAAGACCTGACCGGCGAGCAGGAAAACGCGCTCCGTACTTATATCGACAAAAATATCAAGACGGAAGGCGACCTCCACCGCGAAGTCGAACTCAACATCAAACGTCTTAAAGACATAGGCTGCTACCGCGGCGTCAGGCATCGTAAAAACCTGCCCGTTCGCGGACAGAACACCAAGCAGAACGCGCGCACCCGCAAGGGTCCGAAGCGCACCGTTTCGCGCAGTAAGAAGAAGGAGCGTTAAGCCATGGCAGTCAAGAAAACTTCGAGCAAAAAGAAGATTACCAAAAATATCGATAAAGGCTGCGTCCATATCCACGCGTCGTTCAACAACACGATCGTCACGTTTACGGACGAGCAGGGCAACGCTATTGCGGCATGCTCGGCGGGCGCGCTTAAATTCCGCGGTTCGCGTAAATCCACGCCTTACGCCGCGCAGATGGCGGCGGAAGAAGCCGCGCGCAAGGCTATGGAGCATGGCTTGCGTTCGGTCAAAGTGTTTGTAAAAGGACCGGGATCGGGCAGAGAATCGGCTATCCGCGCCATGGAAGTAGTGGGCTTGCAGGTAACCGAAATCAACGACGTGTCGCCTATACCGCATAACGGATGCAGACCGCCCAAACGTAGACGCGTGTAAGGAGAGAATTTAATATGGCAAGAAATATTTGTGCAGATTGCAGACAGTGCCGCCGCGAAGGACAAAAGTTGTTCCTCAAAGGCGAGCGTTGCGTATCCAAAAAGTGCGCAATGGAGCGTCGTCCGGTTCCCCCCGGCGCGCATGCGGTTACCCGTCGTAAAAACAGCGAGTACAATATGCAGCTCCGCGAAAAACAAAAGGTCAAACGCGCTTACGGCGTGCTTGAAAAACAGTTCAGAGCTTACTACGAAAAGGCGGAAGCGCAAAAGGGCGTTACCGGCGAGAACATGCTCGCGATGCTCGAAAAGCGGTTGGATAACGTCGTGTTCCGTATGGGCATAGGCGCGTCGCGCAAAATGTCGCGGCAGATAGTCAACCACGGGCATATTTTGGTAAACGGCAAGCGCGTCGATATTCCGTCCTATCAAGTCAAGCTCGGCGACGAAATTTCCATAAGAGAAACCAGCCGCGACAACGCTATGTTCAAAGAGCTTCGCGGCGCGAAGATAGTCATGCCCAAGTGGGTCACGTTCGACACCGAAAACTTTATCGGCAAGATAGTGGACAATCCCAAGCGCGACGACATAGACCTCAATATCAACGAGCAGCTCATCGTCGAGTTGTATTCCAAGTAATAAGGAGTAATCAGCCATGATGGAAATCGAAATGCCGAGAATCACAATGGAGGAAACCGACAGTTACCGCACAGGCAAGTTTGTCGTGGAGCCGCTCGATCGCGGTTACGGACACACGCTCGGTAACGCGCTTCGGAGAGTGCTTTTGTCCAACCTTCCCGGCGCCGCGGTCATAGGCATTATGATAGAAGGCGTCGATCACGAGTTCTCGACCGTCAAGGGCGTTAAAGAGGATGTTACCGAAATTATCCTCAATCTTAAATCGCTCAATCTTAAAGCGAACTATACCGACAAAGCGCTCGTCAAGGAATTGCATATCCAAAAGAGCAACGCCGGTATCGTCACGGCTGCGGACATCGACGTCGATCCCGAAATCGACGTGCTCAATCCGGACTTGTATATCTGCACGCTCGACGAGGGCGCCAAGCTCGATATGACGCTGTACGTCGGCAAGGGCAGAGGCTATGTCGTTGCGGACGAGCTTAAAGACCCGTCCCGCCCGATCGGATATATCCCGATCGATGCGATATTCACGCCCGTCAAGTTTGCGTCGTATTCGGTGGAGCCGACGCGCGTCGGGCAGTCCATGGACTTCGACAAGCTCACGCTCAACGTCAAGACCGACGGATCGCTATCCGCGAAGGACGTGTTGAGCCTTGCGGCAAAAGCGCTCGAAGACCACGTAAAACTGTTCGTTGCGCTGTCCGACACGATTTCCGGCATGGACATACTCGTATCGAGATCGGAAGACCGTCAGGCAAAAGTACTCGAAATGAATATCGAGGAAATGGACTTGTCCGTGCGCAGCTATAACTGCTTGAAACGCGCGGGCATACACACCGTTGCCGACCTCACGCGCAAGACCGAAGAGGACATGCTCAAAGTCAGAAACCTCGGCAGAAAATCGCTTGACGAAGTTATAGCCAAACTGCGCGGGTTCGGACTCGACCTCAAAGCGGCGGAAGACTAAAATGCACCCGACGCGCCGTTGCGGACTGAACTCCGGTTCGGACTCGACCGAACCGAAACGCGAGCCGCGACAGCCGTCGCAAACGACACTCGGTAAAAGATAGGAGAACATAATCAATTATGGAACAGAGAAAACTTTCCCTCCCCACGGATCAGCGCGCAGCGCTCCTGCGCAATCAGGTGACGGCATTGTTGTGGAACGAAAAAATCACGACGACGCACGCGCGCGCGAAAGAGGTGTCGCGGCTTGCGGATAAAATTATCCAGCTCGCAGTCGATACCGTTCTCGACGTCAAAAAAGAAGTTAAGACGTCCGTGGACAAAAAGGGCAAAAAGATAGAGGTCGAAACCATACTCGACGGCGAAAAACGCCTTGCCGCGCGCCGTAAAATTATGGCTATGGTGTACGACCCGCCCGAAACGCGCAAAGCCGACGAAACGGCTGTCGCGTTCCGCGAACGCACCAAGGATATTCGCCACCCGTTGATCGAAAAAATATTCAACGTGTACGCTATCCGTTATTCCCAGCGCAACCGCGACAACAACAGCAGCGGCGGCTATACCCGCGTGTTGAAGCTCGGCGCGCGCAGAGGCGACGGCGCGGAAGAAGCGCTTATCGAATTGGTGTAATTCGTTAAATACAATAAAACAACAAGACCCGCTTTACGATAGCGGGTTTTTGTGTTGCGGGAAAACAAAGTCAAAACAACGATTGATAACGGTCAATGCTGTGAGATTGTCGCGCGATAATTATAATGTCGCGTTGCGCTGATAATAATTTGCGACTACGTGTGGCCGTAAGTATTGACAAAACGCACTCGTTACTGTATATTAAAGTTATGGAAAATCAAACGCCCGTATACGAGCTTGCCGCGGACAAAGCCAAACATTTATACTTTTCTTACGACGAGCACAACGTCACGTTTCCGCACTATCACGACAGTATGGAAATTGTGATATGCGTAAAAGGCGAATTTCATGCGCGAATAAGCGGCGAGGAAAAGACAATCCGTGCGGGCGAGATAGCCGTGTCCGACAGTTATGACGTTCACAGCTATAAAAGCGGCGAAAATTCCGCGGTTTATGTCATTGTCATTTCTCGGCAGTTTCTTGCCGAGTTTCGCAACTCGCACGGAAAAATGACGTTCCCGAAGTTTATTCAGCCGATGCACGGCGCGGACGAGATAATCGAGTTTGTAAGCATGGCGCACAAAAACAACGTGTGGCGCAACCCCTCTATAACGTTGGGCTTTGCTACATACCTTATCGGACTGATAGAAAACAACTGTGCGTGTACAAGACCGCGTGAAAAACACAATAGCCGGTGCGTACAGATATTATCGTATATCGACGAGCATTTTTCGGAAAGCATAAGTCTCGCGTCCATATCCGCGCATTTCGGATACGCGCCCAATTATTTTTCGGCGTTGTTCGGCAAGTATGTGGGCATGAGCTTGCACGACTATATAAACAGCGTGCGCATAAGCAAGTCGCAGACGATAAATAACGGCGCGCTCAAAATTACCGAGGTCGCGGCGCAATGCGGGTTCGAGAGTTTAAACACGTATTACAGAGCTTTAAAGAAATTCGGCAGTATAGTGAAATCAAGCGGGGATTGAGTCGAGTGCAAACAATTCGCGCGCGACGGTCAATATATTAAGTTATGACATATTGTTATGGAAAAACGGGTAGACGCAGGCTATCCGTTTTTGTTATCATGCGTATATCAAGTACGCCGCAGGACATTGCGGCGTAATCGGAGGTAAAAATGAAAATAGGAGCAATAGCGGACAGTTTCCGCAAACCGCTTTGCGAGGCTATCAAGCAAATATCGGCGTTAAAGTTGAGCGGCGTGCAAATGTACGCGGACAATGCTAACTTGAACATAGGCATGACGGCGACGCAGATTAAAGAAATAGGCAAGATGATCGACGGCGAGGGTATAAAAGTTTCGGCGTTGTGCGGCGACATCGGTTGCGATATGTATTACACCAAAGATCGCGCGGCGATAGACAAAGAAAAGCGCATTATGGAGATAGCCCAAGAACTGGGCACTAATATCGTCACCACGCATATAGGCGTTGTGCCGAACGACCGTAATTGCCGTCAGTATGAAAGCATGCACGAGGTGTGCCGAGAACTCGCCGAGTTCGCCGATTCGGTGAACGGACATTTTGCGGTAGAAACGGGACCGGAAAAAGCGGATCTGCTCAAAGAGTTTTTGGACGGGCTTAACAGTACGGGCGTTTCGGTCAATCTCGACCCCGCCAACCTTGTGATGTGCGCGGGCGACGACCCCGTAAAAGCGGTGCACACTCTTAAAGATTATATTGTGCATACGCACGCAAAAGACGGAATACAGCTTAAACAGGTGGATACTCGCACGCTGTATTGCGCGCGTTATTACGACTTGCCGCAGGGCGACTGGAAAAGCAGTATTGCGGAAAAGCCGCTCGGTAAGGGCAATGTTGACTGGGATAATTATTTAAAAGCGTTAAAGGATATAGGATACACCGGTTATCTTGTTATCGAACGCGAGTGCGGCGACACCCCCGCAAAGGATATATCGGCGGCGGCAGACTTTTTAAGAGAACAACTATCCAAACTATAAAGAGGCATAATATGAAAAAACTTAAAGTTGCGATTATAGGCGTCGGCGGAATATCCGGCGTGCACATTGACGGCTATCTGTCCGACCCGCGTTGCGAACTGTACGCATTTTGCGACATCAACGAGAAAACGTTAAAAGCAAAAGGCGAAAAATACGGCATAACAAGACTTTATACCGATTACAATCAAATGTTTAAAGCCTGTCCCGAAATAGACGTTGTCAGCGTTTGCACTTGGAACAACGCGCACGTTCCCGCGGGGCTTGCGGCTGTGGAAAACGGTTGCCACGTGTTTTGCGAAAAGCCCATGGCTATGTCGGCGGAGGAAGCCGAAAAATTAAAACTCGCCGCGGAAAAGAAAAACGTAAAGCTCGCGTTGGGCTTTGTCCGGCGGTTCGGCAAGGACGCTGTGCTCGCAAGGGAGTTGGTCGAAAACGGCATGCTGGGCGATATATACTATGCAAAGGCGGAGTATTTGCGGCGCAACGGCAATCCGCGCGGCTGGTTTTCGGATAAAAAACTGTCGGGCGGCGGACCTATGATAGACCTCGGCGTTCACGTTATCGATTTGGTAAGGTACATAGCGGGCAATCCTCTGCCCGTTGCGGTGTACGGCGCGACGTTTGTCAAATTGGGCGACAGACATCAGCTTCACGATAAGCCCAATTACTTGCTTTCGGATGAAGCGGACGAGCGCGGTAGCGGCGTTTGCGACGTCGAGGACTTGGCAACGGCGACAATTCGTTTCGATAACGGAATGATTTTAAACGTGGAAACGAGTTACAGCCTCAATATCGGCGAGGAGAGCCGCCGCGTTCAAGTCTTGGGCGATAAGGGCGGAATTACGATTAACCCCGACCTTGTTTATCACGGCGAAGTTTTAAACCGTCTTGCCGACATAACGTTCGCAACCCCGACGCGCTTTGCGGGCACGGAATATTCCGACGAAATACACGCCTTTATATCGGCGGTAGAAGGCAAAGCGCAAATCAAAGCGACCGCCGCCGACGGCGTATGGTTGATGAAAATCCTCGACGCGATATACGAATCCGCGAGAACTCAAAGCGAAGTCAAAATAAAATAAGCATTAAATACAAACACGGCAATAATAACACTATAATCTAACGTTAGCGCGATTGCGCAAAAAAAGTCAAGCGATAAATATTGCTTGACTTTTACGTTCTGAAAGTGACGAGATTAGCGCAGTGGATTGCTACCGGGGGTTTGCCTAAAATAGACTGTTAAAACACGAAGTAGCGCAAAAGTGCGAACAGCGTTAAAAGCAGTATTACGGCAACGCCGACGGAAATCGCGACGATATTCACTTTGGTTGCGGTTTTTTCGTCGCCGTTCTGCTTGCCGTAAATTTTGTGATTGACGCCGTTTATAAGGCGGGAAATGCGTTTGTAAATGGGCAACGTTACGAGTATTGCGACAAGACAGCGCAATAGATTGAACGGCAGGACGGACGCCCAAAGATAAAAATTATAAAACGTTTCTTGCGTGCAGCTCGGGAACAGCGGGGTCATCATGCCGATAAGCGGCGCCCAGTTCCCGCCGAAAAAGAATTCGATGTAGAACGGCACGAGCACGAGCCAGTTAAACAGTATCGCGACCGTTACTTCCGTCACCGTGCCGATAGCCATGGCGACGAGCGCGCCTTTGAACGAGCGGTGTTTGCTGTATATAAGCCCTGCGGTCACGGCGAATGCGCACGACGTTACGAGGTCGGACAGCTCGCCGACAAACATTGTCGAAGTGCCTTTTACGACCAGCTTTAACAGTATTTCCACTACCGTTATTATCGCGCCCGCGGCGGGTCCGAGCGTGAACGAGCCGATTAGAATGGGAATATCCGACAGCTTGAATTCGAGAAAGCTCGGAAACGCGAACGGCATGGAAAAGTTGAGTATGTACAGTACGCCCGCGAGCGTTGCGAACATCGCTATAAACGCGACGCGCGTCGAGCTGAAATAGTTGCCGCCCGCGTGCGACTGCGATTGCGCGGGAGCGGCGGCGGTGGGTTGATTGTTGTCCATGGAAAAAACTCCTTTAAATTTATTTTTAAAGTCGTTCTCCGAAAACAAAACGCCCCGAACAATCGGGGCGAAAATTACGATAAACGTAGAATTTCTTTTAACATCCGGACTATACCGTCGGTACGGGAATTTCACCCGTTCGGGGTTTACCGCAAGCGCGCAATCGTTCCTAAATTCGGATAACGTTTGCCGTGACGCGCCGTATTCCGCGCCGCTTGTGTCAACCTTCGCAGACTTTTACTGCCGGTGGGGAATCGCACCCCGCCCCAAAGAAAGACTTTAAATACTTATTCAGTATATAACCGTCCGCGCCGCATGTCAAGCGATTGCGCAAAAAAATCGCAATTAAATATCGAATAAAATTTACGCGCAATCTGTTTATTTTGCGGACTTATGCGGCGGCTATTGCCGCGGCAAAAAATTATGCCGAGCGGCTTAAAACATAAGCGTGTCGCGCAGGTCGCCGAGGTACCAGCTCGGACCGTCGAGCGCGATTCTGTCGAACTTGGTTTTCAGCTTGTCGGTAATTTTAAGGATATAGCAGTACGGCAAAACGTCGTAATAGTAATTGGGGTTTTCCTCGACAAGCGTGTTTATTCTGTCCGCTTCCGCGTCGATAAGAAAAGTTTTAAACGCGTCGATACGCCCGTAGAGTTCGATGTGCTTGTCGTCGCGTATATCAATTCTGTCGGCAAGCAAGATTATAGTCACAGCCGAACAAATGACTACAACGGCGAGCGTCACGGCGTAATGCCATGGAATAAGCGCGAGTACGACGCACAGCGGCGCGCCGCCCCACACGGCGAAAAACGGAACTTTGATTGCGGTAATCATGCCGGATTCGTTGGGTATGAAGCGGAACGCAATCATTCCGATAATAGGGAACAGCATGACGCCAAAAATTCCGCCGCCGTTCGACGCAACGCCGATAGTCAACGTCGATATGACGGCGGACAGAAAAGCGAGTAAAAACGCCGCTATCGACAGTTTTTTGGACGTTTTCGACTTGACGGTCAGCGCGTTGGTCTTGCACGAATTGATAAACTCTTTATTGCGATCGAGATATACACTTCGCGCCGCGAGCGTATAAAAAACGTCGCCCTCCGAAAAGATCGCGTCGAACAGAGTTTTTTCCGCTTCAAAGTCGATGTCTTTGAGCTTGCCTATTTCGTCGATTTTAAGTTCGAAATATCGGCTGTCCCTGTCGGCATTTTGTTTTATGTCGCGCAGTTTGGTAAGTTTAAGCCCGCGCTTGCAGTCTTCTTCTATGGTGATGAATCCGCAGTCCGCCCAGTACAGCATTAACGGGTTTAACAGAGCGTGCGTGTTCGCGCGGAATCCGTAATATTCTATTAGCACGTCAATGGGCGAAAAGCCGCGCGGCGGGTAGTATTCTATCGGTTTTAAGGCGCGGCGCAGTTTTATTTTGCCCGCGATAATCGCGCCGATCGGAAAGACGATCGTCGCAAAGGCGAGCAGTGCGCAAATTACGTAAGCGGCAATATTCATTACAGCAACACCCCCTTTTTGCCCGTTTCGTTGACGTACCAATCGGGCAAGGGCTGTTCGCCGAACTTGTGCGCGACAAGCCGTTTAATGCGGAACGCGTACAGTAAAGGCAACGCCGCGTAATAATCGAGCGAGCGCAGTTCGGCGGCGGGCGCAAACAGTAAAAATCTGCGATAGTTGACAAGGTCGGAATAGTCGGATAGGTTGTTCTTTTCGCGGTAGTCCACAAACCGAACCAAGAACAGCGGACCGACGTACAAAAGCGCGATTGCGGTAACAGACAAGCCGAGCGGGTCGTGCGTCCACGAAATTCCCGCGCACATGGCGACGGTCGAGCCCGCAAGCCACCCGCCGCACCAGATTGTTTTAAAAACGATAGGCATTTCTTTAACGAACATCAGCACCGCAAGACCGATACATGCAAACCCCACGCCCACAATGCCTATAAAGTTTTCGGGCGCGGCAATCACTTTGTAAACCTGCGCCAACAGCGCGGCAAAAATACACAGCGCAATCGTCACGATTTTCAGCGTGTAATGCTTGGCGGAATACACGCCCTCGTCCTCGCGCACGGCGTAGTCGCGCATGAGGCTCGCGTCGTCTTTTGTAAAAATGGCGCGGTTTAGATTAACGGGTTTGCCGTTGCGCGTGCGTTTTATTAAAAGTTGAAACAGGGCGTTTTCGCGCACGTAAGTTCCGCGGTCGAAAAACAGCGCGTCGTCGCTGTCGTGTTTGGGCATGTCTTTGAGTTTGATTATGCGCACGGTGTTGCGGCTCAACTGCTTTACTTTGATATACCCGCGTTCGCCCCAGTACGCAATTAGCGCGCGGGTAAGGCGTTGCGGATAGGTTTTGCCTATAAATATGCGCTTGACGTCGAGCGGCGAAAACCCGTCGGGCATGCTTGTAACCTTTTCGCGCTTGACGTTGCGCTTTGCGCGCAGACCGAATATCAAAACGAACGCGAAAATTACGGCGATAATACCGTACACCGCCGCGACAAACGCATAGTACAGCGCGGGGGAGAAAGTCGATTGACCGCATAAAAACGACAGAGCGAAACTCAAAACGCGATAACTCCTTTGCGGACATTTTATCATAACTCGGCATAAAGTTGCAACCGTTCCGCCGCGTTGCGCGCGTATTTTATAAAGAAATACACGACATACTATAAATATGTTATTCATAGACAGAAACGGAGAGGCGGCGGGCGCGGTGCTGGGCGCGCTTTCGCGCGCCGATTACGCGACGCGGTTGGAGGACGAACTGTCAGCCGTTTACGGAAAAAGCGTTGCGGCGACGGCGTCCGCGGACGCGGCGTTACATACTGCGTTAAAGCTGTGCGGCGTGGACAGCGGCGACTACGTGTTTGTTCCGACGTTCACGTTTTATTCTTACATCGCGACGGTCGTGTATGCGGGCGCGGTGCCCGTGTTTTTGGACTGCGACCCCAATACGCGTTGCGTGTCCGCGGCGGCGTTGGAAACGGCGCTCGTTTGGTCGGAACTTCAAGGCAAGCCGCCCCGCGCCGTCGTTGTAGATAACGCGTTCGGATCAATCGCGGACTTCGACGTGATCGCGCCGCTGTGCAAGGCGTGGAGCGCGCCGCTTATAGAGCTGTGTTGCGACGCGGTCGGCGGCGAGTACAAGGGCAGACCGTGCGGCGGCAACGGCGACTACGGCGTTATATGTTGCGACAAGCGCCTTACGGGCGGCGGCGGCGCGATAGTTTGCGGCGAGGATCGCCCCGCGGCGTGGGAGTTTTCGCGCGTCAAGTACACTTCGCACGAAAACCACGACTACCGTATAAACAACTTCGACGCGGCGTTGTGGTTGCAACAACGTTCGGTGTCCGATAAACTGACGGCGCGCGCGCGCAAAAACCTCGACGCGCTTGCGGCAAACCTCGACTGCGTCGCCCCGCCGACCGAGGGCGACGCGGCGACTTACGCGCTGACCAAGGCGGCGGGCAAGATAGCGGAATTGCGCGCGGCGGGATATTCGATCAAAAAACCTCCGCTTGTCCACGCCCTGCCGCAGTATGCCGACTGTCACTATTTCGAGCACGAACCGCACTATTCGGCGTGTCGCGCGTTCGACGATTACTGTCTTATAAGCGCCGACATGCCCGCGCTTTCGCGGATGAAGCTGATCCGCATGCTCAAAACGGCGTGCGCGGCGCAACATAATTGACAAACCCGATATAATTTAGTATAATCAATCCACAAACATATAAAGGCGAAATACTGTGGATAAATACATAAAGATAAGCGGCATACAAAAACTTACGCTGTTGGACTTCCCCGAACACACGGCGTGCACGCTGTTCGTGCCCAACTGCAATTTTCGCTGTCCGTTCTGCCACAACAGCGAACTGTTGCTCGACAACGTCGAGTTTTACGACGAGGCGGAAATTTTTGCGTTTTTAAAAAAGCGCGCGGGCGTGCTGGAAGGCGTGTGCATTACAGGCGGCGAACCGACTATTTATACCGACCTCGATAGGTTTATCGCGGACGTCAAGCGGCTCGGCTATCTTGTCAAGCTGGACACAAACGGGTTTTTGCCCGACAGACTAAACGCGCTTATCGCCGACGGGCTTTTGGACTATATCGCCATGGATATAAAAAACTCGCCCGAACGTTATGCCGAAACGGTCGGACTGCCTTACGACAGGTTTGACGTTACGCCGATAGAAAGATCGATAGACATAATTATGAAGTCGGGCGTGTCTTACGAATTCCGCACGACCGTCGTAACGGAGCTGTTTGACGAAACGAGCATAGCGGGCGCGGCAAAAATGATAGCGGGCGCGGACAAATACTTTTTGCAAAGTTTCGTCATGCGCGACACCGTGCCGTCAAAACGGCTCACGCCGCCGCAACGCGTTGTTATGTCGCGTTACCTCGATATAGTCCGTCGGTACGTTCCGACAGCGAGTATTCGCGGCGAATAGTCGGCGGTGGGCGTAACGTCGCAAAAGGAGGGCACTATGAAAATTCGGTTAAAAATATCGGCGATAATATCGGCGTTGATTGTTTTTTGCTCCGCGTTTTTAACGGCTTGCGCCGCGCCTCAACCTGCATATACCGCTGTGCCGAAAGACGTTATTTCGTCCGTGCCCGAAGATATAGACGGCAATAACGACGTATTGTGCGACGAACCCGTTGACGAAACGAACGATAAACCGTTAGACCCGACTGTAAACGACGGGGCCTTGCCCGACGCGTCTGTCGGTTTTCCCGATAACTCAAACGACAATGCGGGGCGTCCGCCCGAAAACGGCTTGCCGCAAGACGGCGCGACACAACCCACGCAAAACAATTCTGTCGCAACTCAAACGGTGACTGTTACATATTTAGCTGCCGAGGGCGGGAATATAATCGGGGAAAAAATACAGCAAGTACCTGTCGGCGGCTATACCGAAAAGGTCAAAGCGGTGGCGCGCGCGTTTAAAAACTGCCCTAATTTGAAATTGATTTTAGACCCGAATGTAGTAATTTACAATTAACCGCGCGCGGGGATATTTAGTAATAATGCTGTACCGTTCTGCGGCGGTTCGCCCGGATTCCTCGACAGGCTCGGAATGATGGGGGTATAAGCATTTCTTTCCTATATATTATACCATGGCGCATGTGCCGT
>NZ_CALPCE010000005.1 GCF_943192945.1 Anaerocaecibacter muris
AGGCGCGGCTAGTAACAATTTAGGGCTTTTGCCCGCATATGAGAAACCCCCGGCTTCGCCGGGGGAGTTTCATTGCGCCGTTAATTTCATGTAATGGGTAGGCGACTGATAGCAATAAATTTAAGATAATGGTTTTAGCAATTTAATATATTGCTTTGAAACTAACTTGTTATTGCAATGGACGGCGGGCGAATTGCGCCGAATATTTAAAATTTACAAAACCTTTTAAAAAGTAGTTGTGTTTTTTTTGTAAATGGGTTATAATGATTGTGACGCGAGGTTAGTCGCACAAGTCATTTTAATAACGGAATAATACACGGTCGCTTTTATATGTTTGCGGTTTTCGGCGTTGTCGGCGCGGAAACAAATTTGCCCCGTAATTATTCGAGCTTAAAGCTCATCATGCGACATCTTTTCGACGCGGAGTTTAATCGCTTTGCGTTGCGCCGCGAGGCGGATTAAAATATATAAACTCACGGAGCAATCCGTTTACATAACACAAGTAATATCAATCGGAGGCAAATATTTTGCAACAAAAAAAGTTTGTCGAGCCAGTGCTTAAAGTCATATTTTTAGGCGGCGTGGGCGAAATAGGAAAGAATATGACCGCGCTCGAATTCGGCGAGGACATTATAATTATCGACTGCGGATCGACTTTTCCGACGTCGGACACACCCGGCGTGGATTTGATTATCCCCGATCCCGCGTACCTGCTTTTAAACAAGGACAAGATTCGCGGCATAGTCATAACGCACGGACACGAAGATCATATAGGTTCTGTTCCGTACTTCTTAAAAGAGTGTAACGTGCCCGTATACGGCACGCGGTTGACGCTAACGCTCATAGAAAACAAATTGCGCGAAATGCGTATAGACAACGCCAAGCTAAACGTCGTTCAACCGGGTAACGTTATATCGCTCGGCAGAGCGTTCAAAGTGGAGTTTGTCAAGGTGTCGCACTCAATCGCGGGGTCTTGCGCGCTATCCGTTTCGACGCCCGTCGGCACGGTGTTCCACACGGGCGACTTTAAAGTCGATTACACGCCTATCGACGGTAATATGATAGATTTGCAACGCATTGCGGAAATAGGCAAGCAGGGCGTTTTGCTGTTGCTTTGCGAAAGCACCAACGTCGAGCGACCCGGCACGTCTATGAGCGAAGCGACGGTCGGACGATCTATGCGCAACATATTTAACGAGAACAAAGACAGGCGACTTATTATCGCCACGTTCGCGTCCAACATACACCGCCTGCAACAGATTATCGATCTTGCGGCGGAGTTCGGCAGGAAGGTCGCGTTTTCGGGCAGGTCTATGATAAACGTCGCGGAGTGCGCGGCGCGCATAGGCGAGCTTAAAATAGACAGAAGTCAGATTATAGATATAGAAAAAGTCAAAAATGTTGACGATAAAGACTTGGTTATTTTGACGACGGGCAGTCAGGGCGAGCCTATGAGCGCGCTCACGCGCATGGCGTCCGACGATTTTTCCAAAGTAAAGCTCGGTTACAACGATACGGTAATACTCTCCGCGCACCCGATCCCCGGCAACGAACGTATGGTGTATTCTGTTATAAACAACGTGTACCGTCACGGCGCGCGCGTTATTTACGAAAGTCTTGCGGAGCTTCACGTTTCGGGACATGCCTGCCGCGACGAGCTGTCGCTCATGCACGCGCTGTTAAAACCGCAGTATTTTATTCCCGTTCACGGCGAGCACAGACACTTGCAAAAGCATGCGGAGCTTGCCGTCGCAATGGGCGAACAGCCGTCGCATATAATAATAACCGATATAGGCGACTGCGTTTACGTTTCGCACAAGACGTTCAAAATCGGCGAGCAGGTTGCTTCGGGCAGTCTTTTGGTGGACGGCTTGGGCGTGGGCGACACGGACAGCTCTGTTTTGCGCGACCGCAAACATCTTGCGGAGGACGGCTTGCTTATCGCCGTAATTTGCATTGACGAACTATCGGGCACGGTGTCGGCAATCGACATTACGTCGCGCGGCTTTGCTTACGACAAAGAGGGCGGCGACGACTTTTTCGAGAGCTGCCGCGAGGCTGTCGCGCGCATACTGTCGGGCATGGACTTGCGCGATTGCGAGCGCAATATGCTCAATAACACGATCAGAAAAGAGCTCAAAAACTATATATTCAAAAAGACTCGGCGCAGTCCGATGATTCTTCCCATGGTGATAGATTGTTGACCAACGTTCCCGAACTATTAGCGCCCGCGGGCGATATGAAAAAGCTGGACGTCGCGCTCGAATACGGCGCGGACGCGGTTTATCTTGCGGGTAAAAAACTGGGCATGCGCGCCGCGTGCAAAAATTTCGACTACGACGGGCTTAAAGCCGCGTCGCTCGCCGCGCACAGTCGGCGCAAAAAGTTTTACGTCACGCTCAATATTTTCCCCAACGATAAGGATTTGGAGGGCGTGGACGAGTATATCGACTACCTTCAAAGTCTGCACGTGGACGGGCTTATAATTTCCGATTTGGGACTTATAGAGCACGTTACAAGCAAGCACGCCAACGTACCCGTGCACGTTTCGACGCAAGCCAACGTCATGAACAGCATGACCGCGCGTGTGTATGCCGATATGGGCGTAAAAAGAATAGTGCTCGCGCGCGAACTCAACTTAACCCAAATACGCAAACTGCGCGACGGTTTGCCCGACGACGTTACGCTCGAAGCGTTTGTGCACGGCGCGATGTGTGTGTCCTATTCGGGCAGGTGTTTGCTGTCCAATTATCTTACCGGAAGATCCGCCAATCGCGGCGAATGTAATCAGGCATGCCGCATGGTGTTTACGCCCGAAATAGGCGGGGGCGGCTTGGAATTTGCGCAGGACGACGGAACTTATATTTTCGGCGGAAACGATTTAAACATGATCGAGCATTTGGACGAGCTTGCCGACGCGGGCGTGTCGTCGTTCAAAATTGAAGGCAGGGTCAAATCCGAATATTACGTCGCGTGTATAGTCAACGCATACAGAAAGGCGATAGACGCGGTTGCAGCGGGCAAGCGCGTGTCGACCGAATACGTTGCGGAAACAAAAAAAGCTCCCAATCGCGGATTTAACACGGGATTTTATTACGGTCAGCCCGCGCACGACGAAACGCCGCAAAAGTATTACGAGTTTTGCGGTATGGTCATGCACGATTCGCCCGACGGCGCGGTGGTCGAAATGCGCAACCGTTTTAAAACGGGCGAAAAGTTGGAGGTACTGTCGCGCGACGACGGCTATCTTAACAAGATAATAATCGTGCCCGAAATGACCGACGATAACGGCGAAAAGACAACCGACGCAAAAGTGCCGTGCAAACGTTACACTCTGTGCGGCGTAAGATTGCCCGAACTGTCTATATTGCGCCGTGCGCCGATAACCGCATAAATAGTAATCGCACTGTTTATAACGCTTGCAATCCCGATTAAATAGTGATATAATATTTTCGAGATGACCGGACGGTTGCGTTTTTAACGAGGAAAGTCCGAACACCGCAGGACAGAACGCCGGCTAACTACCGGTGAAGGCGACTTCAAGGAAAGTGCAACAGAAAATAACAGCCTTAATATTTAAGGCAATGGTGAAAAGGCGAGGTAAGAGCTCACCGTCGAGGCGGTAACGCCCCGAGCCGTGTAAACCCCGTTCGGTGCAAGACATAAGGGTTAAGGTGGTCCGCCGTCCTTTACAATCGCTCGACCGCAAGCGGCAACGCTTCGGCAAGATAGATAACCGTCATAACAGAATTCGGCTTACGGGTCATACTCACGCTCACAGACATTGTTCTGTGAGCATTTTTTTACGGATTTTTGCTGTCGCGTCGCGGATAACTAAACTGCGGACGGGCGATATATCAGTGAATCGCTTTGGTGATTTTTCCGATAGCGCGTTTTTCTATGCGCGACACGTAAGAACGCGAAATATTTAGTTCTTTTGCCACTTGCGATTGAGTTTGCGCCTCTTTGCCCGTTAGCCCGTAACGCATGGAAATAACTTCGCGTTCGGGATCGGACAGCACCTTATTCATTACTTCTTTTACTTTTTCGAGGACTATGCTGTTTTCAATCTCCGCATAGCCGTCGCCCTGTTGCGGGATTACGTCCATGAGCGCAATGTCGTTACCCTCTTTGTCGGTGCCGACCGATTCGTAAAGGCTTACCGCCTGTCGGTGCTTTTTATTGGCGCGTATGTACATTAAAATTTCGTTTTCGATACACTTGGCGGCGTAAGTGGTCAGCTGGCAACCCTTATTCGGCTCGAAAGTTTCTATTCCCTTGATTAGCCCGATGCTTCCGACGCTTATAAGATCGTCGGCTTCGCCCGCATTGTTGTACTTTTTGACGATATGCGCGACAAGTCGCAGGTTGTGCCTAACGAGCAAGTCGTATGCTTCGCGGTCGCCGTTCTTTTTGTAGCGGTCGAAGTACATGCGTTCTTCCTCGGCGGGGAGAGGCTTGGGAAAAGACCCGTTGTTGTTGACGAACGACGTAAAAAAGAAGATACGCGACAGGAACGTCATAAATGTTTCGATTATCATAGACCCTCGCTTTCGACTGATTTGGTATGGGCGTCGGAGTTCTATTGTATGCCGAATAATGTCGAAATTTGCCTGTCCGTTTTATTTTGTGTAGGCAAGGTTGAGCGGATCGGGCTAAAACATGGGTACTTTTATATAAAAATTCTTGCAATTATAAAAATAATTTGTTACAATAAACCGAAGAGAGGGCGGTTACATTGATTTTTTTATCACAAAACGGAGTTTCTGCGACGTCCAACGCGGTTATAGCGGTATTTTTGGCGGCGCTCACGGCGTTATCTATAATAGGACTTATCGTGTGCCTTTGCAGGTTTACGGACAGCGACGGGCAGGTGAAAAACACAGCGGTCGCGTTTTTGCTTATATTCGGCGCGGGGTTTGCCGTAAGACTGATATTCGCTCTGTGTGTTCGAGGGTATCGCGACGATTACGCGTTGTTTACGGGCATGTTCAACCATCTTAAAAACTACGGATTAAGCGGTTACTATAACGGCGACGCGTCGGTCGTGCTTTATCCGACCGTGTACTTTATATATTTGATTTTCGGCGGGCTGTCCAATGTCACGGGCTTTTCGCAGTACGGCTTGGGCACGCAGTTTATGATTAAACTACCGCTAATAATAGCCGACCTGCTCGCGGCTTTTGCTGTTTACAAAATAGCAAAGCGATATTTCAACAAGCGCGTCGGCTTGGCGTTGTGCGCGTTTGTGTGCGTGTGTCCCATATTCTTTATAGGATCGAGCCTGTGGTGCACGCCCATAACCTTTACCGTCATGTTCGCATGCTTCGGGTGCTACTGCCTCGCGCAAAAGAAGTATATCGGAACGATCGCGCTTATGACTGCGGCGGCGTTTTCGAGCAAAGAGGGCATATATCTGTTCCCTGTGACGTGCGTGTTTTGCGCATATCATTTCGTTAAAGCAATCGCAAATATCAGACGCGGCAAACCGCAGGGCGTGAGCATACTTGCCGACGACTATCGCGCGGCGGTGACTGTGCCTGTCGGATTTATTGCCTCGCTTGTCGGCGCGTATGTTTTGGGACTGTTCGCGATTGCTTCGTACAGCTACAATCCTTTTACGTACATTTATCAATTTTTGCTCGCGCCGCTCGTAGACTGGAAGTATTTTACTTTCAACGGGTTAAGCGTGTACGCAATATTCAATCAGAACGGCAGTGTGCCGAGCGCGCGTTTTCCGTCGTGGCTGTTCGTTTGCATATTTATCGCAATAATAGTTGCGGTCGTGTGCGTCGTGTATTTTTCCAAGCGCAACCGTGCGACTATGGTCATGCTCGCGGCGTACGCGCTGTACACCATGCAATCATATTACCCGGGATCGACGGCTATCGGGTTTCAGAGCGTGTTTATCGTTTTGATAGCCGCATACGCGCTCGTGCGCGATAAGCGACTGTTGACGGTGCTGTTTGTTAGCGGTATTGCTTACGTCATAAACTCGGTGACAACGCTGGGCGCGGCGGGGTATCTCAATAATTTAAGCGATTACAATTTCGGAACGGAACAAATATTGCTCACGGGCGCAATGAGCGCCGTGCCTATTGCGTGCTCGGTTGTGACGGTGCTTGCGCATTTGTATTTTACCGTCGTTACGGTCAGCGTGGGCATGACGGGGCAAAAGAAGATGTTGGAGCACAGAGAAGGAATTTTACCCGCTATTAAAGAGTATTTTTCGGTTAAGAGGGTTCGATAATAGATGCTTGCGAGAATAAACAGCTATGCGCTTAACGGGCTTGACGGGTACGGCGTTACGGTCGAGGTCGATATACATGCCGGCTTGCCCGCGTTCGACGTCGTGGGTTTGCCCGACGCGGCTGTAAAAGAGTCGCGCGAGCGCGTGCGTTCCGCAATCAAAAACTGCGGTTACGATTTTTCGCCGCGCAAAATTACCGTCAATCTCGCGCCCGCATACACCAAAAAGGAAGGACCTATTTTCGACCTTGCAATAGCTTTGGGCATACTGTGTTCGACCGAGCAGGCGGGTGTGGATATGCACCTTAAACCGCTCGACGCGGTTCGCGAATACGCGTTTTTGGGTGAGTTGTCTTTGTCGGGGGCGGTCACGCGCATAAACGGCGTAATGCCCATGCTAATATCCGCGCGCGAGCGCGGCGTGAAAAAGATCGTCATTCCGCGCGCAAACGCCAACGAAGCAAAATACATACACGGCATAGACGTTTACGCCGTCGAAACGCTTAAAGACGCGGTCAAGCTGATAAACGGCGAGGTCGCAATGCCGCTTGAAAAAAGCGACATAAGTATAGGCGGTTCGGTAGATTGCGGCGAGGATTTAAAATACGTAAAAGGTCAGTATTCGGCTAAACGCGCGCTGGAAATAGCCGCGGCGGGCGGGCATAATATCTTAATGATAGGCGCGCCAGGGGGCGGAAAGACCATGCTTGCCAAGTGTCTGTCGGGTATTCTGCCCGATATGACCGAGCGCGAAATTTTGGAAACGACCAAAATTCACTCCGTTGCGGGTATACTCGACTGCGAAAAAGGCATTGTCGCGTCGCGTCCGTTTCGCAGTCCGCACCACACCGCGAGCAGAGTGTCATTAACGGGCGGCGGCGCGGCGGCAAAACCCGGTGAGATAAGTTTTGCGCATAACGGCGTATTGTTTTTGGACGAGCTTCCCGAATACCCGCGAAGCGTGCTCGAAATATTGCGCCAACCGCTCGAAGACGGCGTAGTAAGCGTGTCGCGCGCGTCGCGGTCGGTCGAGTATCCCGCCAATTTCATGCTTGTGGCAAGCATGAATCCTTGCCCGTGCGGATATTACGGGTCGCAAGTTCACGAGTGTTCTTGCTCGACATCGCAAATTCAGAAATACATGTCGCGAATATCGGGTCCGTTACTCGATAGGATTGATTTGCACATACAGGTGGACGAAGTAAATTACGACGACTTGACATCGGACGTCGAGGCGGAAAGTTCGGCTTGCGTGAAAGAGCGGGTGAACGCCGCGCGGGAATTGCAAAACAAACGCTATGCGGGCACGACGGTGCACTCCAACGCCGATATGACGAGCGCAATGATAAAAAAATATTGCGTACTCGACGGCGCGGGCGAAAAAATACTGCAAGCCGCGTTCGACAAACTCGGCATGTCTGCTCGCGCGTATACGCGCATTTTAAAGGTGGCGCGCACGATAGCCGATCTTTGCGGCGCGCCCGATATTTCGGCAAAGCACGTTGCGGAAGCTGTGATGTACCGCGCTCTCGATAAGGCGGTAAAATAACAATGTTGATGTCCGATCTTTATCTGTGGTTGTCGTACTCGCACGTTCCCACTGCCAAAATAAATAAAATCCTGCAAAAGATGTCGCCGACGGCGTTGTGGGACGCGTTTGCCGAAGAAAGCAAATATATTCTCGACGATAAAACTTTCAACGCGTTAAAGCGCACGCGCAACGTCGAATATATCGAACGCGCAAAACAATACCTTGAAACAAATAATATCAAATACGTCACGCGCGCCGATCCGATATATCCGTCGTTGCTTATGCAGTCGGAAGTCAATCCTCCGCCCGTGCTTTATTACAAAGGCAAGATCGAGATCGCGCGCGATCCGTGCATTGCCGTCGTCGGCACGCGCCGAGCGTCGCAGTACGGCAGATATGTTACGGACAGGATAGTACGTGAACTTGCGGGCGCGTTTACGGTAGTAAGCGGGCTTGCCGCGGGAATAGACGGGTTTGCGCATACCGCCGCGCTCAATGCCGGCGGCAACACCGTAGCAGTGCTCGGTAGCGGAATATTTCACGCTTCGCCGTCGTCCAATCTTCGACTGTTCGATGAAATTTGCAAGAGCGGGCTTGTTTTGAGCGAATATCCGCCCGACGTGCATGCGTCCGAATACACGTTTCCGCAACGCAACAGGTTGATAAGCGGGCTGTCCAAGGGCGTGCTCGTCGTGGAGGCCGCGGAGCGAAGCGGGTCGTTAATCACCGCTAATTGCGCGCTCGAACAGGGCAGAGATGTGTTTGCGGTCATGGGCGACGTGGATAAAACGCGGTCTGTCGGCACAAACAAACTTATAAAAGACGGCGCGGTGCCCGTGACGTGCGCGGCGGATATTTTGGAATATTACTCCGTGTCCGCCAAAAAATCCGAGCCTAAAACGGTGGCTTTGGATTTTACGGAACAACGCGTTCTCGACGAATTGTCCGCGGGTGAAAGGTCGTTCGACGGCTTGACCGAAGCGTGCGGACTGACCGCCGCGGAACTGAACACGGCGTTGTCCGCGCTCATAATCTACGGATTGGTTCACGAAAAAGCTAAAAATTTGTATTGCGTATCGTAAAAAAGGAGATATACGGTGAAACTTGTTATTATAGAGGGTTTCGGTAAGCTCGAAACCGTGCAAAAATACCTCGGCAGCGGATATAAAGTTTTCGCAACGGGCGGACACGTCCGCGACTTGCCGTCCAAGCGCTTGGCGGTGGACGTAAAAAACGATTTCGAGCCGACATACGTCGTTATGGACGACAAAAAAAGCGTTGCCGAAAGCCTTAAAAAAGCGGCGAGCGGCGCAGAAACGGTGTTGCTCGCAACCGACCCCGACCGCGAGGGCGAGGCTATTTCTTGGCACGTTGCAACTTTGCTCGATATTCCCGCCGACGCGCCCGTGCGCATCGAATTTAACGAAATAAGCAAAAACGCCGTGCAAACCGCGCTTAAAAACCCGCGCGCCATCGATAAGAATTTGGTGGACGCACAGCAGGCGCGGCGCGTGCTCGACAGGCTTGTCGGCTACAAGGTGTCGCCCGTGCTTTGTCAAAAAATCCAAAGCAATTTGAGCGCGGGCAGGGTGCAGTCCGTTACGCTTCGGCTTGTCGTGGACAGAGAACGCGAAATTCAAGCGTTCGTGCCCGAGGAATACTGGAACTTCTTTTCCCATCTAAAAACCGAAAGCGGCGAAAATATTAAAACCGCGCTCAACGGGTACAAGGGCGAAAAGATTAAACTGTCGTGCGAAGACGACGTTAAAAAATTGGTGTTCGACCTCGAAAACGCGCAATATACGGTTAAAAACGTCAAAAAGAGCGTGACGAAATCGCACCCTTACGCGCCGTTTATCACGTCCACAATGCAACAGGACGCAATGAACAAACTCGGCATGAGTTTGCGCCAAACGTCGTCCGCCGCGCAAACGCTTTACGAGGGCGTGGAATTGCCTAACGAGGGCAAAGTCGCGCTTATAACTTATATACGAACGGACTCCACGCGCGTATCGAGCGCAGCCATTGCCGCCGCGCGCGAATATATCGGCAAAAATTACGGCGACAAGTACTTGCCCGAAAAACCCAATTATTACGCGTCCAAAAAGAGCGCGCAGGACGCGCACGAAGCGATTCGTCCCATTTCGCTCGACCGCACGCCCGAAAGCGTAAAGCCGTATTTAAACAAATACAATTACATGCTTTACAATCTTATATATAAGCGGTTTTTGGCGAGCCAAATGGCGGACGCGACATATAATTCCGTGTCCGTGGACATTGCCGCCAACGATTACGATTTCCGCATAAGCGGCAGAACGCCCGTGTTCGACGGCTTTACAAAGGTCTATGCGGCGGCGGAAAAGCCGTCGTCCGACGACGATAAGTCGGACGATAACAAGCGTGTGCCCGAACTTACCGTGGGCGAAACGCTGGGCTTTGTCAAACACGAATACGAACAGAAATTCACAAAGCCGCCCGCGCGCTACACCGAAGCGAGTCTTGTAAAAGCCATGGAAGAAAAGGGCATAGGCAGACCTGCGACATACACGCCGACGGTCACGCTGTTGTTCTCGCGCAAGTATATAGAAAAGAGCGGGCGCGCTATTGCCGCTACCGAACTCGGTTGCAAAGTTACGGACATGCTCGTTAAGTATTTTCCCGACATTATGGACGTCGGGTTCACGGCGAATATGGAGAGCGAACTCGACGGCATAGAGGAAGGCGGCGTGCGCTGGCAAAACGTAGTCGCGGGATTTTACGAAGGGTTCGAGGATAAAATCAAAGCGGCGAAGGGCGACGATTATACGCTTAAAGCTCCCGATGAACAGACCGATTTCGAGTGCGAAAAATGCGGCGCAAAGATGGTCATAAAGACGGGCAGATTCGGCAAGTTTTTGGCATGCCCCAACTATCCCAAATGCAAGAACACCAAAAATTTGGACGAAAACGGCAATATTTCCGAGCCGAAGGCTCCGGAGGTGTCGGACGTCGTCTGCGATAAGTGCGGCGCCATGATGGTGGTTAAAACGGGCAAATACGGCAAATTCTTGGCGTGCCCCAACTATCCCAAGTGCAAAAATATAGTAAACCTCGATAAGCCCGCGGACGCGAACGAACCGCCGCTTCCGCCGTGTCCCAAGTGCGGAAAACCGCTTAAAAAGATAACGACGCGCAAGTCGGTGTTTTACGGATGCTCGGGTTATCCCGACTGCGACTTTGCGTCGTCCGATCCGCCTACCGGCGAAAAGTGTCCGGAGTGCGGCGCGCCGCTCGTTATGAAAACGGGCAAAAACGGCAAGTATGTCAAGTGCATTGGCAAGACCTGCAAGTACAAAAAAAGCGTTGAAAATGACGGCAAGTAAAACCGTAAACATTATAGGCGGCGGGCTTGCGGGGTCTGAAGCCGCGCTGTATCTTTCGGCACGCGGAGTGTCGGTTAGGCTGTTCGAGGCTAAACCGTCGTGGCGTTCGCCCGCGCACAAGAGCGCGGATTTTGCGGAAATAGTTTGTTCCAACTCGCTCAAAAGCACCGCGGAAACAACGGCGAGCGGTGCGCTAAAAAACGAGCTCGGCGTTATGGGTTGCGCGCTATTGAATATCGCGCGGCAAAACGCAGTGCCTGCGGGTAGCGCGCTCGCGGTCGATCGCGATCGTTTTTCCGCCGCAGTCACAGATGAAATACGTTCGCGCGAAAATATCGAGATTGTCAACCGAATAGTGCGCGACATTGATGTGTCGGAGCCTACGCTCGTTTGTGCGGGACCTGTATGTCACGACGATCTTGCGCAGTCGCTCGCGACGTTGACGGGCGAGCGATCGTTGCATTTTTTCGACGCCGCAGCGCCCATAGTGACGGCGGAAAGCATAGACATGTCGCGCGCGTTTTTCGGCGCGCGGTACGGCAAGGGCGGCGACGACTATCTTAATTGCCCCATGACAAAGGACGAATATCTTGCGTTTCATGTCCAACTGATAAACGCCGAGCGCGTCGTTGACGAAATAGGCGGCGTGTTCGAGGGGTGCATGCCCGTCGAGGTAATGGCGGCGCGCGGCGTGGACGCGTTGCGATTCGGTCCGCTTCGCCCCGTCGGGTTCAGAGATGCGGGTAAACCGTATGCAGTGTTACAGCTTCGGCGCGAAAATTGCGCGGGCACGCTGTTTAATCTTGTGGGGTTTCAGACAAATCTTAAATTCGGCGAACAAAAGCGCGTATTCTCCATGATCCCCGCGCTCCAAGCCGCGGAGTTTGTGCGGTACGGCGTTATGCACCGTAATACCTTTATAAACGCGCCCGTCGCGTTGAATTCCGATCTGCGGCTTAAAAACTATCCCAACGTGTTTATTGCGGGGCAGTTGTGCGGCGTTGAGGGGTATGTGGAGAGCATAGCGACGGGATTGCTGGCGGCGATAAACGTCGAGCGCATGTTGCGCGGCGAGCCTACCGTCGTGCCGCCCGTCGAAACTGTGCTCGGCGCGCTGTGCAATTATATCACTTTGCCCAATGTAAACTTCCAGCCCATGAACGCCAATTTCGGCGTGCTTCCGCCTATGGACAGCGTTAAAAAAGCGGAGCGCAAGCGCGCGTATTATGACCGAAGCGACCTAAAAATCCGCGAGTGGGCGCAAAGCGCAATATACGGCGGCTAAATATCCGCAATTTTGTTGTCAACCGCGCGCCGTTGTGATATAATTAAAAGGCAAGCGAGAGCGCACAAAAACGGACAATCGCGGACATGCGTAAGCGCGATAGCAAGTAATACTTTTAATGCGACGGATAAAAATACCGATTGTAATAAATTCTCGAAAGGAGTTAACTCGATATGAAACTTGAAGGAACGACCATTATAGGCGTTCGCCGCAACGGTCAAACCGTGATTGCGGGCGACGGACAGGTTACGCAAAATCAGCAGGTTATAATGAAAAGCAACGCGCGCAAAGTGCGCCGCGTGTACAACGACAGCGTTATTTTGGGCTTTGCCGGCTCTGTAGCCGACGCGTTTACGTTGAGCGAACGCTTTGAAGAAATGCTCAATAAGTTTTCGGGCAACCTTATGCGCGCGGCGGTGGAACTCGCCATGCTTTGGCGCGGCGACAGAGCTTTGCGCCAGCTCGAAGCGCTTATGATAGTCGCGGACAAAACCGATATGTATATCGTATCGGGTAGCGGCGACGTGATAGAACCCGAACATGGCGTGTGCGCTATCGGCTCGGGCGGAAACTATGCGCTCGCGGCGGGCAGGGCGCTTTTAGACAACACCGATATGACCGCCGAGCAAATCGCGCGCGAAGCAATGCACATCGCTTCCGATATTTGCATATTCACCAACTCCAATATCGTTGTGGAGGTCGCATAATGAATCTAACGCCCAAGCAAATCGTCGCGGAACTCGACAGATATATTATAGGACAGACAAAAGCCAAGCGCGCCGTGGCGATTGCGTTGCGCAACCGTTACCGCAGAAGTCAACTGCCCGAAAGCGTGCGCGACGAAATTACGCCCAAAAACATTATCATGAAAGGACCGACGGGCGTCGGCAAGACGGAAATCGCGCGGCGGCTCGCCAAAATCATGCGCGCGCCGTTTATCAAGGTGGAAGCTACAAAGTACACCGAGGTCGGCTATGTCGGGCGCGACGTGGAGTCAATGATACGCGATCTCGCGGAGACGGCGGTGCACCTCGTCAAGGAAGAGCAAATGGCGGAGGTGGAGAGCAAAGCCCGCGCGTTTGCCGAACAAAAGGTTATAGACGCGATTGTCAAGGCGCGCAAAAAAAATAATTCGGACATTGCCGAAAACGTGTTGAAAGCGCAGATTGCTGACGAACTTCACGACGGCAAGCTCAAAAATACCGTTATAGAAATCGAACTCGCGGAACGCATGCCGCAAATGGAAGCAATGCCGGGGATGGCGATTGATCTTAACCTCGGCGAAATGCTGGGAAGCCTCGGCAGTCTTATTCCGCAAAAGAAAAAGCGCCGCAAAGTTTCCGTCGAGGAAGCTGTCGCGCTGTACATGGAAGAAGAAAGCGAGCGGCTTTTGGATATGGACGCTATCAAAGCGGAGGGCATTAAGCGCGCGCAAGAGGACGGCATTATATTTATCGACGAAATCGATAAAATAGCCAACAAGCAAGGCTCCGGCGGCGGCATGGACGTATCGCGCGAGGGCGTACAGCGCGATATTTTGCCAATAGTCGAGGGTTGCACCGTTATGACCAAGTACGGCGCAATCAAAACCGATTATATTCTGTTCATTGCGGCGGGCGCGTTCCAAATTTCGAGCGTCACCGATCTTATCCCCGAACTGCAAGGACGTTTCCCCATACGCGTCGATTTGGAATCGTTGACTTACGAGGATTTTATTCGCATATTCACCGAGCCCGAAAACGCAGTGACGCGGCAGTATGCGGCAATGCTGTCTGTCGAGAATATAGAACTCACGTTCACGCCCGAAGCTATCGAGGAAATGAGCCGCATAGCCGCCATGGAAAACGAAACGGGCGAGGACATCGGCGCGCGCAGACTTCACACTATTTTGGAAAGTTTGCTCGAAGACATCAGCTTTAATGCCGACGGAAACAATCCGCAAATACAGGTGGTAGTAGACAAAGCCTACGTGGAAGAACATCTTGCAAAGGAAATTTCCGCGCACAACCTCAAAAAATTCATTTTATAGCAGCGTATTATGGTAAACGTACCCAAAGGCACAAAGGATATGTTGCCCCGCGAATCGCACAAATGGCAGGCGGTAGAGGCGGCGGCAAAAAAGATTACCGCGTTATACAACGTCAAACAAATTCGCACGCCCGTGTTCGAGCATGCCGAATTATTTTTGCGTTCGATAGGCGACAGCACGGACATTGTCAATAAGGAAATGTATATTTTCGAGGACAAGGGCGGGCGCAAAATGGCGTTGCGTCCGGAGGGCACGGCGGGCGTCGTGCGTTCCGTGCTCGAAAACAATCTGTGCGAAACACTGCCGCAAAAGGTGTTTTACATAGAGGGCGTGTATCGTTACGAACAGCCGCAAGCGGGCAGGTACAGAGAACACCATCAGTTCGGCGCGGAGTTTTTCGGCAGTGAATTGCCTTGCTTCGAGGTGGAACTGTTGAGCATGGCGCGCGATTTCCTTAAAGAAATCGGGTTTAGCGATTTGCGGTTGCGCATTAACACTATCGGTTGCAACGAATGTCGCGCCGAATACAACAAGGCGTTGCGCGCATTTTTGGCGGGCGTAAAAGATAAAATTTGCGGCGACTGCAAACGTCGCGCAGAAATCAACCCGTTGCGCACGCTCGATTGCAAAGTCCCGTCGTGCAAGGAAATTTACAAATCCGCGCCGCAGATTTCCGATTTTCTTTGCGACAACTGCAAGCAACACCACAAACAAGTGCTTAAAGGTTTGGACGCCGCGGGAATACAGTATTTCGAGGACAAAAATCTCGTGCGCGGTCTGGACTATTACACGCGCACGGTATTCGAGTTTTGCGACGGCGACTTGGCTGTGCTGGGCGGCGGGCGTTACGACAATTTGTGCGAACAGCTCGGCGGCAAGCATACGCCTTGCGTGGGGTTCGGTTGCGGTATAGAACGGCTTATCGCCGCGGCGGAAACTCGCGGCATCGAGTTCGCCGACAATACGCCTTATGTGTTTGCGGCGGCGCAGTGCGACAGCGCGCGCGAAACCTGCGCCGATATTGTCGCGCAGTTGCGCAACATCGGCGTTTCCGCGGAATACGACTTGATGGGTAAAAGTCTGAAAGCGCAATTCCGTTATGCCGACAGACAGGGTTTCCCTTACGTAATAACGGTGGGCGAGGCGGAAATGCAGTCGGGCAAATATACGCTTAAACGCATGGCGGACGGCAATACGACGGCGATCGGCGCGGCTCGGCTTGCGCAGGACGTCAAATCGGCAGTCGAAAAAGACCGCGCGCAAAGTTAAGAGGGTACGATTGCAAAAGGCTTTTGACAGAACTGTATCGCTCATAGGCGAGCAAGCATTCGACAGACTGGCGCAGTCGCGCGTGATTGTCGTGGGGCTGGGCGGAGTAGGCGGCGCGGCGGCGGAAGTCCTTGCGCGATCGGGCGTGGGCGCGCTTACTCTCGTAGACGGCGACGCATTCGAGCCGACTAACCTAAACAGGCAAATTCTTTGCACTGTCGCCGACGTAGGCAAAAACAAAGCGGAAGTAGCCGCGGCGCGCGTGCACGGCGTCAATCCGAGCGCGAGCGTTACGGCGGTATCCGAGTTTGTGACCGCCGATAATATCGACGGTATACTCGGCGACGGACGGTTCGACTACTGTATCGACGCTATCGACGATTTAAAAAATAAAATTTTGCTTATTACTGCGTGCAAACGCGCGGGAATACCCGTTATTTCCGCAATGGGCGCAGGGAACAGGCTCGATTGCGATTTCGAGCTTACCGATATATTCAAGACCAAAAACGACCCGTTTGCGCGCAAACTTCGCCGCGAACTTAAAACGGCGGGCGTGGACAAGCTGGATGTTGTGTGCGCAACGTCGCCGCCGTTCGTGAGAGCGGGCGAACCCGCGTCAATCGCCGCGCCGCCGCTCGTTATGGGCGCGATGATAGCGGGGTATGCCGTTAAGAGGCTTGCGGGCGTATGACGGAGAGTTGCAGGGTAAAAAAAGTTCGGCGCGGTATAATATACGTGGAGCTGAACAAATCGCAAAAGTGCGACGGGTGCAAAATGTGCGCTTTCGGCAAGAACAACACGATTGTCATGCCCGCGCTATGCGACTTGCCCGTGCAGGTCGGACAGACCGTGACGGTGCGCATGCCCGCTCAATCCGCAGGCAACGCCGCGCTGTTGATATACGCGGTACCGCTGTTGACAATGCTGATAGGCGCGTTGATAGGTCTTGTCGGCGAGTGGCAGTTGCAATTAGGGCTTGCGACGGCGGGGCTTGTCGTAGGGCTTGCGGCGATAATACCGATAGAACGACTGTACAGAAAAAAGTCGGGCGCGTTGCCCGTTGTGATAGCGGACATAAGCGAAACCGCATGCGCGCAGGACGCGGACGCGGGCGAACGGCAAACAAATGAAAATACCGATAACGGAGAGCAATATGGAACTTGAACTGATTGAAAAAATCGACCCCGAAGTTGCGGCGAGCATGAAAAAAGAACTCAATCGCCAACGCAACAAAATCGAACTCATAGCGAGCGAAAACTTTGTGTCACCCGCGGTCATGGCGGCGGCGGGATCGCATCTCACCAACAAATACGCCGAGGGCTATTCGGGCAAACGCTATTACGGCGGTTGCGAATACGTTGACGAAATAGAAACGCTTGCTATCGAGCGTGCAAAATCGTTATTCGGCGCAGAGCACGCCAACGTGCAACCGCATTGCGGCGCGAACGCCAATCACGCGGTGTTTTATGCCGTCCTTCAACCCAACGACACGTATCTCGGCATGAACCTCGCGCACGGCGGACATCTTACGCACGGCTCGAAAGTCAATTATTCGGGCAGATATTACAACGTCGTGCCTTACGGTGTGAGCGAGCAGACCGAAACGATAGATTACGACGAAGTCGAGCGGCTCGCGGTCGAGCACAAGCCCAAGCTAATACTCGCGGGCGCGTCGGCGTATCCGCGCGTAATCGATTTTAAAAGATTTCGCGAAATTGCAAACAAGGTGGGCGCGGTGTTCATGGTAGACATGGCGCACATAGCGGGACTTGTCGCGGCGGGGCTTCATCCCAATCCCGTCGAGTATGCGGATATAGTTACTACCACCACGCACAAAACGTTGCGCGGTCCGCGCGGCGGCATGATACTTTGCAAGGAGCAGTATGCAAAGGCGATAGATAAAGCTATTTTCCCCGGCACGCAGGGCGGTCCGTTGGAGCATATTATAGCGGCAAAAGCGGTTGCGTTCAAGGAAGCCGCTTCGGACGATTTCAAAAAATATCAATCGCAGGTTGTTAAAAACGCCAAGGCGTTGGCGGACGAATTTACCGCGCGCGGCGTCAATCTCGTGTCTGGCGGAACGGACAATCATTTAATGCTCGTAAAACTGGAAAACGGCATGACGGGCAAGGATCTCGAAACGTTGCTCGACGATTGCAATATTACGGTGAACAAAAACGCCGTGCCGTTCGATAAAATGCCGCCCTCAAAAACTTCGGGCATACGCATAGGATCGCCCGCGGCGACTTCGCGCGGCATGAAAGAGGAGCAAATGACTGTGATTGCCGACTGTATCGCCGACGCTATACAAAAAGGCGAAAGCGCAAAACAGAGCATACTCGAAAGGGTCAAAAGTCTTACCGATAAATTCCCGCTGTATTCGGACGTCAAGGCGTAAGCATTTATTTATAATCGTGTGTATAAGCGGGCGCAAAAAACGCGCTCGCTTTTTGCGTGATTAAAAACCCGATAAATCTAAAACCCTATAAATTAACAGGGAATTACTTGACATTGCCGCGCGATAGTGTTAGACTAATACCGTAAAACAAACAAGGAGAGCGTTATGCGTTTATCGACAAGAGCTACTTACGGCATGCGACTGTGCTTTATGCTGGCGCTGTCCAAAACCCCGCTGTCCGCGTCGCAACTCGTAAGACAAACCGACGTCGGTATAAAATATTTGGAACAGCTTTTGGCTATGCTCAAACGCGGCGAAATAGTCAACGCGTACAGGGGCAAGACCGGCGGATATATTTTGGCGCGCGAGCCTCGGCTCATTACCGTGGGCGACATGCTTGTCGCGCTCGACGACGGATTCGACGCGCCCGCGTGCGTGTGGGGGAATTGCGAGGACATTTATTGCCCCAACCGCAACGTGCTCAACAAACTCAACGACGGAATAAACAGCGTGCTCGACAGCGTTACTTTGCTCGACATTGTCAACGACTACCGCAATAATTGCGCCGCGCCGCACTTCGAGCTATGAACGATAAAATTTACTTGGACTGCGCCGCGACAACTCCCGTTGACGACGAAGTGTTGCAAGCAGCTTTGCCCTATTATAGAGAATTATTTTACAATCCCTCGTCCACGCATGCCGCAGGTCAAAAAGTCGCGGCGGCGGTGGAAAGCGCGCGAGCGCGTTGCGCGGCGGCTATAAACGCCGACCCGTCCGAAATATTTTTTACTTCGGGCGGCACGGAAGCCGTCAACTGGGCAATGAGCGCAATGCCGGACGGCAAAACTCACGCGGTGGTTTCTGCAATAGAACACGACTCTGTTTTGGCGTGCGCGGAACGGCTTAAATCGCGCGGATATGCGGTTGATTACGCCAAGCCCGACAGGTACGGCATAATTACGCCCGACGCGATAAAAAGCCTTTTACGCGCCGATACGGGGCTTGTATGCGTCATGGCGGTTAATAATATAGTGGGAAGCGTACAACCGATAGCGCAGTTGGCAAGCGTTGCGCACAGTGCGGGCGCGCTGTTATTTACCGATGCGGTACAGGCTGTAAATTCTTTGGACATAGACGTAAAAGAGTGGGGCGCGGATATGATCGCGGTGTCGGCGCATAAGTTTTACTCGCTCAAAGGCGCGGGATTTTTGTATGTAAAAAAGGGCGTTAAGCCCGCGCCTCTACTAATAGGCGGGGAGCAGGAACGAGGATTGCGCGCGGGTACGGTGGCCGTTCCGTCCGTCGTCGCCATGGGCGCGGCTATCGAAAAAGCCCAAGCGGGCGCGCGCGAATACAACGAGCACGTCAAGGCGGTAAAAACGGAGTTTTTAAAAACGCTCGAAGTCGGCAGACCCGTCGAATGCGCGCGGAGCGCGGACGATATTGTATCGGTTGTGTTCGACGGGATAAACGGCGGCAGGCTTGCTGTCGCGCTGTCTTGCGCGGGGGTGTGCGCCTCGGTCGGGGCGGCGTGTTCTGCGGGGTCGGCTACGCCGCCCAAAACGCTTATCGAAATGGGTGTGAAAAATGCGGACTGTTCCGTGCGATTTTCGTTCGGTCGGTGCGTGAGCGTTGAGCAGGCAAACGCCGCGGCGCGTATAGTAAACGAAGTTGCGTCACGGCTGATTTAATTGTAGGCGATTGTTATATATCGTTAAAAATAAAAGCGGCGCGCCGACGTGTAAGTACGGAACGCCGCTTTCGATTTCGTAATAGCGAGTGATCGCCGTATTAACCGATAGCGCAAAATGTTTAGCCGATATTAAAATGCGGCAGCTCGACCGTCGCTACAGTCAGTCCGCGAGCGGCAAGTTAGCCGCGTGATGCCTTCAATTATCGGCTAATTTTTCTTGCGCGGCTTTGAGCGCCTTTTCGGGAACTTTGGAGTTCTCCATTTTTTTGAGCGCGACCGCGCCCGCTATCGCGCCGATTGTAAATCCCAATATAATGCGTTTCATAATGCCCTCCGTATATATTATGTAATATAACGGCACACGTTATACGGCAAGGATTGCGTCGCGTTAAAAATATTTTGTAAAATCTTTTTAAAAAAGCTGTAAAATTTGCTTTTAATATGTTATACTGTATCGTAACTATGGAAGGCAGACTTTTAGGCGTTGATTTCGGATTAAAGCGGATTGGCTTGGCGGTGTGCGACGACGCGCATATCCTTGCTACGCCGTTGCCCGTTTATCACACCAAGTCCATGCGTAATTCCATAGACCGCGTTGCGGCGGTCGCTCGGGAGAGCGAAGCGCGCGGCATAGTTGTGGGCTTGCCGCTCAACCTCGACGGGAGCGAGTCCGTTCAGTCGGGGCGTGCGCGTGCGTTTGCTCGCAACGTTCAAAAAGTGACGGGCTTGCCTGTCGAGCTGTTCGACGAGCGTTTGACGACGGTCGAAGCAGACGAGCTGTTGCGGGAAGCGGGCGTTACGAAAGCCGCGGAACGCGCTTTACTTGTGGACAGTATGGCGGCGAAAGTCATTTTGCAGAGCTATATTGACAATAATAAAAATCGGTAGGAGATAACTATCATGGCTGAAAATCAAGACGAAAACGTTGAGCTCATTGACGAAGAGGTCATCACGCTTTACGACGATAACAACAACGAAGTAGCTTTCAACGAAGTTGCGGTAGTCGAATATCAGGGCGAATTTTACGCGCTTTTGCAACCCGTCGAGCCTATGGAAGGTCTGGGCGAGGACGAGGCGATTATCTTTAAGGTTATTCAAAAGGACGACGAAACCGACGAGTTCGAGCCCGTGACCGACGAGAGCGTGCTCGACGCCGTATTTAACGAATATTTAAAAGCCGAGGCGGAATTCGCAGACGAGTGCGAATGCGGTTGCGGTTGTCATCACGGCGAGTGCGATCACGAGGGTTGCGACTGCGATCACGAGCACGGTGAGTGCGAGCATGACGGTTGCGACTGCGGTTGCGAACACAAAAAGTAGTATCGGGCAGGCGGGCACGCTTTTGCCGATATATTAAATAATTACAAATTCGGCGCAAAATTACGTAAAAACACCCGTAAAATATTTGCGTTAAGATTGCGGCTGTGGTATAATCATTAAGAATACTCACTCGGTTGTTTTTCTGTGCGCGGTTAAATCTTTCATGATCGTGTTCAAACCGAGGCGGTAAACGGAGAAATTATGGCAAACATAATCACGATGAAACAGCTTTTGGAAGCGGGCGTTCATTTCGGACATCCCACGCGCAAGTGGAATCCCAAAATGAAAAAGTATATATATGTCGCGCGTAACGACATTTATATCATCAACCTCGAAAAGACGGTGGAAATGATTGACAAGGCATACGCTTTTGTCAAGGACGTCGCATCCGAGGGCAAGTCGATACTTTTTGTCGGCACCAAAAAACAAGCGCAGGAAGCTATCATGCAGGAAGCGCAAAAGTGCGGCATGTACTATGTCAAGTCGCGCTGGCTGGGCGGCACGCTTACCAATTTCCAAACAATGAAATCGCGTATCGAACGGCTCAACAAACTTAACCTCATGGAAAAAATGAACGAGTTTGCTTTGCTCCCTAAAAAGGAAGTTCTCAAACTCAAAGCCGAGCGCGACAAGCTCGAAGATAACCTCGGCGGCATTAAAGATATGCGCACGCTCCCCGGCGCGTTGTTCGTTGTAGACCCCAAAAAGGAACGCAATGCGGTGCTCGAAGCGCGCAAGCTCCATATTCCAATTGTCGCTATCGTCGATACTAACTGCGATCCCGACGAAGTCGATTACGTCATACCCGGCAACGACGACGCTATCCGCGCCATAAAATTGATTGCGGGCGCAATGGCGGACGCCGTTATCGAAGCACGCGAGGGCGAGGAAGGCTTGGCGGCGCGTCGCGCGGTCGAGGCGCAAATGCAGGCGGAAGCGGAAGCCGCCGCCAAAGCAAACGTCGAAGTTGTGGAAACTCCCGCTACCCAAGAACAGCTCGACAAACTCGCAAACGGCGCGGACGAACAGCCTGCGACGGAAGCCGCCGCGGAATAATTTTCCTTTTCGGTCGGTTTTGTAAGGTAAACAAAAATAAAAAACGGGGTTGACCCGTAGCGAAAACAATTAAATATTTCAGGAGTAATATCATGGAAATTACGGCAAAGGATGTAGCCAAGTTAAGAGATATAACGGGCGTCGGTATGATGGCATGCAAAAAAGCGCTTATAGCAACCGACGGCGATATAGACAAAGCGTGCGAATATCTGCGCGAGCAGGGTATGTCGATAGTCGCCAAAAAGGCGTCGAGAATAGCCGCCGAGGGCGCGGCTTGGGCGTACATTTCGGACGACAAGCACACGGGCGCGCTCGTTGAAGTAAACTGCGAATCGGACTTCGTAGCCAAGAGCGACGTATTTACCAAACTGTGCGAGGATATTGCGAAAGCGGCGGCGCAGAGCGGCGAGGAAGACGCTGAAAAACTTAAAGCGGTAAAAACCGCGGAAGGCACTATCGACGAACTTATCACCGCGGCGACGGCAAAGACCGGCGAAAAAATATCGCTTCGCCGCGCGACCGTTCAAAAGAACGCGGGCGCGATAGAAGAAGCGTATATCCATATGGGCGGCAAAATGGGCACGCTCGTGGAAATCAGCGCGGACGGCGCGACTTCCGCCAACACCGCGGACATAGTCGCCATGGCGCACGACATAGCAATGCACATTGCGGCGTTCCAACCGCCTTACGTTCGCAAGAGCGACGTTCCGCAGGACGCTGTCGATCACGAGCGCGAAATTATCAAACAGCAGCTTATGAACGACGAAAAGAATAAGAACAAGCCCGAAAACGTGCTTGCAAAGATTGCGGAAGGCAAACTCGGCAACTTCTACAAAGAGAACTGCTTGTTGTATCAAGCGTTTGCCAAAGACCCGTCGATCACCGTCGAACAGCTTGTCGAGGCAACCGCCAAAAAGACGGTCGCAAAGCTCGACGTCGTGCGGTTTACCAAGTTCGTCATGGGCGAAGGCATCGAAAAGCGCACGGACAACCTCGCAGAAGAGGTAGCCAAGCTGTCCGCCAACAAGTAATTAACGTCAGATCGGCTTATTGATTTTTTCGGTAAGCCGATTTTCAAGTGTTTAGGAGAATACCATGTACAAGAGGGTTTTGTTAAAATTAAGCGGCGAAGCGCTTGCGGGCGAGGCGGGTTCGGGTATCGATCCCGCAACCGTGGACAGGGTCGTCGTACAGCTTGTGGAGCTTGCCAAAAAGGGCGTGCAAATAGCTATCGTCGTGGGCGGCGGAAACTTTTGGCGCGGTCGGCAGGGCGTCGCTATGGATAAGGTTACGGCGGACCACATGGGCATGCTCGCGACTATCATGAACGCTTTGGCGTTGCAGGACGCTATCGAGAAAAAGGGCGTGCCGACGCGCGTGCAGACTGCGCTGTCCATACCCGACGTTGCGGAACCGTTTATACTGCGTAAAGCGTTGCGGCACTTCGAGTGCGGGCGTATCGTGATATTCGCTTGCGGCACGGGCAATCCGTATTTTACAACCGATTCGGGCGCGGCGCTCCGCGCGGCGGAGATAAAAGCAGACGTACTGCTCATGGCGAAAAACGTGGACGGCGTTTACGACAGCGATCCCAAAACGCACCCCGACGCGAAAAAACTTAACGAATTGACGTACATGGAAGTGCTTAACAAAAACATTGCGGTAATGGACTTCACGTCCGTCACCATGTGCATGGAAAACAATATCCCGATAGTCGCGTTCGGCTTGTCGGACGAAAACAGCATTATTCGCGCCGTATCGGGCGAGAAGATCGGGACAATAATTCATTAGAGGACGGTATATCATGCAAAACGAACAACTTATAGAGCAATCGAACAAGATTGACGAAAAACTTAACAAAGTGCTCGAACACCTTAAATCGGAACTCAATTCCATGCGCGCGGGCAGAGCTAATCCCGTCGTGTTGAGCCGCGTGACGGTGGATTATTACGGCATGCAAACTCCGCTCAACCAAATGGCTAACATTTCGGTTTCGGACGCGCGCACGCTTACCGTGTCGCTGTACGACGTTTCGGCGCTTAAAGAAGTCAAAAAAGCTATTTTGGCGGCGGAATTGGGGCTTAACCCCGTTGACGACGGCAAGGTTATACGTTTGTCGTTCCCGCAACTCACCGAGGAACGCCGTCGCGACCTTATAAAGCAGGTTAAAAAGACGGGCGAGGACAGCAAAGTCGCGCTTCGCAACGAACGCCGCGACGCGCTCGACTTCGGCAAAAAACTCAAAAAGGAAGTGTCCGAGGACGAACTCTCGGAGTTTGAAAAAATAATACAAAAGAAACTCGACGGCGCAGTCGAGAAAGTGGATAAGCTGATTAAGGAAAAGGAAGCCGATCTGCTTGAAATCTGATAAACTCACGGAGTCGGTCGCTGCGTCGAGCGTGCCTCGGCATGTCGGCATAATAATGGACGGCAACGGCAGATGGGCGACAAAGCGTCTGTTGCCGCGCGCCGCGGGACACCGTGCGGGAGTAAAAAACATTACGCCCGTCGTGACGTGCGCGCTTGAATACGGCGTGCGGTGCGTTACGCTTTACGCGTTTTCGACAGAGAACAAAAACCGTCCGCAGGACGAAGTGTCCGCGCTTGTGGATTTGATACGCAAGCGCTTAAAGCCTATGACGCGCGAGCTTATAGAGCGCGGCGCGCGAGTAGTGTTTTCGGGCGAACGCGATTATTTCCCCGACGACGTTATTGCGATAATGTCAGACGTGGAAAACGAAAACACGGACAAATCGGCGCAAGTCGTTAATATCGCGCTTAATTACAGCGGTAGGGCGGAAATCGTGCGCGCGGCGCGTTTGGCGGCGCGTCGCGGCGAAATAACGCCCGACGGCTTGGAACGCGAGCTTTATACGTCGGGCTTGCCCGAGCTGGACATGATTGTGCGCACGGGCGGAGAAAAGCGATTAAGCAATTTTTTGCTTTATCAAGCCGCATACAGCGAACTGTTTTTTACGGACACGCTGTGGCCCGATTTCGACAGTGCGGAGTTTACGGAAATGCTTGACGAATTCGGGCGCAGACAGCGTAGGTTCGGGCGTGTATAAACCGCAGTATTGCGGTCGAATATAATTGTTACGGGAGGTCGGATACGTAACGTGAAAAAAGACCGAGTTGTTACAGGTACGTTTATAGCGATTGTTTACGTCGCGGTGTTCTTGCTTGCAATGTACGTTCACCCGATATTTTTCGACGTGTTTATTTTTGCGATCACGCTCGGCGGCGTATACGAAATGTGCAGAGCCGTTTCCAACGTAATGAGCGCGCCTATATTTTTGATAGATCTTATTCAAGTCGTCGTCGGATTCGCGGCGTTTTGGTTTGCGCAATATTTCTTTAAAACCAACGCGTCGGGCATGACGGCTTATTTTATCGTGCTTGCGGGTACCGTCATAGCAACGCTTATAATAACGGCGTGTTCCAAAACTTACGTAAAAGGCAATGCCGTTTCCACGATTTTCGTCATGCTGTATCCGAGCGCGATCCTCATGTTTTCGGTCGCCATAAACTACTTTATGACCGCGGAAATAGGTATTTCCGTAATGTCGGCTTTGCCGCAACGCAATGCGGGCATTGCGCTTATGTTTTTGGTTCCCGCGTTTACCGACGTTTTTGCGTATCAGATTGGCAGTGCGATCAAGGGCAAAAAGCTGTGTCCGAGCATCAGCCCCAACAAGACTATAAGCGGTGCGATCGGCGGGCTTTTGGGCGGAATAGTTGGCGCGGGCGTCGTGTTGCTGTTGACTTATTTCGCCGTTACCTACAACGTCAATATTTTCGGGTTAGGCATGCTAACGGACGGCTGGACAAGCACTATAATAAACTTCCTCGCGCTCGGTCTGTTCGGATCGGTGTTCGACCAAGCGGGCGATCTTGTCGCGTCGTTTGTCAAGCGCAGATCCGGAATTAAAGATTTTTCCAATTTGTTGCCGGGGCACGGAGGCGTGCTCGACCGCGTGGACGGATTTATGTTCTGCGGCGTGTTCTTTTACATGTACTTCGCAGTCATGCTTATTTTATGAAAAATATAGCTGTTTTGGGCAGTACCGGATCGATAGGTACGCAAACGCTCGACGTCATACGCAACAACCGCGACGTTTATAAAGTCGTGGGGCTTACTTGCGGAACAAACGTACAAGAGCTTGCGGCGCAAGCAAAAGAATTCGGTTGCGCGACGGTCGGCGTCGCGGACGAGAAAAAGCGTGCGGAACTGCGCGCGCTTTTGCCCGACGCCGATATTTATTGCGGCGACGAAGCGCTTACGCAAGTAATGTCGGAAGCGGATATTGTCGTAGCGGCGATCGTGGGCATGGTGGGACTTAAAGCCGTGCTTGCCGCGTTGAACGCGGGCAAAACCGTCGCGCTTGCCAATAAAGAATCGCTTGTCGCGGGCGGCGCGGCTGTGACCGAGGCGTTAAAACGCGGCGGCAAAATTTTGCCCGTCGATTCCGAACACTCCGCGGTGTGGCAATGCTTACAGGGCGAAAAAGAATTTAAACGCATTATTTTGACCGCGAGCGGCGGGCCGTTTTATTTCACGCCTGCGGACGAGCTTAACGACGTTACGCCCGAACGCGCCGTCGCGCACCCCAACTGGCGCATGGGCAAAAAGATTTCCGTGGACAGCGCGACAATGATGAATAAGGGTTTGGAGATAATCGAGGCGCGCTGGCTGTTCGACACGTTTGCTATCGATTATGTAATCCACCCCGAAAGCATAGTTCATTCTATGGTCGAGTTTGCCGACGGATCGGTCAAGGCGCAGGCTTGTTTTCCCGATATGCGCATGCCCATACAGTACGCGTTGTCCTATCCCGATCACGCGCCGCGCGAATACAAACCAATGAGCTTGCCGTTAAATCTGCGGTTCTTGCCGCCCGACGAAATTAAATTTCCCGCGCCCAAGCTCGCGCGACAGGCGATAGAGCGCGGCGGCACCGCTGCAACGGTGCTAAACGCGGCTAACGAAGCGGCTGTGCGATTGTTTTTGGAGCGCAAAATACCGTTTACGGACATCGTGCGTACTGTCGAAACCGCACTCGATAAAGAGCTGTCGGACGACGACGTGTCGGCGGGCAATATTTTTGAAACGCATAATCGCGTATACCGTAAAATATACTTGAATGGCGGCGGCGAATTGCCGTTGTAACGCAAACGTCGCGTTAAAGAGCGACGTATTGCGCGGGTGTCGCCGCAGGAGAGAGAATTTGGAATACTTTGGGTATATAGTTTTATCGCTTGCAATATTGTTGGTAATGGTGCTTATTCACGAGCTGGGGCACTATTCTACGGCTAAAATTCTCGGCTTTACCATCGAGGAATTTTCGGTCGGATTCGGACCGAAAATATTCGGCAAGCGTCGCAAAAACGGCGAGTTGTTTTCGTTCCGCGCTTTTCCGCTCGGCGGTTATTGCGCGTTCCTCGGCGAAACGGACGACGAGGAAGAAGAAAAGCAAAAGCCCGATAAGGTCGAAATAAAGACTGCCGACGTAAATGCCGACAGTGCGGTTTCGAACGATACGGACGGCAAATCGGCGACAGGCGAAAATAAGAGCGACGACCTGTTCGAGCACGTTATGCGCGAAAAGACGGACAGTAACGGCGGCGCGCAAGACAAACAGGTCGCTGAAAAAACCGTTCGGCTCGATAAAAACGGCAATCCCGCAAAGACTTTCAATCAACAAAAACCGTGGAAGCGCATAATAGTGTTGCTCGGCGGCGTTACGTTTAATTTTGTTTCGGCGATAATATTTTCGTTGATATATATCTGGGTAGTAGGGTACGCCGCGCCGCAGATTAACGACGTGTATCTCGATCCCGACGGCAATGCTTATTGCGATTTGCAAAAGGGCGATATTATCCTTGCCGTAAACGGCGAAAACGTAAGCGTAATGAATTCTTACAACGACATTATAGCGGGCGTTAAGGAAGGTCAAGAAGTCACGTTCAAAATTGACAGAGCGGGCAAGGTTGTATCTGTAAAAGCCACAAAGCAGAAAATAGCGTCCACAAACGCCGACGGCAAGCCCGTTACTTACGTCGGATTCGGATTTTTGTCCAATACAGAATTTGTCGGCGGCAATGCGTCCAACGCGTTTAAATATTGCGTTCCGTACACGTTCAAACTGTCGTGGTCGATACTCGGTTCGTTCGGACAGTTGTTCACTGGCAAAGTTCCCATTACGGACGTTACCGGTCCCGTCGGGTCGGTCAAGTTGATGGCGGACATTTCGCTCGCGGACTGGCGTAATATTCTTATACTGTTGCCGCTGTTGGCGAGCAACCTCGCAATGTTCAACCTTTTGCCGTTCCCCGCGCTCGACGGCGCGCGCATTGTGTTTACCGTTATCGAGTGGATACGCAAAAAGCCGATCAACCGCAAAGTAGAGGGAATTATAAATTTTGTCGGGTTGGCGGTACTGTTGTTGTTTGTTCTGATTGTTGACATTTTGTCGTTCGCGTTGTAGAATATATCCGTGAGCGCTACCGTAAGAATAAAAAATATACAGATAGGCGGCGGCAACAGAATAGCCGTTCAGTCTATGACCAATACCGACACTCTCGACACGCAAGCGACGGCGGATCAGTTAAAGCGGTTGCAACTCGCGGGGTGCGACATTGCGCGCATTGCCGTGTCGAGCGAGGCGGAAGTAAACGCGTGCGCGGCGTATATCGGCAAGTTCGATATGCCGCTTGTCGCCGACATTCAGTTCGATTACCGTCTTGCCGTCAAGTGCGCCGAAATAGGCTTTGATAAAATTCGGTTCAACCCCGGGAATATCGGCGACGAAAGCAAAGTCAAATATACCGTTGACGCTTGCAAGGCGCACGGCACGCCCATCAGGATAGGCGTTAATACGGGTTCGCTCGAAAAAGAGTTTTCGGGCATGAGTAAAAGCGACGCGCTTGTTGCGAGTGCGTTGAAGCATGTGCGCTTGCTCGAAAAGTTCGGGTTTTACGACATTGTTATTTCGGTCAAGTCGTCGGACGTAAAGACCACCGTTGACGCATACAGACAGCTTGCGGCAAAAACCGATTACGCTCTGCACATCGGCGTTACGGAAAGCGGCGCGGATGAACGCGGCGTTGTGCGCTCGGCAATCGGCATAGGCGCGCTGTTGATTGACGGAATAGGCGATACCGTGCGCGTGTCGTTATCGGGCGATCCCGTAAAAGAGGTTGCGGCGGCGCGGCTTATTTTGCAGGAAGCGGGCTTGGACAAAGATTATTGCGAAATTATTTCGTGCCCCACGTGCTCGCGGTGTAAGTACGACTTGAAGTCCGCCGTGGACGAACTGAAAGCCGCGACCAAGGACATTAAAAAGCGCGTCAAGATTGCCGTAATGGGTTGCGTGGTCAACGGACCGGGGGAAGCCTCCGATGCGGACTTCGGCGTTGCAGGCGGCGCGAGCGGAAAAGCCGCGCTGTTCGAGCGGGGCAAGGTTATAGGCACGATAGACGTTGCGGACATAGTCCCTACGCTTTTGAAAATGATTAACGACAAGATAGCCGACGACGGGAATAATTGACAAATGAACGAAATTTATAAAAAAATAAACGAAAGAACGGGCGGCAAGTACGAAAAACTGCGGTTCCCGCGAGTGGCGTTCGAGGGCGGCAGCGCGGTTGTAACCGTTGCGTGCAAGCCCGACGACGTTGCTTTTGCCAATGCAAATAAGCTCGAATTGCTTGAACTGTTGCGCACGGAGTGCGCGTTTCATACGCCTATAAAAATAACAGTTGACGGCGCGACGCCGACTGTTTCGTCGTTGCGTACGGCGGTTGTCAAGTTTACGGAGAAGTTTGCTTACGTGTCGTCCGTAATACATACGATAGCGGCGCAGACCGAGCCGCAGCTTGTCGTGTCCATAAAAATGCACAAGGCTATGTACGAGCTTGCGCAAAACGATTATATCCCGCGGCTCGAGGAGTTTTTAAAAAATTCTTACGCAGATGAGGTGCGACTGGACGTGACTGCTGTCGAGTATGCGCAAAGCGGATCGAATTATGCCGCGAGCGCGTCGAGCGGCGGCAAGTCGGAATATGCAATTACGGACGTAAAGCCGGTGCTCGGCAGTCTTGCGCCCGCGACGGCGAAGTCCGTTTCGAGTATTATCGCAAACGAATACAATGTCGTTGTCTGCGGCGTGTTTGCCATGCCTACGGAGTTTACGAGCAAGGGCGGGCGAAAGTACGAGCGGTTTTTGCTGTACGACGGCGAAACATCGTTACAGTGTCGGTTCAGTCCGAGCGGCGGCGTAAGTCTTGCCGATCCGACGCTCCTCAATAAGACGGTGTGCGTTTTGGGCAATGCCGAATACGACGCATATCGCAACGAAGCGTCCGTATCGGTAAGGGAGCTGTCCGTGTGCAATGCGGACGGGCTTTGTCCGATAGCGCCCGTACCCGCGCCCGCCGAATACGACAGGGTAAAACCTCAACCTTACAACGAATACGTACAGTCGAGCATGTTCGACGGCGGGTTTGAATTGCCGCCCGCACTGAAAGGCGATTTTGTTGTTTTCGACTTTGAAACGACGGGACTGTCCGTGTTGTACGATCGTCCGACGGAACTGGGCGCGGTAAAAATTTCGGACGGAAAAATAACCGATACATTTTCCACGCTTATCGATCCGCGCCGACCTATCCCCGAAGAAGTGTCCGTTAAAACGGGCATAACGGACGACATGGTAAAAGGACAACCGCTGTTCGAGGACGTGTTGCCCGATTTTTACAAGTTTTCTTACGGCTGTTCGTTCGTGTGTCACAACATATCGTTCGATTTTCCGTTCCTGCTTAAAGGCGGGAATAGGTGCAACCTTGCGTTCGGCGACAGGCGCACTTACGACACTATGGCGATTGCGCCGCTCGCGCTTGCGGGCATACAAAAGCTGTCGCTCGACAAAGTTCTCGAAGGGCTGGGGCTTGTAAACGACAATGCGCACCGCGCTGTGACCGACGCGGCGGCAACAGCCAAAGCGTTTATAGCAATGCACCGAATTTTGGCTGATAAAAAGCGCGGAGATAAATAATTTTTACGTTTAAAAAATGTTAAAAGTTTTGCAAAACGCTTGCAAAATCATACGAATAATGGTATAGTATTATCGGTACTATAAGGTTTAGCATGAGAGTGGGTTGTCAGCCCGCTCTCAATTGCTGTTACGGAGGTTTGCTATTAACAGCGTTATAGAAAAGGCAATGCCTATCATAGAGGACGTTGTCACCGCGCTCGGTTACGAGCTTGTGGACGTAGAATATAAGACGTTGTACGGCGACAAACATCTTATAGTGTACATCGCAAGCGAAAAGGGCGTAAGCCTCGACGATTGCGAAACGGTATCCAACGCTTTGGACGCGCCGCTCGACGCGCTCGACCCCACTTCGTCCATGCCGTATTGCTTGGACGTGTCCTCGCCGGGGCTTGACAGACCGTTCAAGTCGCAGCGCGATTACGAACGCAATTACGGGAGTAAAGTGGAAGTCAAGCTGTTCGCGCCGATAGACGGTTCCAAGCAAAAGCTGTACGTCGGCACGCTTGTCGAGCGCACGGACAGCGCGGTCACGATAGAAACGGACGGCGTAAACACGTCAATCGAAAACGGCAAAATCGCGCTTGTCAGACCGTATATCGAGTTCTGACGCAACAAAGAAAATTATTTCTCGGGAGAAAGATAGAAATGGCTAAAAAAAGTTCGACGCTCACGCTCCAAGCTGATTTTTACGACGCATTGAGCGACCTCGAAACCGAACGCGGCATTAAAAAAGAAGTGTTTATAGACGCGCTTCAAGACGCGCTTACAAGCGCGTACAAAAAGCAATACGGCGTTCCCAAGGCGATTAAAATAATTATGATGCCCGAATTTAAGAAATTCGAGATTCATACTTGCCAAAAGGTCGTGGAGCAGGTCGAGGAACGCGAAACGGAAATAAGCCTCGAAGACGCTCGGCTTATCGATAAAAAATACAAAGTCGGCGACGAAATTTTGGGACCCGTGGACGCCGCGGAGTTCGGGCGTATCGTCGCGCAAATGGCGAAACAAATCGTCACGCAAAAACTGCGCGCGGTCGAGAGCGAAAAGGCGTACAGCGAACTTTCCGAAAAGGAAGAACAGCTCGTTACCTGTATCGTTCACCGTATCGACGGCAAAAACGTGTGCGTGGAAATCCAAAAAATGGAAGCCGTGCTTTATCCCAAAGATCAGCTTCCCGGCGATAAGTTCAAAGTCGGCGACAAAATAAAAGTTTTCGTGCGCGGAATCAAAACCACCACGCGCGGACCGCAAGTGCTCGTAACGCGCACTGCGCCCGGGTTTGTTCGCAAGCTGTTCGAGCTTGAAGTTCCCGAAATTGCGAGCGGCGTTGTCGCTATCAAGGGCATTGTCCGCGAAGCGGGATTGCGCACCAAGATGGCTGTGTATGCGACCGATTCGGGCGTGGACGCCGTGGGCGCGTGCGTGGGCAACAGGGGCGCGCGCGTAAACAGCATAATTTCCGAGGTCGGCGGCGAAAAGATAGACATTATACCTTGGCACGAAGACCCGCTCGAATATATAGCTCGCGCGCTTCTTCCCGCCAAAGTCGTCATGGTCGAAGCCAAAGAGGACGAGCGCGTCGCGCGAGTGGTCGTCATGGACGATCAGTTGAGTCTTGCCATCGGCAGAGAGGGCGTCAACGCACGGCTTGCCGCAAAGCTCACGGGCTGGAAGATAGACATTAAGCCGTACTCGGCTATGGAGCAGGAAGTTAAAGCCGCTACCGAGCGCGCCGAGCAAATGGGCAGCGACAACTTCGACGTATTCGACGAGGATCTCGGAGAACTCGACTAAATGAAGCACATACCTTTGCGGTCGTGCATAGTATGCAGACGGCAGAAAGACAAATCGGAACTGTTGCGCATTGTGCGTCAACCCGACGGCGCGGTCGTTATAGACGCGACAGGCAAAGCGGCGGGGCGCGGCGCGTATGTATGCAAGTCGGGCGACTGCATGCAAACGGCGGTTAAAAAACGCGCGCTCAACCGCGCATACAAACAGCCGCTGTCCGACGAAGTGTATAAGGAGCTTGAAAAGGCTTACGAAAGTATCGATGCTGACTAATAAAGAACAGGGCGATAAATTTTTGACAATGGTCGGATTTGCCAAGCGCGCGGGCGCGATAGTGTTGGGTTACGACAGCTTGCGCACGGCAAAAGGCGTTAGGCTTATAGCGGTAAGCGACACGGCGTCCGACAATTTAAAAGACGACATGGAGCGTTTGGCGGACAAGCGGAATATCCCGATAGTGTATGCGCCGACGCTCGAAGACAAAGTAGGCGGCAATGTAAAAGCGCTGGGGATAACCAATTCGGATATGTCCCGCGCAATAACGAACTATGTTTCGGACGGCGCGACGCAGTACGGAATAAGGCTCGGAACACGGAGGTAATATTTTTGGATAACACCACCACGACAAACAACGTAACGACCGCGGAGGACGCGGCGAACGGCGTTAAACGCCTGCACACGCTCATAGAATCGGGCGAGGTGCAAGGCTATATCAAGCGTTTGGCGGAAATTCGCAAGCGGGTGGAAAAGCTGTACGCTTCCGAACGCGCCAAACTGTCCGAGTACGCGTCCGAGCGCGAGCGTTTGGAACGCGAGGAGCGTCAACGCATAGCCGCAGAGCAGGAGGCGCAACGCGCGGAGAGCGCGCCCGCGCCCGAAGCCGTTGTCGATAGCGCGGAAGCGGAACAGCCCGTTGCGCAGGACGGCGCGGAGTTCGTTTCCGACGCGCCCAAAGCGGACGAGCAAAAGCAGGCGGAACAACCTGCCGCGCAACCTGCGGAACAGGTAAAAGAAAAGGACGCGCAACAGCAAGCCGTAAAGCCTGTTTCGCCTAACGTAGTTCCCGCCGAGTCCTCGACGGGCGGCACGCGTACAGCCATACCCAGTTATATCCGCGGCGTAATAAAACACACGCCGCGTCCCGCGCCGGAAAGCAAGCCGCGCACGGAACGGAGCAGGGACGGTCGTCCGCCGCTTCGCACGGGCGCGCCCGCAAGACCCGCCGCGCCGAGAACGGGAAGCGCCGCGTCGCGCCCGACGGTCGTAAAGTTCGAGCCGCCCGCGGCAGGGCGCAAACAGCGCGAGCCGATAGGCAAAAAATCCGCAGTCAAGCCCGACGACAAGCGGCAAATGAACAAGCGCACGCTTATTCGTAAAGGCTATATTCAAGAGAATGTGGACGAAGAGCGCATGGGCACGCGCAAGCTCAAAAACAAAAAGGTCAATAAGGTAGTGCCGTTCGCGCCTATCAAGATAGAAAGCGCGGTTATCACCACCGAAAACCTTACCGTCAAAATCCTGTCCGAAAAGATAGGCAAGACGGCGCAGGAAATTATAAAACAGCTCATGGAACTCGGAATCATGACGACCATCAATTCGGTCGTGGACTTTCCGACAATGCAGCTCGTAGCCGACGCGCTCGGCGTAAATATCGAGTTAAAACTCGAAAAAACCAAAGAAGAAGAATTGCTGGAATTGCACGCAGAGCCCGATCCCGAGGAGAGCTTGGTTAAACGTCCGCCTATCATCACCGTTATGGGTCACGTCGATCACGGCAAAACATCGTTGCTCGACGCTATACGCAAAACATCGGTCGTAAGCGGCGAAGCGGGCGGAATTACCCAGCACATCGGCGCGTATTCCGTGGACGTGAACGGCGAAAAAATAACCTTCCTCGACACCCCCGGACACGAAGCGTTTACCGAAATGCGTCGGCGCGGCGCGACCGTAACCGATATTGCGGTGCTTATCGTCGCGGCGGACGACGGCGTTATGCCGCAGACGATAGAGGCTATCAAGCATGCAAAAGCGGCGGACGTGCCTATCGTCGTAGCCGTAAACAAGATAGACAAACAGGGCGCGAACATCGACAGAATTAAACAACAGCTTGCGGAACACGAATTGGTTTGCGAGGAGTGGGGCGGCAATGTGCCTATGATACCCGTTTCGGCTAAACAGAACAAAGGTATCGACACGCTGTTGGAAAACATACTGTTCCAAGCGGAATATATGGAACTGCGCGCCAACCCCAACCGCAGTGCGCGCGGCTACGTTATAGAAGCGCGGCTCGACAAGGGCAAAGGTCCTATCGCAACGGTTATCGTACAGAACGGCACGCTCAAAGTGGGCGATTATATAGTGTCGGGCACGACATACGGCAGAGTGCGTTCGCTTACGGACGACAAGGGCAAAAACATTAAGTCCGCCGGTCCGTCCATGCCCGTCGCGGTTTACGGACTTGCGCAAGTGCCTTCCGCGGGCGATCCCATCGCCGTTGTCGAAAGCGAAAAAATGGCGCGTCAGGTCATCGAGGAGCGCGCGGCGAAAGCCAAAAACAACATGCTTGCCGACGTGCCGCAAGCCGATCTCGACGAGGCGTTTAAGAACCTCGGCAACGATAAGTTCAAAGAATACAAAATACTTGTTAAAGCGGACGTACAGGGTTCGAGCGAAGCGGTTAAAGACGCATTGCTCAAACTGTCCAATGACGAAGTCAAAGTGAACGTCGTATTCAGCGGCGTCGGCGCAATCAATCAGTCCGACGTAATGATGGCGGATGTTGCGCATGCAAGCATTATAGGCTTTAACGTCAAGCCCGACAGCGACGCGCGCAATGCGGCGGAACGCGCGGGTATAGACGTCAAATTGTTCGGCATAATATACGAAGCGCTTGACTATGTGCAAGCGGGTATGGACGAAATGCTTGCGCCCAAGTTTGTGGAACGCGTTACGGGTCGCGCAATCGTGCGCACCACGTTCAAGGTTACGGGCGTAGGTATCGTCGCGGGCAGTTACGTGCAAACGGGCAAGATTGTGCGCGGCGGAAAAGCCAAGCTCTATCGCGGCGGCAAGGTCATATACGAAGGCAATATTTCCGGCTTAAAGCGTTATAAGGACGACGCAAAGGAAGTTACTATCGGGTTGGAATGCGGTATTTCGCTCGACGGTTACACCGAGTATTTGGAAGACGACGAAATCGAATGTTATGTCGTCGAAAAGGAGAGTAAGTGAGTTTTCGCGGCGGCACAAGCCACAGATCGGAGCGGATAGCGAGCGTAATAAAGCGCGACGTGTCGGTTATAGTCGATTCGTTGTCAGATCCGCGTATTCGCGGCGTGAGCGTGATTGACGCGGAAATGTCGCGCGATCTCAAATACGCCACGGTGTTTGTCGCTATCGACGGCGACGACAAATCTGTGCTTGCCGCGCTCAACGGCAGTGCGGGTTATATTCGCCGTCAGCTTGCCGAAACCAACAGCGAAATGCGCGGCGTGCCGCGGCTCAATTTCGTGATAGACAAGTCGCAAGCGTATTACGAGCGAATAGAGCAGGTTATAAAGGGTTTTCACGAGGATGACGAAAAACACGACGGCTGATATATTAAACGCAATCAATCGCGCGGAAAGCGTGCTTGTTTGCGGGCATATTCGACCCGACGGGGATTGCATTAGTTCCGCGCTTGCGGTCAGGCGCATTTGCGAAAAATTAGGCAAAATCGCGGACGCGGTTTGCGATTGCGACAAACCGCAGTCGTTCGGGTTTTTGCCCGATTACGAATTTTTTTGCGCGCCGCGGCTCAAAAAATACGATCTTTTTATTGCCGTGGACTGTGCTAACGAAAAGCGATTGGGAAATTACGTCGCGTTTTTGCAGTCGGCGGATTTCAGCATAAATATCGATCATCACCCGACTAACGACGGATATTGCAAGATTAACCGTATCGTTCCGGACGCGTGCAGTACGTGCGCAGTGCTTTACGATTTGTTCAAGGACGAAGGGCTAATCGACGAGCGCGTTGCGACTTTGCTGTACACCGGCTTGTCTACCGATACGGGGCACTTCATGCACTCCAATACCGACGACACCGTGTTCAACATAGCGGCGGAGTTGTGCCGCTTGGGCGTGAACGTCGGAAAAATCAATCACGATATATATTGCAATAAGAGCTTGCAACGTATTAAATTAACCGCGCGCGTGATTGACGGGATTAGGCTGTACAAAGACGGACAAGTCGCGCTCATGGTTATAGGGCTTGACGACCTTGCCGCGTGCGGGTGCGCGTCGGAGGACACCGAGGGGCTTATAGATTACGCGTCGAGCATCACGGGCGTAAAAGTTTCCGTCGCAATGTGCGAGCAACAGGGCGGACTGTTCCGCGTTTCGTTCCGTTCGGTGGAAGCGGACGTCGCGGCGGCGGCGGGCGCGTTCGGCGGCGGCGGACACAAGCTCGCCGCGGGTTGTGTAATAAACGGCAACCGTTACGACGTGGAAGAAAAAGTTATCGCCGCGGCAAGCGCCGCAATAGACAAACTACCGTGAACGGACTGATAAATCTTTACAAACCGTCGGGCATGTCGTCCGCTCTCGCCGTGTCGAAAGTAAAACGCATACTCGGCGAAAATACGGTCGGGCACATGGGTACGCTCGACCCCATGGCGGAAGGCGTGCTTGTTATAGGCGTGGGCAAGTCTGCGCGGCTGTTCGATTACTTATCGGGCAGAAAAAAAACGTACATAGCCAAGTTTAAATTCGGGTATTCGACCGACACGCTCGACGCGCTCGGCACGGTGGTCGAAACTACGAACGACATACCGAGCGTGGACGCAGCGCTCAACGCAATGCTGTCGCTTGTAGGGGAAATAAGCCAAGTTCCGCCGTCGTTCAGCGCAAAGCACGTAAACGGCAAGCGCGCATACGACCTTGCGCGTAGCGGACAGGCAGTCGAACTCGCACCCAAAACCGTAACGGTGTACGGCGCGGAGCTTATTTGTCAACCGCGTATGGACGAAATGGTCTTTTCGATAACCTGTTCGGCGGGCACGTATATCAGAGCGATTTGCCGCGACGTCGCAAAAATGTGCGGGTCGCTTGCGACGTTGACTTATTTACAGCGCACACAATCGGGTTGCTTCGACGTGAAAGACAGCGTAAGTTTGGAGTCGCTCGAAGTGCGCAAGCAGGCGGCGATAATATCGGCGGAGGAGGCAATGCTCGACATGCCCGTGTACGCGGCAGACGCGGGTTTGTACGACGATATAACGCACGGACGCAAGATAAAAGCGGAGTTCGACGGCGACGCGCGTATCTATTGCAACGGCGAGTTTTTCGGTATAGGCTGTTCGCGCGACGGCGTTTTGAAAATCAAAACATATTTGAGGGACTAATGATTATGAAGGAATTGACATCGGAACAAGCGTGCCTTGCGCTCGGATATTTCGACAGCGTGCATCTGGGGCACAGAAACCTTATAAACGTTGCGAGCGAGTACGCGCGCGAAAACGGGCTTGCTTGCGCGGTCGCCACGTTCTCGAATAACGCGTATAAATTGTTCAACTTCGACGGCAAGCAGGTGTACACTTATGCCGAGCGGTGCGAGCTGTTGGACGGACTGTGCGATTACATATTGCCCATGCGGTTCGACGTGCGGCTTAAAAATTACGGTGCTGAACATTTTTTGGATTTGATAACTGCGCGGCATAATATTAAAGCGTTTGTGTGCGGATACGATTATCTGTTCGGCGCAGGCGCAAAAGGCGATAGCGCGTTCTTGCGCGAATACTGCGAGCGGCACGGAATACACTGCATAATCGTTCCCAAGTACGAGGCGGACGGCGAGCGCGTATCGACGACCGTCGTTAAAAATCTGCTCGCTTCGGGCAATGTCGAAAAGGCAAACGCGTTTTTGGGCGCGCCGTTCATGCTTCGCGGGCGTGTTGTGCGCGGTCGCGGTGCGGGGCGCATGTTTGACATACCCACGGCAAACATAAAACTGTCATCTGGAAAAATGTTGCCTAAAAGCGGCGTTTACGGCACGACGTGCGTGCTTGACGGCAAAACCTACGATTGCGCGACCAATATAGGCGCGCGCCCGACGTTCGGGCTGACAAAATCGGTCGTCGAAACTATGATAAATGATTTTAACGATAATATTTACGATCAAGAAATAAAGTTGTATTTTCACAAACGCTTACGCGACATCGCCAAGTTCGATACGCCCGCGGAGTTGTCGCGGCAAGTGCACAAGGATATAGAGTGGAACAAAAAATGATTAGAATAGGACCGTCGGGAAACAGCGACGCGTTTTATGCGTCGGGCAGAAAGCACACGTATCAAGAGGGCGAGTTTTTACACTCGATCGGGCTGAACGCGTTTGAATATTCGTTCGGACGCGGAGTGTCCATGTCTGACGATACGGCGAACAAAATAAAATCGGAGTTTGCCAAGTACGGCATAGCGTTAAGCGTGCATGCGCCGTACTACACTAACTTTGCGAATCCCGATCCCGAAATGATAGCCAAGTCGATAGGCTACATCAAGCAGTCGTTGACGGCGTGCAACAAAATGGGTGGCGAGCGCGTCGTGTTTCACCCTGCGGCGTGCGGCAAGGCGACGAGAGCGGAAGCCGTCGAGGCTACAAAACGCAACCTCGCACTGCTTGCCGAAAGCTGTAAAGATATTCCGTTCGCGTTTAAACTGTGCGCCGAAACCATGGGTAAAAACAACCAAATAGGCACGGTCGAAGAAGTGGTGGATTTTTGTTTGATAGACGATATGTTTTATCCGTGCTTTGATTTTGGGCATATTAACGCGTACACGCACGGCGGGCTTAAAACAAAAGACGATTACCGTCGCATACTCGACTACACGATAGACAAACTCGGGTTTGAAAAAGCGTCGGTCATGCACGTGCATTTTTCTAAAATTCAGTACGGCGACAAGGGCGAAATAAGGCATTTGACGTTCGCCGACGACAAATACGGTCCCGAATACGCGCCGCTCGGCGAGCTGTTTGACGAGTATAAAATGTCGCCTTATATAGTTTGCGAGTCCAACGGCACAATGTCCGACGACGCGCTCATTATAAAAAATGTGCATAAAAACGCTTAACATATAAGAAGTTTTATGATATAATATTATTGTTTCGGCGACGGGCGGAACGCATATCCGTTACTCGCGCGAGCGATTTTGCAAAACAACTTGAAGGTAGTTTATGGTTACGAACAACTTGTTTGATAACAATCCGAAGATCGACGCTTTTGTGTTTATCGACGAATCCAACCGTTTTTATTTCACTCGGTTTGAAACGTCGTTCGGCGCGGTGGTTTTGTCGCGCGGCAAAAACGTGTTTATAACCGATTTCCGTTACGAAGCGGAGGCGCGCGAGCACGTCGAGGATTTTGATATTGTAATTACTACCTATAAAGATTTTTACGCAAAGATTGCGGAAACGCTTACTGCATTGGGCGCAAAATCCGTCGGTTTCGGCGAAAAGATTTACATTGACGAATATAACGAGTTAAAAACCGCGCTCGCGGGCTTTAAACTCAAACCGTCGGAAGCCGCCGTCGAAGCGGTGCGCGCCATCAAAACCGAGGAAGAAATTTCGTTGATTAAAACCGCGCAACAGATAGCGGAAGGCGCGCTGAAACGCGCTATTTCGCATGCCAAAGTCGGTATGACCGAGCGCGAATTGATGGCGGAAATAAATTACGAAATGATTATCGGCGGCGCAGAAAAGTATTCGTTTGAAACTATCGTCGCGTTCGGCGCGAACTCCGCGCAACCGCACCATCATCCGTCGGATAAAAAACTCGATAAAAACGAGCTTATTTTGGTGGATATGGGCGCAAAATATAAGGGTTACTGTTCGGACATGACGCGCACGTTCTGTCTGGGCAATGCGGGCGCGCAATTAACCGAAGTTTACAATATTGTCAAGGAAGCGCAGGAATACGCTATAAAAAATATAAAAGCGGGCATGACGTGTCACGACGCGGACGCGCTCGCGCGCGAATACATAACGTCTAACGGTTACGGCGATAATTTCGGTCATTCGTTCGGGCACGGCGTAGGTATAGACATTCACGAGTTCCCGCGGGTGGGAAGTTCGTCGCAGACCGTATTGCAACCCAATATGATAATCACCGCGGAACCGGGGATTTACGTGCAGGGTTTGGGCGGCGTTCGCATAGAAGACATGCTTGTCGTCAAGGAAGACGGAGTGGTCAACCTTACGGCTTACGATAAAAAACTCAACGTTTAGTAATTTATTCCGAGGAGGATATTATGGTATCGGCAGGAGATTTCCGCAAAGGCACAACATTTGAAATGGAAGGCAAGGTTTATACCGTTGTCGAGTTTCAGCACGTAAAACCCGGCAAAGGTTCGGCGTTTGTCCGTACAAAAATCAAAAACGTCATAACGGGACAAGTTCTCGAAAACACGTTCAACCCGTCCGACAAGTACGAGGAAGCGCATATCGACAGACGCGAATACCAGTATTCGTATAACGACGGCGATCTGTACTACTTTATGGACACCGAAACGTTTGACATGCTCCCGCTCAATCACGACCTTTGCGAGGACGCATTGCGTTTTATAAAAGAGGAAATGACGGTTACAATTTCGTCGTACAAGGGATCGCCGTTTGCCGTCGAACCGCCCAACTTTGTTGAGTTGGAAATAGCGGACACCGAGGGCGGTATTCAGGGCGACACCAGTAAGCCCGGCAACAAGCCCGCAACCCTCGAAACGGGCTACACCATAGGCGTGCCGCTGTTCGTCAATATCGGCGATAAAATCCGTGTGGATACTCGCACAGGCACGTATATGGAACGCGTTAAATAATAATAATTTAGTCAAGCAAAAACGGAGCGTAAGGACAACCGCCGCGCTCCGTTTTTTTATTGCGTTTTTCCGATAATCCGACAGCGAGTTAAAGATAAATTGTCTTGTTTGCAATCGACTGTCTGAACGCGCTGTCGTGTTCGACAAACAGCATAGTCGGCTCAAACTCTTTTATAAGGTTTTCTATCTGGATGCGCGAATAAAAATCCAAGTAGTTAAGCGGTTCGTCCCAAACATATAAGTACGCTTTTTGGCAAAGACTTTGCGCAATAAGCACTTTTTTCTTTTGCCCCTCGGAATACGCAGACACGTCGCAATCGAACAGGTCGATTTTAAAATCCATTTTTCGTAAGACCGTTTTAAACAAACTTTCTTCAATGTCGGCAAGTTTAGCCACGTCGGACAGATTGCCGCGTAAGTGCGAAGTGTGTTGCGGCACGTAAGAAATTTTTAAGCCGTGAGCGACGCGCACCGTTCCATCGTAAGCTATCGGCGCGCCTGTTATAATTTTAATCAGGCTGCTTTTCCCGCAACCGTTTTTTCCGTCGAGCGCGACGCGGTCGCCGTTGCGTATTTCAAAGTCGGGCGGCGAGCACACGGCGCGGTCGCCGTATTTTATCGTCACGTCGGAAAACGATACAAGGCGGACGGAGCTGTGCGCAAGCGGGGAGAGTTTAAGCCCGTACACCTTTTCTGTATTGCGCAACAACGCCGATTTTTCCTCGATAGCTTTTTGCTTTCGCGCTTCCGTGCATTTAGCGCGTTGCATCATCTTTGCGGATTTGTGACCTACATAGCCGCGATCGGGTTTCAGTCCGCTGTCCGTTTTGCCGAATTTAGACGCTTCCGTTTTGTCTGCCCACGCAGAAGTGCGCTTTGCCGCTTGCGACAGACGGTCTATGTCCTTTTTCAGCCGTTCGTTTTGTTGCGTTTCAAACGCTTGGCGGCGTTCGAAATTGGTAAGCCACGAACTGAAATTGCCCGACTGTATATCTATGTCCGTCCTGTTGAGCGAAAAAACATGGTCGATACAGCCGTCCAAAAACGCGCGATCGTGCGACACGAGAATATAGCCCTTTTTGCCGTTAAGATATTCGGACACGGCTTGGCGCGCGGCGGCGTCCAGGTGGTTTGTCGGTTCGTCTATCAGTAAAAACTTCCCGTCGTTTAAAAACAAACCGCACAGCAACGCTTTGGTCTGTTCGCCGCCCGACAGTTCGTTATAGGGACGATATAAAACGTCGCAATCCAATTTTATCGAATTAAATTCGCGCATAATTTCCCAGTCCTCGGCGGGACAAACGTCTTGCAGTATATCGCGGCACAGTTTTGTGCCGTCGGCGACGGGATAGGGAAAATACTCGAACTTTACTGACGCGGAAATTTTTCCGCGGTATTCGTGTTTGCCCGCAAGCAGGTTTAAAAACGTGGTTTTGCCTTTGCCGTTTCGCCCGACAAAACCCAACTTCCAGTCGGTGTCTATTTGGAAACTTACGTTGTCGAAAATGACGGAATTTCCGCCGTCGTAAGAAAACGTAAGATTTTGCACGCTAATAAGCGACATATAATTACCTCCGTGAAAAAAAGAGTTACAAGAAAGAAAATCCCGTAACTCCGATTAACGCTTCGGTTAAATGGCGAAAAGGCGATATGTCGATTATCTTTCTTGCGATTGCATAAGCACGCCGTTTGGCGCGGCGGTACTTATAACTGTGGTCTTTTAGCAAGAAAGAATTCTCAACGGACTGTCACCTCTGTTTGTTTTTTATATTATAGCATATAATTTTACGGAGCGCAAGCGGTTTTATAAATCATATTACGGCAATTTTTACCATAGATATAAACGGTATGGAAGAGCTGATGCGACTTATTCCCGACAAATACGCCGCGCCGATTAGGGCGAGGCTGTGTTACGATCGTATAAGCGAAGTGCGCGTTATTAACCGCGCGCCCGTAAGAGTGTGTTACGACGGCGCGTATTATTACTTGTGCAAAACGGGTATCACTCGGGACAAGTCGGCGGCGTTTATTGCGGGCGAGCGCGAAGCGGAGGGCATTGTCATGCGCGCTTGCGAACACTCGCTGTATACCGTTACGGAAACTCTAAAACGCGGGTACATATCCGTTTCGGGCGGGTTGCGGCTGGGCGTGTGCGGGAGCGGCGTCACCAACGGACAAGCGTTGACCGCGGTTAAGGATTTCAGTTCGGTCAATATTCGCTTGCCGCACCAGATTTTCGGTTGCGCCGCGGGGCTGTGCGCAAAAGCCGTAGCCGACGGCACTGTTAAAAATACGCTTATTATATCGCCTCCGGGGGCGGGGAAAACGACGCTGTTGCGCGACTTTTGCAGGCTTGTGTCCGATCGCGGATACTGCGTGCTGTTGTGCGACGAAAAATACGAGATCGCGGCGTCCGCTTACGGCGCGCCCACTCTCGACGTGGGGTGTTGCACGGACGTCATAAGCGGCATCGATAAAACGCGCGTGTTTGAAACAGGCATAGCGCACATGCGCCCCGACGTGATAATTACGGACGAGCTGTTTGGCACGGATATTGAAAGCGTGCGCCGAGCGGCGACTTGCGGAATATCCGTCGTTGCAACCGTTCACGCGAAAAATACGGACGACGTAATGCTAAAACCCGAATTTCGCGCCGCGGCGGAGAGCGGACTGTTTATGCTGTACGCGGTTATTTCGCCCGCGCCGCGACGCGCCGTTACCGTGTTCGAGGAGGCGTCGATATGAGCGTAAAGATTTTGATTGTGTTTATTTGCACGGCTGTCGGAACGGCGGCGGGCTACTTTGTAATGTGCGTATACAAGCGTAATTTTGATTACCTCGACGGCGTGTGCAAATTATTGAACGAACTCAAACGCAATATTTCGTATCGGCGCGACGCAGCGGCGAGCGTGCTGGGCGCGGCGGCGATAGACAGTGCGCAACTTAAAAAGAACGTAGCGGAATACATAGCGTATACGGGCGGAAAGGCGGACAAGCCGACGTTGAGCCGCGGTTTTCTCTCGGCGGAAACATACGCGCGCGTCTGCGAACTGTTTTATTCGCTCGGCAAGAGCGACGGCAATTCGCAACTCGACGAGCTGGAAATGTTTTTAAAAACGTTCGGCGACATGCGCGCCGCCGCGGAAACAAAATGCAAAAAGCAGGGCGCGGTTGCGGTAAAACTCGGTTTTTTATTGGGGCTGGGTGTGGGCATTTTGACTTTATAGGCGGTGAGCATGGACATAGACATAATTTTCAAAATAGCCGCGGTCGGGCTTATTACGGCTATAATCAGTCAGATACTAAAAAAGACGGACAAGGACGAAATAGCCACGCTTGTCACGCTTGCGGGGCTTGTGATAGTGCTTATCATGATAATAAACATGATAGGACAGCTTTTCGACACGCTTAAATCCGTGTTCGGTATGTACTGATGGATATTTTTCGCATTGTCGCTATCGCGTTGATAACGGCGTTTTGCGTGCTTGTTTTGCGCGACGTCAAGAGCGAACTCGCCGCCGTGGTCGCGCTTGCGGGCGGCATTGTGGTAGTTCTGTCCGTCGTCGATTATTTTGCGGATATTTTTTCGGTGGTGTCGGCGATCGCCAAGCGCGCGGGGCTTGCCGCTTCGGTGGTGACGCTTTTGTTCAAGGTGATAGCCGTCGGGTACATAACGGAATTTTCCGCATCCGTCATAGAGGACGTGGGGCTGTCGTCGCTCGCGGATAAAGTGACGCTCGCGGGCAAGCTGATTATTGTGGGCGTGTCTTTGCCCGTGGTCGTGCAGTTGTTTGAGTTTATAGCGGGTATGCTTACATGAAAAAACTGTTGATATTGATTGTTGTGGCGGTGATTGCGCCGCTTGTGTTTTTGCGGACAAGCGCCGCGCCCGCTCGGGCGGCGGACGTTAATAACGACGGAATTTATTCGGCGGGCACTGTCAATGCAAAAGACGGGGAGAACGACGGCGACGTAAACGAAAGCGTAGACGACCTGCTCGGCAATCTCAATCTTGCGGGCATACAGGGGCTTATCGACTTGCTTACGTCCGACCAGTTGGCGGTGTTCGGCTTCGACGATATTGTCAAGCGCGTGCGCGCAGTTGCCAACGGCGAGTACAGCAGTGATTTCGGCAGTATAATATCGTATGTGTTCGCGCTGTTCGGCGCGGACGTATTCGAGTTTTTGCCTATGCTGATAGGTTGTCTTGCCATTGTTTTGGCGTACAATCTTGTCAACTCGGTAAAAGGCAAGTTCGCTTCGGAAGCGATCGAACGCGTCGTGTACTTTGCTACGGGCACGCTTGCGGTATCGCTTGTGGTCGGGTATTTTTCGACCGCGCTTGTCTATGCCGTCAAGTTTATCGCGTCGGTAAAAACACAGATCAACACCGTTTCGCCCGTGCTCATAACGCTTATGACCGCGGCAGGCGCGTCGTCATCCGCGGGAGTGTACACGCCCACCGTCGCGGTGCTCGGCGGCGGCATGACGAGCATTATAACTTATTTGGCTTTTCCCGCGCTATTGATGGCGCTTGTTTTCGATATTATCGGGTCGGTGTCCACGGGAATTAAGCTCGGTAAAACGGCGGAGTTTTTTCGTTCCGCATGCAAGTGGTTTTTAGGCACGGCGTTCTTTTTGTTTATCGCGGTTATCGGCGTGTCGGGCATAACCGCGTCGGTGCGCGACGGCATATCGGTACGGGCGGCGCGGTTTGCCGTGTCCAAATACGTGCCGATAATAGGCGGGTATTTGTCGCAGGGCTTCGATTTTGTTATGGCGGGCAACGTGCTTATAAAGAACGCGGTTGGGTCGAGCGCGGTGGCGCTTATAATACTTTGCGCCGCGCCCGTAGTATCCAAGCTCGCCGTGTATACGCTTACGCTCAAACTGACCGCCGCGATAGCGGAGCCGCTCGGCGGCGACAGGTTCGGAGGCGTGCTTACGTCTGTGTCCAAGTCGTCGTCCATGATAGCGACGGTCGTAATAGCAATGACGTTCCTGTACGTGATGTTTTTGTCGATGATAATTTGCACGGGGAATATAGGATTATGAATTCTTTTGCGGCGTGGGGCTTGACGATACTGGGGCTTGCTGTTGTCACGACGATAGCCGAAATGCTATTGCCCAAGGGCAAGACGCGCAACGTTATTCGATCGGTCGCGGCGACGATTGCGGTGCTCGTAATAGTAACGCCGTTGCCGAGCCTGCTGAAATCGGGCTTCAAATTCGAGTTCCCCGACGGTTCGGTGCAAATGGACGATGAATATTTGGAGTATACGGACGGGCTAAAACGCAAAACCGTCGAGCGCGCGGCGATCGCGTACCTTGCGGAAAAAGGGTATAAGGAAGGCTTTACTCTTACCGTGGAGCTTGACGGTTGGAGCGTAAAATCGGCGACTCTTAATTTTTCGGATTTGGGCATGCCCGAAAATACCGAGCATATAAATAAGAGTGAAATCATCAAGCTGGTTGCGGACTACTTCGGCATCGGCGAGGAGGCGATTATGTCTTATGGGTAAGCTGTCCGGCTTTCTTGCAAAACTGAAAGCAATAAAGCACATAGAAATAATAGCGTGTTGCGCAGTGCTTGCGGCAGTGCTTGTCGCATATTTTTCTTTTGCGTCGTGCGGCGGCGAGACCGTTGACGACGTAAACGGAAAATTCGATATAGACAAGTCCGACTACTGCGCGTCTATGCAAGCTCAAGTAGAAAACATAGTATCACAAATTTCGGGCGTGGGCAGCGCGTCAGTAGTAATCAACTGGGACAGGAGTGTGTCCGCATCATTTTCCGGCTCGCAGTCCGAAAACCCCAAAGCCGTGGGCGTGCTTGTAGTATGCGACGGCGGCGGCAATACCAAAGTCAAGCTCGACGTGATTTATGCGGTTTCTACACTGCTCGATCTGTCAATAGAAAAAATTATGGTTTATCCTAAATCCAAATAGTCAGGAGGCAATATGAGTAAAAAGAAAAAAATCATTGTTCTTGCGAGTATGGTCGCATTGCTTGTTCTTACGGGTTGTTTGAACTATTTTCTCAACCGCCCGGGTTCGCAAAGCGCGGACGCGAACAATCAGGTAAGTTACAGCGACTACTTTGCGGCGTCGCGCGCGGACAGAGATTCTTCGCGTTCGGAAACGGTTATGTACTACGAGGCGATTATCAATAACGAAGCGTCCTCGGAAACGGCAAAGAAGAACGCCGAAACCGAACTCGCCGCAGTCGTTGCAGGCATGAAAACCGAACAACAGCTCGAAACGCTTATTAAAGCGTTGGGCTTCGGCGACTGCCTTGTGACCGTCGGCAAAGAAAACATCAATGTAATAGTTAAGTCCGACGAAATGACCGACGAGGAAGTTGCGCGCGTGCTCGACGTCGTAATGACCGAAACGGGCAAAACAATCGATTACGTTCGCGTTAAATCGCTTGACGTGTAACAGTCTTATAAAAACTGCGGGCGCTTACCGTAATTCCCATAGGGAATTTAATAAAACGCAAATAAAAAGGTTTAGGCATAGCGTTAAGCTGTGCCTTTTCTGTACTTTTTTTCGTGGACGAATTAGGCTACTCGTAGCCTAGTGAGATATAGATATGTTTTATATTTCCCGCAAAATTCAATCGGTTGCGTTCTTTCATTTTTTCGTGATATAATAATTGTACGATAAACAGTAATTTAGCGGAGATTTTAATATGCTTACAACAGAGCCAACTATTGAAATGATTCAGGAGTGGAAATGCATATATAACGAAAATCGTGATAAGTTGAAACCGAATCGGAAAAGCGGAGCAGAAATAAATGATTATTTTTGCAACAAATATCGTTTTGAGAAATTAGATTCTTTATCTTTTCATGATGTCGTAGAATTCAACATTATGAAAAATGAATCTAATAGAGAGAAATTACCGCAAGGTGCAGTACCGCAAATTGTTGCATATAAAGCTAAAGATTCATCTGTTTTAGTCGGGATTGATTTAGTTACGGGGTTTTTCCATATTGAAGGAAAAGATATTAATAGAGTGGCGGAAATTTACGATGACCTTTTTCTGTTCAGAGGATTAGACGAAACAGATATAAAAAATTATTTTTTAGTCGCACAATACATTCAGTGCTTGAATAACAAATTATCATAGTAACGATAAATTTCAATTTATTTTTCTAAATAATGCGTATTTAAAAAGCTCTCGAACATATCGTTTGAGAGCTTTTGTCCTCGCTTGAAAGTGCAACTCTAAAAAATTTAGTTTTTTATTCCCTATGGAAATTGCGCATTATAAAGGCGTCCGTTTTTTTATGTGTTAAAAATTCCTGCGCAACCGCATAAAAAGTATTGTAATTTATTGCGCGTTGTGGTACAATTATTATGAATATGCTTATGCTTGCAAGGAGTAACTTTAATGAGCGCGAAGCGTAACAATGTATTTTCGGACGGAATAACGTACGGGCATAACGTACTGCGTTCGATTATCCGTTTGGCTACGCAGGAAATAAGCGGCGTCGAATCTGTCAGCGGCAGAGGCGTCCGCTGTTATATCGTGGGCGATACTATCGACGCGGACGTCTATATCGAAGTGAACAGCGAGGTAAGCTGTTCCGATATAGCGTACAAGGTGCAAGCCAACATTAAGAAATCGGTGGAAACAATGACCGATTACAAAATGGGCGTGATAAACGTAAATATCATATCGGTTAAATTCTTGAAGCATTAGGAGATTATATGAAACGACGCGCCGCGCGCGAAACAGCGTTTAAACTGACATACGAAATGGTAATGACGGGGCAGTTCAACCCCGAAACAAAAGACGAACTTTGGGTAGACGCGGACAAGGATGCGCGGTCTTATATCGATAGCGTTATCGACGGGATTACCGCGCACAAAGATCAGCTTAAAGCCGTAATAGTCAAGTATGCCAAGGGCTATGAGTTCGACCGCATTTACAAAACCGATCTCGCGGTTTTGTATCTTGCGTGTTACGAAATTATGTACACGGACACGCCGCCCGCGGTGGTCGCCAACGAAGCGGTCGAGTTAGCCAAAACCTATTCGGACACAAAAAGTCATGCGTTTATAAACGGCATACTCGCCTCCGTTATCAAAGGGGACGGCGCAAATGAGTGAGATTATAAACGGCAAAGCCGTTGCGGCGGAAATTCGCAAAACCGTGCTTGAACGTGCGAGCGCGTTCGAGCGCAAACACGGACGAAAAGTAGGGCTTGCGGTAGTGCGTGTCGGCGACGATCCCGCGTCCGCAATATACGTCAAAAACAAGATAAAGGCATGCGAGGAGTGCGGTATAGCCTCATATTCGCATTGTATGGGCGCAAATACGTCGCAAGCGGAATTGATTGAGCTTATAAGCACGCTCAACGCCGACGCTTGCGTGGACGGAATTTTGGTGCAACTTCCGTTGCCCAAACATATTGACGAGCGCGAAACGCTGTCCGTGATTTTGCCGGAAAAAGATGCGGACGGGTTTCATGCGGTCAATGCGGGCAAGCTGTTTTTGGGCGAGCGCGACGGAACGGTCGCGTGCACGCCGCGCGGAATAATAGAGTTGATTAAATCGACGGGCGTTGGAATAGAGGGCAAGCGCGCCGTCGTTATAGGTCGATCGAATATAGTCGGAAAACCCGTTGCGGCGTTACTGCTCGAACATAACGCGACGGTTACGGTATGCCACAGCAAGACCGTTGATCTAAAAGAAATTACGCGCCAAGCGGACATACTCGTCGTTGCAGTCGGCAAAAAGCATTTCGTCACGGCGGACATGGTCAAGCGCGGCGCGGTGGTTATAGACGTAGGTATGAACCGCGACGAGAGCGGGTTGCACGGCGACGTTGACTTTGACGGAGTGAAAGAAGTTGCCGGCTACATTACGCCCGTTCCAGGCGGCGTCGGACCTATGACGGTTGCGATGTTGCTTTTAAACACGGTGGACGGCGCGGGCGCATGAACAGAGCGATGACCGTCGCGCAACTGTCCGCGTATTTGCGCGGGGTGTTCGACGACGAAGAACTGTTGCATGACGTGACGCTTACGGGCGAAGTGACCGAGGTGTCGTACTCGGACAGGCATACTTTTATCACGCTTGCCGAGGGCGCGTATTCTGTGCGATGCGTACACTTTTCGGCGCGCGACAAGATAGAAAAAGGCGCGCGGGTAGCGTTGCGCGGGAGCGTGAGTTTTTACGATAAGCGCAATTCGGTGTCGTTCAATTATTCGGAGTTTTTTTTACAGGGAGTGGGCGACAAGAACGCGCGGCTCAACGAACTTAAAGAAAAACTGTGCGCGCTCGGTTACTTCGAGAACAGACCGCAACTGCCGCGATATATAGTCAACGTCGTAGCGGTTACAAGTCCCGACGGCGCGGCGATACGCGACTTTTTACGCGTGGTTTACGACAAAAACCCGTTCGTTAAAATTCGGGTTTATCCCGTCAAGGTTCAGGGCGAGGGCGCGGCGGCGCAAATGGCGCAGGCGATAGCGCGGTTGCAGTCGTACAGAGCGGACGTAATAGTGCTTTGTCGCGGCGGCGGCAGCGACGAGGACTTGGACTGCTTTAACGACGAAAAACTCGCAACGGCGGTCGCGTTGTCAGAAATACCGATTATATCGGCGGTCGGACACGAAATAAACTATTCGCTGTGTGATTTCTGCGCGGGAACGCGCGCGGGCACGCCGTCCATTGCGGGCGAAATAGTCAATTCGAGGGCGAGCGCTATATTAAATGATTTGGCAAGCGCGACGTACAGACTTCAATCGGCGGTCGGCGCGCGTTACGATAAGCGTGTGCGCAGGCTTAATAAGCTGGGCACGTCCGTAACAGCCGCCGTGTCCGAACGCGTAAACGACTGCTTCGGCGCGGTGCGACTTGCGGCACGGCGCGTCGGATACGCCGTTCGCAGTAAAACCGAAAACGCGGCTATGCGTTTAAGCACGGGCGCGGCGCAACTGCGGAACGCGGCGGTTAAGCCGTTTAACGGCAGTCGCGCGCGTTGCGACGGGTTGGCGGCGGTGCTATCCGCACTCGACCCGCACAGAATAATCAAGATAGGCTATGCCGCGGTGCTTCGCGGTAAATCGAGCGTAAGCGGCGCAAAGCAACTGCGCAAAGACGACGAAATCGAATTGGTGTTTGCGGACGGCGTTGCTACAGCCGCGATCACGGGCATTAAAATCGATTGAGAGATCGACGGGAGAAAACCATGAACAAAACCGAAAAAAACGACCAAACGACCTCGGCGGATTTTGAAAAGAAAATCGGCGAGCTTCAAAAATTGGTGGATAGACTGGAAAGCGACGCGGGCGTATCGCTCGAAGAAAGCATTAAGTTGTACGAGGACGGGTTAAAATTGACGCGCGAGTGCGTGAGCGATCTCAACGCTATGCAAGCACGTATTGCCGATTTAAACCGTCAGTTGGATATTATCTTGCAACAGCCCGCGGGCGGTGAATATAATGAGTAAGATATTCGACGCTCGCTTGGCGGACTGGAAAGAGCAGATCGACGCCGAGCTTAAAGCAATACTCGACAAGCTCGATTATTCGGACGGGTTTAAAGAAATTCTCGAATACGCGCTTTTCCCGGGCGGAAAGCGGTTGCGCCCCGTATTGATGTTGGAGTGGCACAGCATTTTTTCCGCGCCCGACGAATACGCTTTGCGTTACGCTTGCGGCATAGAAATTTTACATTCGTACTCGCTTATTCACGACGATATGCCTTGCATGGACAACGACGATATTCGCCGAGGCAAACCGTCCGTACATAAAAAGTACGGCGAGGGTAAAGCATTGCTCGCGGGCGACGCGCTTCTCGACCTCGCTTACAGGCTGTTGAGCATGCCCACGCCGCAAGGCGAAGCAAGCCCGTTTGCCATGCTGTCGGCGTTGTGCGGCGACCTCGGACTTATTCAAGGTCAGTACGTCGATTTGTACGGCGAAATAAATACGTTCGACGACCTTGTTAAAATGTACAAACTTAAAACGGGCGCGCTTATCAGACTTGCGTGCATAAGCGGATTTATGCTCGGCAACAATCTTAATTACAAAATTTGCGATAAGCTGATAAATTCGCTGTACGCCGAATCGACGGCGACCGACGTTGCGGATATACCGCAAAGCGATATGCGGCTTATAGAATACGTCATGGCTTCGGGGTTCGGCGACGCGTTCGGTTGCGCGTTCCAGCTGTACGACGATATAACCGAATATATCGACGGCGAGGAGGTTGTCGAAACGAGCGCGCTCAAATACATGGATCTCGAACAGGCGAAAATCGCGCTCAACGATTATCTCAACGACGCGGCTAAAACTCTGGACGTAATAGGCAACAGAACCGAATATTTGCGGGCATTGTTGCAAAAATTCGTCGTGGTGTAAGTATAGGTTAAAGTGGATTACGGCAATATAAAAACACCGCAGGACTTAAAGCGGCTTAATATTTCCGAACTCGGCGGGCTGTGCGAACGGCTGCGCGAGCGAATAATAAACGTTGTGGAAAACAACGGCGGACATCTCGCGTCTAACCTCGGCACGGTGGAGCTTACCGTCGCGTTGCATTACGTGTTCGACTGTCCGCGCGACAAGTTTATATTCGACGTCGGACATCAGGCGTATACGCATAAATTGCTCACCGATCGCGCCGATAAATTCGACGGCTTGCGGCGCAACGGCGGCATTTCGGGTTTTCCTCAACCGACGGAAAGCGAGTACGACTGTTTTTGCGCGGGACATTCTTCCACGTCGTTATCGGTCGCGCTCGGCTTTGCGGAAGCGGCAAAACGACGCGGCGAAGAAAACAAATCTGTCGCGGTGATAGGCGACGGCGCACTTACGGGCGGCATGGCTTACGAGGCGTTAAACGCAATCGGTAGCGAGCAACTGCCTGTAATTATAGTGCTTAACGACAATAACATGTCAATCAGTAAAAACGTCGGAGCAATGAGTAAATATCTTACGCGCCTGCGCGTGAGTAAAAAGTATGCGCGCATGAAAGCGGAAATAAAACGCGCGGTGTCCATAATCCCGCTGTTCGGCGACGGCGCTATCCATTTGATGGAAAAGGGCAAAAAGCTGTTAAAGCGCGTCGTGCTGTCAAATAAGATGTTCGAGGCAATGGGCATATCGTATTACGGTCCGTTCGACGGGCACAATACGCGCGAACTTATCGACGTATTTTCGCAGGTTAAGAAAAAGAGCGGACCCGCAATCGTTCACGTTATTACCGACAAGGGCAGAGGTCTGAAAAGTGCGGCAATCGATCCCGAACACTCGCACGGTATATCTTCGGTGGGAAGTAACGCGGGCAAGGATTTTTCAAAAGTGCTCGGCGATTTTTTGATCGAAGCCGCAAGCAAGGACAATCGGATAACGGCGGTGACAGCCGCCATGGGCATAGGCACGGGACTGGAAAATTTTGCGGCGGTGCATCCCGATAAATTTAAGGACGTCGGGATTGCGGAGGAGCATGCCGTAACGTATTGCGCCGCGCTCGCCGCCGCAGGGCTTAAACCGTATTTTGCGGTTTATTCCACGTTTTTACAGCGAGGGTTCGATCAGCTGTTGCACGACGTGTGTATAGGCAATTATCCCGTTACGCTGTGCATTGACAGAGCGGGCGTAGTCGGGGCGGACGGCATGACACATCAGGGTGTGTTCGATTTGAGTTATCTGTCGTTAATGCCCAATATGACTGTAATGTGCCCGACGGACGGAGCGGAACTGCGCGCCGCGCTCGAATTTTCGTTGACGTTCGACGCGCCGCTCGCTATTCGTTATCCCAAGTCTTATGTTTCGGAGCGAACGCACTCGTTGATAGAGTACGGCAAGTGGGAACTTTTGCACCAAGCAAAATCCAACGTTTATGTGCTGTGCGCAGGCGGGCGCGCGCTCGACGCGGCGTATTCCGCGCTCAATAAAGTTAAAATAAATATAGTCAACGCGCGGTTTGTCAAGCCGCTCGACGAGCGGTTTTTGCGCGACATAAACAAGAGCGGCAATGCGATTGTAACGGTAGAGGACAATATCGAGCGCGGCGGCTTCGGGTCGAATGTGCTTGCGTTTTTAAATTCTTGCGACGGCGGCAAAAAAGCGGACTGCGCAATAATAGCGCACGGCGACAGGTTTATCGACGACCGCGACATAGCTTCGTCGCTCGCGTCGTCGGGAATATGCGAAGAAATATTGATAAAGACGGTGAAAAGTCTTGAATAATTTTGTCAAACAGGGTATAATGTCGGTATGAAAATCGGGGTGTTCTCCAATCCGAATAAGGACGTCGGCAACAAAGTGCGCGACAAAGTGTTTTCCGCGGCGCGCGAACTCGGCATAACCGCCGAACCGTTTGCCGAAGCGGACAAGTACGACTTTATAGTGTCCGTGGGCGGCGACGGCACGATTTTGCGCGTTGTAAAAAACTGCGTTCAGTCGGACACGCCCATACTCGGCGTGAATATGGGCACGGTCGGGTTTTTGACGGAGGTAGAGCCGAGCGATATTCAAGCGGCGCTCAAACGCCTTAAAGATAAAGATTACATACTCGAACGCCGCGCGCTGATTGACGCGCGCGTGGGCGACGAACAGTTTTTTGCGCTTAACGACGTGGTTATGCGTTCGGTCGGCGGGCGCATGATAGCCATGGAAGTGCGCGTGGGCGACGCGTTGATAGATAAGTTTAAATGCGACGGTTATATAGCGTGTACGCCGACGGGTTCGACGGCGTACTCGCTTTCGGCGGGCGGGTCGGTCATAGGTCCCAATACGCCCGTAATCGCGCTTACCCCCGTCAACCCGCACACGCTTCGCACCCGCCCGATAGTCGTGGGGTCGTTCGAGCAAATCACTATGACAAACGTCGGCGCGGAACGCGCCGCGGTGTTTGTGGACGGCGAGCGCGCGGCGGAGCTGTCCGGCGGCGGGGTTGTTTCCGTCACGGGCTGGGACAGGAGCGCGATGTTCGTAAGGTTCGACAGAAAAAGTTTCTATTCGCGATTGCTCAATAAACTCAATCGCTGGTCGGCAGCGGAGGACTGATGTTACAAAGGATAACGATACATAATCTTGCGCTGATACGCGATCTGGAAATAGAATTTTCGGACGAACTCAACGTATTTTCGGGCGAAACGGGCGCGGGCAAATCCATAATAGTAGATTCGCTGATGCTACTTGTAGGTGCGCGGTACGACAAATCGCTTATCAAGTTCGGTGCTGAAAGCGGGTATGTCGAGGGCGTGTTCGATTTTAAGGACGACGCACCGCTTATTGCCGCGGGTATAGACTGCGAGGACGGAATATTTATCGTCACGCGCAAGTTCACCAAGGACGGGCGCAACGATATTCGCGTAAACGGCAAGCAAATGACGACCGCAATGTTGCGCGAACTCATGCAGAACTACGTTGATATTTACGGACAAAACGAATATCAATCGTTGATGAAAATAACCGAACAGCGCAAAATCCTCGATTATTTCGTTTTCAAAACGGACGACGCGCGGCTTAAAACTCAACGCGAGCTTTATAACGAATATAAAAAAGTAAAGGCGGATATGACCGCGCTGGGCGACGAAGCGGCGCGCGCACAGCGCATAGATATTCTCAAATATCAAATAGACGAAATCAAAGCCGCGGCGGTGCAAGCGGGCGAGGAGGAAAAACTTGTCGAGCGCAGGCATGTGCTAATGGCGGCGGAGCGTATAAAAAACGCTTTGGCTGACGGGTTTTCGCGGTTGGATTCGGACGACGGCGCAAGCGGCGCAGTGGCGGACGCGGGGCGTTCGCTGTCCTCTATTTCATCGCTCGGCGAAGAGTACGCGCAGCTTTACGAACGGTTGCGTTCGGTGCAGATAGAACTCGACGACATTGCCGAGTGCATAAAAGACGAGCTTGACGGCATGGACGGAAGCGAGCGCGAGCTGGACGAAGTTGCGGACAGGCTGGACAAACTGCGCGCGCTAAAAGCCAAGTACGGCGGTTACGAGGCTATGCAAAAGTTTTTGGCTAACGCCGAAAAGGAACTGGACGTAGCGCAGAACGGTGCGGAGTATTACGAAGAACTGTGCGAAAAAGAGAGCAAACTTCGCAAGGCGTTGTACGAAAACAGCGTTGCCGTTTCCGCGCTTCGGCGCGACGGCGCGGCGCGCATGAGCGCGCGCATACTCGCGGAGCTTGCCGATCTCGGCATGGCGAATTCCGCGTTCGAGGTTGTGTTTGCGCCGCAACCGAGCTATGACGATTTTACAGGTAAAGTAAACGCAAACGGCTTTGACGAGTGCGAGTTTTATTTAAGTCCCAACGTCGGACAACCGCTGTTGCCGCTTGCCAAAATAATATCGGGCGGCGAAATGTCGCGGTTTATGCTTGCGATAAAACTTATTACGGGCGATTTGAGCGCGATTGAAACGATGATATTCGACGAAATCGATACGGGTATAAGCGGCGCGACGGGACTTTGCGTTGCCAAAAAGCTCGCCGAACTGTCGCGCGGACATCAGGTGTTGTGCGTAACTCACTTACCGCAAATAGCCGCAATGGCGGACGGGCATTATTATATAGAAAAGTACGAAACGGACGGCGACACGACGACGCGCGTAACCGCGTTGGGGCGCGACGGCATGATCGGAGAGATCTCGCGGCTGTCGGGAACAAAGGGCGTGTCTACGTCGTCCGATAAAAACGCGACCGAGCTTAAAGATTGGAGCGACGCGTTTAAAGCCGCGCTTGTCGGCGGTTGATATTATCGGGCGCATATAAAATTCGATTAAGAAGTATATAATTCGACACGCGGCAAACACTATCGAAAGTATGAAAAAATTGCGCGTGATATTATGTGCCGTGCTGGCGCTTGTCATGATTTTGTGCGCGCCGCAAAACGTTTATGTCGCGGCGGAACGGCAAATGGTGTATGTCGGCGGGTTCCCGATCGGGATCTCGGTCGACGCGGGCGGACTGCTCGTTGAAAGCGTTACGGGCGTGGAAACTGAATACGGCACGGTCGAAGTGGAAGGACTGCAAAAGGGCGATATTATAAAAACCGTGGACGGCGCGGACGTTTTGTCGGTTGACGATATTTCGGAACTGCTTACCGACGAAAAAGCGACGGTGGAATTACTGCGCGACGGTCGGCTTATAAGCGTGGAAATCACGCCCGTAATCGAGGCATACAGCTTAAAGCCGCGTTTGGGCGTTAAGATAAAAGATAAGGTTTACGGCGTAGGCACGGTAACTTTTGTGCGCGAGGACGGGAAGTACGCGGCGCTCGGTCATGAAATTTACGACGGCGAAACGGGCGTGCATATTCCGTTTGCGGGCGGGCACGTCCACGCTTGCAAAGTTATAGGCGTAAAGCGCGGTAAGAAAGGCGAGGCGGGCGCGATACTCGCGTCCATAACCGTGGAAAAAGTGTACGGCGACGTTGTGTGTAACAACAGTTTCGGCATCGCCGGTAAATTCAGCGCGAAGTTCGACAAAAGCGAGCTTTTGCCGCTCGCTACGCGCGACGAGGTAAAAATAGGCAAAGCGCAGATCAAAACGGCTGTAAACGGTACGCCCGAATATTACGATATAGAAATAATCAAAGCGTCCAAGCAACCGTCGCGAAAGGAAAAAGGAATGGTTTTGCGCATCACGGATAAGCGTTTGCTGGACAGCACGGGCGGCGTCGTGCGCGGCATGAGCGGTTCGCCCATAATACAAAACGGAAAAGTTATCGGAGCGGTCACTCACGTTTTTTTAAACGACTTTACCAAAGGTTACGGCGTGTACGCCGATTGGCTCAACTGATCGATTTTCGAGTTAAAGCGGCAGTAAACTATCAAATTACTTAATTTTACGCGCGGCGACGGTGTTACAATGATTGCATGCGCGAGCGAATTAAAACGGAACTGAATAAATATATAAAACGAGGCAAAGCGTTGGAATATTTTACCGATGCGGTCGAGCTTTACGAAAGCGGCGGCGACAGCTTAAAACGCGTGTATGCGGAAGTCGCTATTAAGCGCGGCGTGAAAGCGGGCGCGGTTGAACGGTCTTGCTCGCTCGCGGTCGCGGAAGCGGATTCGGACGTGCAAATGACCGCAAAAGAGTTAATCGCGCTAATAAAAGAAAGAATTTTGTTTGAAATTGACGAATAAGCGCGAATAGTCCGTCATAGATTTACAGTATGAAACGGACGTTTGCAATATCCGATTGGTTATACAGACTGTCGCACACCGTAAAGCGCAACCGCTTATCGGTGCTTATTTATGCGTTGATATGTCTGTTGTTTTTGGTGGTCGGCATAGCTGTCGGCATTAACATCGCCGACAAGACGGTGTTTGTAGTGCGCAACGACGCGGGAATTTTTCGATTCCTGTGCGGCGATATCGGTATAGTTACATATTTTTTCCTCGATTTACTCATAACGTGTATTTACGCGCTGTTTGCCGCATCAATGTTTTTTTATAAAGCGTTGACGTTTTTATCGCTTATGCCGTGCGCATACAGGACTTATGTGCTCGGCATGAACGTAAGCGTTATTATAGTTGCGTTTTCGGTGTCGTCGATTCCCATGCTTTTCGTGCTGTATGTGCCGATAAGCATTATAGAAATAGGCGTGCTGTGTATGCTGTCGTTCGGGTGTTTCCGATTTAACGCAATGAATTGCGGCGTAATGCCGTCGCGCGCCGACCTAAAAATGTATTATCGCTGTTTTTTACAGTTCGTGTTTGTGCTGGCGGCGTGCGGCCTTATTAAGGCAATCACACTCGCGTTGTTCGGATCTGCGCTTATCGGCATAATTTGATGAATTAAAAGCTCCGAGAAAAGACAAAATATCGATATGGATTTCTTCGGAGGGAATATGAATAAAAAGTTTTTGGTAGGGATAGCCGCCGTATTGACGGCTATCATAGCGTTTACGCCGTTATTCGGCAACGCGTTTGCCGCGGGTGCGGAAGTCGAGCCGAAGGGTTTGGCTAACACCTGCAAAGCGGCTATGCTCATAGACAGCGAAACAGGCACGGTCGTTTACGAAAAGAACACGCGCGAGCACTTGCAGATTGCAAGCATGGTCAAAATCATGACTTTGGGTCTTGCGTTCGACGAAATCGAGCGGCGCGAAATTCCGTTCGACAGCATCGTAACCGCGTCCGAAAACGCGGCGGCAATGGGCGGATCGCAAGCGTTCTTGGATGCAAACGCCGATTACAAGCTGGACGAGCTGTTAAAAAGCATAGTAGTCGCGTCGGCTAACGATTCGTGCGTTGCGGTTGCGGAGTATCTGTACGGCAGTGTCGAAGCGTTTGTAGCGGCTATGAACGAACGCGCGCAAAAGCTCGGTTTGACCGATACTAAATTCGTCAACTGCACGGGCTTGCCGCAAGCGGGTCAGTACAGTTGCGCCGCGGACGTCGCCGCAATGTTTAAACTGCTCACCGAGCACGAGCGTTTTTTCGATTATGCCAAAGTTTGGATGTACGATTTTCAGCATCCGAGCGGCAGAGTTACGGGGCTTACCAACACCAACAAGCTCATAAAGTTTTACGAGGGTTGCGACGGCGGTAAGACAGGCTACACCGACGAAGCGCGTTCGTGCATAACCGTCACGGCGAAGCGCGGCGACACTCGGTTAATCTGCGTCGCAATCGGTGCGGAAAATTCCAAAACTCGCAATAAAGAAGTTTCTGAAATGCTTAACTACGGGTTTGCGAATTACAAAACCGTGTACGCGGCACGCAAAGGCGAAGTGATAGGCGAATTTGCGGTAGCCAACGGCAAGACCGATAAAATTACGGTTGTGCTCGAAAAAGACTGTTCGGCGTTTATTGCGAGCGGCGAACAATCGGAATTTTCGCTCGAACCGCAAATAAACAAACTTACCGCGCCCGTCAAGAGCGGCGACGTTGTCGGTAAAGTAATAATCAAGCTCAACGGCAACGACTTTGCGGAAGTAAACGCGATTGCGCAAAACGGATGCGCTCAAAAAGGATATAAGGATATACTCGACGACTTTATATCCAAGTGGTAAATCGATCGACGGTAAAATAGCGCGTAACATTGCGTTTTTGTCGAAATCTGTTGACGGTCGCGCCTTCTTGTGGTAAAATGTAGCCATGAGCAAAAGCAAAGTTCTTATAGCACCGTCGATATTGAGCGGCAACTTCGCCGATATGGGCAGCGACGTAAAAAACATGACGGAAATAGGCGCGGATTGGATCCACGTGGACGTTATGGACGGGGTGTTTGTGCCAAACCTAACGTTCGGGTTTAAGATGATAAGCGATCTGCGCCCGCTTTCCCAAATATTTTTCGACGTGCATCTTATGATCACGCAACCTATCCGCTACGTCGAGCGGTTCGTAAAATCGGGCGCGCAACTCGTGTCGTTCCATTACGAAGCGGAACAGGATATTAAAGGCGCGATCGAAAAGATTAAAGCGGTCGGCTGTAAGTGCGGGCTTGCTATAAATCCCGATACGCCCGTGGACGTAATAACGCCTTATCTCGCAAACCTCGATTTAATATTGATAATGTCGGTTTTTCCGGGGTTCGGCGGACAAAAGTTTATCGACGGGTCGTTGGAAAGAATAGCGTGCGCCAAATCGTTGCGCGACAAGTATGCGCCGCACGCGCTTATCGAAGTTGACGGCGGAGTCAACAAAGAAAACGCCGCAAGCATAATCGGCGCAGGCGCAGACGTATTGGTTGCGGGCAACGCAGTGTTCGGCGCGACTGACAGAGCCGCGGCGGTCAAATTCTTGCGCGGCGAATAAAACCTGTATAAAAAAGTAACGCCGCGCGCTCTTGCCGCATAAAAAGTGTAGAGGAGGTGCGGCATGACGAAGATAATATGTGTTAAATTACCTAAAGTACTGGGGCGGATAGTGCGTTTGTTTAAGCGTTCCAAATAGACAAGAAAATCAATTAACGAAAATCCGAGTTAAATAGCCCTCGGATTTTTTATTTCAGATCACACAGATTCCCTATATTTACATTAATTACATTAAAAGTTCATAAATACGATTGTTTTATTTGACAAGGAAAATAGCGGAGTATATAATATAAAACCTGTTAAGCAGTATGGGCGTAGGTCTGTATATAATGACGGCTGAAGTAAAAGGCACGGACAACTATACGGGACTTAAATACACGAATACGTTTAGAGTGTACGACATAGAGGGAACAACGGTAATAGTGGAAGAAGGCATGCCGTGGTGGGGCGTGCTGTTAATAGTGATGGGAGTAATAGCGATAATAGTAGCGGTAATGGTAATATTGCACGTGAAAGGCGTGTTGCAGTTAATAACAGGAAAGATGGTCACTGCTTGAAATAAAGCGCAGTCGCTCGGAAGCGGCGTTGATAGAGTCGCTTATAAGCAAGAGCGAACCGAAGAAAGAGGACGTGGAATACTTCCGCGCGTTCACTGCGGAAATAGAGGTCAAGCGCGACCGTATCCAAAAACTGACAAGAGAACTGGAAAAGTTGCTGTAAGTAACAAAGCCTTGCTAAATAAGCAAGGCTTTGTTATAGATAATAGATAAGAGATAAAAGATAATAGTTGCGGAAGTTTTGCGTAAAGCAAAACTTGATTAGAATATAGTGCGGCTACGCCTTGATTTCTCGACAAGCTCGAAATGATGGGGAGAGGGTAAGGGCGTGATCGCTTCGGTCGAAATGATGTGGGGGGGGGAACAAGATAATAAATAAGAGATAAAAGATAATAGTTGCGGAAGTTTTGCGTAAAGCAAAACTTGATTAGAGATATATATAGAAGTAACGCCAAACCCCGTCATTCCGAGCTTGTCGATTGAGCTGGCGAACCGCCGCCGCAGGGAGTACAAGATTACATTAACGTAACGCAATTATTCGGGAGCAAACACAATAAACGGTCAAAGCCCACACACGACAGAAATCCAAGCTGTGCTTGGTGCGGCTAACGCCTTGATTTCTCGACAAGCTCGAAATGATGGGGATTGGGCTTTGCTTTTCTATATTTTTAGCTATAGTTTATAACAAGCGACTATGCCTTTACGCCCATCATTTCGACCGAAACGCGGAACGCGCGGAGCGGAGAAATCAAGGCGAACCGCCGCATACATGTAAATCACAATTTACCGTCACAACATAAAAAATCCGAGTGGAAAGACTACTCGGATTTAGCGCTTGTTTGTAATAATATACGTCGGAAATTAAAACGCGATATTAGTCGTTTTCTTGCTTTTTAGCGGTGCGCAGACAACGCGTGCAAACATACTCGTGCGAGATTTTGCCGTCAACTTCCGTTGTTACTTTATGAACATTGGCATTGAAGCTGCGTTTTGTCTTTTTGTGCGAGTGGCTGACGTTGTTGCCGGACACTTTACCTTTACCGCAAACCGAACAAACTTTGCTCATGTGTTTTAACCTCCTAACGCGGTACAACCTGATTTTCTATAACAATATACCACTTTTTTGACCTTTTGGCAACCGAAAATAGGCACTTTTTTGCTAAATTTTATAATTTTTAGGGTAAAACCCTTGCAAAATAATAATGAATAGGTTAAAATATATCCGTGCGGTACATATACTTAATTGTTTTGGAGTTATTGTGAGCGTCCATACTTCCAATGCCTATGGCAGAATAACGGTTACGGAGGACTCGATAGCACAGGTTGCTGCCGACGTCGCTTTGGACTGCTACGGCATAGTGGACCTCGTATCCAAAACCTTTTCCGACAATCTGTCGGATTTGTTCAGGCGCAAACGCCTGTCGCGCGGAGTGAACGTATTTACCAACGGGGACAGAATTTTCATTGATTTATACGTTATAATCAAATACGGTCTGTCTATCGAAGCCGTTGCTCAGTCGCTCAAAAAAGCGGTCAAGTATCGAGTCGAGCATTTTTCGGGCATGGTGGTAGATACTATTAACGTCCACGTTGTGGGTATTAAGGTTTAGTACCGACTCTCGGAGGATTAAAATGCAAAAATCTATCAACGGCGCTACTTTTCGCAAGATGGTTCTTAACGGCGCAAAGCTGTTGGATGCGAACAAAGCGCACGTAAACGAACTTAACGTTTTTCCGGTTCCCGACGGCGATACCGGTACCAATATGTCGATGACAATGCTTTCCGCGTCCCGCGAGGTGTCGGGATGTTCTACCAACAATATGCCCGAACTGTGCGACGCGGTCGCCAAGGGCGCGTTACGCGGCGCGAGAGGCAACAGCGGCGTTATATTGAGCCAGATACTTAAAGGCATGACTTCGGTGCTTGCGCAAAACACCGAGATTACGGCAAAGGTTTTTGCTAAAGCGTTTGCGGCGGGTACGGAAATCGCGTACAAAGCCGTTACCAAACCCAAAGAAGGAACTATACTGACGGTCGTGCGCGCCATATCCGAGTCTGCGGAAAAGGCGGCTAAAAAGAACGTCGAGCTTAAAGACTTTTTCCAAGCCGTTATCGACGCCGGCGAAGAAATGCTTAAACAAACGCCCGAAATGTTGCCCGTACTCAAAAAAGCGGGCGTTGTGGACGCGGGCGGCAGAGGGCTTTTGATACTTCTTCAAGGCTTCCAAAACATACTGTTGGGGCAGGAAGAGGATTATTCCATAGAATTCGACGATTCATATAAAGCGGGCGCAAACGACAGCCCTTACGACGAGCAGGCGCATTTCAACTATAACGATCTTGCCGAGATCGAATTCGCGTACTGCACCGAGTTCTTTATTATCAATCTTTACAAAAAGACAACCGAAGCGGATATAGACTTGTTCCGCGAAAAACTTATGAACATAGGCGATTGCGTGCTTGTTATCGGCGATCTGTCCATGGTAAAAGTTCACGTTCACTCCAACGCGCCCGGGCAAGTGCTTACTTATGCGCTCGAACTCGGCGAACTCGATCACTTAAAGATCGAAAACATGTTGCAACAGAACCGCGATCTCAAGAGCAAACAGCAAGAGGACTTAAAGCCGTTCGGCTTGGTTTCCGTTTGCGCAGGCGACGGTCTTACCGCGATATTCAAAGATTTGCTTGTGGATAACGTAATCGAAGGCGGGCAGACAATGAACCCTTCGGCGGACGATATTGCCAAGGCGTGCGACGCGGTCGCGGCTAAAGACGTATTTGTTTTCCCCAACAACAAAAATATCGTTCTTGCCGCAAATCAGGCAAAAGCGTTGTCAAAACGCACTATTCACGTAATTCCCACGTCCAATATCCCGCAGGGATTGTCGGCTGTGCTCGCGTTCAATCCCGAGGACACTGTGGACGGAAATCTTAAAAACATGAACGACGCGCTCGGCAGCGTGCGTTCGGGATCGGTCACTTACGCCGTTCGCAGTACGCAAATCGGCAATTTCGATCTCAAAGAAGGCGACATTATCGGTATGGACGCCAAAGACATTGTTGCAAAGGGCGACAGCGTCAATCAAGTTACCGAACAGCTTATAGACAAAATGATGGACGACGAGGTAAGTTGCATTTCCTTGTATTTCGGCAACGACGTAAAGGAAGAGGATGCAAACGCCATAGCTGCCGATATAACCAAAAAGTACCGCATGTGCGACGTTGACGTGCATTACGGCGGTCAACCGCTTTACTACTTTATCGTTTCGCTCGAATAGCATAAACAATAGCCGTACCGACCGGAAATAAGTCCGTCGGCACGGCTTTTTACGATTAACGCTCGGATATTGGAACTTTCGGAGATAAAAGGCATAGGCGCAAAGCGTTTGCAAGCGCTTAACGAGATGGGGATTTATACTCCGTCCGATTTGCTGTTGCGTTTTCCCGATAAGTACGTTTTTTGCGATACTGCGATTGACGGCAGAGTGCGCGACGGCGAGGAAATATCGTTTGTCGGCGATGTCGTTTCGCCCGCAAAGCGGTCTTTTATTCGGCGCGGGCTAAACGTCGTTAATTGTACGGTGCAAAATAACGGCGTGCTTGTGCGGTGTTCGTGGTTTAATCAGCCGTTCGCCGCGCGCAATTTGCAGCTCGGAAGCAGAGTATATGTTGTAGGAAAAGTAAAAAAGTTTAAAAACTCCGTTCAGCTTACGAACCCGACATTATTGACGCCGCAGGACGGCGACGACGGCGTTATTCCCGTTTATAAAACGACTATTCCGTCGCGCACGTTTGCCGCGGCGGTTAAAACCGCGCTCGATAACGTCAAGGTCAACAGTTATATCCCGTCGCGGCTTGCCGAGCGATACGGGCTTATCCCGTTGCAAAAAGCGTTGCAGGGCGTTCATGCGCCGCGCAACAGGGCGGAACTTGCCGATTGCAAAAGGTCGGTCGCGGTGGAAAATCTTTGTTACGTAATTACTTCGTATCGATTGTTGAAAGACGATCGGCGCGACTTCGTTTACTCTGCGCCGCCGTCCGTTATAAACGATTTTATAAAAGGTTTGCCGTATTCGCTCACTGCGGAACAGGTTGCCGCCGCGCGGGAAATTATTTCGGCATTGCGATCGGACAAGCTCGCCAATATGCTTGTGCAAGGCGAGGTCGGTTGCGGAAAGACAGTGGTCGCCATGCTTGCAATGTTTTATGCCGCAAAGTGCGGTTGCCAGTCGGCTATAATGACGCCTACGGAAGTGCTTGCGCGCCAGCATTATGCGACTATGGTCAAAATCTTGGAGCCGTTGGGCGTAAAAACACAGCTTTTATGCGCGTCCATGAACGCGCGTCAAAAAGAAGAAGCGATGTTCAACATCAAGTACGGCAATGCAAGCTGTATAGTCGGCACGCAGTCGCTTATAGGCGATTGCATAGAATATAAAAATTTGCGGCTTGTGATAGTTGACGAACAACAGCGGTTCGGCGTCAATCAGCGCGCCAAACTCGAAAGCAAGGGCAATAAAACAGACATGATAGTCATGACGGCGACTCCTATCCCGCGCACGCTCGCGCTGTCGCTGTACGGCGAGTTACAACAGACCGAAATACGCGAGCTACCCGCAAACCGCCCGAAAATACATACTTCCGTCGTTCCGTCGGTCAAAATCGGCGACATGTACGACTATATAGGCAAAAAAGCCGCCGCGGACGAGCGCACGTATATTATTTGTCCGCGCATAGATGGCGGCGACGACGACGTTACGGGCGTGGACGATATTTATAAACGCCTTAAAAATTCTGCGCTCGCGCCGCTTGTCGGGTGCGTTCACGGCAAAATGAAAGACGCCGAAAAAAACGAAGTTATGTCGGCATTTAAATCGGGTGCGATAAAAATTTTGGTTTCCACTACCGTTGTGGAAGTGGGCATAGATGTTCCGGAAGCTACTACCGTCGTTGTTTACGATGCGGAGCGGTTCGGGCTTGCGCAGTTGCATCAGATTCGAGGCAGAGTGGGGCGCGGCGTTAAGGAGTCCTATTGTTTTTTGATAAGCGAAAACGGCACGCCCGAAAGCGACGCGCGGTTAAAAGATTTTTGTGGCTTGAAGGACGGATTTTCTGTGTCCGAGCTTGATTTTAATTTGCGCGGCGCGGGCGACTTTGTGGGACTTCGTCAGCACGGAAGCGGCACTTTGCAGATAGACAACGCAATAATCGAGCGCGCCCGTGCGCTGTCCGACGCGCTTATTGCCGACGGAACTTCGTCCGAATCGATAATCGGTTCGCTAAAAGCGCCCGAATTTATACGTTCGGTAACAATGAATTGATATGGCGGGATCGCCTGTTAATTTCAGAACGTTTATTGTCGTTGCGCTGTCTGTCGGCGCGGCGGTGTTTTGTGTATATGTTTATTCATTAAACTATATTGTCGGGACGGTATTTGCAAGCGCATATACCGCGACGATAGTGTTTATCACAATAATGGTCATATACAAATATATAACCAAAAGAACGAAATTGCGCTATGCCGTCGCGGCGGCGTTGTCTTTTGTGCTCGGAATAAGCGCTTTTGCCGTTGGCGCGTATACCGCAGACGATTGGAGAACAGGCGAGGCGTATAACGGGAACTGTTCGGTGCTCGGCAGGGTGTGCGCGGTCGATTTTTCGTCGGGCGATTACAAGTTTGTTATCGAGGATTTGTATTTGAACGGCAAGCCCGTAGTCGGAAAAATGCGCGTTACGGTGTTGCCTGCCGAAAACAATGCGGCGGAACACGTCGCGACGGGCGATAAATTGAGTTTCGAGGCAAGTGTGCGGCACGTCAAGCTGATTTCGGGTTTTCGGATTAACGGCAATGCGTATCGCACTAATATAAGATATAACGTATCGGTTCGCGGCGACGCGCTGTCGGTTGTTTTCGGCGCGCCGAGCGCGTTGGAAAAATTTACGGCGGGGTTGCGCGAACTGCTTGTTGAAAATATGGGCGAAAAGTACGGAAATATCGCGTTTTCCATGTTGACGGGCGATAAATATGCGCTCGACGGGGAAATCAAGGACTATTTTACCGCGGCGGGCTTGGGGCATATTATGGCTGTTTCGGGCTTGCATATAGGCTTTTTGATATTTGTTTTGAATTTTGTATTGTATAGATTGAGCAAAAAAGTCAGATTTCCCATAATCTTGGCGGCGATTGCGGGCTATACCGTGCTTGCCGATTTTTCGCCGTCCGTGGTGCGCGCCGTGATTATGGCTGTGATTTCGGGGTTCGCAGTTTTCGTGGGCGGACGCAAAGATTTGCTGTCGTCGTTGCTTTGCGCGTTTTCGTTTATTCTCGCCGTAAAACCTATGTACTTATTCGACGCGGGATTTTTATTGAGTTTCGCCGCAATTTTCGGAATTGCATTGTTCGCCAATTCGATAAGGCTGTTTATGGCAAAGCGCGGCGCGCACAACAAAATTGCGAGCGGGATAGGCGCGTCGGTATCCGTATCGGTAGCGGTTACGCCCGTGCAAACGTATTTTTTCGGACAAATACAGTTGCTGTCCGTTATTGCTAACGTAATATTGCTGCCGTTTGTATCGGTTGTGTTTATAACTTTGGTCGCTACATTGCCGATAGCCGCCATACCGTATTGCGGCGGGATTTTGCATGCGAGTAAATATTTGCTCGTCGCACTCGATTATGCGGCGCAGGGCATAGCTGCCGTGCCGTTTACGGTAATTACCGTAAAAACATCCGCGGCGGTGTTTTTATGTTATCCCGTAATGTTCTGCGCGAGCGGGTATTTTATGATGAACAAAGGAAAAACCGCCGTAATTTTGTATTCTGCGGCGGTTTGCGTGCTTATTTGTTATATCTGTGCGGCGTAATTACTTTTCGTAAGGCGTTGCGAGCGGTTGCGATAATATTACGGTGTGACAGTTTTCGTAAACCAAAATCTTGCCGCCCGGCAAAAGTTCGCCGTACATGCTGTCCGCAACGTAAACGTTGTGTTCGGGCTGTTCGATAGGATCGTCATAAAACATCATGATTTCGCGACCGCGAGTGTACCAACGTCCGTAATGGTTGGACTCGACTCCTTTGGAAACTATTTTAAGCGTAAAAGTATTGTCGTCGTTGATCGTCAGATTAAAGTCGAGCGTTTCGTCGCGCTCTATTCCGTAAGGCGCATGGATATACTCGACGGTGTACGTGCCGACAACGGGCTGTCTGAACATGCGGCGCATGCCGTGTATAATCGGCTTGTACTCGTCCGCGCCGAAAAATTCGTCAACGGTATTGCCGTCGATCTTGATGTTGATGTCGTGCGAAAAGCCGTCGGATGGCGTTTGCGTTTCGTGTTGTTCCGTGCGCGTCGTAGGTTCTTCGGGCAGGGCGCGATAGTCAACGTTATGCGCAGGTTTTGCGCAGCCGCACAGCATGGCGGAGGACAGTGCGCACACGGTTGCAAGAGTGATAATTTTTTTCATGGTTCACCTCGTGAAACGAAATATTGTTGTTAGTCTTTTTTTTCTTTCGTGCTTTTATTCACGAAAATTTAAGGTAAAAAATTTTATGCAAACTCGTTCAAAACGTTTGACTTTGAATGTGTAATGCCTTATAATAAACAGGCAAGCAGATTTAATCTCACCGTTCGGGATTACTCGGAACGGTCAATCAATCAAAATAATCAGCGTTTTGAGTGTGAGTTAAATTCTGTTTAGCTCGCAATTTTTTTTATTCAGGAGGACGCCTACTATTTTTAAAGAGCTTATAACAAACGACGGGATTTCAGATAACCTCGACGTAAGAGTTAAAGATGAAACAGGTGCGATGCTTGGTATCATGCGCGCAAGTCAGGCAAAAAGTCTTGCCGACGAACGCAGACTCGACCTTGTTATGATTACTCCCAATGCGCAACCGCCCGTATGCCAAATAATGGATTACGGCAAGTATCGGTTCGATACGGCAAAAAAGGCAAAGGACGCGCAAAAGAACCAGAAAAAGGCGGACATAAAGGAAATACGCTTGTCTATTACGATAGACACGGGCGACATAAATACCAAATCCAAACAAGCGAGAAAATTCTTGACGGACGGGGATAAAGTAAAAGTGTCGATACGTATGCGCGGCAGACAAATGGCTCGGCCGCAAATGGGCGTGGACATCATGTATTCCTTTTTTGAAACCGTTAAAGACATTGCGACAATCGAACGCAAACCCGCGGTTGACGGCAGAAGCATTATCATGAATCTTGTGCCGATTAATGCAAAATAAGTAAATAAATTTTTTCGGAGGACAATATTATGCCTAAAATGAAAAGCCACAGCGGCGCGAAAAAGCGTTTTCGCGTAACCGCCAACGGCAGAGTGAAACGTGCGCAACAGGGTAAAAACCACATTCTCAACAAAAAACCGAGAAAGCGCATTATGAGATTGCGTCAGGGCGCGTATCTCAAATCGACCAAGCAAGAAAAAACTATACGCAATATGGCGCAGAAGTAACGGGAGGCTATTATGAGAATTAAAAGAGCAGTAAACGCAGTTAAAAAGCGCAGAAAGATTTTTAAACTTTCCAAGGGATATTTCGGATCCAAATCGCGTTCGTACCGCATTGCGCGTCAAGCGGTTATGAAATCGCAGATGTACGCATATATCGGCAGACGCCTCAAAAAGCGCGATTTCCGTTCGTTGTGGATTACTCGTATCAACGCCGCGGCGCGCATCAACGGGCTGTCATATTCCAAGTTTATGCACGGGCTCAAAGCGTCCGGCATTAACCTCAACCGCAAAGTTCTTGCGGAATTGGCGGTAAACGACGCAGAGGCGTTTAAGGCGCTCGCGCAGACCGCCGCAAAAGCAGTCGGCAAATAAAAAATCAAGAGCGCAATTCGTTTTGCGCTCTTTTTGTTTTTGGGAGCGATAATGGAAGTAATTACCTCGACGGACAATAAAACGGTTAAGCGTATATGCAAGCTGAAACAAAAAAAATACCGTGACGAGTATGGCGAATTTTTTGTGGAAGGCTTTAAAAACGTGCTCGACAGTTGTGCCGCGCGCCCCGATCTTGTGCGTTTTGTCGCGTTGAGCGAAACTGCGTATAAATCGCGCGGCGATAGCTTTACCGATTACGATATTACCGTGTTTTCAGACGGCGTGTTTGAAAAATTAACGGAAACGGACAGCAGTCAAGGCGTTATGTCCGTACACCGCATACCGAAATCGCAATTCCCGAACGGCGAACGGTGCATATTGCTCGACAGAGTGCGCGACCCCGGTAACGTCGGCACAATATTGCGCACGGCTGTCGCGTGCGGTTACGACATTGTCCTTAACAACTGCGCGGACATGTATTCGCCCAAAGTGATAAGAAGCGCTATGTCGGCAGCGGTCAAGTGTCGCGCGGGCATAGATATTCCGCCGAGCGAGCTTAAAGCGGCAGGATATAAACTGATAGTTGCGGACATGCGCGGGCAAAACGTGTTCGAGTCCAAGCGCGCCGGCAAATATTGCATCGTCGTCGGCAACGAGGCGAGCGGCGTAGACGGGCAAATTATCGCAATGGCGGACGGGCTTATGGCTTTGCCGCAAAACAATATGGAGTCGCTTAACGCGGCGGTTGCGGCAAGCGTAATGATGTTCGCAATGCGGTATGCCGTAAAATAATTGACAAGCAACGGCGGCGTATTGTATAATACCGATAAATACGCGTATTGCGATATTGTATATAACACAGTAATTTAATAATAATTTGGAGAAATTTATATGTCGGGACACAGCAAATGGGCAACTATTAAACGTCAAAAGGGCAAAACGGACGCGGCGCGCGCCAACGTGTTTACCAAAATAGGCAGAGAGCTTGCGGTAGCGGTTAAGAGCGGCGGACCCGATCCAAATAACAATCCGCGCTTGCGCGACGTTATAGCCAAAGCTCGCGCGGCGAATATGCCCAACGACAATATTACCCGTTCCATAAAAAAGGCGAGCGGTGAGGAAAGCAACGTAGTTTACGACGCTATTACTTACGAGGGTTACGGCAACGGCGGCGTGGCTGTTATCGTCGAAACGCTTACCGACAACAAGAACCGCACTGCGGCGGCTGTTCGGCATATATTCGACAAGTGCGGCGGATCGCTCGGCACGACTAATTGCGTTTCGTACATGTTTGAATCCAAGGGAGTTGTCACTATCGCAAAACAGCAGGGCGACGACGACGAGGAAATTATGATGCTTGCGCTCGAAATGGGCGCGGACGATTTTGACAGTTCGGAAACCGAATACTATATTTCCGCCGCGCCGAGTGCGCTCGCGGTTGTGCGCGACGGGCTTGAAAAAGCGGGGCGTACTATAATTTCGTCGGAAGTTCAACAGGTTCCCGCATCTACCGTCGATGTGGACGCGGACACGGAAGCGAAAATTCGGCGTATGCTCGACATGTTCGACGAGGACGACGACGTTCAAAACGTTTATCACAACGCAAATCTTCCGGAAGACGACGATGACGAAGAGTAAAACTCAATCCGAAAAAGCGCTTGCGCCGTTCGGAGATCTTACGATAAACCGCGGGCGTTTGGTCGTCGGCGGGTGTTTTGCGAGCGAGCTTGCCGAAAAATACGGCACGCCTTTATACGTTTTCGATGTGAACCGCGCAAAAAATACGGCGGCGGCATACGTGGACGTGTTGCGGCGCGAGTATCCCGATTTTACGGTATGCTATGCTTCCAAGGCGTTCTGTTGCGCGGGGATATATTCTATCCTCGCTCCGCTCGGTTTGGGCGCGGACGTCGTATCGGGCGGAGAATTGTATACGGCTATCAAAGGCGGCATGGATCCCGCCAAAATATATTTTCACGGCAATAACAAGACAGAAAGCGAAATCGCATACGCGATTGAAAGCGGCGTTGAGTGTTTTGTTGTCGATTCGGAACACGAATTGACGCTAATTTCAAAGCATGCCGAAAAGCCGCAAAACGTAATCGTGCGCGTAAATCCGGGTGTGGAAGCGCACACGCATAAGTTTATTCAGACCACCACGCCCGACAGTAAGTTCGGATTTTCCATTGCCGACGGAACAGCCGAGCAAATTATTCTCTCGATTAAAAACTACGATAATATATCGTTTAAAGGCATTGCGTGTCACATAGGATCGCAGATATTCGAGCCGCAGTCCTTTGAGATAGCGATCGACAAAATGACCGATTTTATAGTCAAGCTCAACTCGCTCGGTATCGAAGTGGAGCGGCTTGATCTCGGCGGCGGATTCGGCATACACTACATAGAGCAGGACAAGCCTTTAACGCCCGAACAGTACATGACAAATTCGGCGCGCTATCTAAAATCTGCTGTTAATTCTCGCGGCATAAAACCGCCGCGGCTGATCGTGGAACCGGGGCGATCGATTGTGGGCGAGGCGGGTATTACGCTTTACACGGTCGGCGCGATAAAGACGATAAAAGATATAAAGACTTATGCGGCTGTGGACGGCGGTATGTTCGACAACCCGCGCGTGTCGTTGTACGACGCGCAGTATCGCGCCGTAGTCGCGGACAAGGCTGACGCGCCTTGCGATTGCGAATACTCGATAGCGGGCAAATGTTGCGAAAGCGGCGACATACTTATTGACGGAATTAAACTTCCCAAACTGCATACGGGCGACGTGATAGCCGTGCTATCGACGGGCGCGTATCATTATTCCATGGCGTCCAACTATAACAGAAACGCAGTGCCGCCCGTTGTGGCGGTTGCGGACGGAAAATCCGCATACATGGTAAAACCGCAAACCTATGAAGACATGACGCGCAACGACGTAATACACGTGTTTTCGGAGGACGGTATTTAATGATTTTTGCTACAAGATACGCCGACAGTGCGGTCGATTATCTTATATATTTGATATTTACGCTCGTTGCGGTTTGCATTGCGCTTGTTTTGCATGAGGTCGCACACGGGCTTGTTGCAAAGTGGAACGGAGATTACACCGCAAAATATTCGGGCAGATTGTCGCTCAATCCGTTAAAACATTTCGACTTAATAGGGTTTATAATGATGATGCTTGTCGGGTTCGGATATGCAAAGCCCGTTCCCGTCAATCCCAATAATTTCAAGCATTACCGCAGGGGGCTTATAACGGTCGCAATCGCGGGCGTTATAATGAACTTGATTTTGGCGTTTGTGTCGGTCATGCTGTGGTGCTTGATGTGGTACGCGTACAAAAGCGCGACGTTCGGGGCTGCGAGCGTCGGCGTTATAAATTTGTGTTTGTACCTTATGAACTTTTTTGCTATATTCACGTCGATCAATTTATCGCTTGTGTTTTTTAATATTCTGCCTATTTTTCCGCTCGACGGATTTCGCGTCGTGGAAGCGCTAACTCGCCGCGGCAACAGGTTTTGCGCGTTTATGCGCACCAACGGTCAGTATATACTTTGGGGCTTGGTGGGATTGAGCTTTATAGTTTCCATGGCGTATGACTATGTTGCATTGCCGTATTGGTTTGAATACTTTGACGTTTTGGGCACGTATTTAAGGTTTTTCGTAGGCAAGGTGTCGTATGTGTTCCAAAAATTCTGGTGGTTGATGATACCTAATTGAGCGCGGTACGGTGATTTATGGAACGTGAAGTTTTATCCGAACAGTTCGCGGAACAGACCGCGGAGGAGCAATACAGCAAAAGTTATCACGTGGTTTTGTCCAATTACGACGGACCGCTCGATTTGCTGTTGGATTTGGTCAAGCGCGAAAAGATAAATATCGAGGATATTTTTATTTCCAACATTACCGAACAGTACTTGACGGCGATGGAACAGCTTGACGAATTGGATATGGAACAAGCCTCGGAATTTATAGTCATGGCGGCGACGCTGTTGGAAATCAAATCGAGAAGGCTGTTACCCAAGCCCGAAGAACCTGTCGTCGCGCAAGAGGACGATCCCGAAACCGAGCTGATTAACCGCTTGGAGGAATACAAGCTGTACAAGGAAGCGGCGGAAAAAATGCGCGAACAGGAAGTGTTAAACATGCACTACCGCGCGCCCGACGAGTCGGTCGGTCAGCCTCGGCTTGTGTTAAAAGACATGACCACCAACGGGCTTATGAACGCGCTTAAAAAGATGTTCGACAAGCTCGGCGAGCGGCAACAGCTTATACGCGTCAAAAAGATAGACCGTGATCCGTTTACGGTCGAGCAAAAAAAGGAGTTTATAAAGCACCGATTTACTTTGGTGGAATCGTGCACGTTCGACGAACTGTTTGACGAGGATTATACGATAGGCGAAGTGGTTACGACGTTTTCCGCATTGTTGGACCTTGTCAAAGATCAGGAAGTGGGCGTTAAACAAGAGGGAATTTTCGATACTATTACCATTACAAAGAGGAGTAACGACAGTGATGCTGGAAATAGAGAAGATTGATAACGTGCTGGAAGCGTTATTGTTTGTATCGGGCGACGGACTTAAAGTGACCGATATTTGCGACCTTTTGGAACTGCAAAAGAGCGAGGTGACAAGCTCTGTAAAACGTTTGCAAAAAAAATACGGCGGTAAGTCGGGTATTCATTTGATTTCGTACAACGGCAAAATACAGCTCGCGTCCAACCCCGATTACTCCGATACTTTGTCGTGCGTTCTTAATCCTATCAAGGAAAAGGCGTTGTCTAATCCCGCAATGGAAACGCTGTCTATAATAGCGTACCGTCAGCCCGTAACTCGCCTCGATATAGAGCATATTCGCGGCGTAAATTGCGATTACGCGTTGCAAGCGTTGCTTAAAAACAACCTTATTGAAATTACGGGCAGAAAAGATGCGCTCGGCAAGCCGTTGCTTTTCGGCACGACAGAAACGTTTTTAAAGCGGTTCGGAATAGAGGACGTTTCGGAATTACCCGACAGGGAGGGATTGCTCGAAAAAATACGCATGATTGAGGAGAGCGCGCCCGAACCGACGGAGGAAGAACTTTACAACTTTGCCAAACAGGAAGAAAACCCCGACTTTTTGGAGGGCGAGGACGTCGAACTAATCGGCGCGGACGAAGCGGCGAGCGCGACCGACGAGGAATAAATTTCATAGCGAAAGCGGATTTCGCAATACCTTAAACCTTTATATATATTAAATATTTATCGGATAACGGCAAACACTATTTATATGATATATTTAGCGCTTGCCGTTTTCGGTTTGCATTTTATTTCGCTACCGATAATATTTGGCGCGACGGTGTACGCGGACAGCGATCGAAATGTCGGAAAGATAAAGGTCGCGTTGTTCGGCATACCGATTTATGTCAAGCGGATAGACATAGGTCGGGTGTTGGAAAAATTGACCGATAAAAACGGCGAACATAACGAAATTGACAAAGACGGGCAAGAATTGGAAAAGACGGACAAATCGCAAAAAAAGTCGGGTAGGTTTAAGTTGTTTTTGATAGACTGCGCAAGGCGCATAGCTATGCGCGTGCGAGTGCGCAAGGCGGAACTCGACGCGATTGTGGGCACGGGCGACGCGGCGGTAAGTGCGACTGTAGTGGGCGTTATGCGGATAATGTACGCGCAGGCTTGCGCGTTTTTCGGATTTGACGGCGGGAGCGTGACCATTTTGCCCGAATACGATTCGGAGCGTATATATTTCGACTTTTTCGGCATATTTTCACTGTGTTTTGCAGATATTATAGTTGCCGTTTGCGCAACGGCGATAAACAGACTGTTGCGCGGAACGGGAAAAAGGAGCGATAAGTATGCGAACACTGTTGCCGAGTGAACACACGGAACACCCGATAGAACGAATAATGGACAGCGCGTTCGGAAAAATGCGCACATTGACCGATGCGGATATTATAGTCGGTAATCCCATAATCATGCCTGACGGTACGACAGTCGTGCCTATCAGCAAGATAAGCATAGGCATTGTTACGGGCGGCGGCGAGTACAGCCAAAAACAGCAAAGCGAATATCCGTTTGCGGGCGCGAGCGGCGCGGGTATGAGCGTTTCGCCCGTGTGTTTTTTGGTGAGCGACGGCAAGTCCGTGCGCATGCTCAATGTGGGCAGTAAAAGCATGTTCGATAAGGTTGTGGAAACAGTCCCCGACGTCGTCGGCTCTATATTCGGGAAAAAGAAATGAAAATCAAAAAGTATATGGCAATCGTTCTCGCGACGGTGTGCGCCGCGATTTGCTGTTCGTGCGGCAAGCCGATAAAGGCGGAAACCGCACCGAGCGCGGCGGGTACGGAAGTTTACAGCACCGCTACGTCCATGGCGCTTGTGGACGGCGACACCGGCGAGCTTATTTACAGTAAAAACTGCGACGCGCGCCGCGAGCCTGCAAGCACTACAAAAATATGCACGGCGATAACCGTACTCGAAAACTATACGTTGCTCGATTTGCCCGTGCCTATTCCAGACGAAGCTATAGGCGTTGAGGGGTCGTCGTTGTATTTGCAAAAAGGTGAAATGCTAACGGTGCGTGATCTTTTGTACGGACTTATGCTTCAATCGGGCAACGATTGCGCCGTTGCGCTCGCCGTGACGGTAGGCGGGAGCGTCGAGGGATTTGTCAAGCTGATGAACGAAACTGCCAATAAGGCGGGAGCGTCTAACACTAATTTTATGAACCCGCACGGCTTGCATCATGACGAACATTATACGACCGCGCGCGATCTGTGCGCTATTTCGTACTATGCCATGCGCAACGAAACTTTCCGCGAAATAGTATCTACGAAACGCCACCGCACGCCTTATCACAATCACGATTACGATCGCAATTTCCCCAACAAAAACAAAATACTGTACAACTATGCGGGCGGAAACGGGATAAAGACGGGGTTCACCAAAAAATCGGGCAGATGTCTTGTGTCGTCCGCTACGCGCAACGAAAAAACTTATATTTGCACGGTGCTTAATTGCGGCGATATGTTTGAAGAGTGCATGCGGCTTATGGACTGCGCGTTTTCGCGGTAACTGCCTATAATTCGATAATTTATTAAGGCGATGTAAATAAACATCGCTTTTTCAGTGCTTATTTTTCTCGACAAAACAAATTAAAAACGACTTTGATTTGCTTTGCATATTTTTTAATTATGTGCTATTATATTGTATGCCGTTTTGAATAGAATATCTTGATAGAGCGGCTACATCATAGGAAAGGAGTTTTCATCTTGCCTGATAATAACAGAAACAAAACGCCTGTAAAACCTACCGCGCCCGCGGCAAAGCCCGCCTCGCGCAACACCGCAACAACAAAACCTGCCGTTGCGCCTGCTGCTAAAACCGTAACAGCGCGCGACGCACAGACGAAGCCGACGGCTTCCGCAACGTCGCGTACCGCGCCGCCTGCGCGAACAGCTACTCCGACAAGACAAGCCGCCGCGCCTCGTACCGCCGTAACTCCCGCTGCAAACAAACCCGCGGCGCAGTCTGTCAAACCTACTCCCGCGCGCACGCCTGTATCGGCGGCAAAGCAACAGGCGACGGCGGAGACTAAACCTATTCGTTCCGAACAGCCCGTTAAAAGCGCGGTCGCGCCTGCAAAACGCGGCGACGTTGCTGCCGAATCCTCCGCCCGTAAAGAAACTGCTGTGACGGTTAGCGTTCGCGCCGCGGCGGACAAAAATACGGAAAAACCCGCGCGCGTAAAAGCTGATAAATCCGAAAAAACGTCCGACAGCGGAAAACGTCGCAACGGCAATAATAGCGTTGCGGCGACTAAAACCAAAAAGCCGTTATCAAAGCGAAACAGAATAATCATTATGGTCACCGCGGCGGTTTTGGCGGTGGTCATTTGCCTTACCGTTATACTTGTATCGTGCAAGGGCGATAAGATTCCGGATTCTCGGCTTGTTCCGGGCACTGCCGACAGCATTGCGCAAATGACGCGCCCGTCGGATAATATTTTTGTGTCCGAATCCGATATAGAAGAAGGCTCTTTCGTAAACAACTACAAAAACCGTACCAAGGTCGGATATAACGCCGAATACTTGGGCACGGTTGCTCGCAATATACCTACGGAAATGCAGGACGGCGGATTGCCGACAGGTTATCCTCTGTACGGAAAGGGGCTTAATCTTTCGCAAGAAGAACGCGTCGCAATTATTAACGAAAACTGGAATCTGTGCACAATCAATACGCGCATAGGCAGTGACGGCTATCCGAAAAACACTTATAACAAAATGGACAAATTCGGCAACCTTTATCTTAACGGCGAGGATACGGGGCGGGATTTGTATAAGCACACGGGCGCGGACGGACTTTATCGCGGCAACGTGTCTGTCGACGAGCCTGCAATTATCAAAAAACTCACATACACGCCGCGCGGTTACGACGGTTACAACGTAACCGGTATGTACGCGCCCGCGGGCGAAATTATTACCGTAGAAATATCCGAGACGGATATGGAAGCGACAGACGGCATAATCGTGCATATCGGTCAAGCGCTTTACAACCACAAAGCCAACAATATTTGGGCGGCGCGCGGACTTACCCGCATGCCCGTAATTTTGAATACTTTTGTTCTTAATAAAGAAAATTGCGTATACGACAGCTCCAAACGAATCTATACGGGATATGTCGGTTCGTTCCTCGGCGGTCCTATATACGTTTGCAACGAGAACGTCACTTTCTCGGTGACGGTATCGGGGGGCGTGCGCTATGCGCATTTTATACTCGGCTACACTACGCAGGAAGAATATCAGGAAAACCTTAAATCTTCCGCGCCGTATTTTGACCTCGAAGTGCGCAGTTACGGCGTGTTGCATTCCGGTCCAAAGAGCATGGCGGGCAATACGAGTTATGACAATATTTACAATGCGGCTGTGCTTTGGGAAAAGATTTCGCTTGTTTCCACACAGCGTTCAAGGCAGGGTATAGTCTTTCTTTACGATCCGTTTGTCGCGGCGGGCGCGGCTGTTGCGTTTCCAAGCCAACGAGCGGTCAACTGTCCCGACAGTTGGATGAGCGGATCGCTCAATTACAACTCGTTCGTCAAGTCGGGCGCATGGGGAAACATGCACGAATACAACCATAACTTCCAAGGCTACGGTTGCAACGGCAACGACGGCGAGGTAACTAACAACGCGTTGTCGCTTGTCGAGTATTCGTTGTTTACCAATGTTTCCGCGGCGCGGCAGATCGGATCTTACGGCGCGTCGGGCATGTCCGGTTGGAACTGCTACACGAGCGCGCCGTGGGCGTTGAACAAAGTCAATAGAGGCGATATAGGCGGAACGAACGGTCTTGCAATGTATGCGACGCTGTTGCATAACTTCGGACAGGAAGCGTTTATATCCGCATCGCTCGGCGGCAGAGGCTTAAACTATTTCCAAAAATGGGGCGACGTTACGCATAATAATATGACGTACTTCCTCGAATTGGCAAAAGTGTATTCGCTTTCGGGCAACGGTAACGACTATTCTTCGCTCAAAACGACGCAAAAGGATTACCCGATGTTCGTTCCCGTTTCGTCGGTGTATCAGACGGGCAGAAGTTATATGTACGACGGCAAGAAAAAGTACATAACCACAATGCGCCCTTATAATATTAAGCACGACGAAACGTTTGAAATAGATTTGGGCCCTTACAAGGAAAACAACGGCATGTACGAAAGCGGCAGTGTTGTGTTGCCTAACGGTTTTTCGTACTATGTAAAAAGCGTGATGACGCCCAAATACGGAACTCTTACCAAAAAGAGCAACACGTTGTATTCGTATGCGCCCGATCCCGCGCAAGATTTGTCGGGCAAGATTATAGTCACATTGGCAATTACCAAGGACGACGGCGCGTTCACGGTTGACGACGTGGATTTGGTGCTCGAATTCAAACAGTCCTACGAAATGAACAAAACCATGCTCGAACGCACGACATATACGTTTGAGGAAGGCAGTGCGCCCGAAAGCGCGGTAGCCGCGTTTGAATCCGATTACGAGGGTTATATCGATAAAACAACGGGCGACAACGTCAATCCCGTTCAAAACGGCAATACTGAAATTTGGTCGAAAGAATTATTGCCCGACAATACCTTTTACGAGGTTAAGGGCAAGATACACATCGGCGAAACCGCAAAGTACAGAATAGCTTTGCGCGGGCGTTGGGATTGCGCGCTGTATACGGCGCTGAACGAGGATGCCGACTACACGCGCGTCGCTACCGTTAAGACCGATGCGACGCACGCAAATTTCTATCCTAACGATCCTACTACTTATCACGATTACGAGCAACTGGAAGCGGGCGATTGGCTGTATTTTAAAGCCGTGTTGAAAGGTACGCACAAGGGCAATTCAAACGCTTATATAGGCGTAGGGTTCGGTCAATTTGTTCCGCCGCAGGGCACTCTCGACGAGGACGGCAATCTTGTGGACGGCAACGGCAATATTATAGAGAATCCGCAAGAAACGATTAACGTAACGTATGCCAATGCGTACCGTGCGAACTACGTCGAAACCGTCGAAAAGTTTACTTCCGATTATTTCTACCTGCGTGACAACAGTTGCGAGAAAGTAGAAGTTTTTGACGCGGAGGAAATAACCGACACCAATTACAGACCTTGGACAGACAATGTGGAAGAGGGTTGGTATGACTTGTCGCACATTATCGACGGGAAATCGGATACGTGGATTCATACAGCTAAAGACTTATGGGTTTCGCAATCCAATCCCTTGTATATGAATTTCGATATGGGTAAAACCGTTACGGCAAATAGACTTACTATGAACTGCTGGACGGAAAAGGCAATGTCGAATATAGGTGCGCCCAAATCGTTCAGTCTTGAATTTTTCGATGAAGACGGCAAGTCTGTATATGCCAAAGAGTATAAAGGCATTTCGCACAATAACAGTAAGTTTATAATATTGAATTTCGGCGAGGACATTACGTTTAAATCCTATAAATTGACCGTTACCGAAACTGACAACGGACGGTTTGCTATGTCGTATATTCAATTATCGCATATTAAGGCGGGCACAGTGTTTGAAGCCGATAACGCAATGTTTAAGTATGACGGCGAGTGGAAAATCGAATCGGGCTTGTATACTTTCGGACACTTGTATGTCGGCAAAAACAACGCGACGCTTAAATTCAAATTCAGCGGCACTGCGTTCGCTGTGTATGCGTATAAAGGCCGGAGTACGGCGGGTTTGACGTTTATATCGACGGCAAAAAGGTCGAAACCGTGACGTTGAGCGGTATTAACGCGGGTTCGGAACGCATGTTCATATCCGACGAATTGGAGGACGGAAAACACACCGTGGAAATAGTTTGCAATAACGGTCCTGCCAATATCGATAACATTGCGCTCTGGAAATAAAGCCGACGGCGCAAAACGCGTAAATTCGCAAAGGAAAATCACATGAAACAGCTTATTGATGTTGCTTCGGGGCGAGTAAAAGCGGACATAGTAATTAAAAACGCGAACGTCGCGGACGTCTTTAACGGCGTTTTTGTCCGCGGCGACGTTGCGGTGTGCGGCGATAAGATTGCGGGCGTCGGTCGGTATTCGGGTGTTACGGAAATAGACGGAACGGATAAGTATGTCATGCCGTCTTTTTACGACGCGCACATGCACTTTGAATCGGTCATGATTAGACCGAGCGAGTATCTTAAAGCCGCCGTCGCCAGAGGCGTGACGGCGTTCAACGCCGACCCGCATGAAATTGCCAACGTTTGCGGCGAAGCGGGGATTAAGTTCATGATTGACGACGTAAAAGGTATTCCCGCCGACGTGCGGTTTATGATGCCTTCATGCGTTCCCGCCACGCCCGAGGACTGCTCGGGTTGCGTGCTTGACGCGCGCGCCGTCAAAGATATTGCCGATAAGTACGGTTTGTTCGGACTGGGCGAAATGATGAATTATCCCGGCGTTATCGGCGCAGACGCGGATGTAATGCAAAAACTCGGTGTGCGCGATATTATTGACGGGCATGCGCCGTCGCTGTCGGGCAATGCGCTCAACGCCTATCTTTGCGGCAATATCCTTACCGACCACGAGTGCGAGAGCGTCGAGGAAGTTCTGGAAAAGATTAGCAAGGGCATGTACGTGCTTATCCGTGAAGGCAGTCAGACCAAAAATCTTAAAACAACAGTCAAAGCCGTAAACAAAACCAATCTTCGCAGATTTTTATTCTGCACCGACGATCGCAACGTCGAGGATTTGTTTGAAATAGGCACGGTTAACAACGCCGTCAGGCTTGCCGTCGAGTGCGGGCTCGATCCCGTGTCCGCCATTACGATAGCTTCGCTCAATGCTTTCGAGGCTTACGGCATAAAGAAGCACGGCGCGATCGCTTCGGGATATTCTGCGGACTTACTGTTGTGTTCGGACAATATCGCGCAGAAATTAGACAAGGTATTCTATCACGGCAAGGTCGTTGCGGAAAACGGCGTGCCGCTGTTTAAAACTCAACCCGCGTCGGCAAACGCTTTATACGGCAGCGTGCACATCAAGCCCGTAACCGAGCGCGACTTCGAGTTCGAGTTTAAAAAGGGCATGCCGATTATGCGCGTGTTCCCTAACACCGTCGTTACGGAAACGGTCGCCGCCCAAAGCAGAGAAAACCTAAACCTTATGTGCTGTATAGAACGCCACCACGCGAGCGGCATGATAGGGCATTGTTATGTGGACGGGTTCAATCTTAAAAACGGTGCAATCGCACAAACCGTCGGGCACGACGCGCACAATATTACGGTATTGGGCGATAATCCGCGCGATATGTTGCTTGCCGTCAACGGTCTGTCGTCGGACGGCGGACTTGTGCTTGTAAAGGACGGGCGACTGATAGGCAGGCTTCCTTTGGAAATAGCGGGACTTATGACCGACGCGACGGCGGAAACAGCGCTTAAAATTCGCGGCGAATTGTTTAAAGCTCTGTCCGAAATGGACTACAACAAAAACATCGAACCGTTTATGCTGTTGTCGTTTATGACGTTGATAGTTATACCCGACGCAAAACTCAATCATAAAGGATTGTTCGGCGTGAGCAAATGGAACTATCTTTATAAAGGATAAACAACTGACGGCGAGTTGCGAGCGTGCGCGATTCGCCGTTTTGCGTTTATGTCAATAGTCGGCGACGAACTTGTTAAAACGCTTGATTTTCGGCGCGTTATCGGTTATTATAGTTAAGGTAATAAATTATGCGAATAAACAAATATTTGAGCGGTTGCGGAATAGACAGCCGTCGGAAATGCGAACAGCTTGTGCTCGACGGTCGGGTGCGAATAAACGGCAAAACGGTTACCGCGCTCGGTACGGACGTCAAAGACGGCGATTATGTGGAAGTTGACGGTCGTGCGGTCGCGCTTGCGCAACGCAAAGTGTACGTTATGCTAAACAAGCCGAAAGGTTGCGTTTGCACGGTGCACGACGAAAAGGGGCGAAAAACAGTACTCGACTTTGTCAAATTAAAAGAGCGTATTTTTCCCGTCGGCAGGCTCGATTACGACACGGAAGGACTGTTACTGTTGACCAACGACGGCGAGATTGCCAACACCGTGACGCACCCCAAAAACATGGTTAAAAAGGTTTATTCGGTGCGCGTCGAGGGAGAACCGTCCGAGGCGGAGTTAAAAAGACTGCGCGCGGGCGTGGAGTACAACGGCGTTAAGTACGCCGCGGCGCAGGTGTCGGTTTTAGGCACTGAAAATAATGAAACCAAACTGGAAATAACTGTTACGGAAGGTAAAAACCACGAAATAAAAAACATGATAGAATCGCTTGGACGGCGCGTTATGTTTTTAAAACGAACAGCTATCGGCGGACTGCGGCTCGGCGGACTTTCGCGCGGGGAGTGGCGGTATTTGTCGGCAAAGGAAGTCGAGCATTTAAAGTCGCTGCGATAAAAATAAAATAGGCGCAAAAATATCGTTGATTATTGTTGAAATTTTTTTTATTCGGTGATATAATATACCCGTAAAGCGTGGAGGTCTAAATGGAAACCTTAAAGAATACCAAAAGTAAAATCGCCTCGGCAAATAAAGATATTCTTGCATTTATTAACGCGTTCGTCGACGGACAGTCGTTCGTAGAAACGGACGCGTTTGTATGTTCGCAAACCGATACGGCGGAAGCTATCGGCGAGGGCGTTGTCAGCGGGTTTGCTTCGGTAAACGACGTGGGCGTTTGTCTTTTTGCCGTTAATTCCAAAGTTATGAAGGGCGCAATCGGCGAGCTTAACGCCAAAAAGATTGTTCGCGCTATAAATAACGCCGTGCGCATGGACAAGCCGCTTATCGCGGTTTGGGATACTGCGGGCGCAAGGTTTGCCGAGGGTATCGGCGCGCTCGAAGGTTACGGCTCTATACTGCGCGCGTACACCGTCGCTTACGGCGAAGTCCCCGTTATTTCCGTTATTAAGGGCAACAATCTCGGACTGTCTTCGTATGTCGCGGGGATAAGCGATTTTGTAATAGCGTATTCCGACGGCGTTATAGCATCGGCATCTCCGCTTGTGCTCGCCGCCAAAAACGGCGCGGACGTCAAGACCGTGGGGTCGGCAAAGCAAGCCGCGCAAAACGGTATTGTTACGGGCATTGTAAAAACAGACAAAGACTTGCGCGCAGAGCTTGTTAAAATTTTGTCGGTGTTCGACGGCGCGGTTAAGAGCGGCGACGACGCCAACCGCGTTTGCAAAGGGTTAAAAGCGGGCGTTTCCGCCAACGACGTTATAAAAGAAGTGTTTGACAAAAACAGCTTTTTCGCTGTTCGCGCCGACTTTGCGCCCGTGGCTGTTACGGGGTTTGCCTCGCTCGGCGATATTCCCGTCGGCGTTGTGGCGACGGACGTAAAGCAGAACGACGGTCGGTTGACCGCAGACGCTTGCGTTAAGATTAGCGAGTTTCTTAACATTTGCGAAAATGCGGAATGTCCCGTTGTGTTCCTTACCGATTGCGTAGGCACGGAACAGGCGAGAGACGACGCGACGCTCATACGCGAAATGTCTAACCTTGTTTATCAGGTGAATACTATCGACGTAGATATGTTTTCGGTAGTTTTCGGCAAAGCAATTGGCGGCGCGTATACCGCTTTGGTCGCGCCGTGCGAATACAAAATCGCTTGGGAAAACGCCGAGGTGGGCGCGCTCGAATCGGAAGCCGCCGCGCGATTGTTGTATGCCGACGAAATCAAATCGGCAAAAGACAAGGACAAAGCCGCGCAAAAACTCGCAAGCTCTTACGGCGGAGAAAACAACGCCGCGCTTGTTGTTGCGCAGTCGGGGTATTTCGATAACGTTATAGAACCCAATTTGACGCGTTCTTATCTTATTGCCGCGCTTCTTGCGCATGTGGAGTAAGCCATGAACATATCGGCATTCTTATCGGCGAGCGATACGCCTATATCAGAAGCGGCTGTCAAGGCTTTAATCGGTTTTGCGGTTGTTTTGATTGTTTTATTGTTGCTTGTCGGGATATTTTATCTTACGGGATTTTTGTTCCAAACCAAGGCGTTGAGTAAGGATAAACTTTTCGAGCGCAACAAGCAAAAAAGCAAGCCCGTTCAAGATACCGCCGCCGATAGCGACGAACAAACGGACGAGGAGCTATTTGCGGTTATAACCGCCGTAATATCGGCGATATACGACGGAGAAGCGCAAGAAGGCGACGTAAAACCGGAATTTGTAATCAGACGCGTCAAGCGTAAATAATAAATTATTCTTTTGGAGGAATATATGCGTAAATTCAACGTTACGGTCAACGGAAAATCTTATGTGGTTGACGTGGAAGAGGTCGGTTCGGACGGGCAGGTTACGCCCGTAATATCCACTGTTGCGGCAGCTCCCGCGCCTGTCGCGAAGCCCGTGGCGGGCGACGGCACGCCCGTTAAAGCGCCTATGCCCGGACTTATACTCGGTCTTGCGCACAAGGACGGAGACGTCGTTAAAAAGAACGAGAAAGTAGTCGTTCTCGAAGCCATGAAAATGGAAAACGACATCAACGCGCCTGCGGACGGAACTATTACTTACGTTGTCAAAAAAGGCGACAACGTTGATACGGGCGCAGTCCTTGCGTATATAAAGTAGGGTGCTGTAAATGAATTTCGTCGAAATGCTGCAAAACCTGTGGAAAAGCACGGGTCTTTATCAATCCGAGTGGCAGAATTATGTTATGATTCTCATAGCGTGCGTTTTGCTTTTTGTCGGTATCGGATTGAAAAAAGAGCCGCTGTTGCTTGTTCCCATAGCGTTCGGGATGTTATTTATAAATATCCCCGGTGCTGAAAAAATACTTATGAAAGAGCCGACGGCGGGCGAAGCGGGCGGATTTTTGTATTACGTTACGCGCGGCGTTAAGTGGGTCATATTCCCGCCGATTATCTTTTTGGGTATAGGCGCAATGACCGATTTCGGTCCGCTTATCGCAAGCCCTAAAAGTTTTATACTCGGCGCGGCGGCGCAGTTGGGTATATTTATAACGTTGTTCGGCGCGATACTGTTGGGCTTTAACGGTTTTGAAGCGGTGGCTATAGCGATTATAGGCGGCGCGGACGGTCCTACTTCTATTTACGTCGCAACAAAAATGGGCGTTGACGGCGGTATGTTGTCGGCAATAACGGTCGCGGCATATTCGTATATGGCGCTTATTCCGATAATCCAACCGCCGATTATGAAATTGCTTACCACAAAGAAAGAGCGCGCGATAAAAATGGAGCAGTTGCGCCCCGTTTCCAAACGCGAAAAAATCGTGTTCCCGATAGTAATAACGTTGATATGTGGTCTTATCTTGCCCGATTCTTTACCGCTTTTGGGCATGCTTATGCTCGGCAATCTGCTTAAAGAGTGTATGGTTACCGACAGACTGTCGCAAACGGCAAGCAACGGGCTTATGAACGGAATAACTATATTCCTCGGAATAAGCGTCGGATCTATGGCTGTCGGCACGTCGTTCCTCGATTTAAATACGTTAAAGATAGTCGCGCTCGGCTTGATAGCGTTTATTATGGGCACAATAGGCGGTCTGTTGATGGGCAAACTGTTGTGCTTGATTTCGCACGGAAAGGTCAACCCGCTTATAGGCAGTGCGGGCGTGTCCGCCGTTCCCATGGCGGCGCGCGTGTCGCAGTCCGTTGCTCAAAAAGAAGATCCCAACAATTACTTGTTGATGCACGCAATGGGACCCAACGTCGCCGGCGTTATCGGATCGGCTGTCGCGGCGGGCGTGTTGTTGTCTATGTTCGTGTAAGATCGATTACTCGTTTTCAGTTTAATTACGGAGTGAATTATGGCAAAAGTCAAGATTATGGAAACAATATTGCGCGACGCGCACCAATCGCAAGCCGCGACGCGTATGCGCACCGACGAAATGTTGCCCGCGGCAAAGCTGTTGGACGACGTCGGTTTTTACGCGCTCGAAGCGTGGGGCGGCGCGACGTTCGATTCATGCTTGCGATATTTGGACGAAGACCCTTGGGATCGTTTGCGTTCGCTTAAAAAAGCGATACCCAATACCAAACTGCAAATGTTGTTCCGCGGACAAAACATACTCGGCTATAAGCATTATGCCGACGATGTTGTGGACGAGTTTTGCCGTTTGTCGTTGAAGAACGGCGTAGATATAATCCGCATATTCGACGCGCTCAACGATATTCGCAATATGAAACAAGCGATTGACAGCACCAAAAAGTACGGCGGCACCGTAGAAGCTGCGTTGTGCTATACGACGAGTAAAGTTCATACTATCGATTATTTCGTCGATCTTGCGGTCAAGCTCGAACAAATGGGCGCTGATATTATATGTATCAAGGACATGGCAAACTTGCTTTTGCCGTACACCGTTTACGAACTTGTTTCGCGCATTAAGGACAAGGTCAAAATACCCGTTCACTTGCACACGCACAACACGGCGGGCACGGGCGATATGGTCAACCTAAAAGCTATCGAAGCGGGTTGCGACATTGTCGATACGGCGTTGTCGCCGCTCGGTAACGGCACGAGCCAGCCCGCTACGGAATCGCTTGTCGCGTCGCTCCAAGGCACGGAGTACGACACGGGTCTTGACCTCGACAAACTGAATAAATGCACGGTGTACTTCCGCAAAGTGGCGGACAGACTTGTCGCCGACGGCATACTAAATCCCAAAGTTCTCAAAGTGGACGTAAATGCGCTTATATATCAAGTCCCCGGCGGCATGTTGAGCAATCTTATAAGCCAGTTAAAGCAACAGAACGCGTCCGACAGGCTTACGGAAGTGTTGGAAGAAGTGCCCAGAGTGCGCGCGGATCTCGGGTACCCGCCGCTTGTTACGCCCAGTTCGCAGATTGTCGGTACGCAAGCGGTGCTTAACGTCCTTATGGGCGAGCGGTATAAAACCGTCACCAAGGAAACCAAAGGCGTTTTGGCGGGCGAGTACGGCAGACTGCCCATCGAACCCGACGCAAAGATCGTCAAAAAGATAATAGGCGATACGCCGCGCATAACGTGCAGACCCGCCGACAATATCGCGCCCGAACTCGATAAATACAAAAAGGAAATCGAGGAATACGCTATTCAGGAAGAGGACGTTCTCACTTACGCGCTGTTCCCGCAACTTGCTATCCCGTTCTTTAAAAAGCGCGAAGCAAAATTGCACGGCGTGGACAAAACCATCTGCGATAAAGACAATTTAGTTCAACCTATATGAGAATATTGCTAACCAACGACGACGGCTTCGATTCGGAAGGATTGCAAGCCGTCGCCGATTTATTTAAGGACGGACACGACGTTACGGTTGTCGCGCCCGATAATCAAAAATCCGCGGCGTCACATTCCATAACATTGCCGCCGCGCGTTTTGCCGTACAGAGAAATTTCGGGGCGGGATTATAAAACTTATGCCGTTGACGGTTCGCCCGCGGATTGCGTAAAAGTCGCTATGACTTTGCTGTGCAAATCTCCCGACTTGGTAATTTCGGGAATAAACCGCGGCGAAAATTTGGGCAGTGATATTTGGTATTCGGGTACGGTGTCCGCGGCGGCGGAAGCCTCGTATTACGGCTTGCGCGCGATTGCTCTGTCGCTCGATAATAAACACGCCGATTATCAACAGTACATGCGATGCGCGCGGTTTGTAAAAAAGAATTTAACCGCGCTTACGGCGATGGACATTTCGCCGCGCACGATGCTTAATATCAATTTTCCAAACGCAGAGCCGAAAGGCGTTAAGTTCGTCCGCATGAACACACAGCGCACGTTTATAGACGATTATAAATATATCGACCAAACGACGATAGATCCCACAGGCGACAGGAGCTATTGCGATTTGGACGGTGAAACCGACGAAGGATATTGCCTCGACGGATATATAACCGTTACGCCGTTAAAACTCGACCGCACAGATTACGTCGCGCTCGACAGCATTGCGGGAGCGAAGTTGGAATTATGAATATTGCTGTTATCGGCGGCGGCGCGGCGGGCTTGACTGCCGCAGGAAGCGCGAAGGGCGCGAACGTCGTTTTGTTCGAGCACACCGAAAAAATCGGCAAAAAGATTTATATAACGGGCAAGGGCAGGTGCAACTTTACCAACGTTTGCGACAATCAAACGTTTTTGCAAAACGTGGTTACGAACGCGCCGTTTTTGCGATCGGCGTTGTCAAAGTTTACGCCTTACGACGCTATGGAGCTTTTAAACGCCAACGGTTGCGCGACAAAAACCGAACGCGGTCGCCGCGCGTTCCCGCTGTCGGACAAGGCGAGCGACGTGACAAAGGCGTTGCGCAAGTATGCGGAAAGCAACGGCGCAGAAATTCGCACGGACTGTCGCATTGCCGATATAACAAAGACCGCCGACGGGTTTATAATATATTCGCTTGACACGTCTACGCGCACGAAGCAGACGGAAAAATTCGACGCTGTAATAATGTGTACGGGCGGTATAAGTTATTCCGTCACGGGCTCGGACGGAAGTTCTTACGGCTTAATCGAAAAATTGGGACACGCCGTTATTTCGGGCAAACCCTCGCTCGTCGAACTTTATGTCAAAGAGCGCATGTCGGAAGCGGAAGGGCTTACGCTCAAAAACGTCGCGGTCCGCGCCGACGGCATTAAACCGATTTTCGGCGATATGATGATTACGGACAACGGCGTATCCGGACCGATAATATTGACGTTGTCCGCATACGCCGCGCGGCGCGATTTTCCGTATAATATCAGTGTGGATTTTAAACCCGCTATGACCGCGGAAGAATTGGATGCGCGCATTTTGCGCGATTTCGGCGCGCAGTTAAACAAACAATTTAAAAATGCGCTTGACTTACTCTTGCCAAAATCGATAATTCCGTATATAATAAACAGGTCGGGTATATCGAGCGCGCGGCAGGTAAATTCAATTACCAAATCGGAGCGACGACGGCTTGCGGAGCTTATAAAAAACTTCGGACTTACCGTTGTCGGCAACGCGGGGCTCGAACGCGCAGTCGTTACCAACGGCGGCGTAGACGTTAAGCAGATAGATCCCAAAACAATGCAGTCGCGCATAACCGCGGGGCTGTACTTCGGCGGCGAGGTTCTTGACGTAGACGCGTTGACCGGAGGATATAATTTTCATATCGCGCTTGCGACCGGTTACGTTGCCGGAACAAGCGCGGCGGAGCAAACACATGACTAAACTTGTTTCCATACGCGGCGCAATTACGGCGCACAATAGCAAGGACGGAATACGGCAAGCCGCAGTGCGGCTTTTGGGCAGGCTGTACTTTAAAAACGGCATTACCGACGACAATGTCGTCAACATTACGTTTACCGTAACCGAAGATCTAACGGCGTTTTCGCCCGCACGCGCGGTGCGCGAGGCGGGGCATAACGTGCCGCTTATGTCATGTGCGGAACCGAGTATAGACGGCTCGGTTAAAGGCTGTATTCGCGTGATGGTGACGGCGAATTCGGATAACGACGCAAAACCCGTTTATCTTAACGGCGCGCGCGCGCTCCGCACCGACTTAACGTCTGTTTATGCTATCGCGCTGGACGGACCGTCGGGCGCGGGCAAGAGTACCGTTGCCAAGGCGGTGGCGAGTAAACTTAAAATAACATATCTCGACACCGGCGCGCTGTACAGGGCATTGGGCTTAAAGTGCTTGACGGACGGCGTAAACACCGCGGACGGAAAAGCCGTTGAAAAATGTTTGACGGACGCAAACGTTACGATAGAATACAAAGACGGCGTTCAGTGCGTTATTCTCGACGGCGCGGACGTGTCGGGAAAGATACGCACGCCCGAGGTGTCGATGGCGGCTTCGGCTGTGTCGGCAGTTCCGTATGTGCGGCAAAAACTGCTCGGCATACAGCGCGATATAGCTTCGTCCAGTTCGGTCATACTCGACGGCAGGGATATAGGTACGGTCGTTTTGCCGTGTGCGGAGTTTAAATTCTTTTTGACTGCGTCGGCGAAAATCCGCGCAAAACGCAGGTATGACGAGTTGACGGCAAAAGGACAAAAAGTCAGTTACGATGACGTTTATAAAGACGTTGTTACGCGCGACAAAAACGACAGCACGCGCGCCGTCGCGCCGTTAAAACGCGCATACGACGCAATAGAGATAAACTCCGACAATCTTACGGCGGAACAAGTCGCGGCTGTAATAACCGACTGCGTTACGGAGGATTTGGCGTGAGAGCGTGGTTTAGATTTTTAAAAATCATACTTTTCCCGTTGTCGCTATTGCTGTGTCCGTGCAAGGTTATGGACAAGCACAAGTATCAAAAGTACGCGCGCGGACAGATAATTATATCCAACCATTTGTCATGGATGGATATACTGTATATTTATTTCGGATTACCGGGAGGGATTAAACGTCCTTTATCCAAAAAAGAAAATTCGGGCAACCGTTTACAGCGCGCGTTTATGCACAGCATAGGCGTTATTTTCGTAGATCGCGACAAGCCCGAACTGTCGGCAATGCGCACTTGCATTAACGCTTTGAAAAACGGCGAAATTCTTACGATTTGTCCGGAGGGCACGCGCAACCGCGTAAACAGAGAATTGCAACCGTTACACTCGGGCGCGGCGCTGTTTGCGCTGAAAGGCGACGCGCAGGTTGTTCCTTACGTCGTACACCACAAGGGCAAGATGTTCCGTCGCAACTACTTGGGCGTCGGCGATCCCGTGGATTTATCGGACTTGTACGGTAAAAGAACGGACGAAAGCGTGCTCAAAGAAGCGACCGAGCGTTTTAGAATAGCGTTGCAAAATACGCTCGACAAACTCGATGTTTGGGTGGAGCAAAAGGGCTATAAGCGCGAGCGCAAAAAACAAAAACTCGAAAAGCGCGCGCTCGACAGGCAATATAAAGCCGCCAAAAAGGAATATGCTAAAAATTCTCGTTGCAAGTAACGCGGGCTTTTGTTTCGGCGTAAAAAAAGCCGTCGAAACGGCGCAGCGTTACGCCGCCGAGCCTAATTGCTATCTGCTCGGCGATATAATACATAACCGCGACGTGGTCGCTTCGCTCGAAGCCAAAGGGCTGAAAAAAATCGACGGCGTCGAGAGCTTGCCGCCGCTTAAAGACGGGGAAACGGGCAAGGTTATAATCCGCTCGCACGGCGCGGACAAAGCCACTTACGACGGTATCCGTATGCGCGGTTATCAAATAATCGACGCAACATGTCCGTTTGTTGTTAAAATTCACGATATTGTTTATAAACATTATAAAGACGGTTATCATGTAGTGATAATAGGCGGCGCAGACCATCCGGAAGTGATTGCGACAGCGGGTTGGTGCGACAACACCGCTACCGTCGTCGATAACGACAGCGATTTAACGGAGCTGTCGAAGTATGACAAACTTTGCTTCGTTTGTCAGACGACTTACGACGGAAAAAAATTTAAAGAAATTTCTAAAAAAATACATAAAATCCAAGCAAAAACGGTTGAAATTTTCGACACGATTTGCTATACTACTTATGAGCGCCAAAAAGAAGCGGTGGGTCTTGCCGAAACCAGCGACGTTGTGCTTGTTGTAGGTGATAAATCAAGTTCAAACACCAACAAACTGTACGACCTCTGCGCGGCGAAAAACGTCAATACACATTTTATTCATTCGATAGGCGAACTCAAAAATATCAATTTTTCCCGTAGCGATGTGGTAGGTATCGTCGCAGGGGCATCGACTCCGACCGAGTCGATTATGGAGGTAAAGACTTACATGGGTCAAGAATTTGGCGAAGCGAGCAACGAGGAATTTATCGAAGCCATCAACAAAGCAACCGTAGCTATCCGCGAGGGTAAGGCTATCACGGGAACGGTGCTTTCCGCAAGCGCGGACGGCATACGCGTAAATGTCGGAGGCAAAAACGACGGCTTTATAGACAAAGCCGAAGTTTGCGAGGACGGCGAGTATAAGCCCGAAGATTATCCCGCAGGTACGGAAATCACCGCTATAGTCACGAAAAAACGCGACGACGTGAGCGGTTGCGTACTGCTGTCCAAGCGTCGCGCCGATTTGTTGCGCAAGACGGACGAGGCGGTCGATCAAATCCGCGGCGGCGAGGTCTTTGAGATTGTCGTTAAAAAGGACATTAAGGGCGGACTTATCGGATCGCTCGGTACTTATCGCGTTTTCGTTCCGGCGTCGCAAATACGGCTTAAATTCGTTCCCGATCTTAAAAAGTTCGTCGGCAAAACGCTTCGCTTGCGCGCGCTCGATATAGACGATTTAAATCGCAAGATTGTCGCTTCGCAACGCGTTATCCTGCAAGAGGAAAAGGACGAAAAGGACAAGAAAGCCGAAATATTCTGGGATAACGTCAAGCCCGACGTCGTTGTTGCGGGCGAAGTCAAACGCATCAGTTCTTACGGCGCGTTTGTCAGCGTTGACGGTATCGACTGTTTGGCTCATATCGACCACCTGTCGTATTCGCACATAGATTCGCCCGACGAAGTTTTGGAAATAGGCAAAACTTACGACTTTTTGGTATTAAAGACCGACCGAGAAAAACAGCGCGTGTCGCTCGGTTACAGAGAATTACAGCCGCACCCGTTTGACAAGTGCATGGAAAAACACCCCGTCGGATCCACGGTTGTCGGCAAGGTTATAAGCGTATTGCCTTACGGCGCGTTTGTGGAAATCGAACCCGGAGTAGAGGGCTTGGTTCACGTGTCGGAAGCGGCAGCTACGTATGTCAAAGACATTAACGAAGTGTTGCACGCGGGCGACGAAGTAAACGTAAAAGTTCTTGCTTACGACGAACAGCACCGCAAAACGACGTTGAGTATCCGCGCATGCTTGGACGAAGAAAAGCCTGCGGCAAAGACGACGAAGTCGGCTAAAAAGGTCGTCGAGGAAAGCGACGTTTACAGCGAGAAATCGGATAATAATGTTTTTGCCAACTTGTTAAAAAATGTCAATGACGACGCGGCGGAAAAAGACAAGCAGAACGATTAACACAAAAACATGTAATCGCGTGTCGGCTATTATGCGGCGCGCGATTTTTTTAGGAGGAAATATCTATGCCCGTACTTGCGATATGTCCGCACTGCTATAAAACCATTAACGTCGAAAGAACGGCAAAGCTCGCTTGTCCCGATTGCGGCGAGGAGTTCGGTTTTGCGGAATTGCAAAAAAATAAATTATTAGTCGATCCGCGCGTGGAAGCGCGTGAGTTGTCGTCCGCCAAAAATCATTTTGTAAACGCCGATTTTGCCGGAGCATACGACCATTTTAAGAAGGCGCTCGACGCTAACTTAAATTCGTATACCGCGCAATATTTTGTCGCGCTCTGCGATATTTATTTGCACGAAACGAATAAAAGTTTCGACGTTATGAACGGCATAGTGAGTATGACGCGCAATGCGTTGACGGTAATGTCGCGTTCCAACGCGCCCGTTGCGGACAAGTTGACTTTTATTAAAGCAATGTTGTCCGACGTTAAAATTATAGTAACGCGCAGACTCGCTTCGCGAGATAAATTGTTTGATAGCGATATAGACGCGTATCGCAAAGTTTCCATAGCAGATCTCGAAAAGCTGTTGGAATTGTTTAAGATCGATCGCGAGCTTATTATGTCGTTTGCGCCCGAAGTGACAGCCGCTTTGGTGGAGCTTGTGGAGTGTGCGGTTAAGACTTGCTATAAAGCGGTGCAGACCGTGGAAAAGGACGGCGAACTGTTTTCGCCCAACGATGAAATATACAAAAAATTGTTGTCGCTTTGCAACGACTATTGCTTTTTCGGTCATTCGTTGGACAGCAAATTCGACGGCAATAATTTTTCGCCCGACTTCAAGCCCAACTATGCGTTTAACGAAAAAGTGTTGGCGCGTATGGATAAGTTTGACGAGGCGAATAAACCTTATGAGAAAAAGCGTTTAATCGGTTTTATCAGCGAGTATGAAAACATGCTGGCGGACTGCGAAACGGCGTTGAGATTTACTTATCTCAACTGCTACCGTTCCATGTGCAGTCGTCAAAACAAACAGCATGCGAAATTGTTTTTCGACGGGCTTAAATTGGTTTACCGTTTATTATTCCCGCGCGTCGTTATGAACGACAAGAAACTTGTCGAAGTGCGGTTCGGTAAGTTTGTCGATATTGTCGATTGGTGCGATATTCTTACGCGTTTTTTGGTCGACAGTTACGAAATAGACAACAGCATTGCCGATCGGTTGCACGATTTTTACGAAAAGCTGTACGAAATTATCGACATGTACGTTGTGCCCGATATCGAAAGAATAGAAAAAGCGCATAAAAAACTGCAAAATGCTCGCGACGCGGAATTGGAAATTTATCGTAAAGTGTTGTTCGACGCGGCATGTTGCTGCGCGCCCGCGCTTAAAAAGTACGTTGATTTTTCGGTGGGCAAGGACAAAACGCGCGCAAAAATAGTCAAAGTTTGCAAAATTGCGTCGGAAGATTTTCTCATGTTGAGCGAGTTCAAAATAGGCGAAATCGAACAGTCGAATTTCTACCGTCCCATACTTCAAATTTCTACGGCGCTTTTGGACGAGGAGCAAGAATAATCGGTAGGGCGCAAGGCATAAATATCGAGTATGATATACGACTTGCACAACGATTACCCGACGGCTTTAAAATCCGACGCAGTAAGTAAATACGTTTCGGGTTTGCCTGCGGGAGTGACCGCGACGGCGGCGATTTGGACTTCCGAACTTGGCTCAAACGCCTATAAAGAAGTTTCGCGCTTGACTATTGCGCTTACGGCTTTGAAAGTTCCGATAGCGATAGAAGATATTGGTTTTTTATCGGAATTAAACAGATATGAAACTTTTGACTTTTCCGCATATGCGTACAGTTCGCTTACTTGGAATTATAACAATGCTTTTGCGGGCGGTGCGCTGGACGACGGCGAGTTGACCGACGTCGGAAAACGCGCAATATCGATAATAGGCAGAAGCGGTTGCGCGCTGGACGTAGCGCACTTAAACAAAAAAAGTTTTTACGCGGCTATCGATTGCGCGGATAAAGTACTGTGTTCGCATACGGGTTTCAGCGGTCATTTGCGATCGCTGGATGACGGGCAAATCTGTGCTTTGCTTGATAAACGTGCAATAATTGGTTTGAGCGCCGTAACCGCTTTTACCGACGCGCATACTTGCGACGAACTGCAAAACGTAATAGACGGTTTTGTTCAAGAGTACGGTGCGGAGCATTTGGCGATAGGTACGGACTTTTTGGGCTCTGTCGATCTCCCGACGGACGTAAAAGATTACGACGGACTTGCTAAAGTTGCCGACGGTTTGCGGAAGCGGGGATACGACGAGAAAACAATCTATAAAATATTTTACTTCAACGCATACAGTTTTTTCAATTCGGAGAAATAAAATGAAAGACATTTACGAAAACCCGCTAATTACACGTTATGCGGACAGAAAAACAGCCGAAATATTTTCGGACGATTACAGGTTTAAACTTTGGCGCAAACTTTGGATTGCGCTTGCCGAAAGCGAAAAAGAATTAGGCTTGAACATTACCGACGAGCAGATTGCGCAAATGAAGAAGTTTGCGGAAGATATAAATTATGATTTTGCCATCAAAGAGGAAAAAATCGTTCGTCACGACGTAATGGCGCACGTTCATGCGTTCGGCGAGCAGGCAAAAAAGGCAAAGCCTATTATACACCTCGGCGCAACCAGTTGTTTTGTAACAGACAACGCGGAGCTTATTCAGATATACGACGCGCTTAACGTAGTGCGCGAAAAAATGCTCACCGTAATGGACAAGTTACGTGCGTTCGCGCTTAAATACAAAGATTTGCCCGTGCTCGGTTACACGCATTTACAGCCCGCCCAGCTCACAACGCTCGGCAAGCGCGCAACGCTTTGGCTGTACGATTTGTATCTCGACTACGCCGATCTTAAACACATAACGGACAATTACAAACTGCGCGGCGTTAAGGGCACGACAGGCACGCAAGCGAGCTTTTTATCGTTGTTCGACGGCAACGGGGATAAGGTCAAAGAACTTCAACGCAAAGTCGTCGAAAAAATGGGCTTTAAAGACGTGTTCGCAGTCAGCGGTCAAACATATACGCGTAAGTTCGATTATTCGGTTGTTTCCGTGTTGTCGCAGATAGCGCAAAGCGCGTACAAATTTGCCAACGACATGCGCATTATGCAGTCTTTCAAAGAGGTAGAGGAGCCGTTTGAAAAAACACAAATCGGATCTTCGGCAATGGCATATAAGCGCAACCCTATGCGAAGCGAGCGCATTTGCGCTCTTGCGCGTTTCGTGGAATCCATGCCGTTTAACGAGGCGGTTACGTCCTCGACGCAGTGGTTCGAGCGCACGCTGGACGACAGCGCAAATAAGCGTCTTACAATTCCGCAAGCGTTTCTCGCGCTCGACGGCGTGCTGAATATATATATTAACATTACCGAAAACATGGTTGTGTATCCCAACGTAATAGCGCGCAGAATTAACGACGAGTTGCCCTTTATGGCGACAGAAGAAATATTGATGGAGTGCGTTAAAGAGGGTGGCGACAGGCAAGAGTTGCACGAAGCTATCCGCTGTCACTCCATGGAAAGCGCGCGCGCCGTTAAAGAGCGCGGCGAACGCAACGACTTGATCGATAGAATTAAAGCCGACGGACGCTTTGCCGCCGTCAAGGACAAAATAGACGGAATACTCTCGCCCAAAAACTTTATAGGCAGAGCCTCGGAGCAAGTGGATGATTTTATAAACGAGTATATCGATCCGCTGTTTAAGACGGAAAAATATGTGCCGTTTGAGCCTGATATTAAAGTTTAATAAATTATAATAAAAGCCCGTGCAAATAGTAGATTAAGCGCGGGCTTTTGCTATGCAATTTCAAAATTATCGATTGTCGGTTAGCGAGTTAAGATACAGCGAGCCTTTTTTTGCTTGACCGTATTCGTCGCGGTGCTTTATTTTATATTGCTTGCCGTTCATTAAAAAATTAGAACCTGTTTGGTGAAAATCGAACTTTACTCCGTATTTGTCGCACGACAATTTTATTTTTTTAATCCATTCAAAGTCGCAAACCCGCGCGTTTGCATAAGATTCGCCGCCCACAGAAACCGACGAGATTTGCCCGAACGCAAGATATTTGTCGAGGCACACATATTCAAGGATAGGCGCGACGAATACGTTTTTGTTTTTTGCGGGAACGTCGAGCAAAAACGGCAAGCGTTCGTCGGCGCGATTTTGATTTTCGCAAGACACGGCAATTTTCACATTGTCATATCCGTCGCCCCAGTCGGCGGGTAAGCAGTCGGACATTCTGTTAATGCGTTTAGTGCATATCAAAAAAGTAACGTCGCGGCGCGCTCTTATAATATCCCACGCTTCGCCGCGCCAGTCGTCTGCTTCCTCAATGAAAAAATCCGATGTGAAACAGGTCGCAAGTTCGCAACCCGTACCGACTTTGTAATTTCCCGAGCGGTCTTTTTTAATAGGCAAATCAAAGTTTGTTTTGGAGCGGGTGATAACGCTTGCGTCTTTGTCGCGCTTGCCGTCAAGGTAGTAAACATAACAGTTAAGACAGCCCTCACTGCATTTATGACAACCGTGCCACGGATTCCATAACATGCCTTTCATATATCTTATTATAGCACAATATTCTCGGCTTTTAAAGCGTTTTGATAAAATTTAGGAGTTATTTGACTGTGTGTGCGGTTTAGCATTATATCACAATAAAAAATCTTATTTTATTTTTTGCAAACCTATTGACATTAACGATAATGTCGATTATAATAGGCATATATTAACGATAAAGTTAAGGAGAAAATGGTGATACTATGCCTATGACGGTCAAATTGAAGGACATAGCCGAAGCCGCAAACTGTTCTATTAACACGGTATCGAGAGCGTTGCGCGATTGTTCGGACATAGGAGCCAAAACCAAACGCAAGATAAAAGATCTTGCGGAGAGTATGGGGTACGTGCCCGATAACATAGCGGGCTATTTGCGTAACAAAAATACAAACCTTGTCGGTGTTGTAATTTCTTCCACGACCAATCCGTTTTTTACGGTGTCGTTGAACTTGCTGTTGGCGCAATTATCCGATCTCGGTTATATTCCGCTGATTATGGTTTGTCGCAATAATATAGTGACAAAAGATTTGCTAATGGATATTATAAGCAGTCGAGTTTGCGGTATTATATCTTTTTCCAATATGAACGATGATGTAAAAAATTACTGCATTTACGGGAATATTCCGTTGGTGCTTATAGGCGTTAATATCGGCAACAAGGAAGTAAGCGCAGTTTATCCCAACGATTATATGAGCGGGGAATTGGTCGGCAAAGAATTTTTAAAGTCGGGAAGAACCCGTCCGTGTTACGTTGCGGGCAGTAAAGTTTGGGTAGGCAACAAGGATAGGCGTTGCGGATTTTTAGACGCGATCAGGGAAAGCAACGTTGCGTGCGACGAATACGATTACGATGACGTCGATTTACGCAATAATATTATTACAAACAAAAACGATTTTATTTTCTGTTACAACGATGAAATTGCTTCGTTTGTAGTGGAAGTTTTGGAACGTTGCGGCTATAACGATTATACTATTTTCGGCGTAGACGGCGTATGGCGTTATTTGTCTATCTGCCGAAAAATTAACTCGGTCGGAGGCAAGCTCGACGACGTTATTAAATGCGGTATGGAAATGCTTATAAGCAAAATAGAAACGGGCGACGCAAGCCCCAAATCCAAAGTTTTTCCCGTGGAAATAATAACAGTTGATTGATATTCGGTTTTCGGAAATTAACGTGATCTATTGCTTTTGCGGTAGAAATGTTATATACTTTAGATAAAGTCCGTTTAAAAAATATTTGCAGGTTAAGGAGAACCTCATGATTAAAATCGACAACAAGAAAAAAGTATTCGTACTCGACGGCAAGAATTACAGCTATATAATATATGTCAACGAAGCGGGTACTTTACAGTTCGTGTATTACGGCAAAAAAGTGGACGGCGACGACTATCTTACAAGCGTTTACGCCAAGACTCTCGCGCCCGAACCCAATGGATTTAATATAGACAACGCTTTTAACGGCATGCCGTCGGAATATGCGTTTTTCGGCAAGGGAGATTACCGCGCGCCTTCGACTTTGTTTGTGCGCGAGGACGGTTTCCGCGCGTCGAGATTCGTATATAAATCGCATGAAGTCGTTGACGGTGCGCCCGATTTCGGAAGTTTGCCGCATGCCCGTCGCGGCGGCAAAACGCTATGCATCGTATTAAAAGATGAACTTTCCGATATGGAAATTTCGCTTAATTATACCGTTTTCGATGACAGCGACGTAATAGTGCGCAACGCAATATTGCGTAATTGCGGCAAGAATAAAGTAAGACTGAACAAAGCGTTTTCGTTCTGTTTGGAATTGCCCGACGCGCAGTACGATATAATGCGGTTGCAAGGTCGTTGGGCGCAGGAGCGCATGCCGGAAGTTACGCCCATAGGAAAGGGTACTGTCCGAGTGGATTCTTCGCAGGGCGGATCGTCGCACGCGATGAATCCGTTTGCGGCAATTTTGCGCAAAACTTGCACCGAAACGTCGGGCGAGTGTATCGGCGTTAATCTTATTTACAGCGGGTCTTTTGCCATTACCGCAGAGGCGTCATGCTTCGGTGCTTTGCGTTTGCAGGGCGGTATTAACGACCTTAATTTCGAATGGATACTCGACGGCGGTGAGAAGTTTGTAACGCCGCAAGCCGCGCTCTGTTACAGTGCGGAAGGACTGGGCGGAATGTCGCGCGAATTTGCCGATTTTTTCCGCAATTACATTATCAATCCCGACAGAGCGTTTATGCGTCGTCCCATAGTTATAAATAATTGGGAAGCGACGTATTTCGATTTTAACCGCGAAAAACTTTTTTCTATCATAGACGCCGCCGCGCCGCTCGGCATAGATACGTTTGTTTTGGACGACGGTTGGTTCGGCAAGCGCGACGACGATAAGTCGGGGCTTGGCGATTGGTTCGTCAACGAAAAGAAGCTCGAGGGCGGGCTGAAAGGCGTCGCCGAGCACTGCGCCGAAAAAGGAATGAAATTCGGACTGTGGTTCGAGCCGGAAATGGTCAATGAGGACAGCGATTTATACCGCGCGCATCCGGATTTTGCAATAGGAAAGCGCGGAGTTACGCCCAGTCGTCAACGCAATCAGCTTATTCTCGATTTTTCGCGGAAAGATGTTGTAGATTACATATACGATGCGGTTTCGAAAGTTCTTAAAAGTTGCAATATTTCGTACGTAAAGTGGGACATGAATAGGTTTATGACCGAATTCTATTCGGAAAAATTGCCTTACGAGCGTCAAGGCGAGCTTGCGCACCGTTACATTTTGGGTGTGTACGACCTTGCTCACCGTTTGACGTCCGCGTTCCCGAACGTGTTTTTCGAGGGCTGTGCAGGCGGCGGCGGACGGTTTGACGGCGGTATGCTGTACTACTTCTCGCAGATTTGGACGAGCGACGACACCGACGCTTTCGAGCGCACCAAAATACAGTGGGGCACGTCTATGTGCTATCCCGTGTCGGCTATGAGTTGTCACGTTTCGGCTTGCCCCAATCATCAAACTCAACGCATTACGCCGCTTGCTACGCGCGGAATAATAGCGTCGTTGGGCGCAACAGGATACGAACTCGATTTGACAAAGCTCGACGATTGCGAAAAAGAAGAAATCAAACGGCAGATTGCGAGCTATAAGAATATTGACGAGCTTGTTTTGCGCGGCGATCTTTACAGGTTGTCAAGCCCGTTTAATAGCAATTATTTCTGCGAGATGCTTGTGTCCAAGGACAAATCGCAAGCGTATGTTGCGGGCGAGCGTATTCACGGCGTGCCGTGCGACTTAAACTATATTATCAAACTTAAAGGACTCGATCCGAATAAACGTTATACAGTAAAAGAATTGGGCATAACGGCGAGCGGAAAAACGCTTGAAAATGCGGGACTGTTGTTGCCGCGTTTGCCCGACTTCGGCGCATGGACGTGGAATATAACAGAGTGTAAATAACCGATTTCGATGTGTTTAACGGCGGAGATAATCGGTTGTAAAGAACTCTATGAAAGAGTGATGTTTGTTGTGACGCAATTGCAAGCAAAACAATTTTTACGCATCTGATGAATCTTTCGTATTCCGTATTTGCGCCGAATATTATAATAAATATCGGAAATACCGACACCCGATTGTGCGGTAATCAATCGCACATATATTGAGGTTGCTAAAATTATGTTATTAAAATTTCAAAACCTATTGAATCTTTTAGATCCATGTGGTATAATAAATACAGTTGGGGTAACTATATGAAAATTATGTACTTGGGAACAGCTGCTTACGAGGGTGTTCCGTCCTTATTTTGTAATTGCAAAGTTTGTAATGATTCGCGTGCGCGTGGCGGAAAAAATATTCGCTCGCGCTCGCAGGCGCTTATAAACGGCGAAGTTCTTATCGATTTTAACGCCGATACCGTTGCGCATTTTCTTAAATACGGATACGATTGCGACAAAGTGCGCGCATGTTTGATTACTCATTCGCATTGCGATCATTTGTATATCGACGACGTCGAAATTCTGGGCGAGCATTACAGCGGAAAACATCATTCGTTCGATTTTTACGCGTCGAGCGACGGATACGAAAAACTTACAAAAAAAATATCGGGCATAAAAGGCGATAATGTCATTAACGCGACGCTTGTCGAAGCGGGAAAAAGTTTCGAGTTATCAGTAAACGGAAACAAGTATTCTATTTTGCCGTTGAAAGCGGATCACGACCCGAACATATCGCCTGTATTTTATTCCGTTGGGTGTGACGGAAAAAAATTATTATATGCGCACGACACAGGGTATTTCCCCGAAGAAACTTTTGCGTTGCTTAAAAACGAGGGACATTACGATTTGTTATCGCTTGATTGTACGGGGTGCTTGGGGCTAAACGGCGAGTGGCGGTATTGGCACATGAGTTTAAAAACGTGCGCCGAAGTAGTCAAAAGACTCAAATCGCACGGGCTTGTAGATGACAAAACTAAAATAGTACTCAATCATTTTTCGCATAACGGCGGGCAAACTTACGACGAACTTAAAGTCGAGGCGGACAAGCTCGGTTATATCACGTCGTTCGACGGGCTGGAAATAGAATTTTAAAAGTAAATAACCGTTTGACGGAGTTGTTCGACGGGCGTAAGGAGTATGTATGAAAAAGAAAAAGTGCATAGCCATGTTGCTTGCAGGCGGTCAAGGAACGCGTCTGTATGCTCTTACAAACATGGTTGCCAAACCCGCCGTTTCGTTCGGAGCAAAATATCGGATAATCGATTTTCCGTTATCCAATTGCACCAACTCCGGTATCGACACCGTCGGCGTACTCACACAATATCAGCCGTTGATACTCAACGAGTATGTAGGCAACGGCGAGCCGTGGGATTTGGATCGCAGTTACGGCGGAGTGCACACTTTGCCTCCGTATCAGGCAAAGGCGGGCGGAGAGTGGTATAAAGGCACGGCTAACGCTATATATCAAAACTTGCATTTTCTTAACGAGTACGATTCGGAACACGTGCTTATTTTGTCGGGCGATCATATTTACAAAATGGACTATTCCAAAATGCTCGCACAGCATATACAGCATAACGCCGATTGCACGATAGCTGTTTTCGACGTGCCGCCCGAAGAGGCGAGCCGATTCGGCATTATGGATTACGACGAGAATATGCGAATTAACTCCTTTGAGGAAAAGCCTAAATCGCCAAAAAGCAATCATGCGAGCATGGGCGTATACATATTCAAAAAAGACGTGCTTGTGCGCGAGCTTATAGCCGACGAAGCCGATAAAAATTCGGTAAATGATTTCGGCAAAAATATTATAACCAAAATGCTTAAAGCGGGAAGCGGGCTTTACGCGTATTCGTTTTCCGGTTATTGGAAAGACGTCGGTACGGTTACAAGCCTTTGGGAAGCTAATATGGATTTACTCGGCGACAAACCTGCGTTCGATATTGATGATCCGTCGTTTAAAATATATTCGCGCAACGAGCCGCTTCCGCCGTCGTATATTGGCGATAACGGAAAGTTTGTAAATTCAATTATGACAACGGGTTGCGAAATTTACGGCACGGTTATCAATTCGGTTATCGGCGAGGGCGTCACCGTAAAAGAGGGCGCGGTTGTCGAAAACAGCGTTGTAATGCAAGGCTCTGTAATCGGCAAAAACGTTAAAATTTCTTACGGCATGGTCGACGAAAACGTTGTTATAGGCGACGGCGCGGTTATAGGCGACGAAAATTCCGATAAAAATCATATTACGCTCATAGGCAGGGATACGGCAATCCCTGCGAAAACAAAACTCAAAGCGGGCGAAATAGTTGAAAAAGGGAGCGTAAAAGCATGAAAACTTTGGGTATAATTTTCGGTAATCTTCATGATAAAGACGTCGGCGAGTTGACTGCGGTTCGGTCGCTCGGATCTGTTCCGTTCGGCGGCAGGTTTCGGCTTATAGACTTTGTGTTATCGAATATGGTCAACAGCGGAATAACAAAAGTCGGCATAATTACCAAAAACAACTATCAGTCGCTTATGGATCATGTCGGCAACGGCAAGCACTGGGATTTGTCGCGCAAAAACGGCGGGCTTATTATGTTGCCGCCGTTCAGCGATTCGGGCTTTGACCCCTTCCAAACTCGGTTCGGTACGATAAAGAGCATACTTCCGTTTATTAGGCACTGCGACGAAGAATATGTCGTTATGAGCGATTGCGATAATGTTTGCAATATAAATCTTTCGGACGTTATTCAATCGCATATCGATCGCCATGCAGATATAACTGTTGTCGCACGTAAGAAAACGCTTTCGAGCAAAAAGCCGCGCACGGTACTCGAAACAGACGGCGACGGGCGTATAACAAAAGTTATAAACACCGACAAGGCGAGCGGCGAACATACCGTATTCGCTAATATTATCGTCATGAACCGCAAATTCCTGTTGAACATTGCGGAAAATGCCGACGAACTTAATTATAACAGCTTTACAAAAGACGTGCTTGTGCGCGGCGCAGGCAAGTACAGAATTTTTGCGTATATGATTGAGGGGTACTTTGCCAATATCGACAGTTTGAGCAATTATTATAAACACTCACTCGAATTGTTGAATAAAGATGTCCGCGACGAGCTGTTTTATCGCGACGGCGCAAACATATACACCAAAGTGCGCGACAGCGCGCCTTGTAAAATCGCACGCACCGCAACGGTAGCCAATTCGCTGATTGCCGACGGTTGTGTTATCGAAGGCGAAGTGCGCAATTCCATATTATTCCGCGGCGTTAAGGTTGCAAAAGGCGCGAAAATCACAAATTCAATTGTGTTTCAAGGATCGGTCATCGGCAAAAACAGCAGCTTGAATTGCGTAATTGCCGATAAATTGGTTACTATTCTCGAAGATCGTACCCTGTCCGGTCACCAAACGCACCCGTACTTCATTGCCAAATCCGCGGTCATATAACCGTCGCACGACAGGAGTTTAATATGCCTAAAAAAATAACCGAAACAAGTAAGCCGAAAGCAAAAGCAACGCAAACAAAATCCACTCCGTCCGCATTCAAATCGGCTAAATCGCAGGCGACAGAGAAATCAATAAAGCCGCAGAAAACAGATAAAACAACCGAAGTTGTCAAAAAGCCCGAGAATAAAAAGGCAAGCAAAAGAAAAATTCTTTTTGTCGGATCGGAAGCGTTTCCGTTTGCGGGAACGGGCGGGCTCGGCGAAGTCTTGGGCAGTCTGCCTTGCGCCGTGAACGACGGCGGCGAATATGAAGCGCGCGTAATTTTACCGCTCTACGAGAGTTTTCCGCAGAACAGACGCAAAGATTTGCAATTTGTTTGCTGGACGTTTGTAAACCTGTCTTGGCGCAATCAATACTGCGGACTGTTTCGTATAAAAGAAGGCAATACCGTTTTTTATTTCATAGACAACGAGTACTACTTTAAGCGCAAAAATCTGTACGGTTACGGCGACGACGGCGAGCGTTTTGCGTTTTTCTGTCGCGCGGTGCTGGACATTTTGCCGCGGCTCGATTTTATGCCTGACGTGTTGCATTGCAACGATTGGCAGACTGCGCTTGTTCCCATTTATTATAAACTTTTTTATATGTTCCGCGACGGATACGGCGGAATAAAGACCGTGTTTACTATACACAACATAGAATATCAAGGCTGGTTCCACCGTTCCATGATAGGCGATGTGTTCGGCATACCCGATTATGAATTCGGAAGTATCGAGCACTTTGGCGAAATAAATTTAATGCGCGGTGCGATAGATTATTCGGACGCGGTCAGTACCGTAAGCCCGACGTATGCAAAAGAAATACTGGATCCGTACTATGCTCACACATTGGACGGCATACTGATTCATAATACTCACAAACTTCGCGGAATACTCAACGGAATAGATACCGTCACGTATAATCCCGAAACAAATCCCGCACTTTTCGCGCATTACAATGCGGAGGATAAGAGCGGGAAAGTTCTCGATAAAGCGGGATTGCAAAAGTTGTTGTGGTTGCCTATTAACAAAGACGTGCCGATTATAGCCATGATAACACGCTTGGCGTCGCACAAGGGTTTGGATATAGTGCGCGAAGCGTTGCCGGAAATACTTTCGCGCGACGTTCAGTTCGTTATATTGGGCACGGGCGACAGCGAGTATGAGGGTTATTTTTCGTATATGCAAGAGCGGTATAACGACAAAATGCGTGCTGTGATTGCATTCGATAAGGATTTGTCGCATAAGATTTATTCGGGCGCGGATATGTTCTTAATGCCGAGTAAAAGCGAGCCTTGCGGACTGTCGCAAATGATGGCTTGCAGATACGGAACTATTCCGATAGTGCGCGAAACGGGCGGCTTGCAGGATTCGATAACCGACGCATATAACGGCGATTTCGGCAACGGTTATAAGTTCTCGCGTTATGCCGCCGATGATTTGATAGGCGCAATAGACCGCGCGACAGGGCTTTACCGCGACTACCGCGAAAAATGGGACGGACTTGTCGATAGGGCAATGCGCACGGATTTCAGTTGGACGGTCAGTGCAAAAGAATATATTAAATTTTATAACGAATTATTGAGTTAAAATTTATAAGCGAATACAAAACAATAAGAGCAGTCTACGACGGACTGCTTTTATTATTGTTTATTTAAATAGGCAAATATATTATTGAAACGTTTGACAAAACAGGTGATTTAATATATACTGAACATTGTTCAAAGCAATGTTCAGTGAGGTGTTTCAATGGAAATTAAAGATAAAATTATCGATGTTACAATAGACTTGATTAAAGAAGCTAATGGAAATGTCGATAAAATTACAATCAGAGAAATAGCAAAACGGGCGGGTATAGGCGTCGGACTTATCAATTATCATTTTCAAAGTAAAAAGAATTTGGTCGATATTTGTGTACAGCAAATAATAAGCGGGGTAATTGCTCAATCAAAGCCTGATTTGTCGCAATTTACTCCTATTGAGAAACTTAAAAGTTCGGTTAAAGTTCCGATTGATTTTTTGATGGAAAATCCGGAAATTTCCAAGATTTCGATTTTGGGCGACTTAATGCAAGGTCAAGTTAATGATAACACGTTTCAAACTTTGGCGCGCTATTACTCCCATGCAAGTAACTTAAAACAAAGCGAAGATACGTTTTTCAAAACGGTATTTCTTATTCACGGTTTACAAGGTATTTTTTTGCGTTGGGAATTATATAAAGATAGGTTTGACTTTTCCGATAAACAGCAAAGGGATAACTTGATTGACGATTTGGTGCAAAAATTATTCGGAGCGGAAAATGAATAGAAAAATAGGTTTTATATCGTCCATAGTAATCGGTAGCGCAGTCGCAATATTTTTAATTTGCTTGATAGCAGCGTTATTTAATCGAATTTCGTTTACGGAAAATTTGAGTTACGGCGTATGCGCTATACTTTCATGGGGGTGGGTGGCAACCGCTGTTGTTTACTCTTGTTATGCAAAAAAAGAGCGTTCTGCCGCGGCAAAAATCGGAGTTTGCACGGGCGTGATTTATTCGACAATAATCAGTATTGTATACTTTACTCAATTATCGACGGTGCTATATAAATCAGTTGACGAAAAGATTTTGCAAGCCTTTTCGTTTTCGGCGGCGGGCAGTTGGATGTTTAATCTGGATTTACTTGGTTACGGATTATTGTCGATTTCCACATTTTTTATCGGATTGAGTTTGCACGCCGATAATAAAATCGATAAAGCGTTGAAATTTCTTTTAATGCTACACGGAATATTTTTCGTTTGTATGTTTGTGCCTATTCTTCCTTTGCCCGCAAGCAATCAAGGCAACGGCGGAACAGTAGCGTTAATATGTTGGTGTTTATTCTTTTTGCCGATTTGCGTTTTATCGGCTTTACATTATAAAAAATTAAGCATGGCGGAATTGCAATTATCACAATAGCTTGTGCGATTGCCGCACAATAGTACATAAAATGCAATAAGGGGTCAGGATAATTTAACGAACGATTTGACCGAACAACGAATTAAAATGAAATTAAAGATAACTGATTAATAATGTATAAAATATGAACTAACACTTAAAAATTCACAAAAACTATTGCAAAAACAAAAAATGTATAATATACTTAAAGAAATAGAAGGAGCTGATTAATATGAACTATCGATTTAACTTTAAGAAATATCCTGAATTGCTTGAACTGTACGAAGTATACAGGAAGCTTGAATTAAAAGCTACTGGTTATAGCATGAAAGAATCTAAGCGAGCAGGAGAACAGTTGACGAAAGCTAATCAAAGAAGCAGTGAATATGCATATTCTATTCTTGCAAAAGCAATTTATGATGTATTTGCTCCGATTAAACCAAAGCTACACAAAAGACGAGGTGAAAGTGCATATTTTCAATGGGATGAAGTCTTTGATAAACCCTTTGAAGAACTTGATATAAATCATAGAAAGTGTTTAGTGGGGTTAATCGAGGGTAAATTCGTTTACGAATTACCGCTTAGTTACTATAACGATTAACCATATAAGGCTGAACAGGAAATCACTTTTGATGATTAGTTAAATTGTTAAAAATGTTGTTGGGCGATTAAGTCGCAAAACATAAATATACCACTCAAGTTGGCGCCTGAGTGGTATAAAGGAAAGCTGACAATCTGAGCTGTCTATACTTTCTACTCAATTATAGTATATCAGATTGTCGCTCCCTATGCAAGCATTTGCGTGAGATTTAAAAAGGAGGACAAAAAATATGGAAAAAACTTATGACTGTGGATATTACATTTTTACTAAGTTTATAACCCTTAAAGATGGAACACGTATCTATGCCGAACAGTACGGCAAACGTGCGTTCCGAATATGGGTTGGTTCGAGAAAGAAATAATAACTAGAATGATATGGAGGTCGCCCGTCTCATTTTTCTTTAAGCTACGACAATACAATACATTGTATATTGAAATACATTTGATTGCCTACGGCTCTTAATATTATATTTTAAAACATGTTTAGGACTCCAAGTTATACAATTACTCAAGGGATTATGAGTCTGCTGTGTCTGATGCACTTTTTGAAATAGTGAAAAATGAAGCGAGAATTTTGCGAGAAAAATGCGAGAATTAAAAGTACCAAAATAACAAGTGAAATGTAGTAAAAAGCATAAAAAAGCTCCGAAATCGGCTAAAATTGCTTGATTTCGGAGCTTTTTTGGTACCGCTGACCGGACTTGAACCGGTATAGGATCGCTCCTGCAAGATTTTAAGTCTTGTGTGTCTGCCTATTCCACCACAGCGGCTAAGATATGTAATTTTTACAAAATGCGAGAAAAATGCGAGAATTTAGTGCTGGTGATGAGCCTTTTTATACAATATACAGTAGAAAGTACTCATGGTTGGTCTATATCTTGTGTGACACAAGGGATTTTAAGTCCCTTGCGTCTGCCTATTCCACCACAGCGGCATATAGCTTACAGAATAGGCGGGTTGCGGTTAATGTAAAACGCATTGACCGTATAGTCAATGCGTTTTGGAGGCACCACCCGGATTTGAACCGGGGGTTAGGGCTTTGCAGGCCCCTGCCTTACCGCTTGGCTATGGTGCCGTACTCTATACATATGCTAATGGTGGGAACAATAGGACTCGAACCTATGACCCTCTGCTTGTAAGGCAGATGCTCTCCCAGCTGAGCTATGCTCCCATGCAGTGCTTATCTATAATATCAAATATAAAATGAAAAATCAACCTTTTTACATATATTTGCAAAAAAATTTTAATCTTTTTTGTCGGGACGCGTTCAGAATAAATTGATTTTCGTGCGTAAAACCGCGTCGCTATTCATAAAATATTCTATGTAGCCGTTGAACGTGCGCCCGAATATAAAATAATGCGGTCGGTACGGCGGAATACGCCAAGCCTCAATACTCGGCGCGCCTAATAAAACCGAGCCGACCGAATTCGTGCGTCAACGACTGCTGCGTCAGGTGAAAGGAGAGATATGTATCAAATTACGGTCAGTGTAGACAGCGCAAAAGCCGAGTGGCTGTATTCTATCGACGACGTTATAAGAAACAAGTTATCCGACTGTTTTGCCGTGTCTGCGCTCGATATTTCGGGGCGACGGCTTTATTATTCGTTCGGGTGCGAAGCGCAGTCCAAAGCGCGCATGCTCGCCGTTATTAAAGAGTGCTTGGTGGACATGTACGGCGTGGTCTGTAAATTCGATTTTATCAAGCGCAATCTTTCCATAAATTTGCCGCAAATGAATTACGAGCTTTTGTTGCATACGCTTGTCGCGTTCGACAGAGAGAACGAGCGCAAACTGTTAAACAAGATTGTGCACGTTGAGGACGGCATGACAATCGACGGAATATTTAATTTCCGACTGGGCGAGCTCAAAGAAAGATGGCTGGAAATTTGCAATCTTACTCGCAACAACGGCGCGTATCTATACGACGACGAAACATATAACGAACTGTTGCGATTTTTAATCAGTGCTGTTAATCCCAAAATAAACAAACTGACCGTGTGCGAAACGGAAGGGAAATACCGCTTGACCGGCTCGTTAAAAAACAGCGTGCTCGATTTGGACGTTGGAAACAGCTCCGAACTGATGTATTGTTTGGTGGATTTGGCGCCGCTCGAATTGGTCATAGACGGGCGAATATCCAACAGGGAATTATCAAAGCGTCTTATAGGGATATTCGACGCAAAAACTTTAAATACTATAAAAAACAAAAAGTAACGTTTATGTAACATATAACAGGTATCCGCGATTTTATTGCGACAAAAAAATATTAAAAACTCCGAATAGCGGGCGCTTTTTGATTGCCTTTTTTTTGTCGGCATGTTATAATCGAATTAACATTTTTAAGGAGTTATGTATATATGGTATCGTTCTCGTTCCTTAATGCGGTAGATCCTACCACAATAGTATTTATTGTATTACTTGTAGTGCTTATCGCCGCATTGCTCATCGTCCCCATGTTCACCAACAAAAAACGCGCGAAGCAAACGGAAGAGTTGCACCGCTCGCTTCAAGCCGGCGACCTTATTAAAACAGTCGGCGGCATTATCGGCACTATCAAAGAAATTCGTCAAGTGTCGCCGGTTGACAGAGAAATGGTCATAGAAACGGGCGATGGCGATAATAAGACAACCATGGTATTCGATATTCAGGCGCTTTATCAGGTTATAAACCGCAATAACACCGTTGTTCCCGCTACGGAAGATGCGGAAGATAAGCCTACCGAACCTGTCGAAAACGCCGCACCCGCCGTTGTCGCGGAAGCGGAACAGCCCGTTAAGGTCGAGGATAAAACCGAAACCGTCGTAACCGAGCCCGAAAAAGAAGAAAAGGTTGAAAGCACGGAAGAACCTGCCCAAGAACAAGCCGCCGTTGCGGAAATTGCGGAAGAAGAAAATAAGCCGAAAGCTGTAAAGCCTGCGCAGAAAAAGCCGGTGAACAGCGCGAAAAAAACTTCCGGCACGAAAAAAACAACAACCAAGTAATTTTAAAAGTTATATAACAATGAATCTCCGCATACTGTTAAAGTGTACGGAGGTTTTTTATGCGTCATAAAAAGAACGCTGTCGAGCGCGACAGAGGATATGTATTTGAAATAGTAAAAGCAAACATTATTGCGCTTATAGTCGCGTTGATTGCGATACTTGTTTCTGCGTTGATCGTCAAGATATTTACGGTATCTGACGGAGCAATACCCATTATCAACCAAGTAATTAAAAGTGTTTCTATATTTATCGGATGTTTGATTTCGCTAAAAAAGCCTAACAACGGGTGGTTGCGCGGACTTATTTGCGGCTTTATATTTATGTGGTTGTCATTCGTGGTATTTTCCGCGCTCGATAATAATTTCGTGTTCGGGCTGTCGTTGCTCAACGATAGCGTGCTCGGCGCGGTCGCCGGTATGATTAGCGGAATAATCGCTGTCAATATCAGAAAACATTGAAATTTGTTGAGCTAACGCGCTTATTCACTTGATTTTATTTTAAGAATATAGTATAATCGTACAAAAGAAATTCGGAGGCTGTATTATGGCTCACATCAAAGTTATCAGAAAGTCTACAATGGACAACGGCTGCGACACCGCTTGCGGCGAGTGCCAAACGAGTTGCCAATCCGCTTGCAAAACAAGCTGCACGGTCGGCAATCAGTCCTGCGAGCGCAAGACCGTAAAAGTCCTTAACGCCAACAAAAACCAGAGCAAGTAATGGTTCATACGTTCGGGTTGCTTAACCGACTGTTTGCGCTTGATACGGAGAGCGGTTCGTTTTTTGAAATAGATCCGATTGTCAAGGCGATTATAGACGGCGACGATATGTCGCCGTTTTCGTCGTGTGAAATAGCCGAAGCCAAAACCGAAATCGAGCGGCTTAAATCGGACGGGGTGCTGTTTGCGCCGCAGGTAAAAGCCGAATTGCCGCCGTTCAATCCGGTTATAAAGGCTATGTGTTTAAACGTTTCGCACAACTGCAATCTTGCTTGCGAGTATTGCTTTGCCGACGGAGGAACGTATAACGACGAGCGCAAAACAATGTCATACGATACTGCGAAAGCCGCGATAGACATGCTGGTCGAAATGAGCGGCACGCGGCGAAATTTGGAAGTTGACTTTTTCGGCGGCGAACCTATGCTCGGCTTCGAGGTTGTTAAAAAAACGGTGCTCTATGCGCGTTCTATCGAAAAGGAGCGCGGCAAAAATTTTCGCTTTACCATAACGACCAATGCGTACAGATTAAACGACGAAGACATAGACTTTTTTAACGAACAAATGTACAACGTCGTTATAAGTATAGACGGGCGAAAAGAAGTGCATAACAGAGTGCGCAAGACTGTCGGAGGCAAGGACAGTTTCGACGACGTAATTAAAAACGCGTTGAGGTTTAAAGAACGCCGAAAAGGGCAATATTATGTACGCGGAACATTTACAAGATACAATTTGGATTTTTGTTCGGACGTACTGTTTTTGAATGATCTCGGCTTCGACCAGTTATCGATAGAGCCGGTCGTGTTAAAGCCCGAAAGTCCTATGTCGATTAGAGAGCAAGACTTGCCGCGTATTATAGCGGAATACGACAAGCTCGCGGAAGAATACATTGCTCGGCGCAAGACCGACAAATGGTTCAATTTTTTCCATTTTATGATCGATATAGATAATGCTCCTTGTGCGGTCAAGCGGTTAAAGGGTTGCGGCGCGGGCGGCGAGTACGTTGCGGTTGCTCCCGACGGTACCGTGTATCCTTGCCATCAGTTCGACGGGATAAAGAGCGTTGCGCTCGGCAATGTTTTCGACGGAATTAACAACGACGAGCTTCGCAAAAAATTCTATTATTGTTCCGTGCCGACAAAAACCGATTGTTCGGAGTGTTGGGCAAAGTACTACTGCTCGGGCGGGTGTATGGCAAATTCGTTCAAGTTTAACGGCGATATAAACATGCCGTACAAGCCCGCATGCGAACTTATGAAAAAGCGCGTGGAATGTGCGTTGGCAATAAAAGCTATAGAGGAAGGCGAACAAGATTAGTTCGTCGCAACATAAGCGGCTTTTCGGGGCGGTACGCCGTTAAAAAAGTTGAAATTATTTCGCTATAAGCGTTTTAAATATTTGACTTGCGCCTCGGTATTTTATATAATAGATAGGTATCATATCGGTAAAATGGAGTTAATGTATTTCCACGATAAGCAGATACCGCGGAGAAAATCTATGGACGATAAAAATTCTTTGACGGAAATCGAAAAGGAGCAAGACGTAAAGGCGATTAAAAAAGCGCCTGTCGTCGCTCCCGCTCGAAAAGCCGTCAAGAAAAAATCAACGATAACAAAACTTGTGCTTATCGGCATAGCGTTGCTGGTAGGTGCGATTTTTGCGTTTGTTCCCATGCGTTTCGGGCTTACGCAATACCATCCGTTTTTGTCCAAGGAATCCATAAGCCTCGGTCTTGACCTTCAAGGCGGCGTTTATGCCGTTTATCAAGCGACCAACACAGACACGGACAACTTCGACGCAAAAATGGAGGGAACGCGATCCGCGCTCGAAAACCTTTTGTCAACGCAAGGCTATCCCGAAGCGACTATTGTGCGCGAGGGTTCCGATCGTATTCGCGTCGAAGTTCCCGACGTTGACGATCCGAGCGGCATTTTAAAAATAATAGGCAAGCCGACGTCCGTTAAGTTTGTGCTTGACGACACGAAAGAAACCGTTATAACGGGCGAGAACGTCGTATCTGCCGACGCATATTACGATCCGCAGAGCGGTTATGTTGTCAGACTTGTACTCAATGCCGAGGGCAGAAAGAAATTTGCCGACGCAACGACAAATAATCAAGGCAAAACAATGAGCATCTATCTCGGCGATTCCGAAACTCCTATCAGTTCGCCGACGATAAATTCCGCAATCACAAACGGTGAGGCGATTATTACCGGTTTTAAGACGAGTGCGGAAGCGCAAGAGCGCGCCAACCAAATAATGAGCGGTACGTTTGACGTTGCGCTCGAACTCAAAGAATCGCAGACTATTTCTCCGACGCTCGGCGAAAACGCAATGACTTACGGTCTTATTGCCGGTATTGTCGGCTTTGTGCTTGTCATAGCGTTCCTTTGCTTGATATACAGAATGTTGGGCGTAGCGGCGTCGTTCGCGCTCGTTATATACGTCATAATATATTTATTCTTTCTTGCGGTGTTGCCTTGGGTACAGCTCACGCTCCCCGGCATTGCGGGTATTCTGTTGAGTATCGGCATGGCTGTTGATGCGAATATAATCATATTCGAACGTATTAAAGACGAATATCGCGGCGGAAAATCCATCATGGCGGCATACCATGCGGGCTTTAAAAAGGCTTTGTTCGCAATTCTCGACAGTAACGTAACCACTGTTATCGCATGTATCTTGTTGATGTTGTTGGGAACAGGCTCCGTCGGCGGCTTTGCTTTGACTTTGCTTGTGGGCGTACTTGTATCGTTGTTTACCGCGCTTATCGTGTCCAGATTGCTCGTCAAGTATTTTATAAACCTCAATTCGTACAATGCAAAACTGTACAATCTTAAACGCAGTAAACAGTACGAAAACTTGGAGGCGGACGCTACCGACGCCGCGATTATGGCGGACATGCAACGCGAACAGCAGGAAAAAGAACAGCTTAAAGAAGAAAAGCTGCAAGACAAAAAGCGCAATAAAGCCGCGCGTCGCTCTAAAAATAAAGAAGGAGGCGAACCGGCATAATGAAACTTAAACAAAAAATAGACAACCTCCTCGATAAAGATTTTAAACTTGTCGAAAAACGTAAGATAATTTTTGCCATACCGATTGTTATACTTGTTATCGCCGCGGTAATGATGATTATATTCCATTTTACGCTCGGTTCGGCGCTCAACCTCGGCACCGACTTTACGGGCGGATATTCGGTAGATATTAAGCTCGGCAATCAGCTTACCGATGACAATTATCAAGAGTATTACGATAAGATTACAGAAACTCTAAAATCGGTAAAAACCGAAAACGGTAAAGAGTACAAAATAACCATATCGGGCGCAATGCAACGTCAAGGGTCGGGCGATAATGCCTCGATACACGTTAAGTATGCGGCGGTGAACGGTGTAAGCGAAAGCGAAATGAGCAAGCAGATAAATCCCGCGATAATTTCCGCATTGGAAAAATCCGTGCTTAACAAAGTACCTTCCGTAACAATAAAAGATAATGTAATCACTGCGACATACGACGAGCCTATCGACGATACCAACGCGGGCAGTCCGTTTGAAACATTGAAAAACGCGTTTTTGGCGATAGTTTCTGATATTGGCTTAACCGAAAGTGATGTTGACGTAAAGCTGAATACTGAAAACCGCAAACAGATAATAATAACTTCTTCTAAAACGGTTGAAAATTCGTCGGAAGTCAAAGATAAAATAGTTTCGGCTATGACTTTGCCCGACGTGTACGCGGGTTCGGTGACGGGCGGCGACCTTGTCGGCGCGACTGTTTCTACCGAATTGCTGTTCAATGCGATACTCGCTGTGTCGCTCGCGTTGATATTCATGCTTTGTTATATTGGTTTGCGCTTTCAGTTGTCGAGCGGTATTGCATGTATTATAGCGTTGTTGCACGACGTGTTGATCATGTTCGCTTTTATGGCAATATTCAATATCGAAATAAACAGCACGTTTATAGCCGCGCTTATCACAATACTCGGTTATTCGATTAACAACTCGATTATATTGTTTGACCGTGTGCGCGAAAACATGCGAACCGTGTACGCTAAATCGATGTCGCCCGAGGGCGTTGCCAATAAATCTATAAAAGAAACGTTAATTCGCTCTATCAATACCACGATAACGACGTTGATAATGATACTCATGATTGCAATAATCGGCGTTAGCGAAATTAAAATCTTTGCGTTCCCGATTATATTCGGCTTGCTTGCCGGCACGTTCTCTTCGATATTTATTGCTCCGTCGTTATGGGCGTTGTTCCAACGCGTGGGTAAAAATAAGCAAAACTTCCGTATAGAGCCTAAAAACAAAAATAAAAAGACCGAAAAGAAATCTAAACCTACAGAAATAGGCGCATAGTTTAGTTTATGTATTACACAAAAGCCTTCCGAAGCGAAGGCTTTTGCCGTATAAAATTACAGAGTTAAAGAGATAAGTAAAATGGCATTGACAACGCAACAGATAAACAACGTTTCGATTGATCTTACCGAGGCGGAACGCATTAGCAACAAGCTCGGGCTTAATAAAAAGCTCGTCGAGTTGTTGATGTTGCGCGGTTACACGAATTCCGATGCTATTGACGTTTTTCTTAATCCGAGCGTTGATAACTTTTATCCGCCCGAAACAATGCTCGGCATGAAAGAATGTTGCGAAAGATTGAAAAGCGCGGTACAAAACGGGGAACGAATTGTTGTTTACGGGGATTATGATGCCGACGGGATATGCGCGTCGTCTATTCTCGCGCTGTATTTATCCAATCAAGGCGGCGAAGTATATACGCATATTCCCGACAGACTGGGCGAGGGTTACGGTCTTAACGTTGACAGTATCGAACGCATAATCGAAAACGTCATGCCCGATTTGATACTCACTTGCGACTGCGGAATTTCCGCGGTTGAGGAAGTGGAACTCGCCAAAGAGCTGGGCGTGGATATTATAGTAACCGATCACCACGAAGTGGGCGAAGTGCGACCCGATTGCGTTATCGTCAACCCGCACCAACCCGACTGTAAATATCCGTTTAAAGATTTGTGCGGCGCGGGCGTTGCGCTTAAAATCGTGCAGGCTCTCGGCGGTATCGAAGCGGCGAGCGCGTATTACGACCTTGCGGCGATTGCTACCGTTGCGGACCTTGTGAGCCTTACGGACGAAAACCGCCTTATTGTTCAACTCGGACTTATAAGCATGCCGCAAAGCAAAAATTTCGGCATTGCATCGATTATAGAATCGCTTAAACTTACAACCGTTACATCGTCGGACATAGCGTTCCGTATTGCGCCGCGAATTAACGCCGCGGGCAGGATGGGCAGCGCTTATCGCGCGTTCGAGCTGTTTACTTCGAGCGATCCCGAAATCGTCGGCGATAGACTTAATCAAATTATAGAAGCTAATAACGACAGGAAAACACTGTGCGACGGGCTTTATTCGGAAGCTATCGAAATCCTGCGTAAAGAGAATTTAACCGAAAACCGTGCGATTATCATTACAAGCGACAAATGGGAAAAGGGCATAACGGGTATTCTTGCGGCGCGATTGGTGGGCGATTTTAAGCGTCCCGTGTTTGTGCTTGTTAAAAACAACGACGAGTATAAAGGAACTTGCCGAAGTATCGAGGGCATAAATATTTACGATCTGTTGAGCAAACAGTCGGATATTTTAAAAGAATTCGGCGGGCATAATCAAGCCGCGGGTTTTACTATTTTGCCGCAGTATATCGACGAATTTAAGTCGCGCGTGCTCACTGCGCTCAAAGACGTTGACGTCGATATGTTTATTCCGCTGTTAAAATACGATATGGAATTGAGTGAAAAAGACGTAACCGCCGAATTTGCCGCTTCGCTCGATTTGTTGGAGCCGACGGGCAACAACGGCAATCCCAAACCGCTGTTTATGACTAAAACATCGTCGCTTACCGCCACGCCGTTAAAAAACAACTTTAATCACACACTGTTAAAATCAACGGGCGGCTTGCAATTTTTTGCATACAATTCATATAAACTCAATACGTTCTACAACGGCGTTTCCGATAGGGAAATGGTGTACGAATTGGCGGGCGGAGAATACTCGCCGCGACTTTATTTGCGCGGTTGCGCCGTCGAAAAATTAGCCGTAAACGATTCGTTGGCGCGCGGCGGATATTTGCGTATGCTTAATTATACTACCGCAACGCAGGCGGACTATACGACTTATAACGCGTCTGAACTCAACGGTTTGATTGACGATAAGTTCGGAATACTAGTTATTGCGGGAAGTAAAGCCGCTTACGATATATGCGCGGAATTAAACAACGACAATATAGTATTGCACGAAATATTTACCGAAACCACGGTAAACGTTTATACGAGATTGATGGTTGCACCCGAACTCGGCAAATCGTTTATGCTCGAAAACTATAAAAAAATAATATTTGTGGATTATCCGCCGTCCATGAACGTCATTTCGTATATCAATCGCAGGACGAGTGCGCAAGTCTATATCCCCGAAATAGATAACCGTAGCGAACTTTTTTCGTGCGTCAAAGCGGAGCGAAAAGTTTTCGGCGAGTATTTTAACGCTATCAAAGCGCATCCGCATATCAAAGCGCCCAACATATACGCTTATTTTAAAGCGTTGCACAATTCGGTTAAGACGCTCGAACTTCCGCAGTTTATTGCGTGTTTATCCGTTTTTACGCAGTTGAAGTTATTGACATTCCGCCCCGACGGAATGGTGATAAACGGCGGCAATACATCGCTTGAAAATTCCGAAATATATAAGACTATCGAGGCATGGCAAAAATGAGCGAGGACGCGCGTAAAATAACCGAGCGCGAGTGTGCGCATTTACGTTCGAGATATGTGTTGATGTATAACGACAAGCAGATCGAAATGCTCGATAAGGCTGTCGATTTTGCCGTTAAAATGCACGAGAGACAATCGCGCGCGTCGGGCGAACCGTACATAACGCATCCCATTGCGGTCGCGGGGTTATTGCTGGACATAGGGCTTGACAGTCCGACAATAGCCGCGGCGTTGTTGCACGATTGTATTGAAGATACGCCCGCGACGTCGGAAGAAATAACCGCTAAATTCGGGTCCGAAGTGTGTATGCTTGTCACGTCGGTTACAAAGCTCGAAAAAATTGTTTTCAAGTCGAAAGAGGAAGAGCAGGCGGAAAATTTCAGGCGTATGTTTTTTGCCATGGCAAAAGATATTCGTGTAATATTGATAAAGCTGGCGGACAGACTGCACAACATGCGGACGATCGATGCGTTGTCGCACGAACGCCAAGTAGCGATAGCAAAAGAAACGCTTGACATTTACGCGCCGCTTGCGTCGCGGCTCGGTTTGTCGTTTTATAAATGCGAACTCGACGATTTGTGTTTGAAAACGCTTCATCCGGAGGCTTACGACAAGTTGGTTAAAGACGTGTCGTTAAAGCGTGCGGAGCGGCAAGATTTAGTCAATCATATTTGCGAAACATTGCGAAAGACGCTTAAAGAACTTGAAATTAACGGGCAGGTCAGCGGCAGACCCAAGCATTTTTACAGTATATATAAAAAGATGGTCGGGCAAAACAAAACGTTCGATCAGATTTACGACCTAACCGCTGTGCGCGTGATAGTGGAAAGCGTGCGCGATTGTTACGAGGTGTTGGGCGTTATCCATACTATGTGGAAACCTATCCCCGGACGGTTCAAGGATTATATTGCCGTACCAAAGCCCAACAATTACCAGTCGTTGCACACTACCGTTATGACCAATTACGGCGCGCCGTTTGAAATTCAGATTCGCACTTACGAAATGCACAAGATAGCAGAGTACGGCATCGCGGCGCACTGGAAGTATAAAGAAAACCGCGTTGTAGATTCCGACCTCGACGAAAAGCTCGAGTGGTTGCGCGGCGTTATGGAAAACGAAAAAGACCAAACCGCCGATCCCGAAGAGTTTTACGAATCGTTAAAGCTCGATTTGTACAGCGGTCAGGTGTTTGTGTTTACTCCGCGCGGCGACGTTATAGCATTGCCCGAGGGTTCGACGCCCATAGATTTTGCGTACACCGTACACTCCGAAGTCGGGAATAAATGCGTGGGCGCAAAAGTCAACAATAAAATAGTTCCGCTCGAAACCAAACTGCAAACAGGCGATTACGTGGATATTATAACTTCGCCCAACGCAAAAGGTCCGAGCCGCGATTGGTTGAGGTTTATAAAAACTTCCACCGCAAAAAGCAAAATACGCGCGTTTTTCAAGCACGCAATGAAAGAAGAAAACGTCAAGCACGGCAAAGAATTGCTGGAACGCGAGGCGAAAAACCGCGGCTACACATTAAGCGATTTAATGGTGCAACAGTGGTTGGAAGTTATAATGTTGCGGTACTCGTTTTCTTCTATTAACGACATGTATGCTTCAATCGGTTACGGCGCATACACGCCCAATCAAATCCTGCTCAAACTGATAGATTTTTATAGGCGCGCGCACCCCGTCGAACAAGCGCCGATTGTAAGCTCTACGACATCCAACAAGCACGACGGAAAAGGCATTGTGGTGGACGGGCATAACGATATGCTCGTGCGCATGGCAAAATGCTGTTCGCCTGTCCCCGGCGACGGCATAATAGGGTACATTTCGCGCGGGCGCGGCGTGACTATACACCGCGATAACTGTCCGAACATTAAAAACGCGGAAAGTTACAGACTTATTGAGGCGCATTGGAGCGGGAAACATTTTGCGCCGTTCTCCGCGTCGCTCACGGTCGAGTGCAAGGACACGGGCGGAGTGCTTGCGCGCATTACAAAAGTCGTATCGGATATGAAACTGTCAATAGAATCTATGTCGGCGCGTGCGCTCGATAAAGAACAGCGCGGAATTATATCGCTAAATGTACGGATAACTTCGCCCGAACAGTTGGAACTTGTAATCAACAGAATAAAATCGGTGCGCAACGTCGATAAAGTTTACCGCACAATGAATTAAATATACCATGGAAATTTATACTCTCGTATTAAGCAGTTACGCAACAAACGTATATATTATTATTGATAACGGCGCGGCTGTTGTCGTCGATCCTGCCGAAAACGCGCAACTGATACTTGATTTTATACAGCGTAAAAACGCAGTGCTTAAATATGTGTTATTAACTCACGGGCATTTCGATCATATGTGCGCTGTTAGCGAATTGCAAAAAAGCGGCGCGACCGTTGTCATGTCTAAAATCGATTTCGATCTTGTTGATAACGGTGAATTGAACGCTATGTTTTACGTTGACGTCGAGCGGTTTAACTTGGACATATCAGTTAAGCAAGACGACGTATTGGAGTTGATAGGACACACGTTTAAGGTTATATCGACATCGGGACACACTCCCGGGAGCGTGTGTTATATCATGGACGACGATGTTATTTTTACGGGTGACACATTGTTCTATTTAAGCATAGGGCGTACAAATTTCACTTTCGGAAATAAAACGGAACTTATTAATTCCGTTAAAAAATTATACGCTTTGCCGCACGACTATAAAATACTGTCCGGTCACGGTCAGCAAACAACGCTCGATTTCGAGCGCAAAAACAATAATTATGTTCGTGTGTGATATCAGTAAAAATACGGAACTGACGGACGTTGCGCGGTTGTTTTACGGCGACGGATTTCCGGATATTAGCGTTGCCGAAAACGACGGCGTTTTTGCTGTGTGCGTAAACGGTAAAACGTATGAATTTACATATACCGATCCGTTGTTTGATATTATTCCTGCCGAACATAAGCTCGGCAGACTGTCAAAAATTGCGTTATATGACGCGTTGGTGCGGTATACCGATAAAAGTATGCCGTGGGGCGCATTGACTGGCGTGCGCCCTACAAAACTGTTTTACGAGTGTCTGCGCGCAGGGCAGTCGCCTGAACAAGCGCAACAAACCATGCAAAATGCGTACAGAGTAAGCGAGTCGCGCGCAGGCATTTTGCGGGAAATAACGGAAGCGCAAAAAGGTAAAATTTATTACGCGCCCGAATATTATAACCTGTACGTGCATATTCCGTACTGCACGACGCGTTGCACGTATTGTTCGTTCGTGTCCGCGCCTATCGGTAAAAACATCGAGCAGTCGCGCGTATACGTTAAACTTTTATGCGACGAAATTATACGGTCTGTCGATTTTTTGTATGCGCACGGCAAAAAGATTTTGTCGGTATATATCGGCGGTGGCACGCCTACCGCGCTGGACGAAACGGCGTTAAACGAATTGCTTACGGCAATAGGTAAATTAGATTGCGAATACACTTGCGAGGCGGGGCGTCCCGATACTGTTACAGCCGAAAAAGCGGATATTATGAAAGAGCACGGCGTTACGCGAGTATGCGTCAATCCGCAAACATTAAACGATAGAACGCTCGCGGCAATAGGCAGAAGCCACAGTTCTCAACAGTTTTATACCGCTTACGATACGATAGCGGCGCGCGGGTTCGACATAAATTGCGATTTGATAGCGGGCTTGGACGGGGAAACCGTCGAGGATTTTATAAAAAGTTTCGAGGGCGTGCGCGCACTGTCGCCGCAGAATATAACGGTTCATTCGTTGTCCAAGAAGAACGGCAGCGCTATTCGTTACGACGATGGCGAAAACCGCCAAACGAGCGCAATGCTGGAATACGCGCTGTTTAATCGCGGGAAATGCCGTCCGTATTATCTTTACAGGCAAAAACGTCAAGCCGGAAATCTTGAAAACGTCGGGTTTTCCGTAATCGGAAAAGAGTGTGTCAATAATATAACAACAATGGAAGAAACTGTCGGAGTTATGGCTTGCGGCGCGGGCGCGATTTCCAAGATAGTCGGCGACGGAAATATTATGCGTTTTGCTAACATGCGCGACGTTCCGCTGTACATGTCGCGTTACGAAGAAAAGATCGCCGCCAAGCTCGACTGCTTTGCGGGCATAATCAACAAAACCGACAAGTGCGAATAAATTACTGTACAAATCGGTTATTTTAGTGTATAATCTACAATGATGAACGGTAAGTATCACATACAAACATACGGCTGTCAGATGAACGTACACGAATCGGAAAAAATTGCGGGTATTTTGCAAGCTCGCGGATTCTGTTCGTGCGACAACGTCGAGGACGCCGATATAATCGTGCTCAACACCTGCTGCGTGCGCGAAACCGCGGAAACAAAAGTGTACGGGCATTTAGGCAGAATTAAAAGCCAAAAGAAGCGCGGCGCAATACTTATAGTCGGCGGTTGCATGACGCAACAAGCGGGCGCGGCGGAACGGCTTGCCAAACGCTGTCCGTTTGTGGATATTATTGTCGGCACGTTCAATCAGTCGCAAATAGGCGAATACATAGATTTATTTTTGCATACGGGTAAACGCGTCGTAGATGTTTGGGAATCGGAAAAAGACATGTCGTTAAGCGAAAACACTGCGGCGGCGCGAACTTCGGGCGTAAACGCTTGGGTAAATATTATGTACGGGTGCAATAATTTTTGCACTTACTGTATTGTTCCATACGTGCGCGGCAGAGAGCGTTGCCGACCGATTGACGATATTTTATCTGATATAGACGCGCTTTTAAAGAGCGGCTACAAGCAGATAACGCTGTTGGGGCAAAACGTCAATTCTTATAAATACGGCGATAAAACTTTTACCGATTTACTCAAAATGGCGGAAACTGACGTTAAATATCGCTTGAAGTTTATGACCTCGCACCCCAAAGACGTATCGCCGACGCTTGCGGAACTGTTTGCCACATCGAAGGTGTTGAGCAAAAGTTTGCATTTGCCCGTTCAGGCAGGAAGCAATAGAATATTGCAAGCGATGAACAGGCATTACACTCGCGAGCAATATTTGGATAAGATTGCGACGTTCCGCGAGTTTGTGCCCGATTTGGGATTGAGTTCGGACGTAATGGTCGGATTTCCGACGGAAACGGAAGACGACTTTTTGCAAACGCTCGATCTTGTCGAAAAAGTCGAGTACAATAATCTGTTTATGTTTATATATTCGCGGCGAAGCGGTACTCCCGCGGACAAAATGCCGCAACTCGATTACAAAACAAAGCAACAGCGTATCGACAGGCTTATAAAACGTCAGTTTGAAATTTCAAAGCGCATAGCGGGCAATGCGGTCGGCAAAACTGTGGAGATCTTGGTGTCGGAAAAGAAAGGCGACAGATGCTTCGGCAAGGCGCAAAACGACGCCGCAGTCGCGTTCGACAGCAAGACGGCTCAAATAGGCGATTTTGTAAACGTCAAAATTACGTCGGCAAAAAACGCCAATCTTACGGGTGATATAATTATTTGAGGTAGGTGAAATATCAATGAGCTTATCGCCAATGATGAAGCAGTACAAGCAGATAAAAAACGAATATCCCGATACGATACTGATGTTTCGGCTCGGCGATTTTTACGAAATGTTTTTCGACGACGCGGTAACCGTATCGCGCGAACTTGATTTAACGCTTACTGGCAGAGCGTGCGGCATGGGCGAACGCGCGCCCATGTGCGGCGTGCCGCATCATGCCGTTCAGACGTATATTGCGCGACTGCTTAAAAAAGGGTATAAAGTAGCGATTTGCGAACAAATGCAAGACCCTGCGGACGTAGTAAAGGGAATTGTAGACAGAAGCGTTACGCGCATTATTACGGGCGGCACTATTACCGATACCGACAGTTTGAGCGACGACAAAAACAACTATCTTATGTCGCTGTACCTCGACGACAACGGCGTCGGCGCGGTGTGGACGGATATTACAACGTCCGAAACGTATAACCATTATATTCCGTGCCCGATTAAAGTTAAGCTAAACGACTTGCTTATGCGCATCAAGCCCGCGGAAATAATTTGCAATTCCAAAATGCTCGAAGAAAGCGTGGAACTTTCCGCCGTCAAGTACGGCTCGGTCTGCAATATGTCGCAGTACGACGACGAAAAGTTCGATTACGAAACGGCAAAGCGCACGCTCACGGGAATTATCGACGAGCGCGAGCTGAAAGCCATGAGCAAAACTCCCGCGTGTGTTTGCGCGGAAGGCGCGCTTGTTGCATATGTTCAGAATATGCAGTTCCGCAAGGACGTCAATATCGGCGCGACCGAAAATTACGAGTCCGAAGTGTACATGGATATTGATGCAAACACGGCAAAAACACTCGAACTTGTGGAATCGCAGAGCCGTAAACGCGGCACGACTTTGCGCGACGTAATCAATAAAACATGCACTCCGATGGGCGACAGACTTCTGCAAAAGTGGATATTGCGCCCGTTGTGCGTCAAATCGAAAATCGAGGAGCGGTTAGACGCCGTTGACGCATTGTATTGCGATACGATTTTGCGCGAAAGACTGCGCGCGTCGTTATCCAATATCAAGGACGTTATTCGCATATCGGCAAATCTTGCTCTCGGCGAAATCAAGCCGAAAGACGTGCTTGCGCTCAATTCGTCGTTGCACGCCGTTCCTGACATAAAGCAGTCGTTACAAAACGCGTCCGCTACGTTGCTGAAAAGCATTGACGGCGAAATAGATCAAATGTCGGAACTATCCGATTTGATTGATCGCGCCATTGCCGTCAACGATTCGTCGGGTTCAAAAGACGGCGAAAACTATATCATTAAGTCGGAATATGACGCAAAGCTGGACGAATATCGCGCGCTTGTCAAAAATTCGCGCGACATAATTGCCAAAATGGAAGCGGAGGAGCGCGAGAAAACGCATATTAAAAACCTGCGCATTTCTTACAACCGTTTATTCGGATATTTTATCGAAGTTCCGAGGCAGTACGATTCGCAAGTGCCCGATTATTATCAGCGCAGACAGACTGTTGCCAATGCGGAAAGATACTGTACGGATGAGTTGAAATCGCTTGAATATAAAGTGCTTAACGCGGCGGATCTTGCCGAAAAGCGCGAAAAAGAGCTGTATTTGCAAACGCTTGCAATACTGCGCGAACATTGCGCGGATTTCAATAAATTCGGCAAAGCCGTAGCTCAACTCGATTGTCTTGTCGCGCTCGCAACCGTGGCAAAAAGCAACGGTTATTGCAAGCCCGAAATTTCTTCGGACAGTGAAGTAACCATATCGGAAGGGCGACACCCCGTTGCGGAACTATTGCCGTCCGACGAAATATTTGTTCCCAACAGCACCGCGCTTAACGATACGGATTCTAAAATCATGTTGATTACCGGTCCTAATATGGCAGGTAAAAGCCTTTATATGCGACAGGTCGCGCTCATAACGGTGCTTGCGCATATCGGCTCGTTCGTTCCCGCAAAGCATGCGCGAATAGGACTTGTAGATAAGGTGTTTACCCGCGTCGGCGCGAGCGACGATATTTCCACGGGGCGAAGCACGTTCATGGTGGAAATGAGCGAAGTTTCCGTAATTCTCGAAAACGCTACGGACAAAAGCCTCATTTTGCTCGACGAAATAGGCAGAGGCACTTCGACTTACGACGGGTTGAGCATTGCTTGGTCCGTAATCGAATATTTGGCGCAAAAGTTAAGCGCAAAAGTGTTGTTCTCTACGCATTTCCACGAACTTACCGAACTCGAAGGCACGATAAACGGTCTTAAAAACTACAAGTTTACCGCAAAAGAGAACGGCGGCGGAATTAAATTTATCCGAAAAATTATGCGGGGTAGCGCAAATAAAAGTTTTGGCATAGAAGTTTCCGCTTTGGCGGGACTGCCGCAATCCGTGCTCGAACGCGCAAAACAGTTGCTTGCACAGCTTGTAAACGCCGATATTGCGCATAAAGCGAACGATGTGCGTCAGCTCTCTCTATTCGACAACGTGTCGCGTTACGACGAAATTATTCGCATAATAAAAGAGCTCGATATAAACGAAATTACTCCGCGCACGGCGCTCGACATATTAAGCGACTTAAAGGAAAAAACCGAGTAAATGAAAATCAACAGACTACCGAGCGAAATATTTAATCGAATTGCCGCGGGAGAGGTTGTGGAAAGCCCGTCGTCAATCGTTAAAGAATTGACCGAAAACGCTATCGACGCGGGCGCGACTGAAATTTCCGTGTCCGTCAAGGGCGGGGGAATAGACTTTATTCGCATAACCGATAACGGTTGCGGTATTGATTTTGACGATATGCCGACCGCGTTCATGCCACACGCGACGAGCAAAATAAAAAAACTCGACGATCTCGACACGATAGGCACGCTGGGATTTCGCGGCGAGGCGTTGCCGAGCATTGCTTCGGTTGCCGACGTAACAATGATTACGCGTACTGCCGATAGCGAATTCGGCGGCAGAATAGTGTATAAAGACGGCAAACTAATCGAACACGAAGAATGCGGCGCAAGCCACGGCACGTCCGTAACAGTCGAAAATTTGTTCAAGAATATCCCCGCGCGCAAAAAGTTTCTCAATAAACCGTCGCGCGAAGAAACAAAAATTTTAACGTTGATAGAACATCTTGTTCTTGCCAATCCCGATATTACGTTTAAGTTCGACAGCGAAAGCAAACGTTTTTCGTCGTCGGGCGAAGGGCTCGAAAGCGCGGTTTTTGCCGTTTACGGCGACGGCGTTTTAAAAAATACCGCAAAAGTAAAACTCGAAGAGCCGCCCATGACGGTTGAGGGCTTTACCTGTTTACCGACTTTTACAAAACCGTCAAAGAATTATCAAAACATAATAATTAACGGTCGCTATGTGGAGAGCGCGGATATACAGTATGCCGTGTATTCGGTTTACGCGCCGTATTTAATGAAGCGGCAGTATCCGTTGTTTGTACTGCATATAACAATGCCGTTCGACATGGTGGACGTAAACGTCCATCCAAGCAAACTGCAAGTCAAGTTCGCCGACACGCTCAAAGTAAAATCGCTTGTCGCGCGCGCCGTTAAAAACGCGGTTCAACCCAAACTTACGGACGTAAAACAGTTGTGCGACGATGATTTCGGAATAGAGCCGCCGCCTATGTATTACGGGAAAGCGCACACGTTGAGATCGTTTTTCGACGTTGCGCCTCCGCAGTATAGCGGCGTAAAGACCGATATTGCCGAACCGCAGTTCGACGGCGTTAAACAATCCGACGTTTCTGATAATTTGTCAGCGACCGAAAATGCGGAGCAAATATATCCGCCGCAGACGAGCGAAACGCCTGTGTATTCGGACGTTTATCAGTCCGTTGCGGATTTTACCGAAACGGAAGTTTTTGCGCCGATAGAGTGCAAATACGTAGGCAAACTTTTTAATACGTATTTGGTTTTGGAACGCGGCGAGCAGTGCTATTTTATAGATCAGCACGCGGCGCACGAAAAATTGTTGTATGACAGACTTTTGCGCGATTACGAATCGAAACGCATGCAAACGCAACCGCTTATGATTCCTTTCGTGTTTGACGTGTCAGCTGCGGACGCGGAATTGATTATGGAAAATCTCGATCTGTTTGAAGATTGCGGTTTTGGAATTGCGCCGTTCGGGGAATATACGTTTACGTTGTCTTATTTGCCATACGAGTGTGTTGGTATCGATTTGCAATCGTTCGCCGCGGATTTGTTGTTGCTTATCAATTCGCGCGAAAAAAGCCCCATGACACTTAAAGAGCGGCTTATGCAAGCGGCGTGCAAAGCCGCGGTCAAAGGTGAAATCGACGATTTGAGTCAGTCGGAAATCGACGCGTTACTCGCGGAAATGACGGCGCGCAATATTACGCTGTTTTGTCCTCACGGCAGACCTATTGCCGTCGGCTTTTCCAAAAAGGAGATAGAAAAGTGGTTCAAGCGCATCGTATAAAAACGGTGGCGATTGCCGGCTGTACGGCAGTCGGTAAATCGGAAACCGCGCTTAAACTGGCGAGGCGTTTTAACGGTGTGCTTATCGGCGCGGATTCGATGCAAATTTATCGCGGATTCGATATTGGTACCGGCAAACTGACTAAATCGGAGTGCGGCGAGATCGAGCATAAAATGATTGATATAGCCGACGGCGACGCCGATTTTTCGGTCGGCGAGTACGTTGAGTTTGCTAAAAAAGAAATAGAATCCGCCGCCGCGCGCGGAAAACTGCCGATTATCGTCGGCGGGACGGGATTATATATAACTTCTTTGCTATCTGGGTGTAACTTCGCCGACGCGCCCAAAGACGAAAATTTGCGGAAAACGCTTAAAATTCTGTCGCATTTTTTCGGAATTACGGTTATGCACGGCTTACTCGAATTTATAGATAAGCCGTCCGCCGAAAAAATTTCCGCGAACGACAGTAAACGCGTAATTCGCGCGCTGGAAATTTACGCGTTGCGCGGTGAAGCGAAATCTACGGTTGCGGAGTATAAAAAGCCATACGACGATTTAACTGTCGTATTGACGTTACCTCGCGAATTGTTATACGACAGAATAAATCGAAGAGTACGTAAAATGTTTGACGACGGACTGATATGCGAAGCCGAGGGGCTTATGAAGTACAAAGAATGCGGCTCTATGCAGGCACTCGGCTACAAGCAAATCGCGGCTATGCAAGGAAGCCCGCGCGAGGTCATAGAAGAGGTTACGGCACAAAAAACACGTAATTATGCCAAACGCCAAATAACGTATTTTAAAAATATGAAGCTCGATAAAGTGTTTATTGACGCGCGCGATTATTCCGCCGTGGAAAATTGTATACGGCAGTTTGTGGAGAAATAACTATGTACGGTAAACTTATAGACACGGCAATCGAAAAATTGTCCGACCAATTTAAAGCTGTTGACGAAATTGCTTTTGTCAATCAGCAAAAAGTGCTCAACGCATTTATTAACAACCGCGTCGCGTTGCGTCATTTTAATCCTACTACAGGTTACGGATACGACGACGTTGCGCGGGATACTCTCAACAAGATATATGCCGAAGTATTCGGCACGGAAGACGCAATAGTTTCTCCGTTGATAACTTCAGGCACGCATGCGCTTACAATAGCGTTGTTCGGGCTGCTTCGCCCCAATCAGACTCTGTTGTGTATTACAGGCAAACCATACGACACGTTGAACGATGTGATTTTCGGCGAGGGTTACGGGTCGCTTAAAGATTTCGGGGTGCGTTGCAAAATAGTCCCGCTTAAAGACGGTGCGCCCGATATTCCCGCAATAAAAGCGGCGATTAGAGGCGAAAATCCGTCCGTCGTCATGATACAGCGTTCGCGCGGTTATGATATGCGCCCTGCGCTGTCCGTCGAGCAGATTAACGAACTAATCGCGCTTGCGGATAGACAAAAATCTAAAATACTGTTGGATAACTGTTACGGTGAATTTGTGCAAGCGACGGAACCGTCGCAAGCCGACGCGATAGTCGGTTCGCTTATTAAAAACGTCGGAGGCGGCATTGCGCCGACAGGCGGGTACATTTGCGGCAGCCGAGCGGCGATAAACATGATTGAGGGGCGGTTGACCGCGCCGTCGATAGGGCGGGAAGTCGGGTCTTATGCGGGCGATTATAGACTGTTCTATCAGGGCTTGTTCATGGCGCCGCACGTTACGGCGCAAAGCGTCAAAACGGCAATGCTGTTTTCTCAAGTTTTGTCCGCGCTCGGGTACGAAACAATGCCCAAACCTAACGAAAAGTTTTACGATATTATATGTTCGGTTAAATTCGGTGACGAAAATAAACTGATTGATTTTTGCAAAACAATACAAAGCGCGTCGCCCGTGGATAGCTTTGCCGCGCCGGAGCCTTGGGACATGCCGGGGTATAACGACAAAGTAATTATGGCGGCAGGCGCGTTTGTACAGGGCGCATCGATAGAGCTGTCTTGCGACGCGCCGATCCGCCCGCCTTATATCGCGTATTTTCAAGGCGGACTAACACTCGAACACGGCATAATAGCTTTGCGAAAATGTGTTGCGGCGTTGGGCGGCGAATAGCGTTTTGCACAGCAAAACAGCGGCGAAATCACAGCGCATTTATTTATGCTTTTATGTAAAAATACTTGATTTTTACCGTGCGTTGTGCTATGCTTTAATAGGTCATTACCAAATACTTTTTAAGGAGTAATTATGTCGGAATTGAAAATCAAAAAAGTTGTCGGCAGAGAAATTATAGACTCTCGCGGCAATCCCACAGTCGAAGCTGAAGTCGAATTGGAATGCGGCGTTATAGGCAGAGGCGCGTCGCCCTCCGGTGCGTCCACGGGCGAGTTCGAGGCAATCGAGTTGCGCGACGGCGACAAGGCGCGTTACGGCGGCAAGGGCGTATCCAAAGCGGTTGCCAACGTAAATACCGTTATCAACGAAGCGCTTAAAGGCGTTGACGCTTTCGATACTTACAAAGTAGACAAAGTTATGCTCGACGCAGACGGCACGGATAACAAATCCAAGCTCGGCGCAAACGCAATTCTCGCGGTTTCCATTGCCGCTGCGAAAGCGGCTTCGCAGGCGCTTAATATTCCGCTTTACCGTTTTATAGGCGGCAGTGCGGCAACGCGTTTGCCCGTTCCTATGATGAACATACTCAACGGCGGCGCACACGCGACCAACACCGTTGACGTTCAGGAATTCATGATTATGCCTGTCGGCGCCAAATCTTTTGCCGAAGGTCTGCGCTGGTGCACGGAAGTGTTCCACACGCTTCAATCGCTTTTAAAGAGCAAAAACCTTGCAACGTCGGTCGGCGACGAAGGCGGCTTTGCGCCCAACCTCGCCAGCGACGAAGAGGCTATCAAATATATCCTCGAAGCCATCAAAAAGTCCGGCTTTAAAGACGGAAGCGATTTTGTTCTTGCTATGGACGCGGCGGCGAGCGAGTGGAAAGGCGGCAAGAAAGGCGAATATCGCATGCCCAAAGCCAATGTCACGCTCACGACGGACAAACTTATCGAGCATTGGAAAGAACTCACCGAAAAGTATCCTATATACTCGTTGGAAGACGGTTTGGACGAAGAGGACTGGGAGGGCTGGCAAAAGCTCACCGCCACTATCGGCAACCGCGTTCAGCTTGTCGGCGACGACTTGTTCGTTACCAACGTAAAACGTTTGCAAAAGGGCATCGACCTCAACTGCGGCAACTCTATTCTCATTAAACTCAATCAGATCGGTTCCGTTTCCGAAACAATGGAAGCAGTTAAGCTCGCGCAACGTTCGGGCTATACCGCCGTCGTATCGCACCGCAGCGGCGAAACCGAGGACACCACGATCGCCGACCTCGCTGTTGCGCTTAATGCGGGACAGATCAAAACGGGCGCGCCCAGCCGTTCCGAGCGCGTTGCCAAATACAACCAGCTTTTGCGTATCGAAGATCTTTTGGGCGTAGCTGCGGACTATCCCGGCATCAAAACGTTCAACGTAAAACGCTAATCGCTTAGCAATTATTAAGTAAAACAAATCGCATAAAAGCGGCGTTGCGGAATTTGCACCGTCGCTTTTTTCGTGTGCAAATATTATTAGTAAAATTAAGGTTTTATACTATTGCAAAATTATTGTATTTGTTGTATAATACATAATGAGGTGATTTATGGAAGACTGTGTGTTCTGTAAAATTTTAAGCGGAGAAATCCCGTCGCATCGGTTTTATGAAGACGATCTTATGATTATTATCGCCGATATAGAACCGAAAGCCGAAAAGCACTATTTGGCGATATTCAAAAAACACTGCAAACTGTTTACCGAAATGACGGCGGAAGACGCCGTGCATCTCGGCAGTTGTATTCGCAAGATTGGCGAGCTTGCGCCGTCGCTCGGACTGGAAAACGGATTCAGAATAGCCGTTAATCAAGGCGAGGACGCTCAACAAACCGTTCCGCATTTGCACATACATATACTCGGCGGACAAAAACTTACCGAAACCAATTACAGGAAAAATGCGCAATAAGGCCTCGACAGATACAGGCGCAATATACAGCATAGGCATGTCTGTGTTTAACGGCGCTCCGCAAAAAGAATACGTCAGTGCGACATGCGGATCGCCATGCGAGTATGCGGAGATATTCGAGTCGGCGGTCAACGCGTTTGCAAACGAAGCCCGCGTCGCTTTTGAAATAAGCTCGAATAAAGTCGGCGATAATGTAAAACGATACGAAAGTCCGCGCGCGTTTATAATCAAGTTGATGTTGGCAATCGGATTATTGCCGCACGACAATTCGTTTGCTGTAATAGCAAAACTTGTAGAAACGCTGTGCTTAAATCCGCAAATTCGACTTAACGACGCAATTATGAGATTTGCCGAGGCGCACGGTTCAACGGTGGACGCCGTTACGAGAGCGATAGAAAAAAGTCTTGACGCATACGACGAAAAGCTAATACAAAGGGTAACTGCCTTTACGCAATCCCGTCCGATGACGGCAAAAGACATAATATGCGACATTGCCGTGTATGTAAGAGCAAAATATATTGACGGAAAAATGTCAAATGAACAATATCTCGGACAACCCATATATTAAAAACAGATATACTTCGCTTAACGAGTATTCGCTAAATACGTTCTTGTTTCGCGACGTCGCAGTCGAACGCGCGGGGAACTGCGACGAAATAAAACTGGCGTTAGGCAATATTTTAGCGGCGCACGGCTTCAACATCAACCTGATCGGCTTTAAGTTTATACTCAATTTGACGGCGCGGTATTTAATTAAAAGCGATTACGACGAGGCTGCGGAAATACAGACAATCGCAGATATATACGGTACAATTCCGAATATTGTGCGCGACAGCATTAAAGCCTGTGTAAACTACAACCGACGTTTTATCAAATCCGCGTCCGCAGAGCTTGGATATAACATAGATTCGAGTAAGGCGTTGGAGATAAAAGACGTAGTGGAAATAATTGGCGCGCTGTTCAAGATAAACTACAATTATATCGCGGACAGCGAAATAACGGACGATGGCAGACGCGCTGTAAATTTTGTCAGGATGACATTAAATCATGGATAACAACGAAAAGAAAATCAAAATATTGATGGTTGACGACGACGAGCATATTTGTCAGTTGTTGGCGCTGTATCTTGAACGCGACGGGTTCGACGCGGAGTTTTGTCATAACGGCGAATCTGCGCTCGCAAAGCTCGGCACAACAGCATATGATGCGGTGTTGCTCGATGTTATGATGCCCGTAATGGACGGGTTTGAAGTGTTGACGGCGTTGCGCAAATTTTCCAACGTGCCCGTCATAATGCTATCTGCGCGCGGCGAGCCTACAGACAAAATAACGGGGTTGGATCGCGGTGCTGACGACTATATAACCAAGCCGTTCGAGCCGCAGGAAATCACAGCACGAATTCGCGCCGTATTGCGCAGATCCAAGCCGTTAAAAGGAAAAGAGCGCGTCGATTTGTTTAATCTTTCGGTAAATCTGTCCGATTTCACTGTTACGCTTAACGGCGCCAAACTCGACATGCCGCCCAAAGAAATCGAGTTGTTGTATATGCTTGCCAAAACGCCAATGCACGTGTTTACTCGCGAAGATTTGCTCAATGAAATTTGGGGCGAATGCTATTCGGGCGATCCGCGCACGGTGGACGTTCATATAAAACGCGTGCGCGAAAAGCTCGGCGATAATCCGCATTGGCGGCTTACGACGGTTTGGGGCGTCGGGTACAAGATAGAAGTATTTTAGGCGGATAGTAAAGTGTCGGAAAAACAGTCGAAAATCAAACGGTTTTTAAAATCGCACATATTCAGAATAATACTGTCTGCGACGGCGCTTTTTTCAACCGTTTTTTTTCCGCTCGTTTATGCCTATCCGTTAGCAGAAAAAGAAAACCGAAACTTAATAATAGTGTTTATAGTTTTTGCCGCCGCCGTCGAGGTCATGATATTCATAATCGTTTCGCACTACTTGGTGTACGGTAAAGTCAAAGCGGCGGCAAAGCGATTGACAGACATGGCAAAAAGCGGGGAAGCGGAAAAAATGTCGACCGTTTCCATTGACAGTGCTGCCACGGCCGCCCTGGAAGCAGTTAATATTACCGCGGATGAGTACGCGCGGTTAGAACAGGTGCGAAAGTCATTTGTCGCCAACGCATCGCATGAATTGCGTTCGCCGTTGACGTCCGTGCAGGGATTTTTGCAAGCCGTGCTCGACGGAACCGTAACCGAACAGGATAAGGAAAAATATTTAAAAATAGCGTTGAGCGAAACAAAACGGCTAAATTCGCTTATCACGTCCATGCTCGATCTGTCGCGGTTGGATTCGGGAAAGAATCCGCTTGTAATGGCTAAATTCAATATCAACGATATTATAAACGATATAGCCGCAAAGTTCGAGCCTGCGCTTATTAAAAAAGCCTTACAAATCAACGTTGAATTTTCGCGGAACAGCTGTTACGTTTATGCGGATAAGGACAAAATCATACAGGTAATAACAAACCTTGTGGACAACGCAATAAAGTACTCGCCTGCATACTCGCGCATAATTTTGACGACAAGTATACACGAAAATAAGGCGTATATTACGGTCAAGGATTTTGGATACGGCATAAGCAAAAAAGACCAAATGTTGATTTGGGACAGATTTTATATGACCGATAAATCGAGATCGCCCGTTAAGACAAAAGGTTCGGGATTGGGTCTGTCCATTGTTAAAAAAATTATCGACGAACACGGCGAAGTTATTTGGGTGGAAAGCAGTCGCGGCGCGGGCGCGACGTTTATATTTACGTTAACGCTGTTCGACCCGTCCAAACATAAAGTACGCACAGGAAAAATAATCAACGCTCCGGACGAAAGTTTGACCGAACAACCGTCCGAAATTACGGAGAAGTAATATGGAAATGTATTATGAACAAAATGTAGTCAACAACAATATCGACGAACGCGCAAAAAAGACAAAAACTCTTGTCATTGCGCGATCGGTATGCTTTATGTTGGGATTGTTTATTCTCATATCGAGCGCGATTATGATAACATTTTTTTGGGTGTTCTTGCTGTTGGCAATCCCATTTTTTATCGCCGCGCTGTTTTTGGGGCATATTAACAAGCGAAACAATACCGAATACGATTACGTCCTCGACGACGAAAATTTAAGGATTTCCGAAATTTATTACAGACAGCGTCGCAAACTCAAACATACAATAAGACTTCGGAATATCGAATCGGTGGGCGTATTCGATTCCGACGGGTATAAAAAAGTAGAACGAACGGCGGATAAGAAAATTCTTGCGCTTGTCAATTATGACGACGAGCAAAACGTTATATATATATTGTTCCGCTCCGACAAAGGTCGCAGAATTATTTTTATAGAACCCGATCTCGGTTTTATCATGGCATTGCGCAAAGTGGTTTCCGCGCTTACCGTTTTTGATAAAAGTATATCGGATTACGAAAAGCGTTTACATCAAAAAGCGGAGGACGAAAAAATCGCGGCAACAACTCGCAACGATGATGATAGCGATTTATCCGATACCGAGAGTAACGACGACAGCGACGATAACAATGCGGAAACAGAACAAGATAACGACGGGGAAGCTGTAACCGAATGATTTACCTTGATAATGCCGCAACGACAAAGGTTTACGACTGCGCGGTAAAAGCGGCGTGTGCCGCAATGAGCGTAAATTTTTATAATCCAAATACAACATACAAAAGCGGAGTTTTAGTACGCGAGTGTATAGAGAACGCGCGCAACCAAATCGCGGCGTCTATCGGAGCGCACGCTTCCGAGATAGTATTCACTTCTTGCGCAACAGAATCCAACAACTGGGTTTTTTCATGCGGAATTAAAAACAAAAAAGGCAACGTTATAATTTCCGCAGGCGAACACTCTTCCGTATACGAATCGGCAATGCAACTCAAAAGCCGAGGCGTAGATGTCCGCACTGCGCCGATTACGCGCGACGGGATTGTTGACGAATCCGCACTGTTAAATCTGATTGACGAAAATACGGCGTTAGTTTCGCTTATTCATGTCAGCAACGAAACAGGTGCGGTAAATCCTATAAAAAGATTGACAAAGTTAATCAAATCAAAATCGCCGCGCGCACTGGTACACAGCGACGGGGTTCAAGGTCTTGTCAAGACAGGCGAACCTATATCCGATTTAGGTGTGGATTATTACAGCGCAAGCGCGCACAAACTCGGCGCGCCCAAAGGGATAGGACTGCTTTATATTCGTCAAGGTTTAAATGTCGCGCCGCTGTTGTACGGTGGCGGACAGGAACGCGGATTGCGGTCGGGAACGCAAAATACGCCCTATATTTCGGCTTTTGCCGCCGCGGTAACGGAATTTAAACACCTCGCCAATATCGGCGAAATTACTCGATTGCGGAACGAACTGTGCGTTTTTTTTGTTGCAAACGGGTGTAAAATAATAGGTCAATCGCAAAACAGCGGATATATTCTGTGCGTAAGTATACCTGATGTTAAAGCCGAAATACTGCAAAATATCGCGCATGATAACGGCGTAATAATAGGCAAAGGCGCGGCGTGTTCGGGATCTAAACGCGGTAATCGAGTATTGAGCGCAATGGGGCTTAACGCCAAAGAAATAGAGAGCTGTGTACGAATAAGTTTAGCCGCCGACACATCGCGTGAAGAAGCAATGGAAGCGGCAAAAATAATAATTCAAGCGGCTAACCAAATAAGGAGTTTATAATGTCGGAAAACGTCGTACTTATAAGATACGGTGAACTTTATCTAAAAGGCAAAAATAAAGATTATTTTGAAAACATGCTTAAAGATAACATACGCGCAAAGTTGAGCGATATATCTTGTAAGCTGTACTTCGGGCGTGGGCGTTATGTCGTTAAAGAATACGCAATGTGCGACGAAAACGCTGTAATAGACAGATTAAAACACGTTTTCGGCGTTCACTCCGTGTCGGTTGCAAAACGTTGCGGATATGATTTTAATGAAATTGTAGAACTCGCATTGTCCGTTATGCCCGATAAAGGTACTTTCAGAGTTTCTGCGCACAGATCGTATAAAAAATATCCGCTCGATTCTTTGCAAATAAACATGCAACTCGGCGAAAAAATATTACAGGCAAAGCCGCAACTGACGGTCGATTTGCACGCACCCGATTACGTACTGCATGTTGATGTGCGAGAAAACGGCGACGTGTATTTATATCGCGATGCAATTCGTTGCGCAGGTGGCATGCCTTACGGAACAGGCGGGCGAGGGCTGTTGCTTTTGTCTGGCGGTATAGACAGCCCTGTTGCCGGATACATGCTTGCCAAACGCGGCATGAGCCTAACCGCATTGCATTTTCACTCGTACCCGTACACTTCGCAAGCCGCAAAAGAAAAAGCGGTTGATTTGGCACGCATATTAGGCGAATTTTGTCCGCACATCAAATTAAAATGCGTATCGCTCACTGAAATTCAGCAAACAATCCACAAACAGTGTAAACCCAACTACATGATTACGCTTGTACGCAGATTTATGATGCGAATAGCGCAACGGGTAGCGGCAGAAAACGGTTGCGGGTGCATAATAAACGGCGAAAGCCTCGGACAAGTAGCGAGTCAAACTTTGGAGAGTATAACCGTTACCAATGCCGTTGTCGATTTACCCGTATTCCGTCCGTTGATAGGCATGGATAAGGACGAAATAATCGAGATTGCGGAGAAAATAGGCACGTTTAAAAAATCAATAGAGCCTTATGAAGATTGCTGTACCGTTTTCTTACCGGATTTTCCGCTTATAAAGCCCACTATTGAAAAAGTGGAAGAGCAGGAAAGTCGCATAGAAAACTATAATGCTTTAATCGACGCCGCTATCGAAAATATCGAAACGGTCGAAATCTGATTGTTCGTCGCTATTCCATAGGTTGCTGTCGTAATAATCGACAATATCTATATTTTTACGGATAGGCAAATGTCGCTTTGAAAGCAACGCTCGACTACGGTAGCGCGGCGGTAATAACGGATCCGCTAAATACACGTTGTGCGAATTTTTTAATTCTAAATTATCTATTTCATAATACGCAACGGAATCGGGCATATCAAAAGGTATGTCGGATTTAATTGAGCCTTGCTCGCAAATTTCTCTTATTAACGCGCTACACGTTGCGCCTGTAACGCTGTTTTCGAGCGGTTTTTCATTTGCGCCGAACCAAACGGCAACTGTATGTTTAGGCGTGTATGCAATGCAATAACAGTCCGTGTTGCCGTCTTTATCGCCGTTAGTACCTGTTTTTGCCGCAATAATTCCCGAATATTTAAGTTTTTTTGCGGTACCGTTTACGGCACATTCACGCAACATGTCGGTGAGCAAGTACGCCGTATCGTCGCCGACGGCGCGCCTCGCTGTATCATTTACAGTGTGTCTTACAACATTGCCTTCCGTTGCCGACTGAAAATAATGAATATCGGAATACACTCCGCCGTTAGCAAGGGTTCTGTATGCGTTAGCAAGCTCTAACAACGTTACGCCTTTTTCCATGCCTCCAAGAGCGATAGGCAACGATATATCCGAATTGGAAAACGGCAATCCGAACGATTTGGCAATCGCTACGGAATTTTCTATACCGTTTTGTCGTAACAGCTTAACCGCGGCAATATTGGAGGAATAAATAAGACACTCTTTAAGCGAAATATACCCGCGATAAACGTCTTTATAATTGGCGGGCGAATAGTCGCCGAATGTTGTCGGCTCGTCACAAATTTGCGAAAGGGGATTTAATCCGTTTTCTAAAGCCGGAGCGTATGCGATAAACGGCTTAATTGTGCTTGCGGGAGAACGTTGGGGGTTTAAATATCCCGAAGTATTTGTTTCGTCGCACTTTATTCCGCCGCTCGCATTATCCAAAACGACTATGCGCACATGTCCGTCTATATCGGTATTTTTTATAACTGTTCTAACCGCCGAAACAATAGTCGGATCGTAAGTTGTTTTAAAAGTGTAGTTGTTTATAAACAACGATTTTTCACTGCATTTCAGTTCTTTACCAGCGCTGCGTAATAGCCCCGCGACAAATTGATTTTGTTTGTCCTTGTTAAAAACAATTTCTTCCGATACAGCGTCGTCATATTCGGATTGCGATATAAATCCTTGCTCACGCATTTGCTTTAATACAAGTATTTTTCTGCGCGTCAAGTTGTCGAAATTGTTATAAGGACTGTATTTTGTGGGATTATTTATGACGGAAGCTAACGCGGCAGACTGGGCGAGCGTAAGCTCCGAAGCGGGCTTATCGAACATAACGCGGCTTGCAGTGCCCAAGCCGCGAATGCCCGAACCGAAATACAAAATATTAAAATAACTTTCGAGTATTTGATTTTTATCGTAAATGCGTTCGAGCTTGCGCGCTAACCGCATTTCGTTAATCTTGCGTTTTATCGTTTTTTCATTAGATAAATGAGTATTCTTTATTAGCTGTTGCGTTATGGTTGACGCGCCTTCTTTAAATTTGCGCGATTTAATATTGTACAGAAGCGCCGACGCCATGCGCTTATAATCAATCCCGCTGTGTCGATAAAATCGCTTATCCTCGATTGCTATAAACGCATTTACAGTATGCGGCGACAGATCGTCAATTTTGACGTACAGTTTGTTGTTATCGTAAAGCGCGTCGTCTATGGGGTTGCCGTTTACATCTAAAATTGTTACAGTCCGCGAATACGACGTTAATTGTTCAAGATTTAAATCGGGTGAGTTAAACATATTTACATTAGGGCTTATTACAATAAAGAAAAATCCTACCGCGATAGCAACAGTAATGATAAACGCAATCACACATATAATCGAAATCTTCGCGGCTTTTTTCATATAGATAGTATCTTGTACAAAAGCGTTTTTATGTAATGCAAAACAATATAAAACAAAGATAATAATTTGTCGAAATCACAATAAAACTTATCACATATTATAGTAAATTACAGTGATATTCAAGAATCGCGCAATTCATATAGCAAGTCCTATTCAAAACAACCAATCACTTCGCAAAAGCTGTCTTTTGCGAAGTGATTGATAGATTGTTCCAAAACATTTGACAACTGCCCTGTTTGTTTTGCTTATATCGAATTTTGTTAATCAAGCTGTTTTCCATCTATATAAATAAGTTTATATCGGTTCGCCGATAACTCCGTCTTTATAGAGTTTTAACAACTTAATATCGTGAATATCGTTACACGGCGCATTAGAATAAACCTTGATATAGTTGGGCGTATATCCTACATTGTATCCGTTTTCAAAATCCTCCACATACACCGACGCAACCGTATTTAAATTATCGAATAAAAACGCTGACTTTAATCGGCTCTTTATTTCAAGCAATTTATTAACGCGCGCTTTGACGTTTTCGGGCGGAAGCGTTTTATATTTTTTATGAGCCAACGTTCCCGTTCGACTGCTATATGGGAAAACATGAATATCCGAAAACGCGCACTTTTCTATAAAGCGGCAACTCTCTTCAAACAAATCTTCTGTTTCCGTCGGAAATCCGACAATCACATCGGTCGTAATACCTGCATTAGGAAAATATCGGCGTATCAATTTAACTTTACTATAATAATACTCGCAATCATATCGCCTATTCATGGACTTTAAAACAATGTCGCTACCGCTTTGCAATGACAAATGAAAATGCGGGCAATAACCACCTTCTCTCATGGCGCATAAAACTTCGTCTGTCACAGCCTCACACTCCAATGAACCCAATCTTTTTCTCGCAGGAATTCCGCTCAATGCGTTTAATAGCTCCGCAAGCGACGACCCGTTGTCTTTACCGTAAGCGGAAATATCGATACCTGTAATAACTAATTCTTTAGATTCATTTAGTTTACACTCTTTTAATATATCGTCAATACCCCTCGACCTACTCCTACCTCGCAAATATGGAATTATGCAGTATGAACAAAATCTGTTACAGCCGTCCTGTATTTTAACAAATGCCCTTGTTCTTTCATATTTCGGATATTGTTCATAGCAATAACCCGACATGTTTATATTAAACTCGGTATTTTGATATAGTATTCTATCTGATATAGTATTATATTTGGGTGTATTTTTAATGTTTTTTATCGATTTGAGCGCAAAATCGGATTTATTTGACGTGCCGCCTATTGCGATCACGTTGTTTTGCGCAAACTTATTAGCGTTATTTTGTGAGCTACATCCCACTACTATTATATTGCATGTCGGATTTATTTTGCGCATTTTAGACAGATATTGGCGCGATTTTTTGTCTGCTTCCGCTGTTACGGAACAGGTATTTAAAATATAAACGTCGGCAGGTTCAAGTCCTTCCGACGCGTTTATATTCTTTGATTTAAGCGTTGCGACAATAGACGCGCTTTCGCATTGATTGACTTTGCAGCCGAGCGTAACAACTTTTACTATCAAAGATTCCACTCTCCCATTTCATAATAGATTGCTGACAATGTGGAAATTGCCGCGGTTTCGGCTCGCAATATCCGTGCACCGAGCGTTACCGATTTCGCGCCGACGGCAGTTAATTTATTCTTTTCGTCCTCGGTTATACCGCCTTCCGGACCTATAAAAACCGCAATGTCAGACTTTTCGGTGTTTATAGCGTCTTTCAGTTTACCGTGCAATTCCCTTTCCCACGGAAATATCAAGTATGAATTTGCGGCACGATTTAGCAAATCATCAAAAGATATGGCTTGTTCTATAATCGGTACGCGACTTCTTCCGCACTGTTCGCACGCAGATATAGCGATTTTATTTAATCTGTCGTGATTAAGCGTTACACTGTGTTGCGTGTACGCCGAATAGACAGGCACTATTTTGTTTACACCCAATTCCGTTGTTTTCTGAACCGCGAGTTCAAATCTGTCTTGTTTTATAACGGACAAATAAAGCGTTACGTTTATAGCTGTTTCGCCGACATTTTCCGCACTGTCGAGAACATCCAAAAGCGTTTTATCTTTTTTGATTTCTTTGACTTTGCAAGACAATTCGACGCCGCGGCCGTCAAAAACAGTTATATAATCGCCTGCACGTATGCGCAACGCGTATGCCGCATGCGTATGCGCGTCGCCTGTCAATTCTACACACGATTTATTTAAGTTGGGCAAATAAAATCTCATAATTTAAATAAGTATGCTCTCCATTCGTTTTTCTGTGCGGACTCTACAAGCGTAAAATCTCGTAAGTATTCCGACTTAACAAGTTCGGCTTTATCGGATATTATTCCGCTGATAATCGCATATCCGCCCTTATTGAGCGCGCCTTTAATAACTTCTTTAACGGAAATAAGCACCTCTGCCGTAATATTAGCCAGTACGACGTCCGCAGGCTCTTTTATTTCTCTTACGTCGCGTAAAAATACGGAAGGATTGTCTATGCCGTTAATTTGACAGTTGTACCGAGTTGCCGCAATCGCTTGTTCGTCCGTATCGGCAAATAGCACCGATTTCGAGCCAAGCGCAGTTGCGCATACGCCGAGTATACCGCTACCGCATCCGAAATCCAAAACGCGTTTTTCTTGTAATGGGATGCGTTGCATAAGGTCGATACACATAGAAGTTGTTTCGTGCATGCCTGTGCCGAACGCCAATCCCGGATTAAGTTTTACCGGAATGTCGCCGCATGTCGGCTTATATTCAATCCATTCTGGAACGATTACGATATTGCCTATATTAAACGGCTTGTAGTATTTTTTCCACTCGTTTTCCCACTCGACAGAATCGATTATTTCAACGGATATTTTCAAACCCGAAAAGTCCGCCCAATTTTCGGATTTTAAAGCGTCAATTTTTGCTAAAACCGTAGTTTCGTCTGTTTCCGTGGTAAAAAATCCGCTTACAAAGCACCCGTCGGTCGGACTGAACAATGCGGCATCGGCATAATCCCAACGCTTTTCGTCGAGCACTTGACGGATATTATCGTAATCGTCAAATACTTCGCCCATGCTCCCCGCTTCGTGCAATGTGTAAGCGACGATTTCGGAAGTTTCCGACGTACACGTAATTGTAATTTTTTTAAACTTCATAAACAGTTTATTTGTTTATAACGCTTTGTAAAGCCGTCATTGCGACAACGTTTACAACGTCCTCGCTACTGCAACCGCGCGACAAATCGTTTACGGGGCTGTTGAAACCTTGGCAAATTGGTCCGATTGCCTCGGCGCCCGCCAAGCGTTGGACGAGTTTGTAACCGATATTACCGGCTTGCAAATCGGGGAAAATAAGCACGTTTGCTTTGCCTGCAACGGTGCTTCCGGGCGCTTTTAAATCAGCGACAGTAGGAACAAGCGCGGCGTCGGCTTGGAGCTCGCCGTCAACTTGCAAGTCGGGGCGCGTCGATTTGACTATTTCGAGCGCGGCTGTAACTTTATCTACCAACTCGCTCTTTGCCGAACCTTTCGTCGAGAACGACAGCAGTGCAACTTTGGGCGATATTCCCGCAATGGCAACCGCGCTGTCCGCCGAAGCAATAGCTATATCCGCAAGCTGATTGGAGTCGGGATTGGGATTGACCGCGCAATCGCCGAAAACCATTACGCCGTTTTCGCCGTACTTGGAGTTTTTATCGAGCAACATAATAAAGCACGAACTTACTGTTTTAATCCCGGGCGCGGTTTTTATTATTTGTAGCGCGGGGCGCAAAACGTCGCCCGTTGCGTTTACGGAACCCGCGACCATGCCGTCGGCTTCCCCGCTCTTAATAAGCAACACGCCGAAATACAGCGGATTTTTAGCGAGTTTTCGCGCGGTTTCTATATCCATGCCTTTCGCCTTGCGAAGTTCGTACAGCATTTGCGCATACGGTTCGATATTCATTTCGGCAACGTTCATAATTTTAACGCCGTCGAGGTTTGCGCTCGGGCATTTTTCCGCAATGACTTTGGGATTGCCTATAAGTATGATTTTGGCAATGCTTTCCGCTTGAATTTTCGCCGCGGCGGTAATTATGCGCGGTTCTTCGCCTTCCGCCAAAACAATAGTTTTTTGCAAAGCCTTTGCTTTTTCGCGCACCGAATTCAATAAATCGTTCATGATTCCTCCGATTTGTATTTACAATGTCATATTTTTGTGATACAATTACATGTATCGACAAATAATATTATACTCTGTTTAAATTATAAAGTAAAGTAATTATCATGAAAAATTGCGCCATAGTATGCGAATACAACCCTTTTCACACGGGGCACAAATATCAATTAGACTGCGTTCGCGAATTAGTCCCGAACAATATTTTTTGCGTAATGAGCGGGGCGTTCGTTCAGTCCGCAACGCCTGCGTTTTGCGAAAAATCATTGCGCGCGGAGTGCGCTTTGCTCGGCGGAGCGAACGCGGTTATTGAACTTCCCGCGGTTTACGCCACCGCGAGCGCGCAAGCGTTTGCAGAAGGCGCGCTAAAAATAATATCGGGTATAAAAAATATTACGCACATGGCCATGGGCGCAGTTTCCGATAGCTCCGATATTCTTAAACTTGCCGATATTAAGATAAAACACGCCTCGCAGTTTTCAACCGAACTGAAAAAGCATTTGAAAAGCGGTAAAAGCTATAATGCGGCGAACGCGCAGGCTTTTGCCGCGCTTTGTGAAACTATTTACGGCGGACAGTGCAATGCCGCGCAAATACTGACCGACCCTAATGCAATTCTGTGTATAGAATACATCTGCGCGATTGATAAATATGCGGCGAACATCGAGCCGTTAATTATAAAGCGACGCGGAGAACAATACAATTCCGATAACCGTAACGGCGATTATTTATCCGCAACGGCTATTCGTAATGCCGAAATCGACGGCAAGCTGAATTCCGTAAAAAAATATATTCCATATAAGTTCGACGAAATTGCTGCTTGGCGCAATTACCACGCGCCCGATATAAATTGCTATAAAAGCATGGCTGTGTACGCGCTTAAAACTTCGTCGCCGAACCAAATAAAAAATCTTCGTAATTGTTCCGAAGGCATGGAATTTTTGCTGAAAGATATGTCTAATCTGTACGATTTTGACGAATATATCGATAAGGCAATCGGAAAACGATATTCAAAAAAACGACTGTACAGACTGTTTTTTGACTTACTATTGAATATAGATAAATCGACGACAGAAAAAAAGTTTTGCACAAGGCTATTGGCATGTAAAAATGATTTTGATTTTACACTGCTTCCCTCTTGCGTAAAAACAAACAACGCCGACATAAAATCCTCCGCAGAACATGACAGCGACGTCCGCGCCGTACTCGATATAGATTTAAAAGCAACCGCGCTATTCAACACTTTATGCCGGCTTAACGGCGACTATTTTAATTATTCGCTTATTAAATTATGAACGATAATTTCACTGAAGATCTGTTGTTTAGACTTACAAACTCATGCAAATCGAGCGCACTTTACGCGTATGTTGCAGAGGCTGTCACAAAGCATTTTAAAAGCATGCACTATCTGTCGAGCACGCTTATTTGCGATTGCGTTTTGGCAAACCTCGCTTTTAACGAGCAAATCACGCACCAATCGGCAGACGAAATTATTACGTGTTTCAGGCGCAAACACAAATCTTTATATACGACCGTTGCCGAAGTATACAAATATATCGCCGACGATTTTGACGATTACGCGCAATCGGTGCTCTGCGCCGATTATAATTCGGTGCGCGCTATAAATATGCCGACCGCCAATTACATAGTGTACGTTATTTCCGTTGATATAAAATCAAACCGCAAATTCGATCGTCGCGAACCGTTTATAAGCGCTTTCGGTTACGAATACTTTTTTGACGACGTTACTTAATTTCGACTATAGTGACGCCTGTGTCGCCCTCGCCGTATCTTCCGTATCTATAAGACTTAACGCGCGATTGTCGTTTTAAAAACGATTGTATGCCCTTACCGAGCGCACCCGTGCCCTTGCCGTGGACAATACGCAACACGCTGTGCGGCGCAATATCCGATAGTATGCGATCTATTTCTCCGACAGCCTCGTCCACAGTCAAACCCAACATCATAACTTCTCTGTTTTCGGGTTCGATTTCACGTTTATTGTTTTGCTTGTTCGGCGCTTTTTGCCGCTCGTTAATCAATGACAGTGACGCTATCGGAATTTCGGTTTTAATCGAGCCGACGGCGACGACCGCTTTATTTCCGCGCAACGATCCCGCAATTACGCCCTCTTTATTCAAGCCTGAAATAAACACGCGCGTACCGATTTTCAATTCGTTTGGATTGGGCGGAGTATTGGATATAACCGGCTTAACTTCGTCAACAGGCACTCCGTCGTATATTTTTTTAGACGATTTGCGCGCATTAAATAATGCGGTTTCATTGGCAGTTTTTAACTGTTCTTTAATTTCTTCGATAATGCTTTCCGCCTGCTCCGCATATTCGTCCGCTTTGCGTTTTATAATAATGCGCGCATTGTCGTTAATTTCCGCAAGTTTATTTTCGTATTCGGATTTTAGCTTACTCGTTTTTGCGGCTTGCTCGCTTGCCTGCGTAAGCGCCGCTTCCGCTTGCAGTTTTTCTTCATACAAACTGTTGCGCAACTTTTCGACTTCGCGCATGACTTTATCGAATGCAATTTTTTCGGCGCTCAAAGCGCGCTTTGCGTCTGCGATTATGTCCTTGCCCAAACCGAGCCGTTCGGCTATTTCCAACGCATAGCTCGATCCCGATACGCCCTGCAAAAGTCTGTACGTCGGTTTTAGATTTTCGCTGTCGAATTGCATGCTCGCATTGGCAACGCCGTCGCAAGCGAGCGCAAACTCTTTTACTGAATTAAAATGCGTCGTAACGACAGCCGTTGCCTGTGCGGTCAACAGTTTTTTAATAATCGCAACGGCAAGAGCGGCGCCCTCGTCGGGATCAGTTCCGTCGCCTACTTCGTCCAAAAGCACAAGCGAGCTTTTGTTCATATTGGAAGTAATTTTGGCAAGGTTTGTCACGTGCGCCGAAAATGTACTCAACGATTGCGCAATGCTCTGCGAATCGCCTATATCGCAATAAATATCGTCAAACACGCTCATTTCGCTTCCGTCAAGAACGGGTATAAACATGCCGCACATTGTCATTAACGCAAACAGCCCGACGGTTTTAAGCGCGACGGTCTTACCGCCCGTATTCGGACCGGAAATCAATAAAATTCTTTTGTCGTTTAAATCTATATCAACTGGAACAACCGAGTTTGTATCTATAAGCGGGTGGCGCGCGCCTTTTAGCGTAATTTTGCCGTCGATGTTGACAATAGGACGGCAAGAATCAGTTTTTTTCGCATACTCGGCTTTCGCAAATATAACGCCGCACTCCGTTAAAACATATTGACTTTGCACAAGCGCGTCGGCATTTGTCACTACTTTTTTGCTCAACGCGCAAAGAATACGCTCGATTTCGTTAAATTCTTCCGTTTTAAGCGTGATAAGCTCATTATTCGCTTCCACAACGGCAAACGGTTCGATAAACACGGTAGAGCCCGAAGCCGATACGTCGTGCACCAATCCTTTAACGTTTGAACGACACTCCGACCGCACAGGCAAGACGTACCGCCCGCCGCGCAAAGTGACGATGTTATCTTGCAAATATTTACTGAATTCGCTCTGCCTTGTATAGCTGTCGAGTTTATCTTTAAGCCGAGCGTTGGCACGCAAAATAGCGCGCCTGACCGACGTAAGTTTTTCGCTCGCACTGTCTTTGATTTCCGTTTCGTTTTCTATGGCGTTGCGTATATCGTATTCGAGTTCGGCGCATACGCTCGCTTCCGACGTAATGTCTTTAAGCGAATCGCACCCGTCCGTATACTCGACGCAATCTTTAAGGGCGCGCAACACGACAATAACGTTTCCTACTTTTAATAACTCTTTGGGCGATAGTGTTGCGCCGACTTTCGCTTTGCTCAATATAGGTAAAATATCGTCAAAAGCAAAACTAGGACTATGCGATGCAAGCACGGTAACCGCGTCGTTTGTCTGCGTCAATAACTTATTCACAACCGATTCATCGTTATTCGGCAGTGTGTTGCGAATTTCGTCGGCAACCACATCGGACGATGCAAGCTCGGCTATTCGACCGAGAATAATATTAAATTCAAGATTTTTGTAAATATCCGTCATTTTAAACCTTTTTTAATGTTGCCGCGCGTAAACGGTCCGATATACTCCGAATCGAGTACCGATTTAATAGTTTTTCCGTCAACAGCAGTGCAATCGTAAAACTTATGTGCATTTTTAACATCTGGCAAATAGTGCGGAACGCAATTCAATAATTGCCAATAGCAATTAGCCGCTTTATATCTTCGCAACTCGAATTTGCGCCCGCTCTCGTCTGTCAACTCGTCTTTGCCCGAACAGTTTACGCATTTTCCGTGCGGACAATGGCATAGCGTCATAACAGGCGCATACCCGAACACATACGTAAAGCCGCCGTTTGTGTCGTCGGCTTCAAACGAACGAATATGATTAAACTCGCAGTCGCCTATAATATTATGCCCCGTACCGAGTAAAATAGGTTTGTCCGTCAGTTTTAAAGTGTACAAATTGTTGGAAATCACGCCGAATATGCCGTCGCGGTCAATCGCTTGTTCCAATATTCGCCTATCCTCGCCGCGCATGGTTATGGGCATATTAAGCAAAATAGGCTTGTCTATTCCACGCGGAATGTCAAAGCGAGCATAATCGGACGGATTTATAGAAATATAATCGACCTTTGACAAGATATGTTTATCGAGCAAACTCGTATCGCCGACTTGCAATATAACGCCCTTGCCGTCGAACCGATTAAAAGACAACCCGTCGAACCTGCCGTCGGAGCGAGCAATGCGATAGCTGCTTAATATCTTCGCCTTATGCTCGGCGTATGCTTTTCGGCGCAATTCGTTCAATGCTGATACGGGCATAAACGCATTGCCGTCTGTTTCTACTTCTATATGCGGAGAAAACGGATAATCTGACACTTTTAAAAACGTTCTTGTTATATCGTCAACCGTTATCCCGCGCGTAATCGCGCTTGACAGTTTTGCTTCCCCGACAGTCTTTGTTGTTACTCCGTAGGAAGTAACCGTTACTTCGGGAACGTGACCGACAAACATATTTATTTTAACGTTTATATCGATGTCGCGGCGAGCAGCTTTAACAGATTTTGCCAATGCTCCGTCGAGAGTGCGGCGCAGTTCGTCGCCTATTTTACATTGTCCGTCGCTTACAATCCCGCCGTTTCTGACGGTAGCGCCCGCGACCTCTTTGCCGTTACGCATTACTTTAAAACCGTCTGCATTATCGGGAACAAAGTTTTTGACAAAAAGTTGTTTGCCGCTAATCTTGTCTATTTTGCCGATAAATTTACCGATATTCGATTGCGTTTGCGGATATACGACGTTGAATGCCGCGTCTTTGGTCATGTATGCCGAACAATAATCGCCGCGGTTAAACACGGCTTTTAGCATGTCTTTCGCTTTATCCGTCGGCATGTCTGACTTATAAACGCCGACGGCGTTGTATGCGTATTCCGCGGAGCGCATGCGCCCTTCAATCTTGATTGCATCCACGCCGAGGTCTTTAAGTTCGTTCAGCTCATCGTACAGACACAAATCCTTTGCCGATAAGTAATACCCGCGATTGCCGTGAAACATATACGGTTTACGACACAGTTGCATGCACTTTCCGCGGTTGCCGCTGTACGACGAAGCGAGCGACGAAAAATAACAGTTACCCGAAAAACATATACACAGCGCGCCTTGTACAAAATACTCTATTTCTATTCCCGTCTTTTTGATTTCGGCAATGTCTTTGGGTAACGTTTCACGCGCAAGCACGGCTCGCATAATACCCAAATCGCGCAACGCTTGCGCGCCCTCTGCGTTGTGTACGCCCATTTGCGTGCTGGCATGCAAAGTCAGTTCGGGGATATGTCGCTTTAATTGCTTAATAAACCTTAAATCCTGTACGATTGCCGCATCTACACCGACATTATACGCATATTCGGCGGCTTGTATCGCCTTGTTCATTTCGTCGTCTTTAATAAGCGTATTTAGCGTTATAAACACTTTCACGCCGTACAAATGCGCAAACTCGACGGCGTTTTTAAGTCCGACGTCATCAAAGTTTTCCGCTTTTGCGCGCGCGCCGAAAAGCGGCATACCGAGATATACCGCATCGGCGCCCGCAAACACGCTTGCGCGCAAGCCGTCCGCGCTACCCGCAGGGGCTACGATCTGCATCAGCGCAGTTTTGCGCCGAACTTTGTCGCCGCATTATCAATAACGGAATTCATTATATTTTTAATTTCAGCATCCGAAAAAGTATTTACAGTGGGTTGTAAGCGCATAGAGAACGCAACGCTCTTGTATCCTTCTTCAATCTGCGCGCCGTCGTAAATGTCAAACAGTTTTACTTGGGCTATATACGGACTGACCGACTTAACGTCGTTAAGCATGTCGCCCACCGCAACATCTTTTTTGACGACAAGCGCCAAATCGCGATCTACGGGTTGAAGTTTGGATATAGGCATGTATTGCGCAAGCGCGATAGGACGATTGAGAGCGTCCGTCAAATCTAATTGCGCGACATATACATTATTGGGCAAGTTATAGTTTTCGCATACGAGCGGATGCAATTTGCCGAAATCCCCGCTCACTCCGTCGCAGCTTACATGTAAACTTTGTTTTGGATGTAAATACGAACATTTGCAAGCCGAATATTCGGGCATGCCGAATACGTTTGCCAATTCGCCGACAATGGCTTTGAGCGTATAGAAATCGCCGTCGTTGCACAGCGCAACGCATATAACGTCGCGTTCTTGCGGCAAATCGGTTATAGGCAACTCATTTGTTATAAACGTCTTACCGAGTTCGTAAAAACGCATTACGTCGTTTTTGCGCGCACAGTTTCGCGCTATGGAATTAAGCATGGAAGAAATAAGCTGCGTTCTCATAACCGATATATCGCGGCTTAACGGATTTTTAATGGGAATACACCGTCGCATTGCGTCGTTACCGTCAAGCAAAAGTTTATCCGCTTCGTCGGGAGAAATAAACGAATAGTTTAAGATTTCGTCCGCGCCGAGCGCGCGCATAACCGATTTGACGGTTTCTATATTGTCGTCGTGCACGTTTCTTCCGCCTGATGTTTGGTGCGTGTTTTCGGAATTTGTAGACACTATGTTTTCATATCCGTAAAACCGCATTATGTCCTCGGCGAGATCGGGATAACCGTCAATATCTTCACGCACAAGCGGAACGGTGCAGATAAGAGTATTGGCTGCTGTTCGCACTTGGAATCCTTGTTTTTTCAGTATCGATATTATAATTTTTTTGTCGATTTCGATACCGAGTAGCGAACAAATTTGATCCGTTGTCGTTACTATTTGCTTTTCGACGGGTTGTTCCGTACTATCATAGACTATGTTGGAACATATATTTCCGCATTTCAACTGATCGATGAGCGCAAGAGCGCGGTTTGAACCCAATTCAACCGATTGCCAATCGACGCCCTTTTCGTATCGCGCGGAAGAATCCGAGCGCAAGCCTATTTTACGCGACGTGCGTCTTACGTTACTGCGTTCAAACCGCGCGGCTTCCAAAAATACGTCTTGGGTATCGGGAAAAATGCTCGTATACTCCCCGCCCATAATGCCTGCTATGGCAAGCGGCTTGCACGTATCGGCGATTACAAGAATGTTATTCACGTCGTATTTCTTGCCATCGAGCGCGGTAATACGTTCTCCGTCGCGACCTTTTCTTACTATAACTTTGTCCTGTATGAACTTTTTATCGAACGCATGCAAAGGTTGTCCGAATTCCAAAAGAACGTAGTTTGTAATGTCAACAAGATTGTTTATTGGGCGTATTCCGCACATGCGCAATCTGTCGCGCATCCACTTCGGCGATTTTTCTATTTTAACATTGCATATAGCGCGCCCGATATACCGACTGCAAAGCTCTTTATTTTCTATGGTTACGGGCGGCATATCGCAAATGCAACGGCATTTATATGTCAGTTTGGGCATTACGAATTTTTTATCGAGCAAAATAGATATTTCGCGCGCGATATTAACTATTGCTTGACAGTCCGGGCGATTTGCCGTAATCGAAACATCGAGAACGGTATCGTCCAATCCGAGAGTATGCAAAATATCGTCGCCTATTACGCTGTCGTCGGGCAAAATCAATATTCCGTCTACGCTCGCGCCCTCGATAATATCGTCATCCACGCCGAGTTCGCTACCGCCGCACAGCATGCCGAAACTGTCCACGCCGCGCAACTTTGCTTCGGATATTTTTTTACCGTCGGGCAAAACCGCGCCGACTGTCGCAACAGGCACGTAATTTCCTAACTTGACGTTTTGCGCGCCCGTCACGATTTGCACGTATTTTTCGCCTATATCTATATTGCAAACCCACAGCTTGTCCGAATTGTCGTGGTGCACAATGTTCATTACGCGCCCGACCACTACGCCGCTTATGTCGTTGCGCGGCGCAATGATTTCTTCGACTTCAAATCCTATCGAAAGCAGTTTATCGGAAAGCTCCTGCGGCGTCACGTCGCCTATATCGACATAATCTTTTAACCAACTCAAAGGCAATTTCATACGTAACTCCTCCTATTTAAACATGTGCAGAAAACGCACGTCGTTTTCCCACAACAGCTTAATATCGTTAATCGCGCACTGTATCATGGTAATTCTGTCAAGCCCCATGCCGAACGCAAAGCCGCGATATTCGTCGGGATCGATACCGCAGTTTTCCAGCACTCTGCGATTGACCATGCCCGCGCCCAAAATTTCTATCCAGCCCGTATTTTTACAAACGCGGCAACCGTCGCCGTGGCAATTGAAACAAGATACGTCTACTTCGACGCTCGGCTCGGTAAACGGGAAATAACTCGGTCTGAACCGAATTTTTGTTTGTTCGCCGAATATGAATTTCGCAAAACCTTCGAGCGTGCCTTTAAGATCGCAGAGCGTAACGTTTTTATCGACAACCAATCCCTCCATTTGGTGGAACACGGGCGAATGCGTGGAGTCGTCGTCGTTGCGGAACACGCGCCCGGGACAAATCATTTTTATGGGCGGTTTGAATTTTTCCATTAACCGAATTTGCCCGCTCGAAGTTTGCGTGCGCAACAAAATATTGTCGTTTATAAAAAACGTGTCTTGCATATCGCGCGCGGGATGATCTTGCGGCACGTTGAGCGCTTGAAAATTATAATAGTCAGTTTCTATTTCGGGGCTGTCGTAAACTATATAGCCGTTGCCGATAAAATAATCGGTCAAGCGATTTCTCACCTGATTAAGCGGGTGCCGCGCGCCCACCGCGTGTAGCGGTTTGTCTATTGACAAATCGATGCTTTCCGAATCGAGTTCCGCTTCTATCGCGAGCCTGTGCAGTTCCTTTTCTTTTTCGTCACACTTTGCGACAAGCTCGACGCGCAGGTCGTTAATTTCTTTGCCCGCTTGCGGTTTTTCCTCGGGCGGTAGATCTTTGAGCGACTTCATAAGTCCCGTAAGCACGCCCGCTTTACCGAAAAGATACGTTTTGAGCGCCGCGAGATCTCGTTCCGACTTGGCGTGTATTGCTTCCAACTTTTTCAAAGCGTCCGCACGTATTTCGTTAAGTTTCATATTGCCTCCGTAAATTTAATACAAAAACGCCCCGATTGGCATCGGGGCGTCAAAAAAACGCGGTACCACCCGAATTGGGTCTTATTATGCACGTAACGCGGCACACGCCGTAGCTTACAATTTCTCTCGGCAACGGTGCTCGTGCGGTGAATATCTTAAAACGCATACCGCCTTTCAGCCGTGAGCGGTTCTCTGTTAGCGCGTTCGTCTTGTGCCGCACTCAAACGCATCTTATTTTCTTTATTGTAACACAAATATTAAAATTGCGCAATTATTTTCAATCACAATTTTCGGTTATTTTACGACGAGATCGAGCATGTCGCCCACCGTCGAAGAGTGCAAGTACGTAGGCGGCACTTCCCCGACTATAATCATTTCGCTCATCAATACTTGCGTAGACGTTTTTATAGTGGACGGAAGCCCGGGAACGGCGACCGCTACCGAACCCGCTATGTTTATGTACAGTCTATGCAAAGTTTGATTTATTCCCGCCGAGGTAAACATCGAAATAATTTGCGTTTGCGTGGAGCCTACAAGATATATTTTGATATTTATATCGGGTCCCAAACCTGTGAATAAAGTTACGCCGCTTAAAGACCCGACGGGTATTTTAATCCCGTCGTTGCCTATTTCGTTTATACGTTTTTGTGCGGACAGCGTAATTTTTTGCGCCAAATCGTTAATAGCGGCGGTGTTCATGTCTACGCTCTTGATGTTTTGTTTGTCGTCGCGCGTTACTTTTAAATACTCGACGGACGAATTTTCGCTCATAACGTCCAGCACCGAGGAGCTTACCGCGTCGGTCGTCAACGCGCGGATTCGCTCGTTGGAAATGGTGACAATCATGGGGTTTACATTGCTTTTAATAAATATGCAAACTGCGGCGATGATTGCGCCTATAATCAAAAGCGCAACAAACAACTTCTTTCGTTTGCTGCGCTTGCGCTTGACTATCTTACACCCTCTGTTCACAAATAATATATATGCAAATACACGGCAAATTGATACCTTATTTGGCGCGAGGACTGAATACCAACGTCACGATATAGCTCATAACCACAGCCACGCCGACGCCGTATGCCGTGCGCACAAGCCCGCCTGCGAACGCCCCTACAAACCCGACGGAACGCGCCATGTCTATCGAACCTTTTGCAAGCGACGCGCCAAACCCGACAATAGGAACGCTTATACCCGCTTGGCATACTTTGAAAATAGTGTCGTAAACGCCGATACCCTCTAAAATAATTCCCGCAATCAGAAAAATTACCAAGATGCGCGCAGGCGTCAATTTGGTACGCACTATCAATAATTCGGCTATTGCGCACAGCGTTCCGCCCGTGGCAAACACCGTTGCGTAAGTTCCTATCGTTTGCAAAACCGCCATAATCTATTTCCCTCCGAACGGGCTTTCTACAACTACCGCGTGCGAAATACACGGAATTGTTTCGCCCTGATAACAACTTTGAGTGCTCATCAGCGCGCCCGTAGCAAGATACGCGACGCGTTTATATTCGCCGTTGGACAGCTTGTCCATTATAAATGAGTTAAAAATCGTAGCCGAACAAGCGCAACCGCTGCCGCCCTGATAGCATTTTTGATTGACGTCATAAATGATATTGCCGCAATCGATATAATTTTGCCCCAACCGAATACCGCGTTTGCGCATTAGGTCGCGCAAAATATCCGAGCCGAGTTTGCCGAGATCGCCCGTAACAATCAAATCGAAATCGTTTTCGTTATAACCCGATTGCGTAAACAGCGTAAACATAGTATCCATTGCGGCGGGCGCCATTGCCGCGCCCATGTTATTTAAATCGTTCACGCCGTAATCGGTAATAAGTCCAGGGATTGCCATAACGAGTTTGGGAAAACGCTCGGTCGCTTCCGTGTTTTTGGATATAACGGACGCCGCCGCGCCCGTAACCGTCCACTGCGCATAGGGCGGACGTTGACAGCCGTATTCCAACGGGTAACGGAACTGCCGCTCCGCCGTTGCGAAGTGACTGGACGCCGCACAAATCACGTTGGTAAAATATCCGCTGTCCACAAGCGTCGCGGACAACATAAGCCCTTCCGTCATGGTGGAACACGCGCCGTAAATGCCGATATGCGGCACGCCTATATCGCGCGCGGCGTAACTCGACGTCGTCATCTGGTTGAGCAAATCGCCCGACACCATTACGTCAATATCCTCTATTTCGAGCTTTGCGTCGCGCACCGCGCCGCGCACGGCGGTATCCAGCATGCGAATTTCGGCGCGCTCGAAAGTTTTTTCGCCCATCTTATCGTCTGTTTCGCATTTATCGAAATACTTGCCGACGGGTCCTTTTGATTCTTTATTGCCGACAACGCTCATTTTTCCGACAATGCGCGGAGTATTGAAAAACCGCATAATTCTCGGACGTTTGGAAAACTCGGTAGGCGGCGGAAATGTCGCAGCATTAAAAGCGTTTAACGCCTCCGGTTCGCTTCTTTTATTTCGCTTGAAAATTGACATGTTTAATACATCCCCAATATCCACAGATTTATCAGCCCCGCGAGGCTTGACCAAACTATGCCGTTTACGACAACCGGTCCGACAACGGAAAAAAGTTTGACGCTCGTGCCGAAAATAAGCCCTTCGGTCTTAAACTCCATGGACGCGCTCGCCATAGCGTTGGCAAAACCAGTTATAGGCAAAAACGAACCCGCGCCGCCCTGTCGTGCTATTACGTCGAAAAAACCCAAACCCGTAAACAGTATTGCTACGGTTACTAAAATCATAGACGTAATATTGGCAACCATATCTTTCGACATTGCCGGCGAAATAAGCATAATTATATCGCCAATGCCTTGACCGATAACGCAAGTTGTACCGCCCACGGCAAAGCTGTGAAACAACGCTTTGGGAATACTTGTTTTGGGCGTAACGGTATCTACATACTTGTTATACCGCTCGTTTCTTTGTTTGATCGCGTTAGAACCTTCCGCCATAAAGCTCTCCTTACCGATTGATTTTCTCTCGAGTTTTGCCCTGCCGCGCCCATTGCTCGCGCTCCGTGACGGCTATAAGCCCCTCGCCTACACGTTCGCTGACGTTTCTCATATAACTAATTTGCCGAAAGGTGAAAAATATTATTCATTGCCGCCGCGCCGTATAAATTTTGCAAGCAAAAAACACGACATAACGCCGTGTTTAATTTACTTATATTCATTAAAAATTTAACCGATATTATTGCTCGCAGTATTCCGATCGTATTCTTCCGAGAATTTTGCTTTCCAGCCGAGAAATTTGCACCTGCGATACCGACAATACGCGCGCCACTTCCGACTGCGTTTTATCTGCGAAATAGCGAAGCAATATAATTTTTTTATCGCGCGGCGACAGTTCGTTTATTATTTTTTTAAGCATCATTTTATCGAGTTTTTCGTCCTCGTTTTCGGACGTTTGCAGTTTGTCAATAAGCGATTTGGAGTTGTCGTCGTTGCTGTCGTAAATAGATACGGGATACTTGCAAGAATCCATGATAAACACCGCTTCCTGCGGTTCCAAGTCGAACTGCTTGGCTATTTTATCGACCGTCGGGGATTCGCCGTGGTCGCGCTTGTATTCGTCAACAAATCGCGCAATTTTTATCGCGGCGGATTTAGTTCCGCGCGACACCTTAACGGGTCCGTCGTCGCGTAAAAATCGCTTGACCTCGCCCGCTATCATTGGCACGGCGTAAGTGGAAAACCTTACCTCATATTCGGTCGAAAAATTTTTGACCGCCTTAATAAATCCGACGCAACCGAGCTGATACAAATCGTCGTATTCCACGCCCTTGTTTTTGTAACGACGAATAACCGATTTAATCAACGGCGAGTTTAACGTAAGAAGTTGCTCGCTTGCCGATTTGTCGCCGCCCTGCGCCGCTTTAATAAGATTTAGCGTTTCTTCTTTTTCCAATCCGCACCTCTGATCGTCTTGGTCATTGAAACGACAGTGCCGTTAGGCGTGTTGGGTTCGACTTTCAGTTCATCCATAAAAGACTCCATTACAGTAAAACCCATACCGCTGCGTTCCTGTTCCGGCTTTGTGGTATAAAAAGGTTGCATCGCGTTTTCGATATTGTCGATGCCAATACCCTCGTCCGAAACGACGATATGTACGGACTCGTCGTCAATCGTGGTGACGACGGTAATCTTGTTGTTTTCCCCGCTCGGATAAGCGTGAACAATACTATTAGTAACCGCTTCCGATACGGCGGTTTTAATATCGTTAATTTGGTCAACCGTCGGGTCGAGCGCAACGCAGAACGCCGCAACAGTGTTGCGTGCAAACGCTTCGTTTTCGGACACGGCGTCAAATATGACCGTCATTTGGTTTTTCATAATTAACCTGCCTTAATCATAATGTTGTAAATACCCGACAACCCCAAAACCCTGTCTACTGCGGGTGGCGGCGACTCTATATAAATAGGAACGCCGCGCGGTTTTAACCGCTTGTATCTGCCTATCAAAACGCCGATACCGGTCGAATCCATAAACGCAAGCTCCGACATATCGATATACAGGCGTTTAACGCCGTCGCTGTCCAGAAGCGAGTCGAGCGACATGCGAACATACGCGCTATGATGCTCGTCCAGTTCGCCGCACAACTTAACGTGCAATTCGTCGGATTTTCTGTAATGCTCAATTTTCATTTCCGCAAACTCCTTTTTAAGAATAACAAAAAAAATACGAACTATTTTGTCCGTATTTGGCGATTTATAAGCAATTCCCGCGAATATCTTTATAAATGGAAACTGCAACAAATTTAATAAATTTAAAACAACAAAAAGCGAGCCGTTATCGACTCGCTTGATTACTGTTACAAAATTTTATTTAGCGTATTCAACCGCGCGCGTTTCGCGTATGACGTTTACTTTTATCTGTCCGGGATACTGCATGTCTTGTTCTATCTGCTTTGCGATTTCCTTGGACATATACATAGCCTTTACGTCGTCTATAACTTCGGGTTTGACTATAATGCGAACTTCCCGCCCGGCCTGTACGGCAAACGCTTTTTCGACGCCCTCGTAGCTGTTGGCGATTTCTTCCAATTTTTCCAAACGTTTGACGTAATTATCAAGCGATTCGCGACGGGCGCCGGGGCGAGCGCCCGATATAGCGTCGGCACACTGGACAATAACAGCTTCAATCGTTTCGGGCTCGACGTCGTTGTGATGCGCCGCAATACAGTGCACAACGTCTTTGTTCTCTTTGTACTTTTTGGCAACGTCCACGCCGATAGATACGTGCGTTCCGTCAATCTCGTGATCGAGCGCTTTGCCTATATCGTGCAAAAGTCCGGCGCGCTTGCAAAGCGGCACGTTTGCGCCGAGTTCTGCCGCCATGATGCCCGCAAGATTGGACGTTTCAATGGAATGGCGCAATACGTTTTGTCCGTAGCTCGTGCGGAAGCGAAGCCGTCCGAGAATACGCGCGAGATCGGGATTAAGCCCGAACACGCCCGTTTCGTACATAGCGTTTTCGCCTGCCTCTTTTATTTTGACGTCAACTTCTTTTTGCGCTTTTTCTACAAGATCCTCTATTCGACCGGGGTGTATACGCCCGTCGCTTATCAGTTTTTCGAGCGCAATGCGCGCAACCTCGCGACGAATAGGATCAAAACACGACAGCACAACCGCTTCGGGGGTATCGTCTATAATAAGGTCGCAACCCGTAGCCGTTTCGAGCGCGCGGATATTGCGCCCCTCTCTGCCGATTATACGACCTTTCATATCGTCGTTGGGCAACGCGACCGTCGAAACGGTAATTTCCGCGCTGTGATCTACGGCACAGCGTTGAACCGCGAGCGATACAATTTTTTTGGCGCGCTTGTCCGCCTCTTCTTTGGCTTCCGCGTCGATTTCGCGTACCATTTTTGCCGCATCGTGTTTGGCTTCGTCGCGTATCAAATCTATAAGCTGTGATTTGGCTTCCTCTTTGGACAACCCCGCAACGTGCTGGATTTCGTCTACTATCTTGTTACGCGCGTCGGTAAGCTCGACTTTCAGCTTGTCCGCCTCCGCGTGTTTTTGAGCGAGCGCATTGCGTTGCGCGTCCAAATCGTCCGACTTTTTATCGAGCAACTGCTCCTTTTTGTCCAACGTTTCTTCGCGCTGTAAAATCCGCTGTTCCGAACGGGAAATATTGGCTTGCTTTTCGCGTAGTTCCTTTTCCTGTTCGCTTCGTTCTTTTGCAAGTTCTTCTTTGGCTTCGCGCGTTGCTGTTTTGCGCATTTCTTTTACTTCGTTTACGGCGTCTTCGACCATTTTATTAGCCGCTTGTTTCGCCGCGCCGAGCTTTTTGCTCTGATATGCGCGAAATACGAAAATCCCGATTACCGCGCCGACCAAAACGCCGATTATAGGCAAAACAGTATATAAAACAGCCTCCGTACTTGAAAGTAGGGTCATGACATTCTCCTTTAAATATTTTTTTCGATTATATCCACTGCGGCTTATAATAAAGCCGCAACGTTAAATCAATTAAGGCACACACTGTACCGATATTATTTTAACACTTATTCGACAAATAGTCAAGTTTTTTATCTGCGAAAATCGGCGATATTTTGCCCGTTGTTATCGAGCAACGGACTCTCCGGCACAGATGCGAACGTCAACACGTACACCGTTGCCGCACCCGCCTTTTTAAGCGTTTTGCAACACTCGTTGACTGTCGATCCGGTCGTCATAACGTCGTCGATTAAAATCACGCTACGCGGAGGTTTAGCTGTAACGGCAAAAACTCCGTTAAGGTTTTCCATGCGCGCCGCCCTGTCGAGTTTGGCTTGGCTCACAGTTTCGCGCGTTTTTTCAAGCAAATCCAAGCACGGCAGGTTGGTCTTTTCGGATAGTTCGCGCGCCAAAAGTTCCGCTTGATTATACCCGCGTTTGCGCCGACGCTTTTTGTGCATAGGCACAAAAGTTATACAGTTTGCAGCCCAATCTTCAAGCAAAAGAACGTCGAGCATATATCTGCTCAACGTCTTTGCAAGATAACGCGCGGACCCGTATTTGAGCCTGTGTACAAGCTCCTTGGCGTGCCCTACATAATTGACAGCGGAACGCGCCTCGTCGAAGTACAACGGCATTTCCGAACACTCGTCGCAAAAATCGCCTATCCCTACTTTATGCCTGCCGCAACGCATACAAAAATTGCCGTTTATTTCGAGTTGGCAAGTATTGCACAATCCGTAACGGTTAGGACGAATTTCACGCCCGCAAACGATACACTTTACATCGTCGGGATAAAGCGTCTGGATCAGCTCGTAAGCAGTACCGCGTTTCAATCGTCTTTGTGTTTTAATGTTTCGCGCGCAATATACAGTTCTTCGTTAGTCGGGATAATAAAGACTTTTACTTTCGACTTTTTAGAACTTATCTCATACTCCGTATCGCGCGGCGCGTTTTTGTTGAGTTTGCTATCCAACTCGACGCCCAAAAACTCCATATCTTTGCAAACCGCTTCGCGCACGCACACGGTGTGCTCGCCTATTCCGCCCGTAAACACAAGGCAGTCCAGCCCGCCCATAGCGGCGGCGTAAGACCCGACGTATTTTTTTACGCGGTAACTGAACATATCGATTGCGAGTTTTGCACGCTCGTTCCCGTTTTCCATTGCCGCTTCGAGATCGCGGAAATCCGAACTGACTCCGCTTATTCCCTTAACGCCGCATTCCTTATTAAGATATTCGGTCATACGGTGAACATCGTAACCTTTTTTTCCCATAAGATATTCGAGCACCGCAGGATCCAAATCGCCGCTACGCGTGCCCATTACCAAGCCTTCGAGCGGAGTAAGCCCCATGGACGTATCCACGCACTTGCCGTTTTTGACCGCGCTTATACTCGCGCCGTTGCCCAAATGGCACACGACCGTTTTAATCTTATCCGTGCCCATGAGCGCCGAGGCTCTACCCGACACGTAAGCGTGGCTTGTTCCGTGAAAGCCGTATTTGCGAACTTTGTATTTTTTATAATCGTTGTAATCGATACCGTACATATACGCGTAATCGGGCATTGTCGAGTGGAACGTCGTATCGAATACGGCAACCATAGGCGCATCGGGCATAACTTCGCGGCACGCCTTAATTCCCATGATATTGGGCGGCATGTGCAAAGGTCCGAGGTCTATGTTGGTTTCTATTATTTTAAGCGTTTCGGGCGTTATAATAGTGCTGTCGTTAAAGTCCTCTGCGGAGTGCAAAACGCGGTGTCCTACCGCCGCAATTTCCGACATAGACGAAATAACGCCATGCTCTGCGTTTACAAGCGCGTCGAGAACGAGCTTGATAGCTTCCTTATGCGTGGGCATGGGAGCCTGAATTTTAACGGACGTTTTGCCGCTGTGATTGAGCAACGCCCCGTCCGTGCCTATGCGTTCGCAAACGCCTTTCGCCAACACCGCTTCTGTGTCCGTTTCTATCAACTGATATTTAAGCGAGGAACTTCCCGCATTTATAACCAAAACCTTCATATTTTCTCCGAAAAATATAGCTTGTTAATGTTTGACGGCAATATAGCGCGCCGTCGTCGCTTTTATTAACCGAATTTATACAATGCTTGTCCGCACTGCGCGTCAAATCTAAAATCGCGACAACGCAATAAAACACTGCGTTGTATTCAAGACATGTCGCTTAACTTATCACGCGATAAACGCAAACAACCGCCGAGGTACGATCTTGCGCAAAAGTTGCGCACAATACCGTAGGCTATCGGCGGTTAGTTTACCGTATTTTATTTTTTAATGAACTCGCGCGCTTTATCGTACTGCTCGGGCTTTAAACTGTCGTGCAGTTCTTTAATTTTTTGACGCTGTTCTTTGGACAGATTGCGCGGCAATTCTATATCGATTGTAACCAGCAAATCGCCTTTCATCTGCTTTTTTGGGTTTTCCAAGCCCTGTTCTTTGAGCTTGAACGTCATGCCGCTCTGCGCGCCCTCCGGCAGAGAAAACGCTATCTTGTTTCCTTTAAGCGCAGGCACAAACACCTTGTCGCCCAACAACGCTTGCGTAAACGATACGGGAATATCGACAAGCAGATCCAGTCCTTTGCGACGGAACAGCTTGTGCGGCTGAACCGTGATTGTAAGGATAAGATTGCCCGCTTTCGCGCCCGACCGCGTGCGCTCGCCCTCGCCGGGGATAGTCATTATTTGGTTGGGCTCGACTCCCGGGGGGAACGTTATGCGCAAATTGGAATTTTTGCGAACCGAACCGCGACCGCCGCACGACGTGCAAGGTTCTTTGACAATTCGTCCCGTACCCGCGCAAACGTTACAAGGCTTCATGCTGACAACCCTGCCGAACGGCGTTTCCTGCGCATAGCGCACTTTACCCGTTCCGCCGCAGTTGGTACACTTGACAAACTGCGTGCCGTTTTTTGCGCCCGTTCCGCGGCATGCCGCGCAAGGCTCGAACCTGTTTACCGTAATTTCTTTTTGCGTGCCGTAAGCGGCTTCCTCGAACGTGAGCGTTACGTTAAGGCTTATGTCGCCGCCGTTTCCGCCATGTCCGCCCCCGCCGTGATGGTCGCCGCTGAACATGTTTACAAATTCGTCGAAGAAACTGTTGCCCTGCGAGCTACCCGGTCCGTGCGAACCTCCGCCGAACGAGCCGCTGCCGCCGCCCGCTTGAACTGCGTCGTATTCGGCGCGTTTTTGCGGGTCGGACAGCGTTTCGTATGCTTCGTTTACTTCTTTGAATTTGTTGGCGGCGGCTTCGTCGCCGGGGTGTAAGTCGGGGTGATACTGTCGCGCAAGTTTACGAAAAGCCGATTTCAGCTCGTCGTCGGATGCGGTCTTTGACACGCCCAACATTTCATAATAATTCTTTGCCATACTTTACTCCGAAATCGGAAAACGACGTATATTGTTCGTCCGTGTTCACACGGAAACGTCGTGATTAGTTGTTATCGTCCACCACTTCTTCGGCGTTTTCGATTACAACGTCCTCTTCGGGTTGAACGGTGCCGTTTTCGTAAAGTTTGGAGAATATGCCGTTGGACAATTTTTGGAGCGTTTCCACCGCGTCGCGGATAGCTTCCAAGTCCTCGGTCTTAATGACCTCGCGCACGTTAGCCATTTCTTTATTAAGCTCGGTCTTGTCGTCCGCGGAAATGGTGTCGCCGTTTTCGCGCAAGAATTTCTCGATAGAGAACACAAGCATATCCGCTTGGTTTTTGGCGTCAACGACTTCTTTGCGTTGCGCGTCCTCGTCCGCAAACTTCTCCGCATCCTTGATGGCCTGCTGAATTTGCGCTTCGGTGAGGTTGGTGGAAGCGGTAACGGTAACGCGTTGTTCCTTGCCCGTTCCCTTATCCTTTGCCGATACGTGAACTATACCGTTGGCGTCGATGTCGAACGTAACCTCGATTTGAGGAACGCCGCGCGGTGCGGGCGGAATTCCGCCGAGCTCGAAGCGCGCGAGAGTTTTGTTGTGCGCCGCTATTTCGCGCTCGCCCTGCAAAACGTGAATATCGACGGACGGCTGATTGTCTGTCGCCGTAGAAAACACCTGCGATTTTTTGGTCGGGATGGTGGTGTTTCTCGGAATAAGTTTGGTGAATATTCCGCCGACGGTTTCGATACCGAGCGACAACGGCGTAACGTCGAGGAGCAATACGTCCTTGACTTCGCCTGCCAAAACGCCGCCTTGGATAGCCGCGCCGACCGCGACGCATTCGTCGGGGTTGATGCCCTTAAACGGTTCTTTGCCGGAAAGTTTGCGCACTGCTTCGACAACCGCGGGAATACGGGTCGAACCGCCGACCATGATAACTTTATCTATGTCGTTGTTGGTGTAGCCCGCGTCCGCCATGGCTTTTTTGGTAAGCTCGATGGAGCGTTCGACGAGTTTTTGCGACAACGCTTCAAACTTCGCGCGGGTTATTTCGTATTCGAGATGCTTGGGACCGGTTGCGTCCGCCGTGATAAACGGCAAGCTGACCGTGGTCTTTTGCGTGCCCGAAAGGTCGATCTTGGCTTTTTCCGCCGCTTCTTTAAGGCGTTGCATAGCCATGCGGTCTTTGCTCAAATCAATGCCTTGATCGTTCTTGAACTGCTGAACAAGGTAATCGATTATAACTTGGTCAAAGTCGTCGCCGCCCAAGCGCGTGTCGCCTGCGGTTGCGATAACTTCAAAAACGCCGTCGCCTATTTCCAGTATGGAAATATCGAACGTACCGCCGCCCAAGTCGTAAATAAATACTTTTTGACTGGCGTTTTGACCTTTGTCAAGACCGTAAGCGAGCGCCGCCGCGGTCGGCTCGTTGATAATACGAAGAACGTCCAAGCCCGCAATTCTGCCCGCGTCCTTTGTTGCCTGACGTTGCGAGTCATTGAAGTATGCGGGAACGGTAATAACCGCTTGCGAAACGGTTTCGCCGAGGTATGCTTCCGCGTCCTTTTTAAGTTTCGTCAAAATCATAGACGAAATTTCTTGCGGGGAGTAATCCTTTTTGTCGATATTGACCTTTTTGGATGTGCCCATATCGCGTTTGATGGAAATGATTGTTCTGTCGGGATTCGCGACAGCCTGACGCTTTGCGACCTGACCGACAAGCCGTTCGCCGTCTTTTGCAAAACCTACGACGGACGGAGTCGTGCGACCGCCTTCCGCGTTGGGTATAACAACAGGCTCGCCGCCTTCGAGAACAGCCACACAGGAATTGGTAGTACCCAAGTCGATACCAATGATTTTGCCCATAAAATTTAATCCTCCAAAATAGTTATTTTATAAGTAATATGCGTTTAATTGGCAACTCTTACGACGCTGTGCCGCAATATTCTGTCGCCCAATTTGTAGCCTTTGTTGTAGACTTCGACAATCATGTTGATTTTGGTCGGGTCGGTCGTCTTGGTCTGCATAACCGCGTTGTGCAAGTTCGGATCGAACTGCATGCCGAGCGCGGGTATTTCCTCTACGCCGAACGCCGTCAATATTTCGACGACCTGACGGTAAATCATTTTAACGCCCTCGGCGACTTTTTCGTCGGGTATGGTCTGGATTGCCTGTTTGAGAACGTCTAACTCCGGTATCAGCTTTTCGAGCACGGCGCAAATGCCGTCTTCTTTGAGCTTTTTGTTGTTCTCGTTCATACGCTTGCGGTAATTATCGAAGTCCGCCTGCATACGGTTGACCAAATTGGAAAGTTCCTCGGAGCGCGACTTTTCTTTAAGGGCGACAGCTTGAGCTACGCTCAACTGTTGCGAAACCGCTACCATTTGATTTTGCATGGCTTTGTATTCTTCCTGTTGCATTTCGACAACGGGAAGTTCGCGCGTCCGTTCTCTGGTCTTTTCGTCGTTCATTATATCCTCCGTCCGAAAATTTTTTTATTTATTGATCCGCTTCCGCGTCGGGCACAACCGTACCCGAGCTTTGCCCGTCGCCCTGCGTACTCTCGCCCGCGGGCAACATTTGCACTGTTTTGGACAGATAATCGAGCACCGACACAACTTTGGAATAGTCCATGCGTATCGGACCGATTACGCCCGCGTTGCCTACCGTAACGCCGCCTATATTGTAACTCGTGGTGACAATGGCGCACTCCGGCATGCCGTCGCGTATTTCGTTGTCCTTGCCTATTTTAATGGAAATGTTCATGTCGTCCGAATTTTGGAGCGCGGGAACAAGTTCTTCCTTTGCGTCCAAAAATTCGAGCATTGCTTTGGCTTTTTTAAGGTTGGAATATTCGGGCTGTTCGAGAATTTTTGCGCTACCTTCGAGCACAATATCCGAAAACATTTCGTCGTGCGTGTAGTTTTTCAGTATGCGTAGCACTGTGTCGAAAACTCGTTCGTATTCCTTTTTGACCTGCTTGACAATAGCTTTGGGCTTATTGATTTCGCTAATCTTGTGCCCGCTGAAAACTTCCGAAACGAACCGCGACGCCTGATCGCAATATTCGTCCGTAACGCCCTGCCCTATATGCACCGTAGCATCTTTTAATACGCCGAGGTTGGTTACGATTATGATAAGCGCGGTAGAATCGGTTATTCGCACTATACGGATATTAAGGACGGTTGCGTCTTCCGCATTTTGTACGTAAGCGACCGAAGTAAGGTTTGTTATTTCCGATATAACCTTTGCCGTGCTTTTAAGTACGTCGTCTAACTCCGTGACTTTTTTGTTAAAGTACCGCTTGACTATTTTCAATTCGGAACGGGTAAGTTTGCGCCGCGGCATAAGTTTTTCGACGTACAGTCTGTACGCTTCCGCCGTAGGCACGCGCCCCGACGAAGTGTGCAGCTGCGTCAAATACCCCATTTCTTCGAGCGCCGCCATTTCGTTGCGTATCGTGGCGGACGACAGCGCGGGCAAATGTTTTTCGCGTATTTCGGAACTGGAAACGGGCTGACAGTTTTCGATATAGCCGTCAACCACCGCTTGCAGTATTTTCTCTTTTCTACCCGTAAGTCCCATATACGCCGAGCTTTCCGAATTTTTTAATTGAATTAGCAATCTATACCGCCGACTGCTAAAACAAGTTTATCATATAGATATGCCTTTGTCAAATGTTTTACACATAATTTTAACCACCTTTTTCCAAAAACGGTATATAAAAATTCACCGTCATACTACATATAGGCATAGTTACTTTTACATATACTTATCGCTTGTCGGAATATATCGGCGCATAAGCGACCGTTTCCGTACCGCAATCGACGATTATGCTTTTACGCGGCGCGCGCAACGCTGTATTTATCATGAAAAAGTCAGCAAGCGAACCGAATACGTTATACGTAAGCGGCATAAACGAAATAGGAAAAAACACTGGCGGAATAAATACGCATAGCGGAATAAAAATTGCGCAATACAGCATAAATGGAAACGACGCCGCAAAAGCATATTGCGCTTTACCGAAAAATATATCGGGCGATCCGCAGCTTGCGACGAGCTTGCCGAATTTAACGGAGGGAACCTGTCGTTTAATTGCAATAATAGCAATGGCGTGCGCAAATTCGTGAACATACGGATAGATTAAGCAAACTATAAATCCGCAGACGATATATACAAAATACATACCGCCCGCAGTACCGGGCATGCGCAAAAAGTAATTAAGGAACAGTCCGGCGACGCAACTCACTACTATGCCGATAAAAGCTATCGCGGTAAGTTTATTTAGCAGTTTCAACCGCGGATTTTTCACGTCGAGCCGTGAAACGGCTTTATAATTGTATGTTTTTGCCATCAGTCACGTATTTCCCCGCCGAAGCGTCCGAGTTTTGCCCGCATTATATCAAATTGCGAACAATCAGTCAAGCATAAGTTTTTCTATAATTCCGTTCATTACGAACATATATCGGGGCGCAATGCGCACGCGCCCGTTTTCGTCCAATACATATCCGTCCGCAATCAACTTCGACAAGTCCTCGCCCCGCATGTCTTTAAAAGAATAACCGAAACGCGCCGCAAATTCGTCAAGCGACAAGCCATTTTCGGTGCGCAATCTCAACATGACATATTCGTTGAAACGGTCTTTATCCGTCAATTCGTAATATTCGGCGTGCGGCGAAGCTATATAACGCCTAACGTCGTCGCTATGCTTATAGCGCAAATATTCGCCGTCGTAACCGTGCGCGGCTACGCCGAACCCGATATACGGCTGACAATTCCAATATTTATTGTTGTGCCGACTTTGCTTGCCGTTGCGCGCAAAGTTACTTACTTCGTACCGCTCGAAACCGTTTACGCGTAAACGCGCGCAGGCATAATCGTATAAATCCGCAACTCGGTCGTCGTCGGGCAAATATCCGCTATTGCATAGCGGCGTGCCTTGTTCCACGCTCAACGCGTACACAGAAATATGATCGCAGTATTCGGAAATTACGTCAACCGAACGCGATACGTCGTCAGACGTTTGGCGCGGCAACCCCAATATTATATCCGATGAAACATTGTCGAAATAACGTTTCAACAGTTTAACCGCAAAAACATATTCGTCAAAGCTGTGAATACGCCCGACCGCGCGCAAAACGTCGTCGCACGACGATTGCAAGCCCATACTAATTCGGTTTACGCCGCACTCGCGGCACTCCTGCGCAAAAGCCTCCGTCGCGCTTTCGGGGTTACACTCGACAGTGATTTCGGCGTTGCCGTTTATATCAAAGCAATCGCGCAACGCCGTAAAAATTTCTTTTAGCGCGCCGCCGTAAAGACAGGACGGAGTGCCGCCGCCGATATAAACGCTATCCGCCGATGCGCCGCGTTCCGCGCTGTTATATATTTCGTCTACCAATGCGGCAACGTAAGGCTTTTGCAAAGAAAAATCAGTCACGGAAATAAACGCGCAATATCCGCATTTCGATTTGCAGAACGGGATATGCACGTAAATTCCGCGCTCATTTTGCAAAGTTTTTGCCGCGCTCATTTCTTTTCGTTGTCGAGTTTAAGCACCGACATAAACGCCTCGGACGGTATTTCCACCGTGCCGAACTGTCGCATACGCTTTTTGCCCTCTTTTTGTTTTTCCAACAATTTCTTTTTGCGCGTAACGTCGCCGCCGTAACACTTTGCAAGGACGTCTTTGCGCATTGCTTTAATCGTTTCGCGAGCTATGACCTTTCCGCCGATAGCCGCCTGAATGGGTATTTCAAACAACTTGCGCGGAATAACCTCTTTCAACTTTTCAGCCATAGCGCGACCGCGCGAGTACGCTTTTTCGCGGTGCACGATTATGCTTAAAGCGTCGCAAATATCGCCGTTGAGCATAATATCGAGCTTGACAAGATCGCTGGCGCGATAGCCCGCCTGCTCGTAATCGAAACTCGCATAACCTCGCGACCGACTTTTAAGTCCGTCGAAAAAGTCGTACACTATTTCGTTAAGCGGCATTGTGTAAGTGAGCAACACGCGCGTTTTTTCTATATATGTCATGTTGATATACTCGCCGCGCTTGTCTTGACACAACTCCATAATCGGTCCGATATATTCGGGCGGAGTGTAAATAGACGCAGTCACGACAGGCTCTTCCATGCGCTCTATTTCGCCCGTCGGCGGAAGGTTGGACGGGTTGGTGACTTCGACCATGTTGTTAGCTGTATAAACTTTGTAAACAACCCCGGGCGAAGTTGTAATTATATCGAGATCGAACTCGCGCTCCAACCGCTCCTCTATTATTTCCATGTGCAACAAGCCCAAAAAACCGCAACGGAAACCAAAGCCGAGCGCGGTGGAAGTTTCGGGTTCGTAAAACAGCGACGCGTCGTTCAGTTTCAAGCGTTCCAATGCGTCTTTCAAATCGCCGTAACGCGACCCGTCCGCAGGATAAATTCCGCAATAAACGACGGGTTTGACCTTTTTATACCCCGGGCAAGGTTCGGGCGTGGGGTTTTCGGCAAAAGTGATTGTGTCGCCGGGAGCGGTGTCCGCTATCGACTTAATGGATGCGCACAAATAGCCGACGTCGCCAGCGATAAGATCGCCGACGGCGACGGGCTTGGGCTGAAAAACGCCCACTTCCGTCACGTCGTAAGTCTTACCGTTTGCCATCATCATAATTTTATCGCCAGCCTTAACCGCGCCGTCCACAACGCGAATAAGACACACCGCGCCTTTATAATTGTCGTAATAAGAATCGAATATAAGCGCTTTGAGCGGTTTGGAAACGTCGCCCGACGGCGGCGGGACTTTTTCGGCGATAGCGCGCAAAACGTCGTCGATGTTTATGCCTTCCTTTGCGGAAATACACGGCGCGTCGTCTGCGGGCAGACCGATAATATCCTCAATTTCCTTTTTAACTTCGTCGGGTCGCGCCGCGGGTAAATCTATTTTATTGATTACAGGCACGATTTCCAAATTGTTATCGAGCGCAAGATAGACATTGGCAAGCGTTTGCGCCTCCACGCCCTGCGCGGAATCCACCACAAGAACAGCCCCCTCGCACGCGGCAAGCGAGCGCGACACCTCGTAAGTAAAGTCAACGTGCCCCGGCGTATCGATAAGATTAAACGTGTATCTATCGCCGTTGTATTCGTAAAACATGCGTACAGGCGTGAGCTTTATGGTTATACCGCGCTCGCGCTCTATGTCCATACTATCCAGCATTTGCGCGGAAAGCTCGCGCTTTGTGAGAGTCGCGGTAGACTCCATAAGCCTGTCCGCAAGCGTCGATTTGCCGTGATCTATATGCGCGATTATGCAAAAATTACGAATAAACTTCTGTCTGTCCATAACTGAATTATAGCATAATCGAACAAAAACAGCAATAAAATTCGGTATATACCCCGAAAATTTAACTAAAATCGTTAAATCTATCTAAAAACTATTGTAAAATCGTTTCAAAGATGATATAATTATTTAGATTAAACTTAAAGGTAAGTTAATGGAAACTAAAACCTCGTGGGTGCTTAATCGCCCAATCGCGCACCGCGGCTTGCATAATTTCGATTTCCCGGAAAATTCGTTACCCGCGTTTGAAAATTCCGTCAAGCACGGCTTTGCCATAGAACTTGACGTGCGCCTAACAGACGATCAAAATATTATTGTTTTTCACGACGATAAATTAAGCCGTATGACGGATTGCGACGGCTATGTTTCTAACCTTAAAACGTCCGACCTCGATCAAATTCGTCTGCTTAAAACGGAATACAGTATCCCCACGTTTGAACGCGTGCTCGAAACTGTAAACGGACAAGTTCCGCTGTTGATAGAAATAAAAAAAGCCGAACACTCTTTTGTGCTCGAAGAAAAACTTACGGACATGCTCAAATCGTACAACGGCGAATTTGCCGTCGAGTCGTTCGATCCGTTTTCTATACAGTTTTTCTATAAAAACGCGCCGCAGATTTTGCGCGGTCAACTCGCCTCTTATTTTCACCATGTGGATGACATTTCGCGCCGCGAGAAAAAACGCCTGAAAAAACTTAAATACAACGACGTTTCCCATCCGGACTTTATCGCTTACAAGATAAGCAATCTTCCCAACAAGTACGTAACAAACACCGGATTGCCCGTTATCGCATGGACGATTAAAAGCGAAATCGCAGCGCAGAAAGCGCGTGAAGTTTGCGATAACTATATCTTCGAGGGATTTATTCCCAAACTCGACGACGGGACGGAAGCGTAAGCGTTTCGGCGCCGTGTATTACGTATGAAAAATTTTTTTGCAGCGTTTAAGAATAAGCAAACCACCGTGGAAATTCTTAAATCCGTTGCGGTAGGTCTTATTTCCAATGCGGTTGATTTTTTATTAACCGCGATTTTTTTATATGCTTACGGCAATAAATATTACGACGGGTTCTGGGGCGTGTTTACGGGCGCGACGACAAGCGGCACGCCGTATTCCCCGCAAGTATCGGTGTACATCACGGCGACGGTAATAGGCTTTGTGTTCGCCATACTCGTAAACTATATACTGTCGTCCATTTTCGTATTTAAGTACGGCAACGTCGGCAAGAACAAGCGCGGGTTTATTAAATTTTTGATATTTTCCGCTATCGGACTTGGCATAACGTCGCTCGGCAGTTGGCTCGGCTACGATGTGATCGGCGGAAACATGTGGATAGTAAAACTTATAGTGCAGTTTATAGTATTTATTTACAACTTTGTCACTCGCAGACTGTTCATTTTTAACGTCAATCTCATACGCGACGACGAAAACACTATCAATCTGTAATTTGTACATTAACTAAATAACAACATAAAAAATCCTCGCAATCGATTACGCGAGGATTTTGTTTTAGTGAATTTAACCACTGGCTATGCCAGTGGGCATCATAGAGCTTTAGCTATGGGGATAGACAAAAAAAGTCCTCC
>NZ_CALPCE010000006.1 GCF_943192945.1 Anaerocaecibacter muris
CTCGTTAAACTACTGCACTTGTAGAATGCGTAACGTCCAATACTTGTAACGCTGTCAGGTATCGTAATGCTCGTTAAACTACTGCACTTGTAGAATGCGTAACGTCCAATACTTGTAACGCTGTCAGGTATCGTAATGCTCGTTAAGCTACTACACTCGCTAAATGCATCACTTTCGATACTTGTAACACCGTCGGGGATAGTAATGCTCGTTAAGCTACTACACCCGCTAAATGCATCACTTTCGATAATTGTAACACTGTCGGAGATAGTAATGCTCGTTAAGCTACTACACCCGCTGAATGCATCACTTTCGATAATTGTAACATTTTCTCCTATCGTAATGCTTGTTAAACTACTGCACTTGTAGAATGCGTAACTTCCAATAATTGTAACACTGTTGGGAATGGTTACGCTCGTTAAGCCGCTGCACTTGTAGAACGCATAATTTTCGATACTTGTAACGCTGTCGGGAATAGTAAGTTTGCCCGTTATTTCGATGCCGTTAATATAAAGCGTGTAGTTCGATTTGCCGCAACTCATTAAATCATACAGCCCGTCAATCTTACACCAGTTGGCTAAATTGCCATTGTATGTTATATCCATTAAGCTACTGCAATTATCGAATGCATAACTTTCGATAGCGAGTTTTTATAGCTTATTAAAATATGGTTCACGGCAAAAACAACCGCAAAAACAGCGAGCGGAATATTTGCTAAAACGATACCGCTAAACAGAAAAATACACGACGGCAGGATTGAAAGCGACAACGCCTTTAATTTGCCGTTGTTGTTTCGACAGATAGTCCAAAACATTAAATAGACAAGACACAGTGCGCCGTTCACGGACAGATAAACGATAAGCGCATAATCGAACCAAAAACCAAAGTAAGTGTAGGGGATATTGAAAATCATAAAAACAAAGCAACCGTATCTGCCTATCTGTTCGGCAATTATAACAGCTTTGTTATTAAACGCACCCGCCGAATTGTTTTTATGTAAAAAGGCGTAAATTATGTTCGGTATCATTATAATAGCCATTATAATAAGTCCATAATAGTTAAACCAATTCATATAACAATTATATCACAAATAGTTAAATTTTCAAACTTATTTTGTACATATACAAGATTGGTAAGTATTCTAATGAACAAATAGATTTTTGCTTGACAAACGTTTTTGCGCTTGATAATATAATAATTAAATAATCGATAAAACGAATAGGAGAAGAAACATGGATTTAAGTCAAACTCTTTGGCACAGCAAGTCGAACGGGCATAAAAAGTTAATTTTGCTGTTGATATGTCTTATACTACTTATACCGTCCATTGCGGGCGCCATAATTTGCAATTCCAACGGGCATAAAACGCTTACTTTAATTATGATGATAGTTGCGGCTGTGGTTATATTTGCTACCATAGTCGTGCTTGTTGTGGCAAAATTTACCGGACTCAAATGGAGCGTGTCCAACCTGATTTTTGCGGCGGCGAGTGACGGATTTTATTTTACGGGCACAAATAATCAAGATTCATACTTTTTCGCGGAGTGGTCGGAAATCGCAGGTTACTCGATTGCTAATGAAAAAAACGGGATTGCTACCGTAACGTTATATTTTTCTGCGCCCGCCGACTGCGGAATTTTCGGGAGAGTTAATTTTATAAATATGGTAAATATTTCGGGACTCGAAACGCTCAAATCGGTCTTTGAAACTTATAATATCAAAGAGCAGCCCCAATAATATCTTAATTTGCAAAATGGAATGGACACTTATTACCCAAACACTGTTTATTTTTTTGTGAAAATTCGCAAATAATATTATCTATTTCCATTTGTATGTTATATTTTTCTTTTACAAACTTTACCGCATGGGTAAGCGAAAGAAACGCGTTGCGCTTGCAACACCGCGCGCCGCCGAGTTTGCTCATGTCCGCTAATACTGCGGCAGTATATTCCATATTATGTTTATAATATTCGTCGTCGCTTAACGGGCTTGTGCCGTGAATAATGGATAATGCCGCACCGATGGACGCGACGGAGCCGCAAACGCCCCAATACCCGCACATTGCGCCGGGCATTTTAATCGTGCGTTTTGCAAGCTCGTCCAAACAGCGATCGAGATCGATAGACCCGCCCGCATTTTTGAACGCGGTTAAAAACGCTGCGCCGTCAAGAAAATGATGTTCGGGACCGTGAATATTAACAAAGTCGTTTTGCATGATTTTCAACGCGATAGCGACGGGATTCTTTTCGCAATCGCATTTGACGACAGCTTTCTTGATTAAATCGTATTTATCTTCTAACGAATATTCCGACATTTTATCCTCGAATCATTTTATATTAAAACGGAACCTTATAGTTTTATAAGGTTCCGTTTTGGTGGAGATAGTGGGACTCGAACCCATGACCTATGCGTTGCGAACGCATCGCTCTACCAACTGAGCTATATCCCCATAGTGGGTTGTCGGGCTGTTTGGGGGAACGCCGTTGCACCCATTTGGTGGGCAATGGGGGGTTCGAACCCTCGACTTCTACCATGTGAAGGTAGCACTCTCCCGCTGAGTTAATTGCCCGTCGGGTTCGCTTGAAACCCATTGACACTGCGAATAACGACGCTCGTCACCCACAGCGCGTATTTAATTTTATCACGATATTTTATAGTTGTCAAGCAATTTTATGCGGTTGCTCGATTTGCATTTGTTTTATTGCGGCGTATGTTTTTGCTTTTTTATTTCGTTTATTTTAATTTATTTAATATCGAAAACAAAAAAATACAAAAAGCATTTAAATTTATTGACGGCGAGCGTTATAATTAAGTATAATATTAAAAATACATTGAGAGGTTACTGCTAATGAAAAAGACCGTGTCGGTTTTATTGAAATTGGTTTTGATTTTTGTTTTGGGTTTGGCGGCGGTCGCATGCAGTGATGACGATAAAACCGTCGCTCCGCCTGAAATAACGGGCATTTATGCGGAGGGCGTGGAAACGCAGTACGACGGCGCGGCGCACGGCATACAGGTGCTCAATACGCAAAGCGGCGACGTCATTTATTACTCTTTGGACAAGGTAACATGGAGCACGGAGAACATGCAGTTCACTTTGCCTGACGAATACAAAGTTTATTTCAGAGTGGAGAGAAGCGGGTATAAGACTTACGAGGGGAGTGCTGTTGTACTCATTACGAAAGCGGTATTGAGCGGAATAAGCGCCGCCGACGCGACGTTCATTTACGACGGGAACAAACACGGAATAACCGTCAAAGGTACGGAGGTCGGCGACGAAATTACATATTCGAGCGCGGGTGAAAGCGCGGTCGGCGAGTACATAATTTATTACACTGTGTCGCGGGCGTATGGCGAATATAAAGACGAGTGCAAACTTACGATACTGCCGAAAATTCAGGGCGAATACGTCAATTCCGAAAACGGCGGGATAATATTGACCGTGAGGTCGGCTATTATTGACGGTGCGGAACTGAATATGACTTACGGAATTTCCGGCGCGGGCATGATTGGGGAAACGGAATTCAAGGTCGAGGGCAACACCTTGACGCTCGACGGAAAGCAATATGAAAAGTTGGCGGAAAGCGAAAAGATATACAGGCTGAACGTCAACGGTCGTGCGGCGTACTTTAAGGGAAACAAAACGGGCGCGGAAGTGAAAATAGAGTTTAAAGACGGCGGCGCGGAAATATCGAGCTTGGGCAAAATAATAACGACCGAGCCGAACGTAAACTTTGCGGAAGGGTTTGCGCTTGCCGATTATTCGACTTGTAATGTTGTGATGACGATTAGTCAAGATACGGATATAGTTTTAACCGAGCGCGAGGAAAATAACGAGTCGGATAAATACAGCCTTGTTGTGTACGACGGCGAGTATCACGACGTTTGTTCCGACGGCGCGCAACTTTTGTATAATATTCAGGACGAATATACCGACGATACGCCGCATTATAAAGAAGTTGGGAAGTATGTAGTAGAAGCGGTCGTGATTAAGGACGGGTACTTGCCGCAGATTATTTCCGTAACGCTGGAAATAGTCGAAAACATTTACGGCACATATTACAACGCGAAAAATTTGATAGAAATATCAAGCGAAAGGACTTCGGTCAATTACGAACATCAAGAATTGAAATACATTGACGGGCAATGGACGTTGAACGGTCAGTCCGTAAAGATAACCGATAATGGAATAGAAATCGCGGGCGAGATTTACGCCAAACGCGCCGAAGAAAAAATTTTGGCAGTCAAGATAAACGACGATATGACGGTATTGCGTCATGAAAGCATGCAGTTTTTTATAACCGCAGACTATAATGAAGGTGCCGTGACCATCGCCGACGAAAGCGACAATACTTTATTGCATATAGAAATAGACGGCAAGATCGAGAATGTTATTGCGAACGGCGAAATTTTGTTGGAAATAGAGGACGGTATGTATATCGTCGGAACAGGTCAAACGGGTAAAGACGGCATTACTCGGCTGTCGATAGAAGTTATTAAAAAATAGCTGTTTGCATATATTGTTTTATGTCGGTTTAGTTGGATCGAGCACGAAACAGTTTATAAAGAGGGCAAGGGACGAAATGACCTTGCCGATAAACAGTTCGCCGCGAGTGGTGCGCAAGGTGGCGCAAAGCACATCGGGCGAGTAGAAAATGGCATAGGACATTGCGCTGCTAACGGTTTTTCTTGAAATGCCGTAAGTAGCGGCGATGCGGGAATAAATTGTTTGAAGCCTCGAACACTCGTCCTTGGCGCGGATCGCGACGGCTTCCGCAAGGAAAAGAAAGCCTTGTAGGTGAGGCGCACGTCGAGCGCGAACAACATTATTTCCGCAAACTCATATAAGTGATTTGAATAGTGACGGTATGACATAAACAGATATTAGTTTAATGACGCGTCGTCTTTTGTCGCGGCGACATCGGCGGCGACGTCAACGTCAGTGTCGGAGTCGAGCGAAATGTCGACTGGATTTAAATAGTTGTGCTCTATGTAGAGAGCAATGGAAGAAATAATGCCGGAGGGCGACATGGTTTTGTCGGTCAAGCCGAAGTTGACTTTGACGTCCTCGCAATGGGTGTGAATCAAGTAATTGATAGCGCGATTGACGCAGTGGCGAGGAATGTCGTGCTTTTCGGCAACCAAGTCGTACAGGATATGCCAGCGTTTTGGATTGTATAAGAGCTGAAAAGCAACGGCTTCTGAAATGTAAGTAAAGCCGTCGAGGTTGGTGGGAACGGAGCAACGCTGTAAAATAGCTTGAGCGAAGCGCACGATTTTGACGAAGTCATTGGAATCAGTCATAGAAAAAAACTCCCGTAATCATAAGTAAATTTCCCCCTCCGTATATATAGACGTTTTAAGTCATGCGTTTTGGCGATGTTTTTTGAAAATTTTTTAAATTTTTTCGTTTTTATTTTTCCCATACTTTTTGCACAGTGTTTGCGCGGCGCGCGGCATGGCTTTTATAAGCCGTCCGCGCTTTTTTATTGATATTTCGCGTGCCGTCCGTTTGTTCGTTTCGCGTTTTCGAGCGTCAGTTCGTCGCGTGCCGCCGCTTGAATTTGCTTAATCGATTAAGCGCATACTATGCTCGATTGTCTGTTTCGACAGCTTGTGCGGCGGGCGATTGTTTAGCCGAAATTCTTGCAAATTTTCCTAAAATTTTCAAAAAACCTATTGACTTTACCCGTAAAGTATGGTAATATATGCTTACTTTACGGGTAAAGTAAGTTTTTACGGCGTTCGTACAACGGAGGTAATGATGAAGACTGACAAAAAATGCACGCCGAAAAGCGTTGCGGGAATATTGTCGGCGGTAGTCGTTGCGATAGGCGGCTGTCTTGCTTTTTGTGCGTGCGGCGAAAAGCCGAACAGCGGGAAACCCGACGTTCCGCCCGACCCGCCCAAAGTTGCCGTAAACAACGATTATATGAATCCTATTTACCCGTTGCACAACGGGGAGAAAAAGCCGTTATACACCGCCGATCCTTATGCGATAAGGGGCGACGACGGCAAGTTTTACATGTATTGCACGCAGACCGAAACGTACACTGACGACAGCGCGCTTGCGCCGACGTTTAAACGCGGTCCTATATTCGTGTCCGACGATTGCGTCAACTGGACATACAAAGCGGACGTATTCCAAAGCTACACGCCCGACTGGGGCGCGGAGGGCGCGGGGGTATGGGCGCCGACCGTGTTGAAAGTGGGCGACTACTACAATTACTACTATTCTTATTCGGGCGGCAATTACGACAACCCCGAAATAGGCATAGGCGTGGCGCGGTCGCAAACGCCTTACGGACCGTGGACGCATTACGGCAAGCTGTTTAATTCGGGCGAAATAGGCGTTGTCAATTCGATTGACCCGCACGTGCTTTACGACAACGGCAAGCTGTATATGGTGTTCGGTTCTTACGGCGGGCTTATAACGCTTGTGGAGCTGGAAGCCGACGGGCTGTCGCTCAAAGGCGGGCTTGACAATCAGCGCGAGAACAAAGTTGCGCTTGCCGGGTTTGAAACTTACGCGATGGAGAATTACGAGGCTTCCATAATTCTCGAACGCGACGGCAAGTATTATCTTTTTCTTTCGACGGGCACGACGTTGAGCGGGTTAAAATCCACATACCGCGTTGTTGTGGCTACTTCCGACAGCATAACGGGGCCGTACAAGGATTCCAAGGGGCGCGACATGTTCGGACCCAACCGCGGCGACTATGTGGTTGCGCCGTCCATGGCGGGCGCGATGGGCGTCGGGCACATGTGCCTTATAGAGGACGATATAGGAGATATTTGGATGCTTTACCACGGGTACGACACGCAAGCGGACAAAAACAAAGAGTGGCGCGTGCTGTACCTCGACAAGCTGATATGGGGCGAAAACGGTCTGCCCGAAGTGGAGGACAAACATGCGTCCAACCACGAAATCAAACACGGACCGTATATAAACGCGCTCGAACAGTAAGACGGCGGCGGGTCGTTGTGACCGACCTGTTTCACGGCTCAAACGGCAAACGCTTTGCGCTTTGCAACCCTTTACAAGGAGAATTTACACGTTATGAAAAAAGCCGCATGGCTGTTAGCCGCAATGTCCGCAACGTTTGCAATAACGGGTTGCTCGGACGTAAAGCCGGACAACGGAGAAAAACCGATCGAACCTATCGATCCCAATCCGCCCGTCGTCGAGTACGAACAAAAAAATTATACCAACCCGCTTAAAATCCTCAAACAGGACGGAACGGAGTATTTTGTAACGACCGCCGACCCCGACATAATTTTGGGCGACGACGGGTTCTTTTACATGTACCCGACCAACTGCCTGTGCGAAATGGGCGAAAAAGGCATGATGTTCGACCGCGGACCTATTTTTAAAAGCTCGAACATGACGGAGTGGACGTGGTGCGGCAGCGTATTCGACGGACACCCCGACGCGGGCAACTGGGGCGCGAAGGACGCGGGCGTATGGGCGCCGTCCATTGTCAAAATAGGCGACAAGTACAATTATTATTATTCACTGTCGTCGTGGGGCGATCAAAACCCGGGGATCGGCGTGGCTGTCGGCGATTCGCCCAACGGGCCGTGGACGCATTACGGCAAGGTAGTGGATCAAAAGGATTCGGGCGTGCGCAACGGCATAGATCCCAAAGTGCTTATAGACGACGATAAAGTTTATATGGTTTGGGGATCGTTTTTCGGCATTGCCTGCATACAGCTCACCGACGACGGCATAGAACCGTTTTACGCGGGGAGCGAGCTTAAAAATCATTTGACTTATATAATAGCCGACAACACGGGCGGCGGCGGTATGAATATCGACATCAATTACGAGGGGTCGTACATCATCAAGCGCGACGGCTATTATTACTTTTTCGGGTCGCAGGGTACCTGTCTTGACGGCATGAACTCCACTTATAACGTAAAGGTGGGCAAGTCCGAAAGTCTGTTCGGACCGTACCTCGACAGCGCGGGCAAGGAGCTTGCGACAGAGAGTAACGGCGATTTGGTAGTCGGACCGAGCGAAACCGTTGCGGGCACGGGACACAATGCGGTTATTCGGGACTTAAACGGAGATTGGTGGCTTGTGTATCACGGGTTTTACGGCTTGGGCGAAAATTCGGACGAACGCTCGCTGTTTATAGATAAGCTCTTGTGGGACGAAAACACGGGCATGCCATACGTGGAGGGCAAGGTTCCGTCGCTAACCGAAAAGCTCGGACCCAAGGTCTACAAGAAATAACGCCGCGGCGCGGAGTATTACATAAGACCGCGCGCATAGGCAGACGCTAATACTATCGGCTACTTCGTCGCAAAAGGCAATGATAAGCCTATTGTTCCGTTGCGAAAATTGTCGAAAAATCGGCGGTTGGGCGGAAAAACATCTCAAAAATCACCAAAAAATCAATACAAAATCGGTAAACGAATTTCGGAACAGGAGGTAAGTTTATGAAATTCAAAAGAGCGCTTTGTTGCGCAATGGCGGGAGTTCTTTCGGCGGTGGCGATAGGCTGCGGAGGCGGCGGCGACGACGGACGCCGACCCGTCGGGCCGGTGGACGACGGCGACTTGAAATTCGACCCCAACAATCAAATCGTGTACGAAAACGTTCAGCTTAAAATGTGGTCGGTCACTACCGGCGACGACGCGAAAACGCAGGACGACATTATCGCGCGGTTCAACGAAACTTACAACGGCATGATCAAGGTTACTACCGAGCACATCAGCCGTTACGAACTGGAACCGTTGCTGGATACGACCATGCAGTTTGACAGAGGCAGTGCGCCCGACCTGTTCTTTTCGCACGGCAGTCGCGCGGCGGAGTATGTCGAAAAAGACTGGCTGTTGCCCATAGAGCCGTACATGGACAAAGCGTCGCTTGTAATCGACAGGACCGACTATGTCGAATCGTTGCTCGATGCGACGACGGTAGACGGGCATATTTACGGCTTGCCGCAGGACGTTCACTCGGCAATGGTGGTGTACCGCGCCGATATTCTCGAAAAGAACGGACTGGACGTTCCGACTAACTATCAAGAACTTGTGGAAGTGTGCGAATCGGCTATCGACCTTGCAAAAGCGGGCAATTTGTGGGTGCGCGGCGAAAACAGCGCGGGCTACAAGGCTACCGACTGGCGCAAAGCGCCCACGACGGGCTGGGATAATCCGTTCCCCATAGCTTACGGCGATATGTGGGTGCACGAATTTTTGGGCTACACCGCGGCGGCGCAGAACGGCGGACAGTTTGTCGCGTCCGACGGCAAGCCGGGGTGGAACACCAACGAAGTCGCCAACGGATTGCAGGTGCTCAAAGACTTTGTCATGCCGTCCGAAACCTCGGAAAACAAGTACCCGTTGACCAAGGCTTACGGATCGGAATACGACGTGGGCAACACGCCGTTGCGCCGCGGCGACGCGATATTCAAACTGCTCGGACCGTGGGAATATCCCCGCGACCTCGCCGAGTACGAAAGTCTTATGGCGGCGGACGGCGGATCGTCCAACATACAAACCATGTCCATGAGCAACCTGTTTGCCAAGGATTCGTCCAAAGAATACGCGTCCAAGGTAAAAGGCGAGGGGCACGCGTTTATGCTTATGTCCACCGTCACGTCCAGAACCAAACAGTGCGCGGCGATGGTGTTTGCCGACTGGATGGTAAACAATTCGTCGGTCGAGTGGGCGAAACGCGGACACTTGCCGTCGCTCAAATCGGTGGAAAATTCGAGCGAATACCGCAGCGACCCCGCTTACGACGCTTATATCAAAAACTGGGGAAGTTGCGACGACTATATCGTAATCCAACCGACCCAACATTATTCTTACGTCGATATGTACTTTAAGCACTGCGTGCAAAAAGCCATGTCCACGCAGTTCAAAAATTCGTCCGTAAAGAGCATTATGAACGAAGAGTACGAAGACTGCGTCGATTATATCGATTTGTACGCGTAAACCTAAACCGAAACCGACGGGCAGTCGGGACGGGCGCAACCGTTCCCGTCCCGACAAGCCCGCAACGTACTGCGGGAGAGTACGCCGTTATGAAAAAGGTCACTTTGGAAGGCTATGCCTTCAACAGGGAAAAACGGAATAGCAAAATTCGTAAAACGGGATCGCTGTTGTTCTTCTTCGGACCGTACTTCTTTTGCTTTTGTCTGTTTTTTGTTTTTCCGCTTGTTTTGGGCGTTGTCATGTCTATGTCCAAGTTCGACGGAAAATCAATGTTCCCGTCCGAATTCGTGTGGTTTGACAACTTTAAAACCGTGTTCACCAACAGGGTGATGATAAAAGACTTTTGGTCGAGCGTGTGGTATACGATACGGTTCGCGCTTATAATCGTGCCTCTGTGCATACTTATTCCGCTCGGGCTTGCTCTGCTTATAAACATCAAGCCGCCGTGCTACAAGATTTTCAGGGCGTGCATATATCTGCCGGGGATTTTCCCGTTGACGTCCACGGGCTTGATACTGCTACGCATGTTCTCATACCACAACGGGTTTATAAATTCGTTTTTCAATATCTCCGTCGATTGGTTCGGCAATACGGGCACGGCATGGTTTATGGTCGGGCTGTTCTGCATTTGGGGCGGAATAGGCGGCAATTTTATTATCCTGTGCGCGGGGTTGGAAAACGTCGATAAAGGCTTGTACGAGGCTTCGGGCATGGACGGCGCGTCGCGCTGGGAAAAATTCAGGTACGTCACGCTCCCCGCCATCAAGCCGCAACTAATCATGTGCATATTCACGTCGCTGTGCGGGTACATGAATCTCTACGGACAAAATTACATCTTGCTGTCCAACACGCCCGATCAGGACGCAGTTATGACCGCGGTGTTCCGAATACAGAATATGCTGATAGGCGGCAGTAAGCCTTACGGCTACGCGGCGGCTATGGGCATAATTTTAGGCGCGATAATCGCGGCTATCACGGCGGTGCAAATGACCGTCACGAAAGAACGAAAAGGAGGCGATAAACATGTCAGGGCGTTCTTGGATTGGAAAGAATCTCGGTAAAATTATCGCGTTCGTCGTTCTGCTCGCAATCAGTCTGCTGTTTCTGTTGCCGCTTATATACGGCGTGTTCGGGTCGGTGCGCACGTACAACGACCTGTCCGGCAACGCTTCGTCCATATTCCCGACGTCGTTTTCGGCGTTTACATGGGACGGGTACAGAGAGTTATTTTCGCGCACGAAGTACGTAAGCACCAACGCCAACGAGTATTTTCCCATTTGGAACTGGCTGTTCAACTCGCTCATAGTCGCGCTCGGCGGCACGCTGTTGTATTTGATAATAGCGGCGTTCGCGGCATACGCGTTTGTGTTTTTGGACTTTAAGTACAGCAACAAAATATTCTATTTTCTTATCGGCACAATGGTTATACCCGGGATTGTGTCCACCGCGCCGCAGCTTATAAACATGAACATGCTCGGGTTTTACAAATCGCTGGTCGGACTTATCGCCCCGTCGCTCGGCGGCGTGTACGGCGTGTATCTTATACGACAGTTTTTTATAGGCATACCCAAAGACCTCATCGAAAACGCGTCTATGGACGGCGCGAGCAATTTGAGTATATTTTTCAAAGTGGTGTTGCCGCTCGGCAAGTCCGCGCTGTTCGTGCAGGGGCTGTTCGGGTTTATGGGCGCATGGAACGACGTGCAGTGGGCACAACTTATTATAGGCGGCGCGCCGCGCACGACGTGGACGCTCGCTTACGGACTGAAAGTAATTTCGGACAACGCCGAGTCCGCCGAGTCCATGACCTTGGCGTTTGCAAGCGCGGTCATAGCAATGATTCCCATATTTATCGTGTATCTTGTCGCGCAGTCCAAAATAATCGAGGGCGTGGCGAACACGGGCATTAAAAGGTAGCGCGGAGGATTTATGAGAAAAACACAAACAACCGAACCCGAAAACAAAGCGGTAACGCCCGACGCGGCAAGCGTAACGCCGAACGGTACGGAAACGGAAACCGCGCCCGCGGCGGAACAGGAACAAGCGCAAACGCGCGCGGACATACGGGCACAATCCGCGACGGAAACCGCGCAACAAGGCGCGTCCGAAAATAATTCCGCGCCCGCCGACGCAATGTCCGTGGCGGACGCGCGCCGACTGTACAAAGAGAACGGCGGCAAAATAACGGACGAGAGCGTTGGCAGTTTTATCAGCCTGCGCAATATCGACAAGGTTTATCAAAACAACGTTCAGGCGGTGTTCGACTTTAATCTCGAAGTAAACAAGCACGATTTTGTCGCGCTTGTCGGACCGAGCGGGTGCGGCAAGTCCACTACGCTCCGCATGATAGCGGGGCTGGAAGAAATTACGGCGGGCAAGCTGTATATAGACGGCGTGCTGTCCAACTACTTGCCGAGCAAGGACAGGGATATAGCTATGGTGTTTCAAAATTACGCGCTGTATCCGCAACTCAACGTTTACGACAATATCGCGTTCGGGCTTAAAATCCGCAAGACCGACAAAAAGGAAATCGAAAAACGTGTGTTCGAGGCGGCGGACATACTCGATTTGGGACCGTACCTCGACCGCAAGCCCAAACAGCTGTCGGGCGGACAAATGCAACGCGTCGCGCTGGGCAGGGCGATAGTAAGAAAAGCCAAGCTGTTCTTAATGGACGAACCGCTGTCCAACCTCGACGCAAAACTGCGCGTTCAAATGCGCAGCGAAATAGTGCGCATACACGAGGAAGTGGGCGCGACGACCATTTACGTCACGCACGATCAGACCGAAGCCATGACCATGGCTAACAAAATAGTCGTCATGAACAAGGGGTTTGTACAGCAAGCGGGATCGCCGCTCGAAATTTACCGCAATCCCGCGACGCTGTTTGTCGCTACGTTTATAGGCACGCCGCCCATGAACGTGCTCGATTGCGAATACGACAACGGCGTCGTCACGCTCGCCGACGGGCTGACGGTGACTTTGCCCAAAGAGTACAAGCGCGCTCACGACGAGTTTATGAGCGAGCGCAAACGCGAGGTGGCGGAGCTTATCGCCCGCGCGGACGAAGCGAGCCTTGCGGAACTCAAAAATTACGTGTTGCCGCTCGGCGCGTACAAGGGCGAGCAGGACAAAAAAGCGGCGGCGGTCGAAAAGCCGCGCAAGGTCGGATTTTTGGAACGGATCAAAAACAAGTTTGTCAAAAAGAAAAAAACGCCGACAGAGAGCAAGGACGATTATATCGTCAAGCTAAAAGACATGCTTCAAAAGTACGAAGCGGCGCTTGGCGGCAAGCACCCCATGAAGCTGGGCGTGCGCCCCGAAAACATAGTTATAACCGAAAAGAGCGGCAAGGACACCGTAAAGGTCAATTCGGACATCGTCGAAATTTTGGGTTCGGAGTTTATAGTGTACGCGCGCGGCGCGATAGGTTCGCTCGTAATAAAATCGCAGACCGCGATCGAGCCGCACAAGCCGCTCGACGTAAAGTTGGATCTTGCGCATATTCACTTGTTCGACGAAGTGAGCGAGCGCAATATTCTGTATAGCGCGGACGCGCGCGACAACGGTACATCACCGGATGATAAGCAATCCGGCAAATAATAAGGAGGTCAAAATGAGGAAAAAAATCAGAGCCATAGTTTTGGTTCTTACGGCGCTGTTCGTCGCATGTTTTGCGGCGGCGTGCGGGGACAAGGGTGGTGGACAGCAAAAACCGCCCGCAACAAGCGACTACACGGTGTCTATAACGGCAGTCGGCTCTACAACAATCAAAGTGTCCAAAACGGTCACTCTCCGCACCACGGTAGTGGGCACAAGCCAAAAAGACGTTACGTGGTCGTCTCTCAACGAGAATATCGCAACGGTCACAGACCGCGGCGTCGTTACGGGCGTGAGCGCGGGCGAAGCTACGATTAAAGCGACGCTCAATATCGACCCCAACTGCACGGCGACTATCAAGATAACCGTCGAACCCGCCGTCGCGCCGACAAGCATTGCCATATCGGGCGCGGCGCAAGACCTTACGGGCTGGGTGGGCGAAACCGAACAGCTTGCAATCGCGGTCGAGCCTGCGGAAGCGAGCGAAGCCGTCGAGTGGACTTCGTCCGCGACCGACGTTGCGGAAGTGTCCGACAGCGGGCTTGTTACGTTCAAGTCCAAAGGCACAGTCACCGTCACCGCCACGTCCAAAGCCGACGCGACAAAGACGGACAGCGTTACTTATACCGTTCGCAAAGGCGTGTTCATTGCGAGCAAGAGCGCGGAAACTTGGGACATGTCCATGCAGGACTCCGATACCGAGCCGTATATCCAGATTAAAGCGGACAACGCGGACGATTCCAAAGGTTTCCGCCCCGCGTACTTCGCGGGCTTTACGGGCACGCGGTTCTATACCGAAGTTACTTTCACCGCGTGGGAAGAAACCGAACATACTTGGGATTGGCAAGGCTTTGGTCTGGGCACGGGACTTTCGGACAGCGATATGCGCTTCTTTACGTTCTCCCCGCACAGCTCCAAACAAACCTCCAACAACTTTAACAAAGTTATCGTGCGCGACGAACCTATTTCGTGGGGCGCGCTTACCACGCGTTCGCAGACGTGGGGCGGTCGCGGGCTGGACGCTATCAAGCAGGGCGATGCGGTAACAATCGGCATGCTGCGCGACGGCAACGATTACTATTACTTCCTTAACGGCGCGCTGTTCTACTTCGACTACACGTTGAAGTACGACGGCAAGGCGACGTATCCGACGGTCGTCACTTACGACATGCCCGTCAAAGTTACGGACTTCTCGCTCGTGACCGACGAAACGCTGTTGAACGAAAAGCTCGAAAGCGAGGAGTGCTCCAAATCGTTCTGGGCGCGCGACGGCGTTACCTATGTCAACGACGCAAAATTCTCGTTCGATGAAATGGGCTTTGCAAAAGATCGCGAAGTGCGCTCCATAGGCGACAAAGCCATGGTCATGCGCGACTTCTCTATCGAGTTTGAAATGTCCGACATAAACTTCGGCACGGGCGCGCAACGGTTTAAAGGCGTTACGGTCAACCTGTCGCGTTACGACACGGCGGACAGTGTGGAAACGATGGGCTTCGGTCCGTCCAATCAGATAGCGGCTAACGGCACGTCGCCCGTGGGCAGATTCTTTGCGTGGAACTACCCCGAGGGCATGGAGTCCAGCAAACTGCGCGGTTGGAGCGAAACCGCGCCCGTCACGCTCGGCGAGCAAGAAAAACACAAGGTAAGAATTACGCGCACCATAGACGAAGCGACGCAAACTTCGACGTTCCGCCTGTTTATAGACGGCGTGGAACAGCCGTTCGTAATCAACAACGACGGCGGCACGGGCGCGACGGTCAACTATATCGGGTCGTACCTTATTTGGGTAGCGGGCGAGTACACCACCTTTAAGGTGACGAACTTCACGTTCGATTCGGGCGCGGATGCCTCGACCTTCCCCGCGGCAATAACGCTCACGGGCGATAAGGACGAACTGGAAATCGGCGATGTGCTCGGTCTTGTCTGTTCGGGCGCGAACGCGACGTTCGCTTCGAGCGACGACAGCGTCGCTGCGATCGCCGCCGACGGCAAAGTCACCGCCAAAGGCGCGGGCAAAGTCGTTATAACCGCAACCGTCACGGCGGGCGAATACGTCGTCAAGGCGTGCAAAACAATCACGGTTGTCGAGCCTCCCGTCGTTACCATAACCAACACCGAAACCGAGCTGTGGCCGACCGACAGACTGCAAATAAAATACGAACTGTCCAAACCCTCGGCGCATACGTTTGTGTTTAAGTCGTCCGACAATGCGGTTGCTACGGTGTCCGCCGACGGCGTGGTTACGCCCGTATCGGACGGCAACGTCACGATTACCGTTCATGACTCGGTCAACGAAAACGTAAAAGCGCAAATCACGCTCGCCGTGTATACGACGCTTCGCGTTCAGATAACCAATACTCAAACCTATATTGAAACGGGCACGACCTTAAAGGTCACGCACCGCTTCTCGTTCGACCAAGACAGCCATACCGTGTCCTATTCGTCCTCCGACGAAAAGATTGCGACGGTGGGCAACGACGGCGTGATCACGCCCGTAAAAGAGGGCGCGGTTATTATAACCGTCACGTGCAAGGAAGATAACACGGTCACGGCGACCAAACAGTTTAACATTGTTCCGCCGCTGTCCATGGAAATCAAAAACACCGAAACCGAAATGTGGCTCACGGGCAAACTCACGCTCGACACTCAATTCTCTTATCCGTGCGACCACACGATAACTTATTCGTCCTCGGACGAAAAGATTGCGACGGTGAGCAGCGACGGCGTGATTACGGCGGTCGGCGTGGGCACGGTTACAATCACCGCGACGTGCGAAGCGCGCAACCTCACCGACACGATTACGCTTAAAGTCAACGACGTTGTTATCGATCTCTCGCGTGACGACGGACACTGGGATTACACCAACCTCCCCAAGAGCGATGCGAGTATCACCGCCAAAGGCAATGCGGATCAAATCGCGGTATTCAAAAACGTTATAGGTCAAAAATACTATGCCGAAGCGACGTTTAAAATCACCGCCGCGGAAGGCGACGTGTGGACGGGTATATCGTTGCTCAATATAGACGCGACTTCGTCCGTGCGCGGCATGCTTCTATCGGTACAAAACACAACCAACCGTCCTATCGTAATGAAAGAGGGTATACAGGATTGGGGCGACACGACCGACCGTTCGCAGATGTGGAACAGCTCTGCGCTTACAAGCCTTGACAACAATAATATAAAACTCGGTTTGTTGCGCAACGGCAACTGCTTCTACTACTTTGTCAACGACAAATTGACGTGGTACGAGGACGTCGATACCAAATTCGACGGCAAGGATACTTCGCCCGCTATTCGCGTAAACGTTGCGGAAGCGATAGTGACGGCAATGTTTGCCACGGCGGAACAGTCCTATATCGACGATAAGCTCGCCGCCGCGGAAACCAACCGCAAATACTTCGCGCTTTATCCCAACAACGTTGCGATAGACGAAGCCGCGGGCACGATCGAGTTTAAAAACAACAACGGATCTTGGCCGTTCGATAACATCAAGGACAACTCCGCAATTTCCATCGGCGATAAGGCGAAGATCGAAAAGGGCAAAGACACAACCGTCACGTTCGACATCGAGTTCAAGACCATAAACGAAAACGCGCTCGTCGGCATGTACCTTAAATGCTGGAATAATGTCAAGCAGGCGCGGTCGTTCTTGGTTAAGCAAAACGCGTTCGGCATGACGGGTTGGGGTATTGACGGCAATCAGGGTAGCGATATAGCTGTCTTACCCGGCGAGGGCTTTACGTTCCCCGAAGCCTTGACCGTCAATACCAAATACACGGTTAAAGTGGAAAGAACTACTGCCGGTTTTAAAATGACGTTCGGCGAATTCTTTGCCACTTGGGCGTGGGACGAAAGCTATCAGACCAGCGACTACTTTATGTGCTTCGGCGCACAAAACTGCAACGCCGTTATCAGCAATATCACAGTTGCTTAATCGCGTTTAATCAATCAGCCCCCTCCATACGGAAAAATATGGTAGTATAGATTGCTCTGCCGTCGCGCGCGGCGGCAGAGCGGCTATATTACAAATTCCGTATCGCTCTGCTTTTTACAATATTAAAATGATACGATACGACCGAAAACTTAAAATATTCGCGCTAAACGGCAAGAGTTATACTTACATGTTTCGCATTACCGACAAGGGCGTTTTACAGCACCTTTATTTCGGCAAGCGGCTCGGCGTTTTCGACGCGCGGTCGGCAACCGATTTGGGCTTCGAGTGGTCGCATACCTATCTCGATTGCGACAGCGCGGAGCGCAACTATTCGGACAATTACTACAACGATAAATCGCTTGCGGAAGTCGCGTCGCACGGGCTTATGGATAAGTCGGGCGCGGCGTTCGTGATAGAAAAGAACGGTGCGACTGCGACCGAATTTATTTATAAGTCGCACCGAATTTACGACGGCAAACCCAAACTTAAAACCATGCCGTGCGCGCACGCGGACGAGGCGCAGACGTTGGAACTTACGCTCGACGATCGCTTTGGCGGCGCGCGGCTCATACTGTCGTACACGGTTATAAAAAACTCCGACGTGCTGTTGCGCAACTCGCTTGTTCAAAACGTCGGCGCGACCGACATTGTTTTAAAGCGCGCGTACTCGACGGAACTGGACTTGCCCCAAAGCGGCGACGACTTTATTCACTTTTACGGCGATTGGTGCTTGGAACGGTTTTTGGAACGCGCGCCGCTTATCAACGGGCGCGTCGAAATATCGTCCAACTTCGGCAGAAGCTCGCACGAGCACAACCCGTTCGGCATACTGTGCGACAGGCACACGACCGAACGCGCGGGCGAGGCGTTTGCGTTTTCGCTTGTGTACAGCGGCAATTTCACGCTGTCGGCTTACGTGGACAAATGGCGCAGGACGCGCGTGTTGATGGGCATTAACGACGAGGACTTTGATTATTTGTTGCCGCCGCGCGCCGAGTTCGAGGCGCCCGAGGGCGTAACGGTCTATTCGGACGGCGGGCTGGACGGCATATCCCACGCAATGCACGACTTCGTGCGCGACAACATTATCACGTACAAAAACGCAAAGGCGGCGCGCCCTGTGCTGTTCAATTCGTGGGAGGGGTGTTATCTGGACTTCGACACTCAATCCATACTCGAATATATCGACAGCGCGAAAAAGACGGGAGCGGAACTGTTTGTGCTGGACGACGGGTGGTTCGGCAAGCGCGACACCGACCAAGCGTCTTTGGGCGATTGGTATGTGAACGCGCGTAAAATCGATCTGCGCCGTATCATCGACAAGTGCCACGCGCTCGGCATGAAGTTCGGCATATGGTTCGAGCCGGAAATGATAAACCCCGACAGCGATCTTTACAGGCGGCACGCCGATTTCGCTTTGGGCGACAGGGATAAAGAGCGCACGCTGTCGCGGCATCAGCTTGTTATAGACACCTCGCGCGACGACGTTATCGACGTGCTGTTCGACATGATGTCGGGCATACTCGACGAGTACGAAATAGATTACGTCAAGTGGGATCACAACCGCAACATAGGCGAGATTGCGGGCGCGACCGCTTACGGCGAAACGTACCACAAAATTATTCTCGGCACGTACAAACTTCTCGACAGACTGCAAGGCAAATATCCCGATATATTGTTCGAGGGTTGCGCGTCGGGCGGCGGCAGGTTCGATCTGGGCATGCTGTACTACTGCCCGCAGATTTGGACGAGCGACGAAACCGATCCCGTGCAACGCCTGTTTATACAGTACGGCACGTCTTACGGCTATCCGCCGTCGTGCATGGGCGCGCACATTTCCAAAAACAAAATCATGTCGTACACGGACAAAGGGCGTATCGCGCTGTTCGGAACTTACGGCATAGAAATGAATCCTTGCACGCTCGACGACGGGCAAATCGCCGAGGTGCTGGAAATAAACCGAATATACAAAGAGTACCACAACGACGTTATAGCCAACGGCGATTTTTACAGACTGTGTTCGCCGTTCGAGGGCAATTATGCCGCGATGATGAGCGTGTCCAAGGACAAGAGCAAAGCGGTCGTGCTGTTTGCCAATCTGTTAAAAGAAAACAACCGTTACAGGTTTATCAAGCTCGCGGGACTGGACGAGCGCAAGCGGTACAAAAACACGCTCGACGGCAGGGTGTACGACGGCGCGTATTATATGCAGGTCGGCATAAACCTGTCCGTATGGCTGGACGAATTTACGACCTATCTTATTATATTGGAGGAGTGTTGACATGAAAAAAACTTTATCGGCAATGCTGGCTGCGCTGTGCGCGTTTTCTGTGATTACGCTCGCCGCGTGCGGCGGCAAGACGGGCGACAACGGCAAGCCCGACGATCCGCCCGCAGGCACGACGGAAGGCGTGCTCACCGTTTCCGACGTGTTTCAGTATTTCGGATACAGCCCCGTAAAAATCGAAACAAAAATGGACGGTAAACCCGCCGACGGGCTTGATCTGTACTTCGATATAATAGACAAAAGCGTGTGCGAAATTCAAAACGGCTACGTCAACGGGTTAAAGGCGGGATCGACCGAAGTATACGCGCAAACGCTCAACGGGCAAGAGGTCAAGTTCGAGGTCACTATTCACGAGGCGGTCGCGTACAAATACAATCCCGTCGTGCTCACGCGCGAGGAGGACTATAAAAACTATGCGAACAGCGTTAAAAATCCCACGCTGTTCGTGGGCGACAGCTTTTTTGACGAGCGTAATTGCTGGACGACGTTCTACGAGGATTTTAAAGGACAGGGCTGTTTTTCGGTCGGCATTTCGGGATCGCAGACGAGCGATTGGTACATTGCCAAAACTCGGCTTATAACGGCGTTTGCGCCCAAGAATATAGTTATTCATATCGGCACGAACGACATCAACGATACGTCGATAAATCTGACTGTTGACGGGTACTATAAAAAGATTACAACGTTTCTCGACATGGTGCGGGATGAGTTTCCCGATACGCCCGTTTATTACTTCGGCATAGAAAACCGAAACGGCAGCGCCGGCGGCAAAAATCATTACAGCCTTGCCGTCACCGAAAAGATAAAAGCGGAATACCGCACGGACGACGCGCTGTTTACTTACCTCGACTCGCCGTCGGTTTTCAACTCCAACCCCAACAAATACGTAAGCGCCGACAATATTCACCCGTCCGCGGACGGCTACAAAGTATACGTCGAACTGCTTAAACAAAACGTGACTTTTTAACGCGAAAAGTGAGGCAACATGATACGGCTTAAAGATTTAAACGTGCGCGATCCGTTTGTCTATTCGGAAAACGGAACGTATTACTTATATGCGGCGAGCAAAGACGGCGACGGGTTTGTGTGCTACAAAAGCTCGGACATGCGGACTTTTCTCGACCCTGTTACCGTGTTCAAAGCGGGCGACGGGTTTTGGGCTACCAAGGATTTTTGGGCGCCCGAACTGCACGCGTACAACGGTAAATATTACTTATTCGCGTCGCTCAAAAGCGACAAGTCGCCGCGCGGAACGCAGATTTTCGTATCCGACAGACCGGACGGCGAGTTCACGCCGCTCACCGACGCGCCCGTAACGCCGCAGGGCTGGGAGTGCCTCGACGGCACGCTGTACGTGGAAAACGGCGTGCCGTATATAGTGTTTTGCCGCGAGTGGCTGGAAATAACGGACGGCGAAATGTACATCATGCAACTCACGCCCGATCTTAAACGCGCGGCGGGCGAACCGATTAAACTGTTTTCTGCGTCGTCCGCGCCGTGGACGCGTCCGCTCACGGGCAACAGCTACATCACCGACGGACCGTTTATATTAAAGGGCGAGGACGGGTATAAAATGCTGTGGTCGAGCTTTGCCGAAAGCGGTTACGCTATGGGGCTGTGCGAAAGCAAATCGCTGTTCGGACCGTGGACGCATGCCGAAAAGCCTATAAACAAAAACAACGGCGGGCACGGCATGGTGCTGTGCGACGGTGGAAAAAACTATCTTGTTTATCACGCGCCCAACGAGCCTGCGGGCTTGGAACGCGTGCAAATGGACGAGTTCGAGTATTAAAACGTAAAAAATTTTTAAAATGGGGGGGGGGGGGGGTAAATCTGTTGAAAATGTAGTTAAGATATGTTATTATAGTGTAAACCGTATATTATAATACATATCTGCATACTATCGGAGCTAAATATGGCGGACAACGGCGAATCCAAATTTATTACATATCAGGATATAGCGGACGAACTCGGCATTACTAAAATGGCGGTGTCAAAGGCGTTGCGTAACTGCAACGATATTTCGGACGAAACAAAACGCCGCGTTAAGCAAAAAGCGGACGAGCTCGGGTATATCCCCAATATTTTGGCGGTCAACTTTAAAAGCCGCAAGACCAACACCATTGCGGTAGTTTTCAACAGTTTTCACAACCCCTATTTTTCGGTAGCGTGCTACAAGGTTTTTACCGCTATCAAAAAAACGTCGTATCAGAGTCAACTGTTTTTTTGCGACGAGTTTTTAATGAACTTGAACGACGTAAAGTCGCTTATGGTCAATAAGTATTGCGGAATAGTGTCGTTTGTCGAGCCGACCGAGGAAGCGGCGGCGTTCTTGCGCGAAAAGAAAATTCCGTTCGTGCTTGTGGGCATAAACGTCGATATTGACGGCGTGGACTGCGTGTACACCGACGACCGCGCGGGCGGTGAGCTTGTGGGCGAATTCTTTTTGCGCGGCGGGTTTAAAAACGCGCTGTTCGCGTCGGACAGCGTGTCCGAAACGAGCGACAGGCGTATGCGCGGGTTTGCCGAGGCGTTAAGTCGCGCGGGCAAGAGTTTCGACTTTATGCCGTGCGAGGACCCCAAGGAAATGGGACACCTCGCCTGCGAAAAGATAGCCGCGGACGGCATAGATTTTGTTTTCTGTTTTTCCGATTCGTTCGGACTGTTGCTGTTGCTGTACCTCGAAGAACACGGGCTTGCCGATAAAGTGGTTGTGTGCGGGTACGACAATCTGCACAAGTATTATCCGCTTATCAGAAAAATCAAGAGCGTCGAATACGACCTCGACGCGATTGTCAATTATTCGTGCTCCATGCTTATACAAAAAATTCAAGGCGAAATAGATTCGGAAGAAAAAGTCAAAAAGATGTTCGACGTAAAGCTGGTTGACTGACCGAATTTCATTTTATTGTTTTGGTAAGCACCCGCGCCGCGCGTAACGGCGCGGTTTTCGGTTTTAATATGTGGAACTCATAGGCGCGCAAATTACAGAATTTTGGTAGCGCGGCGTGTATTGACTATCGACGGCGCGGCAGGTATAATTATTAAGTATAGTTATACTCAAAACAGCAAAAGGACGGAACATGAAAAAAACGATTAAAGACTTGTCCGCGCGCGAAAAAATGCGCTTGATTTGCGCCGACGGACTGTGGTATACGTATTCTTGCGACGGCAAAATCCCCGTCGTCGCGGTGACTGACGGACCTGTCGGCGTGCGCAAGGAAGTAAAAAACGACAAGGGCGAAATGACGACATTGCCGTCAATCGCGTACCCGTCGGCGCAGTCGCTCGCCAACACGTGGAACGTCGATTGTGCGCGGCTTGTCGGCGAGTGTCTTGCCGACGACTGTTACGAACGGCAGGCGGATATTTTGCTCGGTCCTGCGGCTAACGTAAAACGTCACCCGCTTAACGGGCGCAACTTCGAGTATTTTTCGGAAGACCCGTTGCTCGCGGGCGAAATGGCGCGCAGTTACATAGCGGGCGTGCAGTCGCGCGGCATAGGCGCGTGCCTAAAACATTTTTGTTGCAACAACCTCGAATACAACCGTTTCGAGCAGTCGAGCGAAGTGGACGAGCGCACCTTGCGCGAAATATATTACGTGCCGTTTGAACTGGGTTGTAAAGCCAAGCCCGTGTCCATGATGAGCGCATACAACCGCATTAACGGCAAGTATGCCAGCGAGTACAAAAAGGGCTTCGACGTTTTGCGCGACGAGTTCGGGTTTGACGGCGTCATGTATTCGGACTGGGAAGCTGTGCGCGACAGGGCGACCTCCGCCATAGCGGGTTGCGATATAGAATTCCCGTACAACGGCGACAACTATGAAAAACTGTTAAGCGATTACGACGCGGGCGCAATATCCGACGAACAAATTGACGCTTGCGCGGCGCGCGTCGTCAATCTTGCGTATCGCTGTAAGGACATGCAAAAGGGCAAGGGCGTCAAGCGCACCGTAGACGAGCGTTTGGACGTCGCGCGTCAGGTCGCGGCGGAAAGCATTGTGCTTTTGAAAAACGAGGACGGACTGCTGCCGTTAAAACGCGGCGCGCGGGTCGCGGTGAGCGGGTGCTATGCAAAACCCGAGCGCAAGATGATAGCGGGCGACGGAAGCTCGCACGTCGTTTCGCTGTCCGAAAAGGCGGACTTGGCGGAGCTGTTGAAAGCTCGGCTGGGCGGCGAGGTCAGCTTTGAAACGATGTTCCATTACGACAAGGTTCTCGGTTCCAACAGCGGCGCGGCGTTTGCGGCAAAGCCGAACGTTGGCAAAATTAACGCCGCGATTGCGGACGCGAGCGTTATTTGCGTCGGCACGGGCGCGCCGTTCGAGTACGAATCGTTTGACCGCCCTACAATGAAGCTACCCGTTGCGCAGGAACGCGCTATTCTCGATCTTGCGGCGGTCAATCCCGATACGGTCGTCGCGCTGTTCGCGGGTTCGGCTATAGACGTCAGCGCGTGGGCGGACAAGGTAAAAGCCATTGTGTATGTAGGATTTTGCGGCGAGCGCGGCATTGACGCATTGTGCGACGTGCTGTGCGGCAATATCAATCCCAGCGGCAAGCTGTCCGAAACGTTGCCCGTCGGGTTCGAAGCTACTCCCGTCGCCGACGGATATATCGACTGTGCGGTTACGCGCTATGCGGAGGGTTTGGACGTGGGTTACAGATATTACGACCGCCGTCCGCAGAACATAGCGTTCCCGTTCGGGCACGGGCTGTCGTATTCGAGTTTCGAGTATTCGGGACTGAAAATCGAGGCGAAAGGACTTAACGCGACGGTGCGGTTTTCCGTTAAAAATGCGTCGGGCACGGACGGCAAGGAAGTCGCGCAGTTGTATGTTTCCGAGCTTACGCCCGTAGTGTACCGCCCCGTCAAAGAGCTTAAAGGATTTGTAAAAACGGAAATAAAATCGGGCGAAACGTCAACAATCGAAATCAAGCTCGACAGTCGCGCGTTTTCGTACTACTCGACGGCGGACGACGGTTGGCGCGTAAACGACGGCGCGTTCCGCATACTTATAGGGTCGTCGTCGCGCGATATTCGACTGGAAGCGACTATAATAATTAAAAACGGCGTTATCACCGTTGCGTGACGGAAAGACGTCGGGCAAGGCGACCACCCGCCACCCGCTACGCGATAATAGCAAAAGACAATAAGGACGGCAATGAAAAATCGATTGAAACGCTTTTTTCTGTCGATGTTTTCGGACAAGTACGTCGCCGAAAGCACCGAGTACGGCATAGGCAATCTGCTTATCACGAGCATGCTTGCCGCGGTTTTGCTGTTTGTCGGCGCGTTTGTCGGGCGATATTATCTGTTCGGCGCGGACTATAAAAGCGCGGCGCAGTTCCGCGAATTTGCTTACCGCGCGTGTATAGACGGCGATATTGCGTTGCGCGCCGACGGTACGGGCGCGGCGGTCGTCACCGTCGGCGGGGAACGGGTTGCGGTCAACACCTATGCGAACGCGGCGGATAAAGAAAAGTACGGCGCAAACGGTTACGGTCTGATTGTCGATCCCGCGCCGTCGTCCGCATACGACGATTTTACCGCGTACTGCGTAAGCAAAAGCGACGGCTCGGAAATAACCTACAAGGCGTACCGCGAGTTGTCGGATGCGGACAAAAAACAGTATAAGTTTGCGGTTAGATACGGCGGCAAGCCCAAAACGATTGACCAAGCGCAAGCCGACGAATATCTTGAATTTTTAAAGGCGACGGACAAAGCCAAAGACGAGCTTGCGAAAATAGAGGAAAGCAAAGGCTCGGCGGCGGTTGACGATTACCGCAACGCGCTGTGGGCGTTGTACGTCGAGCATTACTATCCCGGCATTAAAAGCGCGACGGGCGAGCAAGTTCCCACGCTGGGCGGCTACTACTACGCGTTTGTCGCGGACAGCGAAAAATACCTGTGTATATTCGGCGACATGACGACCGTCGCGTTTGTCACAAACGTCGGCAAGCGCGTGACGATAGGGTTTTATTACGACGGTAATACCGTAGTGGAATCGAGCGCAACTCTGTCGCGCGCGGCGAAGCAGTCGCAAGTGGACGGGTTTATAAAAAACGGCTACTTCGTCGGCATGACCGCGCGAATATTTTCCGATTTTGCGGACTGGATTTTAACCGTACTGTTGGCGGAACTTGTCATTGTACTTAATATCGTTATCTGTTGGATAGTGTGCCGTCGGCTTAATATCGAGCTTTGCCGCACGTTTTCGGACAGCGCAAAAGCGGTCGGATCGTATTCGCATGTCGCCGCGTTCATGTCCGCGACAGTCGCGTTGTTTTCGGGCTTCTTCCTGGTCGGCATGGCGGTTTCGCTTGTCGGCGCGCTTGTTTACTTTGCCGCCATGACTGCGCGCACGGCTGTGCTCATAGTGCGGCGTTATAAAAAGGAATTGCGGGAATACGAACAGTCCGAGGGCGAAACGGCGCAGTAACTTATAGCGATTGACAGTTGCTTATAATCGTCCGACGATACCTAATATAACTATTAAACCGCGTTGCGCTATACCGTGCGCGCGGTTTTTCGGTGCGGCGTTTTTTTGCTTGATTGTTTTTTAAAAATCTTTGTCTATTCGCTTGACAAAGCGTAGAAGTAAGATCTATAATAAACGCGTCGGTTGCTCATTGCTAACCAAAGTTGCATATTGCGAACAACCGATAAATACACTGTATGAGGAGCGTGTAATTATGTCTTTGACACAAGCCGCAATGGGCGAATCCGTGTTGGTCGTAAGAGTGAGTGCGGACGGAAGTATCCGTCGCCGCTTGCAGGACCTCGGAATTACTACGGGCGCGGAGCTTACGCCGCTGTCCTTTGCCGAGGGCAATATGATTGTTCGCGTGCACGACGCGCGTATCGCCGTCAACGACGAGCTTGCGCGCACTATCACCGTTACCAAACGCCCCGCGTTCGCCCTGTAATAACGGGCGCGCTTTTTCGGGCGTTTTTATTTGCCGTGCGGTTAGCTGTTGCTAACTGAAATTAGCGGGTGCGAACCGCGCGGTTTGCAATAAATATTCAGGGAGGCAAGCATATGGATAAAAAGCTGTCCGAGTTTAAAGCGGGCGACGAAGGCGACGTTAAATCGGTTGCGGGCGAGGGGCGAATTCGTCGGCGGCTGTTCGACATGGGCATAACGCCGTCGGCGCATATAGTCATGCGCAAGGTCGCGCCGCTCGGCGACCCGATAGAAGTCAACGTCCGCGGATACGAACTGACATTGCGCAAGAGCGAGGCGGAGTGCGTCGTTATGACTGTAAACGAGCGGTGATCGGTAAGCCGCAAGACTAAAAAATCAAAAGGAGCAAGCAATGAAAATAGCGTTGATAGGAAATCCCAACTGCGGCAAGACCACGCTGTTTAACAGGTTGACGGGTAGCACCGCGCACGTGGGCAACTGGCCGGGGGTGACGGTCGAAAAGCGCGAGGGCGTGTACAAGACCAAAAGTCGCGCCGCCGAAAAAGTCGAAATAGTCGATCTCCCGGGGGTGTATTCGCTTTCGCCGTATACGCCCGAGGAGGTGGTATCGCGCAATTTTATGATAGACGGGCAACCCGATCTGGTAATCAATATTGTGGACGCGACCAATTTGGAACGCAACTTATATCTTACGACGCAGGTACTCGAAGCGGACGTGCCCGTGCTTGTCGCGCTTAACATGACGGACGTGGTCGAGCGCGACGGCGACGTAATAGACGCGGGTAAGTTGGAGTCCGAACTGGGCGTGCCTGTCGTGCCGATAAGCGCGCTTAAAGGCGCGGGCGTGGACAAAATGATGGAGCGCGCGCTGTCCGCGCCGCGCGAGCGGTCGGGCGTTACGGTGCTCGGCAAAGCATTGTCCGACAAGCTGGACGTCGCGCTCGAATTCTACAAAAGCGAGGGCGTAAAATCCCCGCTGTTCCACGCGGTCAAGCTACTTGAAAACGACGAAACGGAGCTTGCGCGCGCGGGCGCGAAAGAGGCTGCGCAAAAGATAGGCGCGGGCGAGGACACCGAGGCGGCTGTCGTGGACGAGCGATATAAGTACATAGTGGCAAAGCTCGCCGTCGCGCGCACGCGCGGAAAAAAGGAAAAGTTTTCGCGCTCGGACAAAATAGACAGGGTGTTAACGCACCGAATTTGGGCGTTGCCCATTTTTGCGGTAATATTGTTTGCCGTGTTCCACGTGACGTTTGCCGAGGATTTTTTGTACATAGGCGCGTGGGCGAGTTTGGGCGGCGGACTGCCCGCCGTGTCCAAACTGGGGCTGAACGAGGGGCTGCAAACTTTTGTCGGAATATTCTATGACGGCGCGGTGTTCTCGCCGGGTGTAATTCTGTTTAACATGTTCGACACGTTGTTCTCTACGATTCAGGACGCAATTGGCGGCGCGATAGGCGCGCAATGGCTGTCGGGGTTGGTCGCGGACGGCGTGCTGGGCGGACTGTTTGCCGTGCTCGGTTTTCTGCCGCAAATACTTATGTTGTTTATGTGGTTTTCCGTCCTCGAAGACACCGGGTATATGGCGCGCATAGCGTTTGTACTCGACAGAATTTTCAGGCGGTTCGGACTGTCGGGGCGGTCGTTCATGCCCATGATCATGGGATTCGGGTGCAGTGTGCCCGCCATGATAAACACGCGCACGCTGTCCGACGAGAACGAACGCATTGCGACGATACGCGTAATCCCCTTCTTTTCGTGCGGCGCGAAGTTACCCATACTCACGGCTATAGCGGGCGGAATAAGTCAATATTTCGGAGTGGGCAACGCGGAGTTTATCACTTACGGCATGTACCTTTTGGGCGTGTGCGTGGCGATCGTTTCGGTGCTGTTAATGCGGCACACGACCATGCACGGCAGTATTCCGCCGTTCATAATGGAATTGCCCGCATACCGCCGTCCGAGGTTCAAAAGCCTCATGCTCCACCTTTGGGATAAGGCAAAGCACTTTATTAAAAAAGCGTTTACCGTCATATTCGTTTCGACGGTCGTAATTTGGCTGTTGTCGCACATCGACTTCGCGTGGCAATACCTGCCCGACGAAAAAATGAACGAGTCGATTTTGGCGTCGATAGGCAAACTTGTTCAACCGCTGTTTACGCCGCTCGGCTTCGGCTCGCAGATAGGCGAATACGGCTGGGTGTTCGCGGTGGCGGCGCTCACGGGGCTTATCGCCAAAGAAAACGTAATAGCGACGTTCGGAACGCTGGGCGCGTGCCTTATCGCGTTGGGCGCGAACGTAGGCGGTGCGACGGGCGACATGTTACTCGGCGACGAGGAGGGCATAACTTCCGCCGTTGCAATGATAACCGCGACGGGAATTTCCGCGCCCGCGCTGATAGCTTTTATCGCGTTCAACATGCTTACCGTGCCTTGCTTTGCGGCGTGCGCAACGGCAAAAGCCGAGCTTAAAAAGGGCACGTTCCGCATGACGTTGCTGTTTTGGATAGTCACGAGCTACACGGTGAGCGCGGCTGTGTACACCGTAGGCGCGTGGTGGTGGACGCTGTTTATTTGGCTCGCCGCCGTCGCTGCCGCTGTGACGATAATAGCGTTGTTCAATAAAGGCAAGATAAAACTGCCTCGGCGCAAAGTTAAAAACGACGGAGGCGAAACGAAGTGAGCGGTTGGGAAATAGCTTTGCTTGTCGCGCTTTGCGCGGCGTTTGCGGTCGCCGTTGCCGCGGTTATATATAATAAGGTAAAGGGCAAGGGCTGTTGCGATTGTTGCGACTGCGCCGAGCGCGACGGCAAAACCGATAAATCGCATTGCGGCGGGTGTTGCGCGCAGTGTTCGGGCATGCCCGCGCGGTGTTCTTCGCGTAGCGAGGACGGCGGCGGCGCGGACGAAGCGGACGGGCAAGAGTGAGTTATAGATATGCGCACGGCATGCGCGGCAAGATAAATTCGGCGCAAAATGTAGCGAATTTGGCGGCGTGTGAATTGTGAAAATACTGTTGACAAGCGCGTGTTATTGTGTTATCATATACGTACAAGTTTTGAAAATAGCATACAAAACGATTGTGGTCTATAATCCCCATATCTCGTTGCCTAATTCATTTGTCTGTCGTTTTTGAAAGTTGAATCTTTAAAGGAGTGAGCTCTCTATGACAGACAAGGTATTGACGTGCAGAGATTGCGGCAAGGAATTTACGTTCACCGCTGGCGAACAAGAGTTTTATGCCGAAAAAGGCTTCGAGCACGAACCGACGCGTTGCCCCGAATGCAGAAAGGCGCATAAAGCACAGCGCGCCGCTATGCGCAACGGCAATCGCAACTGATAATATATAGTCAAACGCAACAGAGCTTGTTCGACAGGCTCTGTTTTTTTGCGAAAAAATCAGCGAGCGCAAGCTGTCGCGCGGCTTTACGCCGTACTGTTGACAAGCCGCGCGCGGATTTGATATACTTAATATGTATCATGAAAAACTCGGAGCGAAACGATAATAGCGACTGCGATTCGACCGCGTGCGACACAGCGACGGACGGACAAGCCGCGATTGCGGAACAAACGCAAAGCGCGGACGTTTCGGACTGCGCCGACAGCGGCGTTGCCGCATGTCAAAGCGCGGACGCGGCGTGCGGTAACAAGCCCCGAAAACCGCGCCGAAGAATAATCAACACGGTTTCGCGCCGCACGACCCTTAACTATATAGTTTTTTCGCTTATTCTGCTCGCCGTGCTGTGGATAGCGTTTTTTATCATGCTGTACGGGTTTTACGACACTATACTCAAACACGATATAGAGGACGTGGGGCATATAGCCGCGTCGGCGTTTCCCAAACAGTCGGACAGCAACGGCATGCAGTTGTTTTACAAGCATCGATTGCCCGAGATCGCGCGCGACAATTCGGTAACGGTTACGGTGTTCACGCTCAACGAGAACGGCGATGCGGAAGTCGAAATCACGGTGGACAACATGGGAAACGGTGTCGACGAATCGAGCGACGTTTTCGACGCCGTTATGATTGCGGTCAATTTTAACGCGACGTTCGCCAAAAACAGCAAAGCGCAAAAGGTGGATACTTCGCTCGGCGTGTTCCTATGCTTCGGCAGTCGGCACGAGGTAAAACATGCCGACGGAAGCGGCGGAATAATGTACATGCTTGTTTTAAAGCATTACGACGTGATCAATCCGCAAACAAATAAAATACTGTACATGCTAATCCTGTGCACGTTTATCGTGCTTGTGTTTACGTGCGTGTTTTCCTATTTCGTGTCGCGGTTCCAAACAAAACAGCTAAAAGATTTTTCGCAAAAAGCCAAGCGCCTCGCCGACGGCGAAATAAACGTCATGTTTTCGGGAAGCGGGTACGAGGAGTTCGAGAGCTTGGCAACCGCGCTCAATGCCGCGACGGACAAGTACGAAAAGTCCGAAAAACTGCAACGCGACATTATAGCCAACGTTTCGCACGATATAAGAACGCCGCTTACCATGATCCGCGCGTATGCCGAAATGTTGCGCGACATGCCTGTTGACGATGACAAGCGCAAAAAAACCGCGGGCGTAATAATTTCCGAAACCGAGCGGCTTGACGCGCTTACCGCCGACATGCTCAACTATTCCAAACTTCAATCGGGCGTTGTCGAGTTTAAGTTCGAGCCGTGCGACATTTCGCAGATAGCGCGTTCCGTACTGATGCAATTCGATATTTACAGCGAACGCGACGGTATAAAGTTTTTGAGCGAGATCGATAGAAAAGCCATTGTCAACTGCGACAAACCGCGTATAGAACAAGTTTTGTATAACCTTATCATTAACGCAATTAACTATTGCGGCGACGATAAGACTATTATCGTGCGCGTTACGGACGCGCAAAACAAAGTGCGCGTCGAAGTGGAAGATCACGGCAAGGGCATAAGCCCGCAAGAGATCGATGCGGTTTGGGACAGGTATTACCGCACCGCGCACGCGGCGCGCGCCGCCGTCGGGTCGGGACTCGGTCTGTCGATATGCAAAAACATACTCGCCGCGCACGACGCTCAATTCGGCGTGCTGTCCGAGCAGGGTAAAGGCTCCGTTTTCTGGTTCGAGCTGAACAGCGCGAAAATCAGGGGGGGGGGGGCGACCTAAACACGCCGCAGTGCATAGATTGAGAGCATGCGTAAAGTCTTGACAAACGCGCATCGCCGTGTTATAATTATCATCAATAAGCGGCGGAAACGGGTAAACATCCCCGTAACGCTCGCGCATTTATCGGAAAACGAACGCTTTACATATTTACATACCTGCGGCGTGCGTTGCGATAAACGGATAAAAAATAAATATTCAGGAGAAAACAATCAGTCCCTCATGGACCCATCTCAAATAGGTATATTAGCGGCTTTAATCGTACTTGTAATTCTTTCGGCGTTCTTTTCGTCGTCGGAAACAGCTTTCACGAGCGTAAACAGGGTTCGGCTTCACACGCTCGAAGCCGACGGAGTAAAATGGGCTAAACGCGTCGGCAAGATGGTTGACGGTTACGACAAGCTGATAACGACTATTCTTATCGGCAACAACATCGTCAACATCGTAGCGTCGTCGCTTGCGACTATATTCTTTGTGGGACTTATAGGCGGATCGAAAGGCGTCACCGTTTCGACGGTGGTAATGACGCTTGCCGTTTTGATTTTCGGCGAAATCACGCCCAAAACCATAGCGAAGGAACACCCCGAAGGCTTTGCGCGCATGTTCAGCGGCTTGCTCTGGGGCTTGGAAGTTATTTTCTTTCCGCTCACGTGGATTTTTTCGCAGTGGAAAAAACTGTTGCTTAAAATCTTCAAGTTCAAAAAGACCCCGGGCATTACGGAAGACGAACTGTTGACCTACGTCGAGGCGGCGCACAGCGAGGGCGGTATCGACGAGCACGAGTCCGAACTTATCCGTTCGGCGATTGAGTTCGAGGATATGGACGTCGGCGACATCATGATCCACCGCGTGGGCGTGGTGGCGGTGTCGGACGAGGACGGCATGGACGTCGTTGCCAAAAAGTTCCGCGAAAACAGCTATTCGCGCATGCCCGTGTACAGCGGCACTATCGACACGATTGTCGGCATTGTGCACGAAAAGGATTTTCTTATAGCCACGCTCGACGGCGCGGATAACTTCCGTTCGTGCATACAGAACACCGTGTGTCTGTCCGAAAACATGAAAATATCGGCGGCGTTGCGCATGATGCAAAAGGGCAAAATCCACATGGCGGTCGTCGTGGACGAGTACGGCGGCACGAGCGGCATTATAACCATGGAGGACATACTCGAAGAGCTTGTCGGCGAAATTTACGACGAGCACGACGAGGTCGAGGAGTTTATCAAAAAGACCGACGACAACGTGTTTGTCGTCAAGGGCAACGCGCCGCTGTTGGACGTGTTCGACTATATCGGTTCGGATGTAAAAGAGGAATTCGAGTCCGCGTCGGTCGGCGGCTGGGTCACGGAGCAAATGGAAAAAATCCCCGTCGCGGGCGAGAGTTTCGATTATCACAACCTGCATATCACCGTAACCCGTTCCACGCCCAAACGCGTGGCGGAAGTCAAAATAACCGTCGGCGAGGCAGAGGAAGAATAACCGCGGCGGGCGGAGAACGTTATGGAAAATTTGTGGTTGAGGATATTGGTCGTCGCGGCGGTCGTAATAGGGCTTACGCTGTATCTGTACGACGAGGGCGCGCGGCGCGTGTATGACGTGTGTATCGCTGCGGTCGTCATTGTCGTTACAATCCCGTTATTCGCCGTTCTTGCGGCGGTGAGCGCGGCAAAGACCAAACGCGTGTTCGACAGGACGGACGGATTGAGGTTTACTTGCCCCGATAACGCTTTAAGCAAAATTCCGTTTTTTTTGCTTGTGTTCGTCGGCAGGCGCAACATAATGCCCGTAAATCTTTTTAAAAAAGCATAAGCCGATTCGCGCCGAAAATCACCGCGCGCGATAACATGATAAGACGACGGAGAAATTATGATGAACGAATATTATCTAAAACTCAAAGCCGAGCTTTACGCCGCTTCGGACGAACAGTATAACGAATTCAATGCTAAAATAGTAAACAGCGAACAACGCACTATCGGCGTGCGTATTCCGCTAATCAGAAAATTGGCAAAGTCTGTTCCCGCCGATAAGCGCAACGACGTTATGAACGGATTTTTCGCCGACCCGGACAAGACGTATGAGGATATAATGCTGTGCGGCATTGTTTGCGCGGGCAAGGGCGACTATGCCCAAACGCGCGATTATCTTAAACGCATTATTCCGCTGTTCGGGTCGTGGGCGCACCCCGACTGCGTTATCCCGAGTTTAAACTGGGTCGATAAGGACGAGTTTTTGCGCGACTTTGCGTATCTGCTCGATTGCAATGGTCAGTATGAAGTGCGGTCATACATAATTTTCCTGTTCGACTGTTTGACAGCCGACCGTATCGATTTCGTCATAAATACGCTAAAAGCGGTGCGGTACGGCGACTATTACGTCGATATGGCGGCGGCATGGTTGCTCGCCGAGTGCCTTGTTAAGTTTTACGATAAAACTTTGCCGCTTTTTCAAACGCCCGTGTTCCCGCGCTTCGTGCACAATAAGGCAATACAAAAAGCGCGCGAGAGTTACAGAGTGTCGCCCGAATCAAAAGCGTATTTAAATTCGCTCAAACTTAAAGCATAAAAAAACTCCGTCGAAAGAGATGCCGACGGAGTTATTTGTTTAACCGATTATGCTTAATAATACGGATAATATACGTATGGATCCCATGTCGCAATTATTACTATAACAGCAATAACGTAAATAATAATCGATATGATGCTTATAACCACGCCCGCGACAGCCAAGCCGTGGTACTGACGTTTTTTAAGTCCCATAATAGAAAGAATTAAACCGACTATCGGGAATATGAACGCAAATATAAATCCGATTATCGCCATGGAATTTTCTTCCGTCGGCGCGGTCTGTTGCCATTGGTTTTGCGGTTGCTGAACGGGCGGCGGATTGTAATTCGTTTGAGGCTCGAACGGGTCGATATAGGCGGGCGACGAATTTAAAGCCGCGCCACACGACGGACAAAATTTGTCGCCGTCACGCACTTGCGCGCCGCATTTAGTGCAATACATTTTTCTTTCTCCTTATTTATTTAAATGTTTTATATAGATGTCGTTTAGCTGTGTGATTAGTTAACAGCTAATTTACATTATATATCACAATGCGCAATTTGTCAAGCGCAGTAGAAAAAGTGCGAAATTCAGCCGTTGCAAGCCGCCGTCGGCGGTATTAAATTATGTTGATTAACGCGGGAATTTGACAAAAATTAAAGAACCTATTGCAAAAATGTTACAAAGAGTATATAATAGTGGCATGAAAACTTTTATATTCGACCTTTACAATACACTGATCGATACTCGCACGGACGAGCATTGCGAAAAAGCGTGGACGCCCGTCGTTGAGTTTTTTGCGACCAAGCGCATAAAGACCGACTGGAAACGGTTGTGCGCCGAATTCGACAGATATTGGAAGTTGTTTAACGAACGCGAGGCGGCGGAGCACAAGTTTTTGTATCCCGAATGTGACTGCGTTACGCAGTTCGAGAGCATTGCGCGGAGCGTGGGCGGCAAGCTGTCGCGCGAGGACGCGGCGCACGCCCTGCGCCTTATGCGCAAAGGATCGATAGAGCGGTTACGACTGTTCGACGGTACGACGGAGTTGTTGGACGGTCTGCACGCGCGCGGCGCAAAGGTCTATCTTTTGAGCAACGCGCAAGCGGCGTTCACCGTCGGCGAAATAGCCGAAGTCGGGCTGGCGGACAAGCTGGACGGCGTGCTGTTGAGTTCGGACTGCGGGTGCAGAAAGCCCGATCCCGCGTTTTACGAAATGCTGTTCGATAAGTTCGATTTGGACAAGCGCGACGCGGTTATGATAGGCGACGACATGCAAAACGACGTGCGCGGCGCGGAGCGGTTCGGTATTCGCGGGCTGTGGGCGGACGGCGGCGCGGCGGCGCACGCGGCGGAAATTTTGGCTTTGGCGGACTGAATATGAGCGGCGACGGGAATATAATGTGTAAGATTGACACGGTCATTTTCGACTTGGACGGAACGCTATTGAATACGCTCGACGACTTGACGGCGGCGGTTAATCATGCGCTCGGCGCGTTCGGCTTTGCGCCGCTCGCGATAGAACGGGTAAGGCGGTATGTCGGCAACGGCGTGCCTAAACTGATTGATCGCGCGCTGTATTTTTCGCAGACGGGCGCAGACCCGACCGAGGCGGACGCGTTTGACGACAGGTCGCTCGCGCACGCCTGTCTTGCGGTGTTCACCGAATATTACGACAAGCACAATGCGGATATGACAAAGCCTTACGACGGCGTTGCGGAAATGTTGCAAGCGGTCGCGGCGTGCGGACTTAAATCCGCGATTGTAACGAATAAGTACGACGGCGCGGCGCAAATTCTTAAACGCAGGTTTTTCGGGAGCGTGGATGTTGTCGTCGGCGCGCGCGAGGGTGTGCGTCCCAAACCCGCGCCCGACGGGGTTTGTATGGCGTTGGAGGAGTTGCACGCGGACAAGTCGCGCGCGGTGTACGTCGGCGACGGCGAAACCGATATTGCTACGGCAAAGAATTGCGGCATGCCCGTTGTGGCTGTTTCTTGGGGGTTTCGCGACAGAACCGCGCTCGCGGCGCTCAATCCCGACTATATAATCGACGACCCGCGCGAACTTGTTAAGACGTTGCGCAACGCGGGGCTGGTGTGATAATATCACTTGATTAGTAAAGATAAAATGCGACTGTCGAGTGTGCTGTCGGTAAAACTCGGCGCGACAATGTTTGATTGTATTCGATATAAACCGAATTGCAAAATCTTAATTCGGCGCTATAAGGCGGGCGATGTGTTGCCCGTCGGAGGAGGGGCAAAGTGAACGCGAACGAACACAAAATCAACGCGGGCAGAGCGCGGTCTATGGATTTGATAACGACCGCCGTGTTCGAGCTTTTGGAAACACGATCGTACGCGCATATATCGGTGACGGATATTTGCGCAAAAGCGGGCGTTGCGCGCAAAACGTTTTATAGGAATTTCGATTCCAAAACGTCGGTAGTCGAGCGACTGGTCGATCAGGTGTTTTACGAGTTTATGCAAAAGTACGACTTTAAGACGTCGGGCGCGCGCAAAATATATCAGTATTGGTACGACTATATACTGTGCACGCGCGAGTTCGCTTTGATATTTTTCGACCCCGACTTGTACGTGTTTATCACCGAAAAAATAAGGGAGTTCGTCGAAATCGAGCTGGCGGAAACATTGCACAATTCCGCGTCGTTCGACCCCATGCTTGGCGATTACTATTTGAAATTCGCCGCCGCAGGCATAGCGTCGATCATGCGCGAGTGGATGAAAAACGACTGCCAAACCCCCGCCAAAACAATGGCGGCGCTAACGGCAAGACTGTTGAGCGGTATTGTCATGTTGTAGACAAGGCGGCGACGGAACGACAGAAAAGATTGAACAAACGGTCGAAAAAGGTGATAAAAGTTTGCGCAAATATTCGGGAGAGGTGAGGGGGTTGTCGAAATAAGTCGAAAAGCGTCGAGAGCGCGGCGCGAACGGTCGAAAAAAAGCAAAAGGCGCAAACGGTTGCAAATCCGATTAAAACGGTGTATAATAAAAGTACATGGGGATGTACAGGCTTCGACGGCGCGGCGTAGCGACGGAAAGCAAGTGGTAGGGTCGTCTACCTAAAAAACGCAAAAGGCTATAATTGCCAACAAAAACGAAAACGCCAAAGTCATGAAGTTCGCGGCTCCCGTCGCGGCTCCGGCAATGGCATTCGCAGCTTAATTTAGTTGCGGCGTTCGTCCCCGCTACCTATCGGCGGTGCGGCGAGCGTAATTCAACGGTAGGCTCCTCGGCGCGGTTGCGGTCGAACCGAACCGAGTAACAAGACCTTGCGCGCACAAACCTCTGTATATCGCGGTTTGCGCGCGGACACCGAGCGATAAACTAAACTTGTAGAAGTCCCCGCAAACCCGCGTCGGAAACCGGTTCGATTCCGGTCATCTCCACCATCTGCTTGAAAGGGCGCGTCTTGCGCTCTTTTTGCATATCGTGCAATTAAAATAATATTTATGAGGTTAAAACTTATGAAACTCAATGTTTTTTACGGCGATACTAAACACGGGAACGTTGTAGATTGCGACAGCTTTGAGGACGCGGAAAAACTTATAAGGGAAAGCGCGGGGAAAGGATTTGCGAATATCGTGTTAAACAATAAGAAATATCCTCAAATGCAAATTAAAATAAACGGCGATTTGGCTTTTGTCATGTATGACGGCGCAGTCGGCGAATGTATCGAAGAATTTGACGACTGCGCAGACGACGACGCGGACGACGATGTTAAAGCCGATATGTATTATAACGACAACTTCTATTTCCCGTCGTGGTTTTCGCGCGGCAAATACGATAAGTCCGTTAAATTTTTGGCGGGGCGTTTCAAAAAACTGCGAGCCACCGAAGCGCATTACATTATAACGTTGGAACAGGCAATCGAGTGCGTCAAACAATTTTACATTAACAAAAGCCGATCGGAAAGCATTAAGTGGGAACGCATTATATAATTTATTCCGTTTTTACGGTCGGTTTTTTGTTGCGGGCGTAGGTTGAACGAGGCGGCGACGTGCGCCCGAGCGCGTTTTGCGCAGTTTTCACGGTGCGTATTCTGTCTTAACACATAATTAAAAGCAGATTAAAAATGCGGTACGGTGCAAAAATGTTGATTTAGAATAGGTTTGTAACATTCGTTACAAGCCTTTTTTGATAGGTTCGTAGCAAATGCTACGAGCCTATTTTTATTTTTGGAGGGTACACAAATGTCTTGGTACACAAATGACGATTACGATGACGCGAGAGCAAACGCTGACGAAGCGGCAGCTTATAATGAAAACTATTATCGATACTTAACCGAAGAAGAACACGTTGACCCCGAAGAGGCGTATCGAATGGTTTACGGCAGTTAATTGGGGGGGGGATAGACGATATGAAGATGCACCGCAAACAAAAACACATAACAGCTTTAATCAAAAACGATCGCGGCGAAATATGCCACCGCATAAAGGACATTGTGAGAATGGCGCTCGGTCGGAACGAAATGGTGGACGATACCAAAAAATACATAGTTGAGAATTACAAAGAGTACACGGTTGAGTTTGTACTCGAATAACCCCGCTGACGAGTCTTTGAAAATTAAGACGAAACGACCGCGCTCGGCGCGGCGTTCGGGGCAACCCGAATACTACAAGGAGGTAAAGCTATTTATGGGCAAGGGAAGCACGTTGAGCAAAGAGAAGCGCTTTACGCTGTGCGTTCCGAAAGACACGTTCGACAAGTTGAGCGAGCGCGCCAAGCAAGAGCAAACGAGCGTGAGCGCAATCGTAAGAAAGCTCATTATCGACGGCTTGGCAAAAGCGTAGCAAAAAAATTACGAGGGAGGTGATTATGCCGAAATATAGAGAGCTACGCGAAAGAAAAGGCTTGCAAGCCAAGCAAGTGGCAGATGCGGCGAGCATCGACGCAACAATGTACTCGCGGTTCGAGAATTATCGGGCTTTACCGATACCGGGCGACTTCGAGCGCATAACCGAAGCGTTACAATGCTTGCCGACCGACATTTACACCCCCGAAGAGGTCCGACTTATACCGAGCGTGAACACCGCGACGGAAGCGACCGGCGGGGCAAAGGCAATCAGAGAAACGACCGAATACAAAATGACGGTACGGCTCAACAACGACTGCCGCAAGGTATTGACGAGAGAAGTGCTGCAGCAATGCGGGTTCAAAAGCATTAACGAATGGGTGATCTATTGCGTGATGCAGCTCAAAAGCCAATACGAAACGGCAAACAAAAAAGCCCCGCAGCCTTACGCAACAAGGCACACGGAGCAGCCGAAACAAGGTATATCACAATGCCGACCCGGTGTCATTCTATCACAAGTAAACCCATTTGTCAAATAGGAGGACAAGCACATGGAAAAAGAAAAGCAAGCTGCGGAAGAGGTAAAGAAACCCACCGCCACCAAGAAACCGGCGACCGAAAAGTCGGACGCAAAAGCACAGCCGCCGCGCAAAAAAACGCTGTTCGAAAAGATACAATGCGTTCGCGTGGGGCTGCAAAAAACGGAAGTTAAAAAAAGCGGCAAAATGAACGGACGCGAAAGCAAGCCGTACCTTGAGTTAGCTGACTTTACCCCGCAGCTCAACGAGCTAATGCTCGCCGAGAGATTTACGGCGATTGTCAATTTCACAGCCACCGAAGCGACGCTTACGGCATACGACTTCGACAGCGAGCAAACATTCACGATCACAAGCCCGATGCGCGAAGTGAAAGTGACGGGCTGCAACGATATGCAAAATCTCGGAGCGGTCGAAACGTATCAGCGCCGTTATTTGTATATGGCTATGTTCGATATCGCGGAGAGCGATATATTGGACGGCGGCACCGGCAACAGCGAGAACGGCAGCGGCAAGCAAAAAGCGGACAAGCCGTTTGAGAAGCCTACGCCCGAGCAGCTGAAAGAGGTTCAAGCCCTTAAAATGGACTTAAACAATATCGCCGCGCATTTCAAAAAGAGCGTCGACGAAATCAGCAAAGAAGAGGTCGCGGAAGCTATCGCGATGCAAAAAGCCGCTATCGCAAAAGTGGAAGCGAAGAAAGCAGCACAACAAGCAGCACAACAAGCAGCACAACAGCAAATCGAAAATACGGAGGGAAATGCACAATGAGAGTAGTATTCAACGAAGAACAGCATACCTATTGGCTCGGCGATAAACGGCTTATAAGCGTTACGCGCCTTTTGAAGAAACACGGGCTGTCTACCGATTATTCAGCGGTAAACCCGGACGTTTTGGAAAAAGCCGCGAAAAAGGGTACAGCTGTTCACAGCGAAATCGAAGAGTATATCAAGAACGGAGCGGTCGGATTTACGCCCGAATTTATGGGCTATCTCGACCTTGTGGACGAGATACAATTCGCGCCCCAAGAAAGCGAAATCGTATTACCGAGCGGCGACATACCCGACACCGAAATCGACAAGTATATCATAGCGGGAACGGCTGACCTAATCGGCACGAGCATTTGCGGCTCGACGCTTGTCGACATTAAAACCACGCAAAGAGTGGACGTGCGTTCTTGCGCTTGGCAGCTCTCGCTGTACGAACGGCTTGCGGGCGTAAAGTTCGACAGAATGTTCATATTCCACTTGCGAGAAGAAGCGTCAAAGATTATCGAAATCGAGCGCATACCCGACGCCGAAATTGACAAACTGCTCGAATGTGAGCGCAACGGTGAGATTTATCACGAACCGGGTCTTGTGGTCGAGGGCGACCTAATAGCGTGCGTGGAAGCAGCGGAACGCGAGCTTAAAATAGCGGAAGCAGTGCAAAAGAAAGCGAAAGAAGTATCGGACGGTTACCGTCAGAAACTTTACGAATTTATGACCGCGCAAGGCATTAAGACGTGGGAAACGCTCGACAAATCGATGCAAATTACACGAGTTGATCCGTATGTAAAGCAAGGCATCGACGGCAAGCGTTTAAGAGCAGAACACCGCGAAATTGCGGAAAAATACACGACTATATCGCAAGTAAAAGGCACGGTCAAGATAACAATTCGGGAGGCGTAAGTTGGCAAAGGAAATCGGCAAATTTAACTGTACGTTCGAAAACTGCTTGACGGACGCGGACGGCTCGCTTGTGCTTTCGTTACGCGTCGCAAAGGACGAAGCGTACCCCGCCAAGCAAGCAGCCGCAACGATACGCACGGGGCTTGCAAACGGCAAAGAACGGCTCACGGTGGCTGTTGAGTGGTACAAAGAAAAGCGGAGCTTGAACGCAAACGCGTACTTCCACGTTTTGGTTGATAAGATAGCCGAAGCGATGCAGCTCGGTGCGGACGAAGCAAAAGTACAAATGGTGCTTGAATACGGCACGATAGCGACGGAGGGTGGCGACGTTGTAATTGCGGCTTTACCTAAAAGCGCGGACATAGCAAAGTACCACAAATACGCAAAATGGATCGCCGATTTCACCGCGAAAAACGGAAAGCCTTACAGCCAATACGTGCTTTATAAACACACGCACACGCTCGACAAAACGGAAATGAAACGGCTTATAGACGGCGTCGTGTACGAAGCCAAAGAGCTTGGTATCGAAACGAGAACGCCCGAAGAGTTGGCGAACCTAATCGCCACTTGGGAGGCCCAACCGTGAACGAGCGAACAAAGGCGTGTGCAATAAGCAAAGCGACCAAAGACGTAGTATACAAACGCGATCGCGGACAATGCGTGCTTTGCGGCAAGCCCGGCTTGCCCGAAGCGCATTACATACCGCGAAGTAAGGGCGGGCTTGGTATAGAGCAAAATATCGTTACGCTATGCCGCCCATGCCACGATCTAATGGACAACACGACGGCGCGCGACAGCTTGCTTAAGCGCGTAAAAGAACACCTTGACTTATGGTATCCGGACTTTTCGGACGCCGACAGAATTTACAAAAAGGAGCAATCATGAACAAAATTATTTTGATAGGAAATCTCACAAAAGACCCCGAAACAAGCACGACGAACGGTGGCGTACAGTTTACCCGCTTTCAAATCGCAGTCAACCGACCGTTTACGAATTCGGCGGGCGAGCGCGTAGCGGACTACTTCGACGTTATCACTTGGCGACAGCTCGCCGATAGGTGTGCGAAGTACCTATTCAAGGGAAGCAAGGTCGGAATTAACGGCTCGGTGCAGCGTAGGCAGTACGAGGACCGCGACGGCATAAAAAGGACGTCATTCGACGTTGTAGCCGACGAGGTGGAATTTCTTACGCCTAAAAGCAACACAGCACCGCGAAACGATAACGATTACCCCGAACCGCCGCGAAACGATATGCAGCCCGTAGACAACGACGACTTACCGTTTTAACGGAGGGATCGAGTAATGGCAGAAAGGCGAATGTTCGCAAAATCAATAATCGACAGCGATGCGTTTCTCGATATGCCGCTTTCGGCACAAGCACTATACTTCCACCTTTCAATGCGAGCGGACGACGAGGGCTTCCTTGGAAACGCAAAGCGCGTGCGCTCTATGATAGGTGCGAGCGAGGATGACTTCAAGCTACTAATCGTAAAGCGCTTCGTGATCGTGTTCGAGGACGGCATAACGGTAATTCGGCATTGGCGAGTACACAACATTATTCAAAAAGACCGCTTCAAAGAAACGATATACGTTGACGAGCGAGCGCGGCTCGGTTTTGACAAAAACAAGACCTACACCGAGTGTGTGGAAACACCTTGTATACAAGTTGGAAACGAAACGGAAACACAGGTTAGGTTAGGTAACCGCGACCTCCGAATGCAATATCGCACGGACTATAAAAACGGCGATTGGGTTTATGGGTTGATAAGCAGCGACCGCGAATACCACGACACTCACTTTACCGAAATGACGAATACTGACGGCGTAAGCGGTATAGACGTTGACCGCGAAACCGTTTGCGAATACACGGGCTTAAGCGATACAAACGGTACAAAGATTTTCGAGGGCGATGTTGTAAAAATAACCGACAAAATCGTTGACGCGACATATTATGCGCGAGTTGAGTTTGGCAACCCTAACGCACAGTATAATTGGGGCTTTCAGTTAGTTCCGCTTTGTAAAACGCCGTTCGCAACAATGCGAATCCCTCGAGTAGATATATTGCATTGGGTAGATATGGAAGAAAGCGGAGCGTTTATTGAGGTAATCGGCAACATATACGACAACCGCGAGCTTTTGGAGGCAAAGAAATGAGCGAGTGCGAATTGAAGCCGTGTCCGTTTTGCGGAAGCACATCGCTGAAAATCGAAAGCAAGCACAACGGGCAATGGAGCGACACGGGAACACATAGCGCGACGGTTCGGTGTAATAAGTGCCACGCGAGAGGTGGCACGGCAAGCAGTAAGGCGGACAAGAATGTTTACACGGCGAGCGAGGAAGCCAAAAACAAAGCGATCGAGCTTTGGAACGGGAGAGCATAATATGAGAGATATTATTTTTCGCGGCAAAGACAAGGACGATGGCAAGTGGTACGAGGGAGCATATAGGCGGTATGACGATACAACATATTGCTTCAAAGAGGACTGCGACCGCCACCCCGAGAACACGCATCACACGATCGTTTTTTCGCGTATGACCGATTGGGGCTTGCCGAACCAACACTTGCAAGCCGAAGTTATACCCGAAACGGTCGGGCAATATACGGGCTTGCAAGACAAGAACGGCAAAAGGGTATTCGAGGGCGATATTTGCCGAGTGGTATATCTTGACAAGCGGTGCAGCCCAAGCGGTAAACACTACGAGGGCGAGTTCGAGCTTATAGAAAAAGTTGTATTCAAAAACGGCACGTTCTGTTTTGAAACCGACTGCGAGGGAATAGCAATGTACCGTCCGATCGGCTTTGAAATCTACGAAAAGCAGAGAATTAAATGGTTTGAAGTTATCGGCAATATACACGACGGAACGGAGAGCGCGTGATGCCTACGAAAGACGAATTGCGATTATTCCAAGCGTACCCGCTTGATATGAAAATTCAAAAGACGCGGCTACGTATAAGAGAATGGGTCGATTATTACGGCGTAGGCGGCGTGTTTGTATCGTTTTCGGGCGGCAAAGACAGCACGGTGCTATTACACATAACGCGCCAAATGTACCCCGAGATCGAAGCCGTTTTCGTAAACACCGGGCTTGAATACCCCGAAATACAATCATTCGTAAAGGGGTTCGACAACGTAACGATACTGCGCCCGAAGATGCGGTTTGACGAAGTGATACGAAAATACGGCTACCCGTTTATAAGCAAGGAAGTTACGGAATGCGTAGCTCAAGCAAAAAAAGCCCTACAATGTGGCAAATACATTCAGCGACTGCGGCAGTTAGACGGAACGCACGTCGACAAAAACGGCAATAAAAGTTTATTCAATTATGAGAAATACAAGCCGCTGCTGCACGTCGATTTTAACGTCGACAACAAGTGCTGTAACGTAATGAAAAAGACGCCAATTCGAGCCTACTGCAAACAAACCGGAAAAGTACAAATGACCGCGCAAATGGCGAGCGAAAGCAAACTGCGAATGCAAAAGTGGTTACAAAACGGGTGCAACGGTTTCAACATGAAACACCCGACAAGCAACCCAATGAGCTTTTGGACGGAGCAGGACATACTGCTTTATATAAAAAAGTACAAGCTACCGACCGCGAGCGTTTACGGAGATATCGTCGTTCAGAATAGCCAAGACGGATTTACATATAAAGAAACCTTGTGCGAATGCGGCGATAAACTTTGTACTACCGGTTGTGATAGGACGGGCTGTATATTTTGCGGCTTTGGTGCGCATCTCGAAAAGGGCGAGAACCGCTTCCAACGATTAAAGCGCACCCACCCGCGACAATACGATTACTGTATGGGCGGCGGGGCATACGACACCGACGGGCTGTGGAAGCCCACAAAGGACGGGTTGGGAATGCGACATTGCATCGACACACTAAACGAGATTTACGGAAAGGAATTTATTAAACTATGAACCAAATCAGCTTTTTTGACGGTACGCAGCCGTTCCGCAACAATAAGCCAATACGCCTTATAGAGCTATTCGCCGGGTACGGAAGCCAAGCACTCGCGCTGAAATATCTCGGTGTACCGTTCGAGCATCACCGCATAAGCGAGTGGGCGACGAAATCTATACAAGCATACAAAGACATTCACGCCACCGCCGACCACACCGATTATTCAGAAGAATTGACGGTCGACGAAATAAAGGCGTGGCTCGTCGGTAAAATATCGATTGACTACAACGCGCCGGCTACCGAAGAGCAAATCAAACGGTTTAGCGAAAAGGTCGCACGTTCTATTTATAACAATATGCGAGCGACGCGGAATATCGGCAGCATAACGCAAGCCACCGCAAGTGACTTGGCGATTTTCGATACCGACCAATTCCTTTATATAATGACGTATTCGTTCCCTTGCCAAGACTTAAGCACGGCGGGCAACGGCGCCGGAATGAGTAAAGGCAGCGGAACGCGCAGCGGGCTATTATGGGAGGTCGAAAGGCTTTTGAGCGAGTGCCACGAGCTGCCGCAAGTGCTACTTATGGAGAACGTACCGCAAGTTGTGGGCGGCGGCGCGATAGCGGACTTTGTACAATGGCGCGAGTTTTTGGAGCGGTTGGGTTACAAGAATTACCACCGACTAATGAATGCAAAAGACTTCGGAATACCGCAGAACCGCAACCGTTGCTTTATGATAAGCATACTCGGCGACTACTACTATACATTTCCGAAAACGCGAGAATTAAAGTATCTATTGAAAGATTTTCTCGATCGGCACGTTGACGAAAAGTATTACCTTACCGATGCGAAGATAGAAATGTTCGAGAAGCACACGGCGAAGCAACAAGCGAAAGGTAACGGTTTCAAGTTTGATCCGACTGACGGGGGGGGGGTACGCTAAAACAATCAGCACCCGAGCCGGAGGAAGAACGGACGACAATTTTATTATCGAACAAGGGAACGAAGCTCGAACGGACGACGACGGTCGCGTCGACGATATGTGCGAGGGACCGCAAGGGCTTCGGAAACCAAGCAATGAACGCGGTCATGGAACGCGGGGGGGGGGGGCAGCTTCGGAATAACTGTCGGAAAATCGGCAGCATTTCAAAGAGGTCCACTCCCGGACATAAGCCGCACGATTGACACAAACGGAACGAATGGGGTGATATTATGCACGAACCAAGATGCAAACAAATAGGAAAGCTGACCGGCGACAAGTGGGAAAAGCTACATGACATAAGCCGCCGTGTCTACGGAATAAACGGCTTGTCGCCCACGATACACACGGCGGGGGGGGGGGCGCAAGAATTGAAAATAATCGTCCCCGAAGCCACAAAAAAGGGCTACGACGTAGCCACTTATGGCGACAGTATAAATACAGCATTTCCGAACAGCAAAACGCGACGCGGACGCGTCGGTCACGGCGTAGCTCAAACACTCACAACGAGCGACGTGCAACAAGTGGTGGTCGAGCCTATGGCGTATGACGAACAAAACGGGCGCTTGCGGACAGACGGAACGGTCGGCACGTTGACGACGGACGGAAGCAGCCCGAAGCACAACAACCGAATTATAGAGCCGCTCGTGCGGGACGGCTTCAATCAGCAAGTACGCGCCGATAGCAGCGTATGCGGAACGATTACCCGAAATGTCGGGGCTGACCTAAAAAGGAACGGTCAAGGCATTATCGAGCTTTCCGATTATCGCTTTTATCAACAAGCGATCGAAACCCTACAAGAGAACGATTGCGAGCCGGGCGACACGATAGACGCATACAACAAGCGAGTCAATAAAGACGGCGTAAGCCCTACAATCACAACCCGACCGGACGGCTTCAAAACCGCGATACTGCCCGTTGTAACGGACGACGAAGAAAGCGTGGTATGGAATAACGACTTGGGCTGCTTTGTGGACGCAAAGACGGGCGAAATGATAGTAGGCGAACACGACGACTACCCCGAACCGCAAAAGCCTAACTGCCGAATACGCAAACTAACACCGCGCGAGTGCTTCCGTTTAATGGGCGTTAAGCGCGAAGATTACGAAGCGGTAGCAAAGCGCCAATCGGACTCGAGCCAATACCACCTTGCGGGCGATAGCATAGTAACGGCTTGCCTTATGGCTATACTTGGCGTATTGCTATCGCTTGACTACAATACCAAAATAACAGAGTTGACGGAGGAATTACTCGATGCTGACGAAACGAATTCGTAAACAAATAGAATGGCACTTCAAAAACTACCAAGCGGACGCGGCACTATACGAGGACCGGGTGCGCGATATAGTAGACGCGGGACTGACAGCCAATTATAGCGGCGTAGGCGGCGGGGGTGGCAACATAAGCAATCCGACCGAAAGCAAAGGGCTTCGGCTGTTGAAGCTTGATACGGAGCGAACGTGGGCAACAGTCGTCCGCAATACCTTTATAGCTTTTCAATTCGAGCCGGAGCATAAAGTTATGGTCGAGCTGTACATAAAAGGGCGACCGCTCAAAGAGCTATTGTGCGACGGACTATGGGAAACGACATTCTATCGTTGGCGTGACCGTTGGCTTGAGTACGCGTTAAAATGGGCGCGGAAATTTAATCTTTTATGAGTTACACACAAAGGCTGCGTGTAAATAGCCGATTTTATGTGATATAATAGTATCGTTGAAAATTTCACAAGGAGCTTTGCAAGCGTGAAGCGAATACTTTTAGTGATAGCGATAGCGGCGCTTTCGGCGCTGCTTTTTGCTTGTACGAATAAGACCGCGCCGACCGAACCCGACGTCAGCGACAAAGAGCGAGCTATAATCGAGCTTGCTCTTTTTGATATACGCGACGAAGTAGACCCCGACAAAGCGGACGACGCACGGCTTTACTATCTATATACGGAAGAGGTGGCGTGGCTCGATTGGGAATGCGTGACCTACATACTGATTGTGGACGATAGAGCGTTTTGTGTCGGCACGCAAGAAAAGGGCGACGAGATACACTTCGTGGACGTAGAGGGAGAGCTTGTTTATGCAAGTAATTAACTACAAGATAGAGGACTTGAAGCCGTACAAGCGCAACCCGCGCAAGAACGACGGAGCGGTCGACGCGGTCGCGGCGAGCATAAAAGAGTTCGGCTTCAAAGTTCCGATCGTGATAGACACGGACGGCGAAATCATAGCCGGACACACGCGGTTCAAAGCCGCGAAGAAGCTCGGGCTTAAAGAGGTACCGTGCATAATAGCGGACGATCTAACGCCCGACCAAATCAAAGCGTTTAGGCTTGCGGACAATAAGACCGCCGAGCTTGCCGATTGGGATTTCGAGCTGCTGCAGTTAGAGTTGAGCGACATACAGCTCGATATGACCGACTTCGGCTTCGATACCACGCTACCCGGCGAAGCCTACGAAGATAATTACGAACCCGAACCACCCGAAGAACCGAAAGCGAAGCTCGGCGATATGTATAAGCTCGGCGCGCATACGCTGCTATGCGGAGATGCAACAAGCGCATTGAGCTATACAAATCTCGGGGGGGGGGGGGGGCGCTCTTTGACCTTTTGTTGACCGACCCGCCGTATAACGTAGATTACGAGGGCAAAACGAAAGACAAGCTGAAAATCGAGAACGACAAAAAGGACGACGCGTCGTTTTTCGAGTTTTTGAGTGACGCGTTCCGAAACGCCGCCGAAGCATTAAAGCCGGGCGGCGTTTGGTATATATTCCACGCCGACATCGAGGGCGAAAACTTCCGCAAGGCGGCGCGCGAACAGTTGGGCAAAGTAAGACAATGCCTTGTATGGAATAAGAACACCATAGTTATGGGTCGGCAAGACTACCAATGGAAACACGAGCCTTGCTTGTACGGTTGGAAAGACGGCGCGGCTCATTACTTCATTGACGACCGGACACAAGCGACGGTGTACGAGGACAAAGGCATCAATCTAAAAAAGCTCAAGAAAGACGAAGCAATCAAGCTCTTGCAAGACATATTCTCGGACAAACAAAGCACGTCCGTTATAAACGAGGACAAACCCGCGCAGAACGCCGAACACCCTACAATGAAGCCCGTTAAACTGCTTGCAAGATTGATAAGAAACAGCACCCGACCGGGCGAGAGCGTACTCGATCCGTTCGGCGGCAGCGGAAGCGTGTTGATAGCTTGCGAGCAGCTCGGGAGAGTATGCACCACGATAGAGTTTGACCCGCGCTACTGCGACGTAATAATCGACCGGTGGGAGAAGCTGACCGGTCAAAAGGCGGTTAAGATACAATGATCGAAAAAGTAAACCCGAACCACCCCGACAAGATAGCCGACCGCATAGCGGGCGCGCTCGTCGATATGGCGTACATGAAAGACCGAAACCCGAAGATAGCGGTCGAGGTCCTAATCGGACACGGCAAAGCCCACATAATAGCTGAAAGCTCGGTGGTGCTACGCACGGACGAAATACACAAGGCGGTGTGGCGAATAGCGGGAACGATTGCGGTCGACTATGTAAGACACAACCAAGACGCGGCGCTTGCCGAAAATCAGCGATGTGAGCTACGCTGTGGCGACAACGGAATATTCAAGGGAATTCCGCTAACGGAAGAAGAACACCGCGCGTCTTGGCTTGCAAGAGCCTTATACGACGAATATCAGAGCGACGGCAATTACATAGTGGACGGCGAGAAAATAATCGTATGCCAAAGCCACGCGAACACGAACGAGCTACGGCAAAATCTCGCCAAAGGCAGCGGCGGTAAAATCACAGTAAACCCGCTCGGAGATTGGCTCGGCGGTTTGAACGTAGACACGGGAGCAACCAACCGAAAGCTCGGCAGCGATATGGGGCATTCGGTAACGGGCGGCGGCTTACACGGCAAAGACCTATCGAAAGCCGACGTCAGCGTGAATATATACGCATTCCTTAAAGCACAAGAAACGGGGCGACCCGTAGAGCTGTCGTGCGCGATAGGCGATACAACAATAGACGGAAAGCCCTACGCCGAAATCGTAGAGATAGCGAGAAGCTACATAAACGATATCGGCGGCTTTGAAAAGTTTGCCGAGTGGGGGCTGTTCTAATGGGAGGGACCAATGGCAAACGAGAAAAATCTAAAACGCTTCGGCAAGGAAAAGCCGCCGTCAAGCCGTGAGGAAGCCGTGAAGAACGGACGCAAAGGCGGGAAGAAGAGTGCCGAAGTGCGAGCGCAAGCCAAGACTTCGCGCGAGATAGTGGAGATGCTCGACAGCCTCGCGGTAAAGGACGGCAACAACGAGATTATGGCGGCGCTCGGCATACCCGAAGATATGCGAACGCGCCAAACGCTCCGACTGCTTCAGCTACTGAAAAAAGCCGAGAACGGCGACCCGCAAGCGAACAAGCTCTTAATCGAGATACGCGGCGAGGCGGCGGCTTCCACCGTCAATTTAGAGATTAAGGACGAGCAGCGCGCGGCATACGACCGAGCGGCGGCGGCTATCAAAGGGGCGAAGAAGAAATGACATTCGACCAAGTGATATGGACGGAGAAAATGCGGGCGATATTCGCGGACGACGCACCGGTCATTCACTTGTGCGGAGCTATGGGAACGAGTAAGACGCTCGTCGGCGGTTTGACATTCTTCGACCGAGTAATGAACGCGCCCGCAAACGTCAACCAATTTGCGATTATAGGCGTGTCGAGCGTACTCGCCAAGCGTAACTTCGTAGACAAAGCCGACAGCTTGTACAACATACACAGAGGGCTGTGCAGCGAGTACAGCGACGGCAACAAGGACGCTGCCGGTTCGCACTTTTGCATCTACGGCAAGTACGGCAAGAAAATAGTGTACATAGCCGGAGCGGACAACAAAGCGAGCTATCAGAACATACTGTCGCTTGACTTGGGCGGCATATTGCTTGACGAGCTGTCGGCGCTACACCCAGACGTTATACGCGAGGCATACGGACGCGTTCAGCGTTTGGCATATCCCGGTTGGCTGATAACCACGACCAACGGCGGCAACCCTACGCAAGAGTTCTACACCGAGCTTGTAAACCACGCGACGGTTATGTTCCGCGACACCGTGCCGAAGATCGAGCTTGACGAAATGGTGGAGGACCGCCCGAGCGAACACTATTACCATTTCAACCTACAAGACGACTGCCCGCACAAGACACCCGAGCAAACGGCGCGGCTTGTCAACAGCTACCCGGTCGGGAGCTTCTACCACTATTCGAAGATACTCGGCTGTCGCGGCTACGCGGAGGGCGCGCTGTATGCGAAGCTACTCGGCGGCGTGCAGCTTGTCGGGTATTGCTTGCTTTGCATCATAAGCTGACACTTAATCGAAGCCCTTGTCGGCAAGTCGGGGCAAAGCCATTTATCGGTCTTTACGCAGCCGAGAACGCTCACCTTGCCGCGCCAACGGCTATGATTTTGCCAAGTGCTAACGAGCTTGTAGTCGGCTTTGTCTATCAGTATCGTTTTGAACTTGCCGTAGAATTTGAGCCAATAGCTATACAGCCACGCTTCGGCTTCGGTGATAATGTCGCGGTGTTCGATGCTGTTTATCTTCTTGGAAGCTATCGCCACGACGCGGTGGTATTGCTTCGTATAGCCGCCAAGCGCAACGATCGTGTGCGATTTGCTGTCGTCCTCGCCGTTTACGCTCGCGCCGACATCGACCGTTGCGACCACTTCTTCAAAGGCGTTAAGGTTTAGGTCGGCAAAGTTTACAATGTGATTGCCATGATTACGTCGAACGCGCTCGGACAAGACAACAGCGCGCTTGTCGGACTTCCCGAAACCGCACCCACCGACACCGTCAAAAAGGAAGCGTGGGAAAAGGAAAAGGCGCTGTGGGATTGGAGCAATATCGAGTATATTCTCTACGACCACAAGACGCTTTGCATAATCAACGTGGCGCGCTTTATCGGGCTTGTACCGTATGACGCTATTATTCACAATAGCACGCTCATATCGATACTGACCGTTTGCGGCGGGCGTATTCGCAACACGCAAAAGGCAATCGCCAAGAAGTTCGTCGAAGCTCCGGTGAGCGGCGGCGGTAACGGCTAAACTACACGACGGAAACAACGGGAGCGGGGCATACTCGCTCCCTTTGATTTCGTTACACCATAATTCGGAGGTAATAATGGAACACAGCGCAGACAATAGAATGAGCCGCCTATGCGGTAGAGCTATGTCGGTGGCGACGGGCGCGCGCGATAGCTTGGAATACATTTTGGAAGAAATGGAATACATAGCCGAAGCGAACCCCGAGCGCGAGGACATAAAGGCTTGCGTCGACGAAATCAAGACCAAGTGCAAGGCGAGCGAAAGCGAGAATTGGGCGGCGGCTAACAAGTGGAGCGAACACTTCGACGGCATAAGCACCGACAGCAGCGACGCGGACAGCGACAGCGACGGCGACGCAGACAAAAACTAACACGGGAGGTGCGGCGCGATGCCGAGCAGAATTATATCGGTCAGCTACGGACACGGCAGCGCGAGCGGTAAGTTATACGACTACGAAACCGACAAAGAATACCGCACCGGCGACGTCGTAGTTGTACCCGTAGAACACTACCAAAGCCACAAGCTCTATAACACGCTCGCGGTCGTACAAATGACAACCGACGAGGACACAGAGAAGTGGAAGCAAAAAGCCGATAACCTTACCACGCCGGACGGAGAGCGCGGCGACGGTAAGAAAATCAAACCGAAGAACGTCAGCCAAAGGCTCGAAATCGCCCAACAGCAAGGGCTTGACGTTTCGAGCCAACGCGACGTTACAGTTCGAACGCTGCCCGGCTACAAAGGGCGCGAGAGCAACGAGAAATGGTCGGGCGGTACGAGCCGCCTTATTTCACGCGAGGAGTGACACCATGTACCAAGACAACGACAACAGCAAGCTCGTGATACCGTTCTATGACACGATACCGAGCAACGCACAATACCCGTGCGATACCGAGCGAATGCGGTACGACAAAGAGGACCACCGCTATTATTTGACGGACGCGGCGATCGAGTATTACGGTATAGACTGCGAGCAGCGCGGCATTCAAAAGCTGATACGAACGGCGACCGACCACATTTACAGCTATATACGGGTAATGGCACAAACCAAGTACAATCTTATGTGCTACCGCATCGCCAAGAGCCTATTCGGGCGCGTTAAGACCGCGCGAGAGGGGCGGCTCGAATTCGAGCGTATGCTTGTTAGACAAGCCGAGTACATAAACGAATTCGGCGACGCGAAACGTGCGCCTAAAATGACCGTCAGCCAAGAGAGCGGACGGCTGCGCGATAACGACGTAGATATGTCGTCGGGTTTTTGGCTTGACGACGAGGTTCTTCTTTGGCTTCAAACGAATTACCTTACCGACCCGAACGCGGTCGGCGAATGGAAAATGAAGCTATCAGAATATTAAGGGAGCGAGCTATGGCACAAACCTATGAATACCCTATGTTCTCGCCGAACGAAAGGGCGAAGCTGTACAAGCGGCTTACAAACGATATGCCGATCGAGATTAGGAACGGCGAGAAGATAACGGTGCAAGACAACCGTTATGTTTATATTGGCAAGTTTCGGTGGATAGACGCAACGCAAAAAAACGAAAACGAGTATCAGCCGGTAGACGGGCTTATTGTACCTAACGGCTATGCTACAATCAAGACGAATTCGCTCATGAAATTTGAAAACGGCGATATGGTCGTATTAGACGGCGAGCTGTGGACGGTGGACGGCGAAACGCAAATAGACTACACATACACACCCAAAAAGGTGCAAACGTATCAATACTTGGAAATTAAAAAGGTCAAGTAATGCGTTACAACAATTTTTTTCGTATGCAAGATTTCTTTTGCGATAAGCGGCTTGCCGGAATTGTGCCGCAGCTTAACAGCAAAGACATAGAGCGCGGCGAAATAAGCGACTACAAAATATATACACGCTGCCGCAGCGTAATAAATGGCTTTCTAAACGGCACTATAACGACAAACGGCATAGAAGTGACCGGAAAGACGAGCGCGAGCGTTATGCGTATTGTAACGGCTTGCAAGACCGTTTTAGAAGCTATGTTCAACAATTCAACAAGCCTATTGCGAAACATACGCGACAATCGGCGCGTATATACGAGCGCGGCGAGTATTGCGCAAATCGCCGAGCTTGACGACCCGCGCAAAAAGCTCAAATTTCTAAACGAAATACTCGACAACATGAATTATAACCCGGAATTCAACAGCCAAAATACCATACCGAGCCATTCAATAAAGCCGTACCGCGAACGGCAAAAAGCGTGGGCGCGGCGCGTCGGGTATAAGTTAAAGGAGATATAATGAAACGTATAAGAATGACCGCCGACGTCTTGCTTGATATCATACAAGGCGTGTTAAAATCGGCGGACTTCGACACCGATATAGACGGCGAAAAAGCGACAGCAACGCAAGCTCTTAACTTTGAATTTTATTCATACAAGCGAAGAGTGAAGCCCGCCGTCGATTATTTGGAGAGTATGGAAAAATCGCTGAACCAAGCGTATTGTTTGTGCGAGCTTATAAACGCGCAAAGGCTGTACAGCCGAGATATAGACCATTTAACGATTGAGGGGCGGCTCACGGCATGGTTGCAAACGTCTAAAATAAAACTACTCGAAGCGCTAATAGACGAATGCAACGCGGCGTACTGCGGAGAAGTATGCGAGATCGAAATCGGAGAATTCAAGCGCAGTATGCTGATTGAGTTCGGCGTTCTCCAACCGCAAAGCATTCAATCAGCATCAGAAATCGGCGAAGCGGCAATATTGAGCATATCGGTCAAAATGGAGCTTGCCCCGAGCATTAGCAGCTATGACGATTACAAAATAGAAATGTCGTTCGACGGCGGCGAAACCTATTTAATCGCGCCGTACACTTCGTGGACGTATGTATACAACGCGAGCCAAATCGCGCTACCGCTTGCAAATCAAGCGGACAGCGGATTTATAAACGTGTCGCGGAGCAACAGCATTAGCCTCTCGCTGTACGAGTTTAACGAACCGCTTACCCAAAAACTACGCTCTATTGCCTTGCGATGCAACGCCGAAAATCAAACCGTCAACGATTTGAATGAAACGATCTATATGCGCATCACAATAGGTTCGGACGAGGCCGCAGAAGTATATATTTACAAGGTGCTGCCGAAAACAATCACAATAAACAGCATGAATACTACATTTAACACTATGGCGGCGGTATTCGCGCCAAAGGGTGGGCTATGAAAAAGTTAGTCATAGAAGTAAAACAAACGTCGGGGAATTCGAGCAAAAAAGGGAACGCCGACGATGCCGAAGAAAAGGACGATTTTCAATCTGAAGTTAAGGACAAGGTCAAAAAGTTGAGCAACCCGGTCGGAGCGATAAAATCTTCTATTGAGGACTTCGCCGGAGCAAAAGGCTTGGCGGTTGCGGGAGCTGTAATTACGGTGTCGCAGCAAGTTCTCGGGCAAGTTTCGGCAAGCGTAAATTTTGCGATAAGCGGTATCGGCATGACGACGGGCGACAGCGCACTACAAGAGCGCGTGGCACGAGAACAAGAAAAAGTGCAAGAGTCAGTACAAATGGCGAAAGGCATTCTCGGCGGCGCGGCAGCGGGTGCTGTAATGGGTGCGGCTTTCGGTCCGGTCGGAATGTTGGTCGGCGCGGTCGGCGGCGCTATTTTCGGCGGCGTGACAACCGATATAGACAAAGAACGCAAATACGAAGAGCGTCGTCGTGAATACGAGTACGACGCGTGGAAGCTCGACACGGCGCGCGCGGTAAACTTGCAACGCTCCGGTGTTACGATTGGCAACGGTAGATTGCATCAATATTGAGGTGATATCTTGAAATACAAGTATAAACTTGAAATAAAGGAAAACGGCGAATGGACAGACTACACGCCGTTTTGTTTGCAGCCTTTTACGTTGAAAGACCCGCTTGACGAAACGCTTTCGACAATGACGGTAAAAATGTACCTTGATAGAGAAGAAGCTCTGCTGTCGTCGCTTTTTGCGCGCTTTTCGATATTCGAGCGCATAAACGGAAGCTATACGCTCAAAGACACATACGACTTCGTTGTGGACGTTGACAACGCATACAAAGAAGTTTTATCAAGTGCGGAATACAACGCGCACGAGGTCAAATTCACCGAGCCGATCGCGCTATTGCAAAAGTACACCGTAGACAATATAACACTTACATATCAGCTCGAAGATATGGTGCAGTATTTAGATACGGGCGCTTTGAAAGCGAATTTACAGCTAATATCAACCGACGCAATACGCGACGAAATAGCAACCATACCGAGCGATGCACAAACCACGTTTAATAAATACTACACCTATGCTTTTGACCCGTCGCCGTATACGTCGAGCGACGGCACATTACACAAAGGTTTGAACGAGTGGTCGAAAATTATCTATTTCAAAGCGCGAAGCGGGTACAATCAGTTATATAGAATTGATAAGGACGGAAACGAGATAGCGTGCGGCTATTACGCATACCCGTATATTCCATATTGTCCGTTGTGGTGTTCAGAATACGACCCAAGCACAGGGCAAGAAACAAAGTTCCAGCTTGCGTATGACGTTTATGTAGAAGAAATCGATTTAGAAACGGGCGAGGTTATAGTACCGGAAAGACTACTTCGAACGATAGAATTATGTACAGCTGACACAAAAGGATTTCGCAACGGCGTAATCAATAACTTTAAGACCGGACCGTACACACCCATTAACAAAGGCGTATACACGAAAAGCCCTACCGACAACACCGTAACGGGTAGATATGTTTCGCGCGCAACCATAGCACCGTCATTCAAAGATACTACCGACGATTTGTATATTGACTATTTCAATAGCAGCCATAAAGCATATTGGGCGCCGCCGGAGTTTGGTGCGGTCAAATATTATTGGTTTCCCGTAAAACCCAATAGGCGATATAATATGCGATATGTGAGAAATCGCAATATGCAGCAACAAAAACCCGACTACGGCTACAATAACCCTGACTTTCCGCTTATACGTTCCGAGTGGATCAAAAAGGGCGTTCCCACCAAATGCGTCGCGTATAATATGAGCGACGACTCTTATTTTGTACCAATTGGGGAAGAAAACAAACTTCAATACCCGGAGCTTCGTTATAGCTTCGACGTGTTAGATTTATGCAACCAAGACGGTCAATTTGACGATACCCCGATAGACGTCGCTGTTCCAACGCCGAGCGAATACAAGTACAAATATAATTGCTACGAGTATTTATTGAAAGCGTTTTATACGACCGGCAATTACAAAGAGGGCGACCCGCTGCCGTTTGCTATGACCGACGAAGTGCGGCAAAAATTGCAAATGACGGTGATATACGAGAGCCAAAATTCGGGCAAAACGCTATACGACGTTTGCTTGTATATTGGGCGCTATATTCATTCCATACCGTATTGCTATTTCGGACAAGACGATTTGCTGTATCTTGATTTTTTGCAGCTCGGTAAAAGCGAAATCACGCCGACAGCCGGACGCGTAACGTCCGTGTACAATAGCCGCAATCTTGCAGAGTATTTGTCGAGTTTCGACAGCTATGTGAATAATCTCGTCAATAACGATAGCACGATCGAAGAGGTGATTTGTGCCAAATCAGACGACGGCAGCTCGTTAGTTTACGCCGATAACGCGATACTGCAGTTAAGCCGCCCGTGCTATGGAATAGAAGAGTTTTATGTGGCTAAACGAAGCGCGCCGAATGATTGGAAGCCGCTACTGAAGAATTCGATAATAAAAGGCGCGAGCTTTATTTGCGAAAAAAGCATCTATGAAATTTTGGACTTCCGCGCACAATACACGCCGAACAAAGGCAGTTGTTTATACTATACGCTCGGAAGCAACAAGATCGAGGGCTTGCAGTACAAGCGCCCGAACCCGATATCGTCCGGCGAAGAGAATACCGCCATACAGAACATTATCGGGCGCATTTGGTGGTATAACACCGTAGCGTCGAGCGTCAACATAAACGACTATATATTCAAGATTAAATATAGAACCTATGACGAAACGCGCGTGCGGCTGTTTCGCCCGGATTTGCGCAAGTTTATGCTCAACACGATAAATGACTATTACCCCGCGCAGCGCTCGTATCGTGGGCAAACCGAAAAGGTGATTAATTCCGATTTTTACGGTAGAAACCTTGTCGGCGAGCTTAAAAGAACGGGAAACGAAACAAGGCAACGCGATTTAGTGGTAGAGCATTACGACGATTTACCAAAAGCGGGTGATTTGCAAAACATAGACGGTGTACCGCACTATGTTAGCGAGATAACAATTCCGTTCTATAACGAGTACATGAGCGCGGTCGTTATTTACAGCAAGGACTTTCAACGATTAAGTTCCATAGTATCAATTCCGGCTGAAAATAGGTTCTACGAAATAGCTTCGACAGGCATTATTCGGCGCTCCGTAGCAAAAGACGAGTTTGTCATAGTAGATACCGAGCCGCATCAACACACAAGCGAGCTGACGGCAGCGGGGCGAAAGTGTTTGCTCGATCGAGTATTATCGAACAACGCAGCGCCGATACGATATGCGGTGGCTACGTTCAGAAACCGCGAGAGCAACGCAAACGAATGGAGTATCAACATTGTAAAACCCGTTCACGTTTTTAGTTTGCATTCAAGTCTTGGCTTGTCAATCGAAATGGAGGACAATTACAGCGCGGGGTCGCAAGTTATGGACAGCGCGGGTTTTAACTTCCAGAATGCCAACAATATGGCGGGGGCATTTAACGCGCTCGGCAGCGACATAGCGGCTATTTACGCTAACGCGCTATTGAACACAAAAATAGATGCTTCGGCGCGAGCATACCGAGCATTATTGCCTGTTCGATACTGTGACAAATTCGGCAACGCTGATTTATACGATCTAAAACTATTCGGCGAACAAACCCCGTCAGTAGCGCAAATCGAGCGGCAACCGCTGTATGTTGACAGTTTTCAAACGCCGCTGTCGGTTTCCATAAATAACGAGTTACGCAAGGACAACCGCGAAGCTATCAAGTTTGTGCCGCAATTCAATGCGCTTGCCGGTAAAGACGAAATAATTATCGGCTCCGGGTTTTGGAAAGAAAAGAAAAAACCGGTACAATGCTCTGCATACACCGCGCCGCTCACCGACAACGACGAGCTGCTGCCACTCGGCGGCATTTCGGTCGGGTTTTCGTACAATAACGACACCGGTGTTATAACGATAAACCCCGTCCCGAGTAATTATGTTGCAATCGCTTTCGGGTATGAAACGTCCGACGGAGAACGCGAGCTAATAATTGGCATAAATAAAAGGACAACGCAAATTGCGCTGTCCTTTGTATGTAAGGTCGGTGGTTAGAAGCCCATAGCTTCGGCTTTTTGCAAGTATACCGAAACGTCCAAATATTCAGGGCTTTCCGGAAGTTCGGCGGGCAAATATCCGCTATTTACCTCGCGAGCTGATACAGCGGCACGCTTGGCATTGTATGCGGCAGCGGCAATTTTTATAGCGCCCGTGCCGAATTTGCAGCACAGCTCTTTTGCGGCAGCTTCTGTCGTTTGATTTAGCAACATTTTGCCGTTACTAACCGTCCCATGTATCGCAGCCGAAAAAAGCACCGTTCTATTGCCGTCATTAACTTCGGCGACCTCTAAAATCTCACCGACATTTGAAGTTGTAATATCGGCAAGTGTCGCTGCGCCAGAATTATCAAGTTCAATACATACACAATAGCCATTTATGCTGTCATACGCAACCCACGCGGCGGCGACGTTGGCGTCGGTTAGCACGGTAACACCACGAACCGAAAAGACGATGCTTGAGCCGCCGCCTACGCCGCTACTGTACGCCGTATAAGCGGCGTCGTATTCGCGGAGCAGCTCGACAAGTTCCTTTTCGGTTTCGTACCGAGCTTGCCACTTTACAAAATTTGCGTAGTCGTCTTCGTCCGTGTAGGTATTTCCACACCCGGCAAGAGCAAACGCGAACACGGCACACAGCAACACGCACATGGTGCGAAAAAGGCTTTTATTTTTCATGATAGCCACCTCCAAAAGGTGGTTTTATTATAAAGATTTTAGAAAGAAAAGTCAAATCAATTATGGAGGTATTCCAATGAAAGAAATTCAACAGCTCCGAAGAATTGCGGTCAAGCTCGGCGTAAGCGGCACGGCGATCCCGATAGCCGAAACGCGCCTATACAAAGGCGGTTACGGCTTCGTCGTGCTTCAATGCTACGTCCCGGTAACGCAAAACCGTTCGCCGACCACAAGCCCGTTATGTACGGTATTTCATTCGGCGGTCGACAAGTTCGGCAACCGCAAGCAATTCAACAAAGACATTTACAATATGCTGTACGTCGACGACACGGCGATCGAAAACGCCAAATATATGATTTTCGAGTGTCCGCTGCCGAAAGCCTTTACGGACACGGTGGGCGAGCTTGAGCTTGTATTCACATATTCGGAAGTAAACAGCGACGACAAAGCCACTACAAGGCTTGCAAGCGGCATATATAAGACGAACGTCGGCGACAGCGACGTGTCGGACGGTGCGACGGTTGACCCCGTAGGCGGCGAATTAGCGCGGTTAAACGATATGACCGTAAAAGTCGAGCAGTTAGAGGACAGCGTCGACGCGCTGCTGCAGCCGCCAGATAACAGCGACGCGGACAAGGTCGGCACGCCGAGTGTATCGCTGACGGACGACGGACGGCTCAAATTCAGCGAACTGAAAGGCGACAAGGGCGACACGGGCGAGTTTACGATCGGCAAGGTAACGACCGTCGACTACACCGAGCCGGCGGCGGTCAGAAACAGCGGCACGACGAGCGACGCGGTATTTGATTTCGATATACCGCAAGGCAAGCCCGCATTTATCAAGATAGGCAAGGTTGTTACGCTGCCGCCCGAGAGCGAAGCAATGGTCGTAAACGTGGGTACGGAGAACGACCCCGTATTCGATTTCTATTTGCCGGAGGGCGTCGGCTTCCGTATAAGCAAGACATACGAGAGCATAGAAGCAATGAATGCGGGTTTTGAAACGGACGAGGTGCCGCAGTACGGCTTTGTCATAATCGACACCGGGAATGTGGACGACGCCGACAACGCCAAGCTGTACATTAAGAAGCCGAGCGGTTACGAGTACCTTACCGACCTATCGGGCGCGCAAGGCATAAAGGGCGACAAAGGCGAAAAAGGCGACACGGGCGAGCCGGGAATATTGCTGCCGGTGCCGACGGGCTTCTTCCGTATGGAAGTTCGCCCCGACGGGCATTTGTGGCTTGTATCACCCGACATAGAAACAAGCCCGATGCACGTTGAGCGCGACGAAACAAGCCCGACATACGGGCATCTAATCATAGAATTTTAATTTTGGAGGTAATAACACACTATGGCAAACAAAGAGTTCGATTTGGGAAACGTGATCGGACCTCGCGGAGAAAAAGGCGATAAAGGGGATAAGGGCGACAAAGGCGACAAAGGCGATCGCGGCGAGCAAGGACCTCCCGGCGTTAGCGCGGTAGAGGTTTACGGTGTTCGCATCGATACCACCGACAGCAACCCCGAAACGGCTTGCGAATATACCGACAATGCGGTCGGTTTGCTTCCGGCGCACGGTAACAACGGAGCGTTCAACGGTGGCGATTGGCTGACGCGGTATCCGTTTAATTCGATACGCCCTTGCTTGTTCAAAAACGGCGCGGTGGTCGGGTACTTAAACCCCGACAATTTCGCACAGTTCGAGAACGGTACGGACGCAGATATTGAAAGCGGCGACGCGGGCGACGTTATGATCGAGATACCGAAGTTTTATTACAAAATCGAGCGCGTCGGAAATTACGTCGAGGTAAAAATCGCAAACGCGCTTATGGCGGGTTTCACCGATTATGCGTTCAGCTACAAAGGCGAGAGCAAGGACAAGTTCTATATCGGCGCATACTTGGGATATAAGGACAGCAACAACAAACTGCGTTCGTTGACCGGCAAAACCGTAACGGGCAATATCACGATCGGCGCGGCGCGAACGGCAGCGCAAGCGAACGGCGCGGGGTATGAGCAACTTTCTTTCAACAAGCTGACCGCGCTACAAGTTTTGTATGTCGTTATGTTCAAAAACTTAAACAGCCAAGCGGCGCTCGGGCAAGGATATACAAGCGCAAGCAATTTCCGCGATACGGGCGCGACCGATGAAAAAGGAATGACATACGGCACGAACACCGCCGCAAGCGCAGATGATACGGTCAAGTTCTTGGGCATCGAGGACTTTTACGGAAACCTTTATCAATGGGTAGACGGTTACGTTTCGGGCAACAATATCGTGCTTGTAGCCGACGGAAATTTCAACGACACCGGCGACGGGTACGAAAGCCACGCACGGCACGGCTCGGTTAGCTATTCGTATATCAAAGACGTGGAGGGCGACAACATATTGGCGTTTACGCCGAAAACGGGCGGTGCAAGCACAACCACTTATTACGCCGACTACGGCTATATAACCAATTCCGCTTATGTCCCGGTTTTCGGGGGCGGTTATGGCGGTGGCGCGGGTGCGGGCGCGTTCCGGCTGGATTGCAATTGTTCGGCGTCGTATGCGCTTCCGAGTTTCGGCGCGCGCTTGACTTTTTGTGGCTGATAGCCCGAAAGCGTAAATGTACAACAAACAAATTTTTTAAGGCGATGATTAACCGTCTATGTTCCGAATTTCGGGGGCAATCGCTCGAATGACACGAATGCAGGAGCGTTCTATTTCAATTGCAACAATTCGACGTCGAATGCGAATGCGAATATCGGCACACACCTACTTTTGATACAAATATTTGGTAAAAATCGCCTTGCCGCTTGGCAAAATAAAATAATCTCAACATTCGAGTTAGTAGAGAAATCGAAAGCCCGAAGAGGACACAAAAGCTTTATGAAAAGATACGGCAACCTATTTGAGAAAATAGTGGGCATAAACAACATTGTCCGCGCGCATACAAACGCGCGAAAGGGCAAGACACATTATAAAGCGGTCAAAATGGTAGACAGCGACGTTTTAGGTTATTGCGTTAAGATACGACAAATGCTAATCGACAAAACGTACACGACGTCAAAATACCACATATTCGAGATAGAGGACAGTGGCAAGCGGCGGTCGATCGCCGAGCTTCCTTATTACCCCGACCGCATAATACAATGGGCGGTGATGCAAGTAATCGAAGAAATAATTTGCAAGCACCTAATACCGACAACGTATGCGGCGCTACCGCAAAAAGGTACACACGCCGCGCTCAAGAAGATGCACCAATATATGACCGACGACCCGCGCGGAACGCGCTATTGCTTAAAGCTCGACGTTAAAAAGTTCTTTCCGAATATCGACAAAACAATACTGAAATCGCTATTGCGACGAAAGTTCAAAGACAAAGATTTGCTGTGGCTATTGGACGATATAGTTGACAGCTACGACAAAGGAAACCCGAAAGGCATACCGATAGGAAGCTACACGAGCCAATATTTCGGCAATTTTTATTTGTCGTATTTCGACCATTGGACGAAAGAGCAAAAGCGCATCAAGTATTATTTGCGGTATATGGACGACATCGTTATTTTGAGCGACAGCAAAGAGTATCTACATAATTTGCGGCGCGAAATTTTCGAGTATTTGGCGGTCAACCTAAATCTTACCGTCAAAGAGAATTGGCAAGTGTTTCCGTCAACCGTGCGCGGCATAGATTTTGTCGGTTATCGCTGTTTCGGCAAATACACGCTTTTGCACACAAGCACGAAAAAGAATTTGTGCATAAAGACGAAAAAGTTACAGCGAAAGAAAAATCAAGGCAAGCCGCTTACAAAGTCCGAGCAAAGCACGGTCGGATCGTATAGCGGTATCTTGAAATGGTGCGACAGCGCACGACTTAAAGACAAAACAATCAATAAATTTTTGGGAGGTCAAAATGGCAATAGTAAGAGGCTCGCAAGAGCAGAGGCCGCTTGATTTGGAATTCGGCAAAACCACCGTCTACGAGCGCAAAAACATTCGGCGCATAGACGAGCCGGACACCGACGAGCGGCGCGGCTTTCACGGTTGGGAGTACGACGAAACGCAGTACACCATAGCCGAATGGCACAAGCAAGACAGTATCAACAATAAGCTCGCAATAGCCGAGCTTGCCGCGCTGATAGCGGGAGGGGGCAACAATGGTTAAGATATACGTTGACCTTATACGCGCCGAAAAAATGACGCTCGACGAGGTGCCGCAAAAATGGCGCGAGGCCGTAGCCGCCGCATTGGAGGAATAAGCCATGCGATACGAGCTAATAGCCAATTCCGACGTCGGCGTTATAATCGATCCGACACCCATATTACGCGATATAAAAGACACGTTCGCCGTGTCTTTTGTTTTGCCTGACGCTGGCGTGTACATTGCGCTGTTCCGTGACGAGGTCGGCGTGGAATACCGGGCGACGATAGCGGACGGTGCGGCGAAAGTGCCGAAGCAGCTACTCGCAAAAGAGCAGCGCATCGGGCTGACGGTTTGCAAGATATACGACGACAAGATACTGCATTCGTGGGTTTGCCAAACGCTCAAGGTCGGCACGTTCCTATCGCTACGCAAGACCCAATGGCAAATCACGGCGGGCGTGGACGACAAAGAGCTGTACGCGCGGCTCGCGGAAATAGAGAGAGCCAACGCGAAAGAGCGCGCCGAGTACGAGGCGCTGCTTGCCGCTTTTGAAACGCTACAAGCCGAATTTGACAGCTACAAGGAAGCAAGCGCGCAAGCCGAGCGAGAACACGCCGAGCGGCATTCCGAGCTAACAAAGGCGCTTGCAAGCGTTATAGAAGCAAATCAGACGCTCGCAACCAAGTACAACGAAGCAATAGAAACAATCAACAGCCACTCCGGGCGAATAACCGCGCTCGAAAAAAACTACGACCCGACGGTTATCGGGTAATCTTTGGAGGTATAAACAATGGACTATGTATGGGAAATAATACAGCCGTATGTTGCGGCTATACTCGCCGCGCTCGGAAGCGGCGGCATCATAACGCTAATCGTTCGGGCGTTTACGAACAAGATGCTTAAAAAGAATTTTACGTTGCTCGACGGTACATACAACGTAGACACATTCAGTCAACGCGTCGCCGAAAGGTTGGCGGGCAAAACGCTGAATATCGACGTAACGGCGGTTACGGAGAAATCGCTCAAAAAGACCGCCCAAGCGTTAGATAAGCGCATCGAAAAAGTAGAGGACGCGGTCGGCGCGGTCGCGCCCATTTTGATAGCGATTGCAAAAGCGCAAATCAAACTTAAAGCATTGAGCGATGCCGAACGTGGCGAGCTTGCAAGCGCGATAAACCTACTCGAAAAGGGCTACAAGCCGCCCGAAGCCGAAGAGATAATGACCGTTCAGCTTACGCCGATAGAATTAAACCAAGAGCCGATCGAGATAGGCGAAGAGCCGACCGACACGGACGGCGGCGTGAATTTCGGAGGGCTTGACGCAAAATGAAAATGACGAAGAAACGGCTCGCGTTCTTCCTTTTGCATTTGCTGTTTTCGGCGGTCGTTCCGATCGTGCTTGTAATAGTACGATACAGCACGATAACGAACACGAAAGCGGCGATCGGCTTCAAAATATCTATAACCGGCATCTTGCTTCTGATATTCATTTTTTGGGTAATAAAAAAGCTGTTCATAGATAGAAAGCTAACCGACCTTAAAGCGCAAGGAAATATAATGCTTGCCGATCTAAAAACAAAACAAGACCCTGCCGAGATTGCCGCGATAGAAAAAGAGCTGAAGAAGATAAAAACAGCCGAAGCGCTGTTCGGCTCGATAATACCGCTGCTGTTTATTGTGGCGGCGGTAATCGCGTTCAAAGCCCTTGAAGCGCAGCTCGTAACGCTATCGGCGACGCTCGGCTATATCGGCATCAGCTACGGCGTGGGGCTTGTATTCAACGTACTATATTCGCGCGAGATCCACGCGAAGAACGGAGGGACCGACAATGGCGACAAGTGAAAAAGAGAGTATGGGAAAGCTCCGCGATCTTAAAAACAAATTCAATTATCGGCAATTTTTTATGGTTGCCGTTTTGCTATTTTCGACCGTTGCCGATATTTTGATAGATTACGTTCATGCGGGCTTCAATCCGGCGATATTCAAAGACCCGTCGTATTGGATTATGCTCGCGCTAACGGGCTTGTCAATAATTTTGGTAACGCTTTCGGTGCGCGACTTCTTCCGAGAAAAAGAGCTACGCGAGAACACCGAAGTTGTTGAAACGCAAAAAAAGCTCGATATTGCACACGCCGAGCTTATGCGGCTTGACTTAACAACGAGCTTTGAAGATTACGTGAACACCGAAAACGCCGTGCGCAAACTAAAAGCATACCGGGCGTACATACAATTCAAGCTCTCCAAAATAACAAAAGACAAGTCGCGAGCCAAGTGGCAAAAGCTACTCGACCAAGCCGAAACCGATATCGAGTTTTTACCGGTTCGCGGCAACACAATAAAGTTGTCGAGGACGCGCCACATAAAGTACAACCGCATTCGCATAGCGACGATATTCAGCAGAGCGGAGCGGACGAACAGCGACGACGAGAATATGGAAACGAACGAACAAGCGCATATCGGCAATCTTGTATTCAGAAAGCTATTTATGCTTTTTTCGTTTTCGATCGCGTTTAGTACGCTATTCTTTGAGCCGAATGCTTTTGCGGTTGCAATTTTGGTAAACACGTTTACAAAGCTATTCCGTACAGCAATGAGCGTATATCTCGGCGCGAGCGACGGGCAGTCTTTCGTGCGCGGCACGCTGCTATCGAAAATGAAGCTGCGGCTTGACTTTGTACAAAAATTTCTCGAAAAAGAGAAGAAAGAGCGCTGCGTCGCAGCGGCGAACACAGCAAAAGCGGTTGAGTAATCAGCCGCTTTTTTCTTTTTGCCTATTGACAAATATCACGGGGGCGTGATATAATTGCGACACGGAGGAAAGACAACCAATGAGAACCGAAGCACAAAAAGCCGCCGACCGCAAATACCGCGAAACGCACAAGCACGACAGCGTGAAGTGGGGTACGCGACTAAAACCGGAAGAAGCCGCCGCCTACGACGCGATACTGCAACAGCATAATATGAGCCGCGCGGACTTCATACGGCGAGCGTTTGAAGAATTGCAAGGGCGGTGAAGATATGAAGGGGGTCAAGTTCACAGCAAGAGAGAAGAAGCGCATACTTGATATGTGGCTCGTAGAGCATAAGCATTGGCTATACGTTTGCCGCAAAGAAAAGTGTACGCGCGTTAGCCTTTGGCGGTGGAAAAAGCTATATGACGGTACGCTCGAAAGTTTGGAGAACAAATCGAGCCGACCGAAAACGCCACACCCGAACAGCCAAACGGAAGAAGAAAAGCGCGAGATACAGCAAGTAATGGACGATAACCCGACAATGGGTTATACCGAGCTGTACGGAGAGTTGCGGGCAAAGTACGCATATTCGCGGCACTATATGACTATGTACAAATACATACGCAAGCAATGCTTACGCCCGGCAGAAGTATACGAACAGTATCAGCCGCAGCCCTACGACACGCCGGAGATGCTCGGGCAAAAATGGCAGCTCGACGTGAAGTTCGTGCCGCTTGAATGCGGACGGGGAATATTCCGGACGGAGCGGTGCTTCCAATACACAATGATAGACGAGGCGACGCGCGAGCGGTTTATATACGCATACAAAGAGCATAGCGGCTTCTCAACCGTTGACTTTATAAAGCGGGCGGTCGTATATTTCGGCTACGCGCCGATTGAAATTCAAACCGACAACGGAACAGAGTTCACGAACCCGAAAGGAACGGGCGAGGGAAAGGTTCACGTTGCCGACCAAATTATGAACCGGCTCGGCATAAAGCATCAGCTTATAAGACCGTACACGCCGCGACACAACGGCAAGGTGGAACGATCGCACCGAACCGACCAAGAGCGATTTTATAATTACTTGACGTTCTCGACCTTTGAAGAGCTGCAAGACAAAATGCGCGAATGGCTAAACCGCTATAATCGCAAGCCGCATACGGCGCTCCGCGACCGCAACGGCAAAATGGCGATGCAAAGCCCGCTCGATAAACGCGCCGAGCTTTTGCAAATGCTCAAAGAGGGTGCGATTAGCGGCAAAGTGCGATTTGTAAAGAATTCCGATCGCGCGGCTTAACAACAGCAACCGGCGGCGCGCGCCGCCCTTGCTTGCAAGCAAGGGCGCTTTTGCCACGTCCGAAAACAGCGGAAACGGTTGACCGATACACCGAAATATGGTATGATAGGCGAGAACAACGGCAAAAGGCGGGGCAAAACCGCCATTCTAAAATATTTCTAAAAATTTTCTAAAAAAATATGAAAAAGTATGCTAAAAACGCTTGACTAATTTGCAGGTACGGTGCAAAAAACGCTTGTACAATTCCCGCAAACGTGTTATACTATTCAATAATGCGGAGGAATCCAGTTGAAAACAAGCACTAAAGTTTTAATTGCCGTTATCAGCGTTATTCTTATCGGGGTTATCGTTTGGGTAATCGTTTACGCCTCGACGGGTTATAAAGAAAAGACTTATACCGAGCTCGTTAAGGATATTAACAACGAGAGCGTCGTTGAGATTTACCTTGAAAACGATACGGCATACGTCAAGACCGACAGTAGCGGCAACAAAGTCGCGTACAAAGTATTTGCGCGCGACACGCTTATTATCGAAGTTGTAACTAATTATAACGACAACAACGGCGAGAACAAAGACATAGTTCTGTCGTTTAACGATCGTTACGCCACGTCCATAACCGACTATATCATACCCGTACTCGGTTTGTTGATGCTTGTCGTGCTTATGATCTTCATGTTCCGCGCGATGAGCAATTCCACCAAGTCCACAATGGACTTCGGCAAGACCAAAGCCAACATGCAGAACCAACTTAAAGTGCGGTTCTCGGACGTTGCGGGCGCGGAGGAAGAAAAAGAGGAACTTAAAGAAATTGTCGAGTTCCTTAAAAACCCGCAGAAGTTTACCGCGGTCGGCGCGCGCGTGCCGCACGGCGTGCTTTTGGTCGGACCTCCCGGAACGGGCAAGACCTTGTTTGCCAAAGCCGTTGCGGGCGAAGCGAACGTGCCGTTTTTCAGCAAGTCCGGCTCGGACTTTGTGGAAATGTTTGTCGGCGTGGGCGCGTCGCGAGTGCGCGATTTGTTTGACCAAGCCAAAAAGAACATGCCCTGTATCGTGTTTATCGACGAGATCGACGCGGTCGGTCGTCAGCGCGGCGCGGGCATGGGCGGCGGCAACGACGAACGCGAGCAAACGCTCAACCAGTTGCTTGTCGCAATGGACGGTTTCGAGTCCAACGAGCATATTATCGTCATGGCGGCGACCAACCGCAGCGACGTTCTCGACCCCGCGCTCATGCGTCCCGGTCGGTTCGACCGTCAGATTTATGTCAATCTTCCCGACGTTCGCGGCAGGGAAGCAATATTAAAGGTGCACGCGCGCAATAAACCGCTCGCGTCGGACGTCGATTTCCAAGCGATAGCGCGCATTACGAGCGGCTTTTCGGGCGCGGACATAGAAAACCTTTTGAACGAAGCGGCAATCCTCGCCGCGCGCGACAACCGCACGCGCATAACCATGGAGGATATGTTCGAGGGTATTGATAAGGTCGTCATGGGACCGCAAAAGAAATCGCGGCTTGTCACGCCCGTCGATCAGCGCATTACCGCCTATCACGAAGCGGGTCACGCCATCGTCGCGCGCCGCACAAAGGGTTGCGATCCCGTGCAAGAGGTGTCTATAATCCCGCGCGGTCAGGCTGCGGGCTACACCATGTACCGACCCGACAACGACAACAATCACATTTCGCACAGCAAGGTGCTCGGCATGCTCGCGCAAGCCATGGGCGGCAGAGCGGCGGAAGAACTTGTCATCGAGGACTACACGGCAGGCGCGGTCGGCGACCTGCAACAGGCTACCAACGTTGCGCGCAAAATGGTCACCGAGTGGGGCATGTCGGACAAAGTCGGTCCCGTGTATTACGGCGGCAGTCAAGAGGTGTTCCTCGGCAGGGATTATCAGACCCAGCATTCTTACTCGGAAGCGGTCGCGTCGCAGATAGACGCGGAGGTCAAGCGGTTGTTAGACGAGGCGCACGCCAAGGCGGTCAAGATTTTGACCGAGAACCGCAAGATTATGGAGAACATGGCGCGCGTGCTGTTGGAGTGCGAAACCATTTATTCCGAAGAAGTCGATATGCTAATGGACGGCGCGTCGCCCGACGAAGTCAAAAAAGCGCTTGCCGAGCGATTGAGCTACAAAGCCGCGCACAAGAACGACATGGAAAAAGCGCCTATCAAAAAGCTGTCTGACTTTCAGCCTATAACCGAGCCGGAAAAGCCGAGCTTCGATTATAAGTCGGACGCGCCCGCAAAAACTGCGGATAACGGCTTGCAAAACGACGGCGCAGTCGAGCCTGAAACGGACAAACCGACAGCGGAACGCGCGCCCGCCAAAAAGCCCATCAAGCGCACGCCCAAACCCAAGGCGAGCGACGCGGATAAACCCGCGAACACCGAGGACGGCGACAACGCGCCGCGCGAATAGTCGGCGTGACAAAATCAACGATAAGAATAATTGTTTCGGACGGAAAACTATATGTCGAAGAACAAGAACAAAACAAATAAATCGGGAAGCGTGACCGTTGTAGGCTCGCACAAAAAGGCGAATATAATCGTCGCTGTCGTGGTCGGCATAGCCGCGCTTATCCTTATCGCGGTTGCGGTGCTTTGCTCCGTGCGCGTCGACCCGCTCGACGGGCTTAAAAAGCCCGAGCGTTACGACCTGTATAAGGTCGGCACGTCCGCGCCTATGTCCACCAACGACGGCGAGCAGAGCAAAATTCGCAACGCTTTGAACGATATGGATTTCAGCGTTATGAACGCTATTCTCCAATGGAATTGGGACTATTCGTATAACTTTAAGCGCGACGGCGACGGCAAAAAAATTCAAATGACGGCGGAAGCTATAGGCAATATCGGCGCGACTAACAGCGAGTACATGGTCGAGTATGTCTATAAACCCGCGCAATACAAATACGACCCGACGGAAAATAAGAGCGTTTTGGAATACTCGACGGCGCAGTCGTTAAAGGTTGACGGCGAAACGATTTACTTCGATCGCGTAAAAGTGCTTATCGGCAACACTGCGGGCAGCGTGGGCGAAATAACGCTGTATCCGTACTTGTACGATCGAGTGAACAACAAAGTAGCGGACGGAGGCGAGGCTTACGATTCGTATCGCGTTACGCCCATAAAAGTGCGCGCGAACACGACCGCGGCATACGCCGCGCTTGCGGAAATTGTACGACTTAACGAAATAGGCTAAACGCATTAACCCGACATAAAACGTCGGGTTTTGTTTTGCCGTTTTAGTAGGCATTAACTCTGTCGGATATATACCGTCTAACTGTGCATGCTATATATATGTTTAACGGCAGGCAACGGAATATAAGTGTTTTACGGCGTATAGCGGCTGTGTGTGCGGCTGTCGCGGTGATTATCGGCGCGGCGTTTGCGGCGAATTTTGCGGCAGAGCAAAACGCGCGTAAAGCGGTCGTCGCGCCTCGGACGGCGACGTGCGGCACGCAAGATCGCGTGCTGTACGACGGAAAAATAGATCACATTTTCACGCACGAATTGGTGTTCGATACAGAAAAAGCGTTTTCGCCTAAAAATTCTTTGCGCGACTGTTTCGATAAAGATCATCTTACGGCAAAGGAGTTTGCCGCATTGCTCGATCAGCTTTACGACAACGGTTATGCGCTAATCGGCTTGGACAGAGCGTTGCGCGCAGAACCGCTGTACATGCCGCGCGGCAAGCGGCCGCTTGTCATGTCGTTCGACGATATGACTTACGACACCGTCGGGCGCGGGTGCATAGACAAACTTGTGCTGTACGACGGGCGGGTGTGCGACTATACCGCAAACGCTTCGCCGCATACGACGCGCGAGCGCGAGAACGTTACTATACTCGAAAGTTTTATCGAAAAACACCCTGATTTTTCGGTGGACGGCGCGCGCGCAACGCTGTGCGTAAACGGATATAACGGCATACTCGGTTACAGGATTACGCCCGACTGTCGGGTGAGCGAGGCGCGTATGGAGAGCGACACAGTAGAGTGTAAAGCGCTTGTCAAACATCTCAAAGAACTCGGCTACGCTTTCGCGTCGCACACGTACTATCATAAGTACTTTAATTCGATGAACGCGCGGCAGATAGAAAAAGACTGCGCGGCGTGGGCGCGTTATATCGCGCCCATAGCGGGCGAAACGCGCGTTTTGTGTTTTCCGTCGGGCGAGCATAAGGCGCGAAGCTCAAAAATGGACGTTTACAAAAAACACGGTTACAATGTGTTTTTGTGCGTGGGGGATTACGACGGCACGGATTACGAAAAAACGGCGCGTGACGCGCGGTTTGTGTATCGCTTGCCGTTCGACGGCACGGCGTTAAGACTGTACGAAAAAAGTTACGCGCGGCTTGCCGACACTAAAAAAATTTACGACAATACGCGGTTCCGACCGTTCGATTATAAGGGGTCGTATTATTATTAAAACAGCCGTGTTGTCGGCAAATCGGCGCGAGCGGCGCGGGGCGGATAAAGGCTTGCTTTCGGCGGTGAAAAATGTTACAATGTATAAGTAAGCGTATTGCGAAACGTCTGTGCTTTTTTACGGTGTTTCGCAAAATGACGCGCTTGCGGCAAGCACGCCGCGACGAGGTGAATATATGATTAAATTTATCGACGAGCAAGCTATTATTACTCCGTTTTGCGAAAACGTCCAAGCGAACGTTGCAATTACGGCGTTCAGCGATCATACATACGGCGAGCTTTTGCGCGTTACGGGCGCAAAGCCGCGCGCGGTTATAAAAGGCGGTTGCGACGTGGATGTTTTTACGTTCGAGCGCAACGGCAAGCGCATAGCCGTGTATAAAAGTCCCGTCGGCGCGCCCGCGGCGGTTGCGACCATGGAAGAGATAATTGCGGCGGGCGTCGAACACGTCGTGGCGTTCGGTATTTGCGGCGCGCTTGTGCACACTCCGCCGCAAACTTTTATCGTGCCCGACAAGGCGTATCGCGACGAGGGCACGAGCTATCACTATATGCCGCCCACGGAATACATCGATTTGACCAACAGTGCGCGCGTAAAAAAACTGCTCGACGGCAGCGGTATAAACACGCTTGTCGGCGGCACGTGGACGACGGACGGGTTTTACCGCGAAACGCGCACTCGTGCGGACGAATTGAAAGCAAAAGGCTGTATCGCCGTTGAAATGGAGAGCTCGGCGTTACAGGCGGCGGCAAACTTCCGCAATAAACAGTTTTACACGTTTTTCATAACGGCGGACAGCCTTGCGGGCGAGCAGTGGCAACCGAACGACATTTTGGATCTTAAAGCGACCGACTCGACGACAGTCGCCGTCGCCGCGGCAATAAAGCTGGCGGAAGAGTTGGCGTAAATAAACGCATTGCGGCGATCGCTGACAAAACGAGCGGTTTTCGCATATTCGACGACGGCGGAATAAAAACCAAATAAATGGCAAAAACATATTGAAAACGTTTGATTTTTTCCCCGCTGTTTAGTATAATAGCAGGACAAGGTTTAATTGGTATAGGTGTCACAAAAGTGTTTAAACGCATTGTTATAGGAATATTGACTTTCGTGCTGGCGGCTTTGGGGCTGTGCGGCTGTTCTTTCTTTACGCACGATACGGAGCGCGACTTACAACAAAAAGTTGCTTATGTAAAGCCATACACCATCACCAATTCGGTCATGGAAGGCGAGGGCGACGACCAGCAGATAAAGGTTGTCGAATATGCCACGTCGGGCAAAACCGTATACAAACGCGATCTTGTAGAGTACGTAAACAACAATGCGAGCAACCTTTCCCAGTCGTTCACCGACCCGAAAGCAATGTACAATTACGCGTTGAGCATGCTCGTAAACGTAGAGCTTGTCACCAACGAAGTGGATGCGCTTATAGACTGCGGCAAGGTGGAGTGGACGCAAGCCGAATCCAATACCGTCAAAAAGAGCATTTATTCCATTATCGACAATACGCTTACTTCCATTAAAAACGAAATACTGTCCAACCGCGGGCAGGAAGAAATAAACACCGATAACGACAGCGTAAATTCGGAAACTACCTATCCCGTAAAGCCCGACGCCGATGAGGACGACGATTTTTCGGATATAGAGGATATTCCCGCAGTCAAGCCTTGGAACCCGAGCGAATCCAAATACCCCGGCATACACGGCGACGACGATACGCGGTCGCTCGAACGCGAGGCAATGCGGCGTTTCGTCGCGTTGGTCAAAGACCGCGTCAACGACGATTTCCGTTTAAACCAGCCCGAGCGCAAGTGGCTCAAATCCAAAATCGACAACGAAATAAAGGCGCTCGACCGCCTTATCAATACCGAAGGTATCGTCGCGGTATATCCCAAAATCGGCGATTACAGCTATCCCATGACGGAGAGCGAAAGCGAATTTGGTTATATAATGTATTATATAAGCGGCGAATCGCTCGAACGCTCGCAAAAGATCACTTCGTTGCAGTCCTATCTTACCGAGGGCGTGACGGTGGACGATGCGGAAATTACGCGCGACTTTGAATCCAAGCTCAACGAGCAACGCAGTCTGTACAGCACGGACGTAGCGGCTTATAACTCCGCAATGTCGGACGACTCGACCACTGTGTTGTATCACCCCAACAACAATTATTTCTATGTTAAGCATATCTTGTTGCCGTTCTCGGACGAACAAAAAGACGCGCTTGCACAGTATAAAAAACGTCCCGAGGTCGCGGGCGCGCAGGAAGACGACCAAAAACAGCTTATAGCGGAATACAGAGCGCGCCTTGCCGAGGCTATAACGTGCTATCCTCACGAGAACGGCGAAGACGATCTTTCCCGTCCCATGACGGTGGAACAGGTCATGTCGCATGTTCAGTCGGTCATGCGCCCGCTCGAAGCCAACGTTGCGCGCGCGGACGTCACGTTCGACGACTTGATTTATCTTTACAATACCGACCCCGGCGCGTTCGGAAACAACAAGGGCTATGTCGTTAAGTACGAGCTCGACGAGGGCGAGGATGAAACGTATATGCAGGAGTTCGCGGACGCGGCGCGCGACATGCGCGACAATATTTCCGTCGGGCAGGTTTACGGCGAGCCTGTTATAACGGATTACGGCGTACACATTATGTATCTTGCATCCGTCACCAAAATAGGCGCGGTGTCCATCAACGACTACACCACCCCCGGCAGACTGGAAACTTATTTCGACGTGTTTGAAAAACCCGTGCGCGCCAAGCGCGAGGAGAACGCATATAATATTTGGGAACGCAATGTTTTGTCGTATAATTATAACAAGTATACCGAAACGTACACCGACAACTTCTCCGATCTTTGGGAAGACTAATCGGCGCGTAAACAGACAAGGAGTTTATTATGGCAAGGTTCGGCGGATATAACCGCGGCGGTGGCGGCGGTATGAACATGCAACAAATGATGCAACAGGCGCAAAAGTTGCAAGAGCAAATGGCGCAGGCTAAAGAGGAGCTCGAAGACGCGCGCGTAACGGGCACTGCGGGCGGCGGCGCGGTAACGGTAACCATTTCCGGCAGTAAGCGGTTTATTTCCGTACAGATCAAACCCGAAGTAGTCGATCCCGACGACGTGGAAATGCTGGAAGACCTTATCACGGCGGCGGCTAACGAGGCTTATGCCGAAGCGGACGAACTTGTCAAAAACAGCCCGCTATCGCAACTCGGCGCGTTTTAATGAAAGAAATAAAGAGTATAGCGGCGTTGGCAAGTCGTTTCGGCATGCTCCCCGGCGTCGGCAGAAAGACCGCGTTGCGTTATGCGCACGCGGTTATAGATTTTACGGAACAGGACGTCGAAGCGTTTTGCGCCGCGCTTAAAGAAGTAAAAAACAGCGTAAGGCTGTGTAAGGTGTGCGGGAATTACACCGACGACGAGGTGTGCGACTTGTGCGCGTCGCGGCAGACCAAGCAAATTTGCGTGGTGTCCTATCCCAAGGACGTGACGGCGATAGAACGAACGGGCGCGTTCGACGGGGTGTATCACGTACTCCACGGCACGCTTTCGCCCATGAATAACCGCACGCCCGACGACCTCAATATTAAGTCGCTGTTGCCGCGCTTAAGCGACGCGGAAGAAGTTATTATTGCGACCAATCCCGACGTCGAGGGCGAAGCTACGGCGGTATACCTTGCTCGACTTTTAAAGCCGCTCGGCGTAAAAGTCACGAGAATAGCGCAAGGCATATCTATGGGATCGGAACTCGAATACGCCGACGCGGTCACGCTCTCGCAAGCGTTGGGGCGGCGTACGGCTTTATAATACATAATATACGACGTCAAACGTCGTATTTTTATGCGCGTAAACGACGCAGGTGCGCGCAAGGATACGGGAGAAAAATTGACAGAGATCACAAAAGAACAGTTGCGCGATTTTTATATCAATTATCACGGGTTCGTCGAGTTTTTCGAGCTTGACGGGCAGTCTGCGATTTCGCATATTTTCGAGCGTATTAAATCCGTGCAGTACGATCCGCTCAACATAATCGGCAGAAACGCCGAGCTCGCAATGTTTTCGCGCAATAAAAACGTGACGCGCGAGGATTTATTTGCGGCATTGTATGACAGACGCGAGCTTGTTGACGGCTGGGATAAGATGATGTGTATATTTCAGTCGGCGGAGTTTGAAAAGTTTAAGTATGTGCGCGACGAATCCGCACGGCAGTATAGGACGGTTATGAGCCGGCGCGGACAGGACGATTGTCACGCCGCAACGGAAGATATTTACGGGTATTTGGCGCGCAACGGCGAATCGTCGGTCACGGATATACCGTCGCCTAAAACAAATAACGGTGGGTGGGGTCCGTCAAAGGTCGCGGGCGTATGTTGCGAATATCTGTGGAACAGCGGGCGAATAACGGTTGCGCGTAAAAAGGGTGTAGTCAAATCGTTCGACACGACGGAGCGGTTGTTGGGCAAGGACTGGCAGGCAAACGAGTTTTCGGACTTCGACGAATTTTTGCGCTGGTATGTAAAACGTCGCGTCCAATCGGTGGGCGCGGCATGCGGCAAAAACGGCGGCGCATGGCTGGGCATATACGTTGACGACAAAGAGTTGCGCGAACGCGCTATCGCACAGCTTGTAGAGCTTGGCGAATTGTTGCCGATAGCGGTCGAGGGTGTAAAGAATACATATTATATCCCGCGCGGCGCGGAGCGGTTTTTATCTCCGTCAAAAAACGAGCGCGCGGTGTTTGTCGCGCCGCTCGATAATCTGATATGGGATAGGGCGAGCATAAAAAGCGTGTTCGACTTCGATTACAGTTGGGAGGTGTACGCGCCCAAAGTCAAGCGTAAGTACGGCTATTACGTATTGCCTATAATAATAGGCAATCGCTTTGTCGGCAGAATAGAGCCTGTGCTCAACAAGGCAAAAACGGAATTGCATGTGCAAAACATTTGGTTTGAAGACGGGTATACCGCGAGTGCGGATGACTTGCAAAAGATAACAGATGAAGCAAAACGCTTGGCATCGTTCCTAAACGTCGAAGCCGATATAAATATCCGCGTGTAGAAATAAAATCACCTTTTAAATTTGCAGCCCTCGCTGTGTTTGCGGTATCCGCGCCACGGACTCCAACTTGTCATTTGCGCCTCCTTTTTTGCGGTTGTAATTATCTGTTAGATAAACTGTCGATATACAGTCCGTCTATTTACCTGTGAAAATCGGTCTAAAAGCAATGACGCTTTTAGACCGATACGCTTGTGTGTGTTTTACGAAATCTCGCGTTTTTATAGATGTGTGCTACAAAATCTCGTTTTTCTGTATTTTGAATCGCTTTACCTTAATATGGTCTGCAGGCGTTTTATATGCTGCGCAACATCTATATCCGTTTTTTTATTTCCCCGACGCCTTTTTGCCGAACGATACTTCTTCGCTCGCCTTAAAGTTATATATCGGTTTGATGCGCTTGACTATCTCAACTGTCGGATCGACGTTATCCACGATGTCGTCAATCGTTTTATACGCCATAGGGCTTTCATCCAATGTGTTAGGGTTTACCGACGTCGTGTAAATGCCCGACATCTCTTTTTTGAACTCTTCCATGGTAAGCGTTGCTCGCGCTTTGCCGCGGCTCAATATCCTGCCCGCGCCGTGCGGTGCGCTTTGATTCCAATCGTTGTTCCCTTTGCCTACGCAGATAAGCGAGCCGTCGCGCATGTTTATAGGTATAAGCAGTTTCTCGCCCTTACGCGCCGACACCGCTCCTTTGCGCAGTATCATATTGTCCGTATCGATATAATTGTGTATGGTGGTGAATTGCTCAACCACGGTCAACCCCAAGCCGCGCACGATTTCATCTACCATTGCTTGTCTGTTCAGTACGGCAAAGCGTTGCGTTATCTTCATATCGTGAATATAATCGTCAAACAGTTCGTCTTCGACGTATGCCATATCTTGCGGCACTTCCGACTGCTTATTCTTTGCCGCTTGTATCTCTTTTTCTATTTCTTGCGCGCGACCTTCCGCTTTAAGCTTCTTTATTATTTCTTGCAGTTGCGATTGCGAGTTGCCGCATAATCTGCGGTAACCTTCGTTTTGATAGAGTTCGGCTATCTCTTTACCCAAGTGACGACTTCCCGAATGGACGACGATATAAATATTTCCGTCATCGTCTCTGTCTGCCTCTATAAAGTGATTGCCGCCGCCGAGCGTACCGAGACTGACATAAGCCAAGTCCGTATTTACCTGTTTCGCGCAACAAAGCTCGGAAAGGTCTATCTGCTGTGTGTATCCGTGAGGTTTATCACGGTAGTTGAATCCCGACGGTATTCTCGTGTATATCAATTTATCCAGCGCGGCAAGATCGATATTCTTTTCTGCAATGCGCACAAGCTCCATTCCACACCCTATATCCACGCCGACCATATTCGGCACGATCTTGTCCGTTATCGTCATTGTCGTGCCTATCGTACAGCCTGCGCCTGCGTGTACGTCGGGCATTATACGGATTTTCGATTGCTTAAACACGGGCGAATCGCACATCGCTTGTATCTGCGCAACCGCTCCGTCGTCTACCACGTCGGTGTATATTTTCGCTTCGTTATATTTGCCATGAATGATTTTCATTGCTTATGCGCTCTCCCTTTTATGCCATTATACCATTTCGTAACGATTTTAGCAAGACAAACAACGGCTTACTTTACCTTTTTCATTGCTTTCCGCGCAATGAAAAACAGTACCGTCACAATTACGGCCGGTACACCGAAATATAACGCAACTATTCCCGGCGGCGTGAAATAACTTGCCAATTTTCTCAGTTGCATTGCGGCTGGCAATATACCCGTCGCTTCGCGCTTCGGGACTGTTCGGCTTGTATACTTGCTTATAGCCTTCTTTCGTGTAGTATGACCTGTGTCTTTTGGCAAACATATCGAGAGTACCTCCTTTATAGATTTTTACTCTTTCAGTATAGCATTTTGCGGCGCGTTTGTAAAGAACAAGGTGGGTTTATTTCGTTACACCTTTGTTTTGTATTCTTTGTTCAAATCTTGTCGGGGGATACTTTTAGTAGTGGCAAGCAAGAGTGTGTTTGACGAAAAATTTTCACTGTTTTCCAAATAAAAAATGACCGCGAACGGCATATTTTCCGTACTCGGTCATTCGTTTTTTGTTCGTCAGCTGTATTTCGGGCAAAAATTCCCCAAAAACGCCCCAAAAACGTGAAAATCGGTCTAAAAGCAATGACGCTTTTAGACCGATACGCTTGGAGCTACTGGGCGGACTCGAACCGCCGACCTGCTGATTACGAATCAGCTGCTCTACCAACTGAGCCACAGTAGCATAAGTAATGATATTAAATTGTGTGTCGGCGGTGAGGAACCGCCGCAGTCCGCTACTGTAAATAACAAGTAGCGTCTTTATAATTTGCGCTATATTAAATGAAATAACACAGCTTGAATAATATATCACAATTAAATTATATTGTCAAGGGATTTAATCGGATTTATTTTGCGTCGATTAAATAGGCGGTAAGCGCGGTGTGTGATTTTACAAATTTGATAAGATGTGATATAATTACGTTATGGTTAAAGTCGGTTATGCGGCTTTACGGGAGAAGCGTATGGATTATTTGTATTTCGACATAGAGTGTTGCGACGGGAATCATATTTGTTCGTTCGGGTACGTGCTTGCGGACGAGAAATTTTGCATTGCCCGAAAGGACGATATTCTCATGGATCCGCAAATGCCGTTCAAGCTGGGTCGGGACAACTTTGACCCGTCCGTAAAGCTCGCGTACACGGAGGACGAGTTTCGCCGTCACGCGCCGTTTAAAGAAGTTTATCCGAAAATACACGAGCTGTTGTCTGCGCCCGAGCGGCGGCTATTCGGTCATAGCGTAGCGTCCGATATAAAATATCTTAACACCGCATGCGAGCGATACGGGTTGCCCAAGATCGACATTATCGCTTACGACACGCAAAAGATTTACAAGCAGGTCGCTCGCGATAAAGACATGAGCAAGCTCGAAAGCATTATGGAAAAGCTGTCCGTCGATATTTCGCATTTGGCGGAGCACAAGAGTTGCGACGACGCGGAAATGACCATGCTTGCGGTCAAGGCTATGTGCGACCGCAATTCGTGTTCCGTCGAACAACTGTTATCGGCGCATGTCAACTGTGTTGTCGATAGGGAAAAGATGGCGATCGCCGAACTCGATTCAAAGGTGAACAAGGCTATAAAAAATCTTAAACGGTATTACAAAGAAAGCCGCGATTGGGAACGGTTCAGACTGTCGGACGGGTTTAAACTTTTGTATGCGGACAAACTGGAACGGCTGACGGAATACATATTTCGCGCGGGCTATGCGCTTACCGTCAACGGCACGCGGTTCGATTATTACGTTGCCGATAATAAAACCGCAGACGACGAAATCCCCGAGGAAGTCAAAATAATCGGGACGTCCGAATTCCTTAAAATGATAGACGTGCAAATCACCGACGACGGCGAACTTAAAGTCGGCGATGACGACGGTAGCGCAAACGCGTTTAAACGGTTTTTCGAGCAAGCCGCAACCTGTTCGGACAAAAAAATCGCGCACTGCAAAAACAGACGATAGGCTTATTATATTTTACAACATAAAAAGCCGCCCGCAATGAAAATCCCCCCAAAAGTTAGACAAAACTTTTGGGGGGATTTTCACAAAGGACGGCTTTTAACATATAAATATTTTGCCGTTTTGTTTGCGCGGCGTTATTCTGTTTCGCCGTCGGGCGCGAGTTCGATTTTTGCCGAGTACGCGCGTTGCAAGATAAGACATTGCGATTTTAGTGCGGGGCGACGCAAAAAGAGGCTGTCCACGGCTTCCCAAATGAATACCCATGCGGCAATTTCCAAAACCGTCTTTACATATGCGTTATCGAACACGTAATGCACGGCGAACAGTATGGACAGCGTGATAATTCCGAACGTAGTCATAATAAGCGAGAACAGAGTGTTGCGCGTCACCTTTTTTCGCGCCGCGACATATTCGGTGCGATAGTTGCTTTTGAACAATGCGGAAATTTGTTCGGCGGACAAATCGCAATCGCCGTGGACGACTATCGTCGGAACTTCGCCGAACGGCACGGTTTTGCACTTGTCGCAAACGTATTCGCTCAATCCGACGTTAAGTTCTCCGTCCGAAAACGCGTACTCCAAAAACAGTTGATCGCGCGAAGTGAGTTTTATATGGATTTTGTTTGTTGCCCGCGCGTTTTCCGCTTCGGCTTCGTCGTGTATTATTTTTTTATCGAGCTCGCGCAAATTTTTGGATATAAACATGTATCGTCCTCTTTTACGGTTTGGGTTGTGCGGCGTTGCGTCGTTACGACAGTTTATGCCCGCACTCGGCGCAAAACTTTGTTTCGGGCGGGACTTGCGCACCGCATTCGGGGCAGTATTTTTTGACGGGCGCGCCACATTCCGGACAAAACTTTGCGCCTGCGTCAATCTGTTTTTTGCACGCCGCGCACAGCTTTGTTTCGGGCGCGGTTCCGGTTGTGTTTTGCGGCATGTCCTTGCCGAGCGACATGCCCACGCCCATGCCGAACACCGTTCCCGCCGCGCCGTGTTTTGCGGCTTCTTTCAGCGCGTCGGCTTGCGCGAGCTTTGCGTACACGTCTGTGTTGTCGCGCATGATGCCGAGCCGCGCGTTTTGGTCGATTGCCTTTTCGAGTTCGGGCGGCACGGACAGGTTTTCTATATCGAACGCGGTCACGGTAATGCCCAGTTCCGCGCAACGCTGTGCGGCGGACGACAGAACGCGCTCGCTCAATGCTTTATAGCTCGCCGTCAAGTTTTTCAACGTAACTCCGCATTCCGCGAAAGCCGACGATATTCCGCCGACGAGCAGGGCGCGAAGCGCGTCGGTTGCGGTGCGCGCCGAGCAATAGTCGGAGAAACCTGCGATTGTTTTCAGAAACAGCGCGGGGTCGGTTATTTTAAACGAATACGACCCGTTGCCGCGCAGACGCACAATGCCGAGTTCGGTATTGACGGGCACGGGATTGGACGTGCCCCAGCGCACCGCCGAAAATTCTTTTGTGTTTACAAAGTAGACTTCGGACTTGAACGGCGTTTCAAACCCGTACTTCCACGCCAGCAGTTTTGTAATTACGGGCAGACTGTCGGTATCCAGTTTGTACATACCCGCGCCGAAAACATCCGCCGCTCTGCCTTTGTCGCAAAACACAGCCGCTTGCGTTTCGCGCACGGTCAGCGTAGAACCCTTTTTAATTACATTGCCCTTTGTATCGTATTTTAATGCGATACAGTCGTCGTACATGACAGGCACGTCTATGTTTTTGAGAATTCCCATAACAACCTCCGTTGTGTGTTTGTTGATTCGGTTTAATCTATGCGCAAGATTTTGCCGTCGAAATAATCTCGGCGCGCATATCAGTTAAACTGCATGGTGCGCACGGCGTGCTCGAACACGGGCGCCCAGAACCATCTGTCCTTGCTCAAACAGTTCCACGAGCCTATGCCTTGTTGTCCGTTATGCGAAAAGAAGAACATTGCGTTATATATGCCTTGATCGATAGCGGCGGTAATGAAGTTTATAAAGAATATATTTTGCGGGTCGGTTATTTTAATCGCTTCGTCGAAGCGCGCGCCGACAAAGCTGTTTTTCAGTATGCCGAGCATTTGTTGTCCAAACGCGAACACGTCTTTTTCTTCCAGTCTGCCGATTATGTTTAACGTGAGATTTACTTTCGAGTCGGGCGTGGTGTAAATGAACTTGGGCGCGTTGGTCGGATATTTTATGCGCCTTACTTCGTCCGACATTACGATAAAGTTTTTGGGCATGACCGCGGTAATCGCGCCGTCCGCAATGCTCGCTCGCACAAACTTGACGTCGGGCAACGTTTCGCCCTCGGGCATATCCGCGCGGATCGATTCGTAGTTAAGCCCGTATACGCCGTCCGACAGCGCGTTGCCGTTTACGGCGAACGTCGTGCCGCAAGCCGTGCAATAAGCGGTTTTGCCGTCTGCGTCGAGCTTGACGGGCGAGCCGCACTGCGTGCAAATAAGCGCTTCCGTATCCCTGCCGCGACGTATTATTATTTTGCCGTTCGATTCGTGCGTTTGCGCGTTGCCGCATGACGGGCATATGCCGTCCGCGTTAAGCGCTCCGCCGCACAGGTCGCAAACATTGCCTTTTAGTCTGCCGCTTTCGTCTACGTCTATGTCGAGCGATACGTCCGATATAATTTTAACACGGTCGTCTTTTGGCGCGACGGGTTTGTTTTGCGCATTGCCGTAACGGTAGACGCGCGATCCGTTTGAAATGACTTCGCCGTTTTGTATGCCTTGTTTTTGCGCTATTTCCGTCATAAGTTCCGCAACGTTGTTTTCGACGGCTTTGAGCGCGGCGGCGGCGTTTTTGCCGCGCAGATACGCGATGTAAACCGATTCGGGATCGGTTTCGCGCCCGTTGAGTTCGGTATAATGCAAAAGCACTTCGTAAGCCGATTTGTAATCGCAAAAGCCTTTGCCTGCGGGTTTGAGTTCCGCCGTAAACGAAAACAGCCGCTCTTTTACGGGCGCGACGGCGAGGTCGAGTAGGTCGGACAAAACTTTGCGGTCTATGTCGTCAATCAGTTCGGAATTGCGCTTGTACGCTTTATTGAGGCTGTTGTGCGCGGACTTGCTGTTTTTCTGTTCCATGACGGCATAGGAAAAGTATTCTTTTTCTTCGTCTTTGTAAATGCTTTTTTTGTAGCCGAACAGGAACGCCCCGACAATCGCCGCTTCGTAACAGTGATTGTAAACCGCGCGTTCGAGATACTTTATGTCGTTTGCGTCGAGAACGTTGTCGTTAAGGCGTTTGCTTATGTAATGCGCGCACGCCGCGTCGTCGCCGTTTTCCGTAAGCGTCAACAGTTGTTCCGCGCTCGCGTTCATATAAAAATCCAAACGGGCGTCCGCGGCTTGAACTTCGTCGCGCAGCTGTTGCACAAACTCTTCCGCAACGTCTTCGCGACCGTTTTCGATCATGTCTTTTATTTGTTTATTGCCGAACATAAAACGCTCCTATAAACGGATATTCGTATTATACTACCGCGCTTGCCGTTTGTCAATGCCGCGGCAATCTGTCAATCGCACAAAAATTCGCAAGCGCAACCGCGCATAAAAACGCGCTCGTTGAAAGATAAAATATAAAGGAGGATTAACCGTTATGTTCGGAATACAACCTATTTTCTGGGTGCTGATAGATTCTGCGGTTGCGTTTTTGTACCTGTTTATAATTTCCAAAATTTTGGGCAAAAAGCAAATCGCGCAGCTGGAATTTATAGACTACACGGTCGGTATATCGCTTGGATCGATTGCGGCGGAAATGGCGACCAACACGGAAGTGCCGTTTTACTTCTTTTTGATCGCAATGACGATATTCTTTGCGCTCGCGCTACTCGTCGCGATAATCGGGCGCAAAAACACGTTTTTAAAACGCTTGCTTAAAGGCAAGCCCGCGACGCTCGTTTACGACGGCAAGATAAACTACAAAGAACTTAAAAAGAACAAAATCGATGTGAACGATTTGCTTTCCATGTTGCGCGAAAAAAATTACTTCGATATTGCAGACGTTGCGTATGCCGTATTCGAGCCGAGCGGCGAGCTGTCCGTTCTGCCCGTCGGCGCGCAAAAGCCCGTCGTCATGGAGGACGTGGACAAAAGCAAAGTCGAAAAAGCCGAGCTTACGGATGTTCTTATCGTTGACGGCGCGGTGTCGTATTCGGGTTTGTCGGAAATAAACAAGGACGTCGATTGGCTGTTTTCGCGGTTGAAAATCAAGCAAAAAAAGGACTTGCAAAACATTATACTCGCTGTGTATGACGACAAGCAGGATAAGTTTAACGTGCATTATAAAAATCAATAGCCTTTTGCGCAACGCCTTGCGCGCGGCAATTACCTTGACAAAAACGGGGATATGCGGTAAAATACCGATACGCCCCGTTTTAATTTTGTCGGGGCGCGGAGCGACATGAAACTTATTTTTATCAGGCACGGCGATCCCGATTACGTTCACGACACCGTTACGGCGCGCGGCGTAAAGGAAGCGCAAGCTCTTAACAAACGCGTTGCGCAATGGAATGTTGATAGATTCTACTGTTCGCCGCTCGGCAGGGCGCGCGATACCGCAGCGCTCGCGCTTGAAGGATCGGGCAACGACGTTACCGTCGAGCAATTTTTGCGGGAATTTTACGTGCAAATTACCGACCCGCTTACGGGCAAAAATCGCATACCTTGGGACTTGTTGCCGTCGTATCGGACGACGGTTGCCGAGCTGTGCGACAAGGACGGATGGCAGGACGCGCCGCTGTACCGCACGGGCGACGTCGCGGCGCAACGCGAACTCGTTGTTTCGGGGATAGACGGAATACTTGCCGAATACGGCTACAAGCGCGACGGCGAGTTGTATCGCACCGACAAGGGCAACGACAAAACGCTGGTTTTCTTTTGTCACTTGGGCGTGCAGTTCGTCATACTGTCGCACCTTTTGGGCGTGTCCGCGCCCGCGCTTTGGCACGGCTTTTTCGTCGCGCCGACGTCGGTGACTACGGTGGCGACCGAGGAGCGCGAGGCGGGAACGGTTGCGTTTCGCTGTAAGGGAGTGGGCGACGTTTCGCATTTGTACGCGGCGGGCATAACCCCGTCCGATTCGGGATTTTTCGATGAAGTTTACCGCGCGGATAATTAGCGCGGCGCACGCAGACGGGGCGGAATTATGGAAAACATTTACGACGTTATTATAATAGGCGGCGGACCTGCGGGCGTTTCCGCGGCGTTGTACGCTATGCGCGGCGGGCTTGCTACCGCCATTATACACAGCGGCGCGTCCGCATTGCACCGCGCCGAGCGCATAGAAAACTATTACGGTTCGGGTGCGCTGTCGGGCGCGGATCTTTACGATCGCGGCATAGAGCAAGCGCGGGCGTTGGGCGTTGCCGTTATCGACGGACAGGCGACGTTTGCGCAGACCGACGGCGAAGTTTTTACGGTAAGCGCGACCGTCGGAGAGTACAAAGCCAAGCGGCTCGTCGTGGCGACGGGCGCGGCGCGCAAGACCGTGGATATAGCGGGGCTTAAAGATTACGAAGGCAAGGGCGTGAGTTATTGCGCCGTGTGCGACGCGTTTTTCTACCGCAAAAAGCGAGTGGGCGTGATCGGCGCGGGCGAGTTTGCCGAGCATGAATATTCGGCGATTAAAAACGTCGCGGGCGCGACGTATTTGTTGACCGACGGCGAAACGCCGAGCTTTACTGCGGACAACGTCGCGACCGACAGGATAGCGCGCGTGATCGGGCGCGACGGCAGAGTGGGCGGCGTGGCGTTCGAGGACGGAACGGAACTCGAACTCGACGGATTGTTTGTCGCCGTCGGGGTTTTGGGCAGCGGTGCGATAGCAAAGAGCATAGGTGCGTTTACCGACGTCAACGGCGCGATAATAACGGACGAAAAAGGCATGACCAACGTTGCGGGGCTGTACGCCGCGGGCGATTGTACGGTTGGGGTCAAGCAGGTGGGTAAGGCTGTCGCCGACGGCATGACGGTGGGCATTGCGCTTATAAACGATTTAAAACGCGGCGGCAAAAAGTGAGCGCGTTGCCCGCAAATATCCGCGCGGCAATATTCGACCTCGACGGCACGCTGTTCGATTCGGTCGGGTTGTGGCACGAAATAGACGATATATTTTTGAGCAAGCGCGGGCTTGTTCCGACTGCCGAATACAGGCGCGCGATAGCGGCGATAGGGTTTCGCGCAACGGCGGAGTTTACGGTAGAATATTACAAGCTCGACGACACTCCCGAAACGCTTATGAACGAGTGGACGGAGCTTGCGCGCGAAGCATATGCGACCACCGTAAAGACGTTCGACGGCGTGCGCGAATACTTGACGGCGTGCGCGGCGGCGGGAATTAAGATAGCCGCGGTCACAAGCCTGCACAGCGAGTTCGCCCGAGCGTGTTTGAAAAACAACGGCATATCCGAATATTTTTCGCACATATTCACAACCGACGAAATAGGATTTAAAAAATCGTCGCCCCTGATTTACGAACACGCGGCGCGCGTTTTGGGTGTTAGTCCGCGCGACTGCGTCGCTTACGACGACGTGCCGATTGCCGTAAAAGCGGCAAAGGCGGCGGGCATGACGACTGTCGCCGTCGAGGGCGTTTTGTTCGACAAAGCGGAGTGCGTCGGCGCGGCGGATTATATAATAGTGTCAATCAAAGACGCGCCTGCGTTCGCGCGCAAGTAATTTTACATTGGCTTATAACAACTCCTGTGCCGAATAGACGTGTGGCGCGGGAGTTTTTTGTATTGTCGCATATCTATTTTCTGTAACCCAAAATATGCAAAGCTCGGTATTGGCGCGCGTTATACGACGACAGCGTGCGATCGAGCGCGTCGTAAGTGTGCGCAGCGATAAGTATGTCGTCCTCGGTAATTTTGCCGCGCGAGCGCGGTCGGATAGCGACGGCGACGGGCGAGTGGAAAAAGTCGCCGCGCCCGTCGCCCAGTTGAATAACGTCGCCGACTTCCGCCTGTTCGAGCGGAACGACTTGGGCGAACGGTCCGACCCCGTCGTTGCCGACGAGAAAGTTGTGCAAAAACTGAACGCCCGTCCACGACGGCGTGCGGTCGCTCGCGGAGCGGTAAAACCAGCCGTACAGCGGCAAATAGTTCATAACGCCGCAACCCGCATAAATGCACTGCGACGCGAAGTTTGTACAGTCGCCGCCTATGTCGTTAAAATCGTAAAACGCGGGGTTTCTGCCGAGCGCCCATTTGCGAGCGTAAGCAGCGGCGGCGGCGCGATCGTAAGCGTAAACGTTCATGCTATCGGTATATGACGCGACAGCGTGCGGCGTGCGATCGAGCGGTTATCTTTTTTTCGCCGTTATTTACCAAAGCCCGACATAATAACCGTTCGCGCGTATGGTATTGTTTGTATATATGAAAAAGTCCGTGAAGCCCGTCGAGTTACTGTCCGCGGCGGTTTTGCTTATCGTATGTTGCGGCGGCAAGGTTTACGCCGTCACGCCGTTCGGCACGCCCATGTTCTGCGCGCTGTCGGGCGCGTTCTTTATAGGTTTTGTCGCGCCGGTTTATTTATTGTGCGCGTTCCTTTTTACGTTTGAAGTATGGCGATTGTACACTGCGGGCGCGGTAATCTTTATTATGGCGGTTAGGTGGTTTGCGGGGCTTAAACTCCCGCGTTGCGACAGATACGTCGCAAAAACGCTGTTCTCGATAGCGGCGATAGTCACCGAAACCGCGCTGTCGGGTTTGTTCATGCACATAACGACGGCGGTAATAACGGGCGTTATCTCGGTCATGTTTTATTACTTTGCGGCAAAGGCGGCGGAGTGCGCGCGCACGCGGTTTGCGCGGAAGTTCGACCCGACCGAAGCCGCGGCTATGTGCGTGACGCTTATTGTCGCGGGGCTTGCGTTCGGCAGAGCGCAAGCGGACGTGTTTTTGATAGGGCTTGCGCCCGCGACGTTGCTCGTGTTGTTGCTTGCGGTTATGAACGTCAAGTTCGCGCTGTGCGGCGGCGCGGCTGTCGCTCTTGGGTTGGGGCTTAACGCCGACGTCGCGCTCGCGCCTGCGTTCATGGCGTTCGTACTGACGGCGGTCGCGTTTTCGCGGTTGCCGCGCGCCGTGTATGCCGTTACCGCGATAGGCGTGTACGCCGCAGTCGCAGTGCTGTTTTTTACCGAGCCGATAATTATCGGCTGGAACGCGCTTATGATGACGGCGGGCGCACTGCCGTTTTTCATACTGCCGCGGCGCGCCGTCAGAAAGGTGGGCGCGTATTTCGATTTCGACGGGTCGGCGCGGCTTGCCGTGCGGCATTACATAAATCGCACAAAGGCGGACGCGGGGAATCGCATGCTCGCCGTATCGTCGGTATTCGACGAAACGGCTCGACTGATGAACGCGTTTTCCGCGCCGGTGCCCGACTATTGCGCCGTGGGCGCGGCGCTCGCGGACAGGGTGTGTCCGTACTGTCAAAAGTACGGCGACTGCGATCGCGAAAAAGCAACGGCGGCGTTTACGGCGCTGGCGGAACGCGCGCACGCGGGCAGGGCGATACTGTCCGACCTGCCGCAATTCTTTACCGAAAGTTGCGCGCGCACGGTGGACGTGATTAACGCCGCGGACGCGGTTACGGACGGCGCGCGCGAGCGCGCGCGGGAACGCGAGAGCGAGGACAAAGCCAAAGCCATAGTGACCGAGAGGCTTACCGCCATAAAAGACGTGCTCGAAGAATTGGGCAAAAGTCAGGCGTTGCCCGTCGGGTTCGACGGCATTGCGGAGGACAAGATAGTCGCGGAGCTTAACGGCAACGGCGTGGAGTGCGCGGAGGCGTTTTGCACGCGCGAGGGCGTTACGGCGGTTGTGCGCACGCAGTCCGCATCGCGCGAAAAAATACGCAGAGCGGTCAGCGCGTGTTTGAAACGCGATTACGAAGTGACGGCGGTGGACAAAACGCAGGCGGCGGGTTGGAGCGTCGCAACGCTCAAAAAACGCCCCGCTTACGAAGCCGTTTACGCACGGGCGGGGCTGGGCAAAAACGGTATATCGGGCGACAGCTATACGTTCGAGCGCATAGGCGATAAGTTTTTGGCGGCGTTGCTGGACGGCATGGGATCGGGCGCGCAGGCGAGCGAAAGCAGCGGCGCGGCGGTGGAACTGATTAGCTGTTTTTACCGCGCGGGGTTCGATTCGCAGTCCGTGCTCGCGGGCGTCAACAGGTTTTTAAAACTGCCTGCAACCGAAAACTATTCCGCCGCGGACGTAGTGGTGTGCGACCTCGACAACGCGACGACGGACATAATAAAAATAGGTTCGCCGCCGTGCTATATAAAGACGACGGACACAGTTCTAAAAATAGAAGGCAGTTCTCTGCCGATAGGCGTGCTCGACGAAATGCGTCCTTTCGTCACTACAAAAAGAATGTACCCCAATCAAATGCTTATAATGGTCACGGACGGAGTGAGCGATTGCTTTGCGGGCGACGAGTTGCCCGAGTTCATAAACGGGCTGTCGGCGTTTAATCCCGAAAAAACGGTAAACGCAATACTCACCCGCGCGCTCGCGCTGTCGGGCGGCACGCCCAAAGACGATATGACCGCGATAGCTTTTCGCCTGTTCGACGCGCCCAAAAAGAAAAAACAAACGGAATTAAATATATAAAGACAAATCCCGCCCCGTGCATGAGTTTATGCGCGGAGCGGTTTTTATTGCACGGTTTTGTTTTGTATTACTGTTATTACGTTGAACATTACCCATAACGGCGCGCGGCGAGACGCGGTTTTTTTGCGCGAGAAGGGCGCGGAACAAATATAAATTTCGTCCGCATTATCAATCGTTTGACTTTTTGCGCCGAATGTAATAAAATTTAAGCAGAATATAACATCTTTTCCATCGGGTCGTTTACTTTATATGAACAAAGAGAAAATTCGCAATGTAGCAATAATCGCGCACGTCGATCACGGTAAAACGTCGCTCGTCAACGAACTGTTGAAGCAAGGCAACGTGTTCCGCGATAACCAGTCCGTAGCGGACAGAGTTATGGACAGCAACGCGCTCGAACGCGAACGCGGCATCACCATACTGTCCAAAAACGCGTCGTGCATGTACGACGGGTTCAAGATAAATATAGTCGATACCCCCGGGCACGCCGACTTCGGCGGCGAGGTGGAGCGCGTGCTCAAAATGGTGGACGGCGCGTTGCTTGTTGTTGACGCGTTCGAGGGACCCATGCCGCAGACGCGGTTCGTTCTGGAACGCGCGCTCGCGCTCGGGCTTAAAATTATAGTCGTCGTCAACAAGACCGACAGACCGGACGCGCGGCTTAAAGAGGTTGTGGACGAAATTTTGGAGTTGTTTCTCGACCTCGACGCGAGCGAAGAACAGCTCAACAGTCCGTTTGTGTTCGCTTCGGCGCGCAACGGCGTGGCGTCGCGCAGTATTACGGAAAGCGGCAGAAGCATGCAACCGCTGTTCCAAACTATTATAGAGCATATTCCCGCGCCGTCGGGTGATGAGAACGCGCCGTTCAAAATGCTTGTGTCGTCGGCGGAGCATAACGAATACGTGGGCAAGCTCGCCGTCGGCAAGATAGGCAACGGCGTTGTGTCGGTCGGCAATCAGATTGTGCTTACCAACTATCACGACGCGGACAAGTCGGTAAAAAGCAAGGTTGTCAGCCTTTTCACTTACGACGGGTTAAAACGCGTGCCCGCCGAAAGCGCGACGGTCGGCGACATAGTGTGCATTTCGGGTATAGAGGGCGTTATGATAGGCGACACCGTTTGTTCGGAAGCGGACACCGCGCCTATCGAATTTGTCAAGATTGCCGAGCCGAGCGTCGAAATGACGTTCATGGTAAACGATTCGCCGCTCGCGGGCAAAGAGGGCAAGTACGTTACGAGCCGTCATTTGCGCGACAGGCTGTATAAAGAGGCGGTCAAGGATTTGTCGCTACGCGTCGCGGACGGCGCGACGGCGGACAGTTTCGTTGTGTGCGGCAGGGGCGAAATGCACCTGTCCATACTGATAGAAACCATGCGGCGCGACGGTTACGAGTTTGCGGTCAGCATGCCCAAGGTTCTTATAAAGACTATCGACGGCGTCAAGTGCGAGCCTGTCGATCGAGTGTTTATAGACGTGCCCGAAGCGTGCGTCGGCACTATAATGAGCAAGATGGGCACGCGCAAGGGCGAACTGATTGACATGACCCCGCACGGCAGTCGCATTAAAATGAATTTCAAAGTGCCCGCGCGCGGCATGTTCGGATACCAAAGCGAACTGATGACCGACACCAAGGGCGAGGGCGTTATGTCGAGCGTGTTCGACGGTTACGAGCCGTTTAAGGGCGAGATAAACCGCCGCGAGTTCGGCTCGCTTGTAGCGCACGAGGACGGCGAGTCCATAGTTTACGGGCTGTTCAATGCGCAGGAGCGCGGCACGCTGTTTATCGGCGCGGGCGTGCCCGTGTACGGCGGTATGGTCGTCGGGCTGAATCCGCGCGGCGACGATATAGTTGTCAACGTGTGCAAGCGCAAACATCTTACCAACACGCGCAGTAGCGGAAGCGACGACGCGCTCAAACTGATTACGCCCATGCGCATGACGCTCGAAGACTGTATCGAGTTTTTGGCGGACGACGAAATTTTGGAAGTCACGCCCAAGAGCCTGCGCATACGCAAACGCTTGCTCGACGCGACGGCGCGCATGCGCGAACGCGCAAAGATGTTGGGGCTGGGCAAGCACGCCAATGAGTAGGCGGCGAAATCGGTTTTGATTTTGTCGCGTCCCGTTAATCAAGGAGAAACATGGCACTGGAAAACAAACTCGGAATAAAAAATTCCGCCGAGCTTGCCGAAGCCGAAGAGCGCATAGGCAAGCTGAAAGCGCGCGAATTGTTTGACAGCGGTCTTATAAACGACGTAGAGGTCGGAACTTTTGCGGGACTTGCCGCAGTGCATAAACACCTATTCGGCGAAATTTACGATTTTGCGGGCGAACTGCGGACGGTCAATATAAGTAAGGGTAATTTTCGGTTTGCCTCGGCTATGTATCTTCGCGCCGCTATCGACGGCATTGACAAAATGCCTATGACGACGCTCGACGAAATTGTCGAAAAATACGTGGAAATGAATATAGCGCACCCGTTCCGCGAGGGCAACGGCAGGGCGACGCGTATATGGCTCGACATGATGTTAAAACGCGCGCTCGGCGCGGCGGTCGATTGGAGCAGGGTTGACAAGAGCGATTATCTTGCCGCAATGGAGCGCAGTCCCGTCAAGGATTTGGAATTAAAAACGTTGCTTAAAAGCGCGTTGACGCACGACGTATCTAACCGAGAAATTTATATGAAAGGCATAGACGCGAGCTATGCTTACGAAGGTTACGAAACGTATATCACAGAACGGTTATAAACGGTGCGCGCAAGGCGGCGCGCACAACACAGATAAGGAGTTAAACATGGCACAAACAGTTCTCGTCGTCGATTTCGGCGGACAGTACAATCAGTTGATAGCAAGACGGGTGCGCGAAGCCAACGTGTATTGCGAGTTGATTTCGTTTCAGAAGTTGCGCGAAAAGATTGCCGAAACCAATCCGATAGGGCTTGTGTTTACGGGCGGCCCCGCGTCGTTTAACGACGAAGGCGCGCCGCGCATCGACGCGGATATTTTCGATATGGGCATACCCGTGCTCGGAATATGTTACGGCTGTCAGTTGCTTGCGGGCACGCTGGGCGGCGCGGTCGGCAACGGTCCGCGCGAATACGGCAGGCGTATTCTCGAAGTCGCGGATAAAAAGTCCAAGCTGTTCGCGGACGTCAAGGCTAAATCGACGTGCTGGATGAGCCATACAAGCTATATAGAAAAACTGCCCGCGGGCTTTGCGGCTACCGCCACAACCGAAACGTGCCCCGTCGCGGCTATGGAAAACGCTAATAAAAAGCTGTACGGCGTGCAGTTCCACCCCGAAGTCATGCACACCGAAGAGGGCTTTAAATTACTCAAAAACTTCCTTTACAACGTGTGCGGCGCGACGGGCGAGTGGACGATGTCCGGTTACGTCGAGCGCACCGTTGCCGAGCTCAAAGCCAAAATCGGCGAGAAAAAAGTGCTGTGCGCGCTGTCGGGCGGCGTGGATTCCGCCGTCGCCGCCGCGCTTATACATAAGGCTTGCCCCAATCTTACTTGCATATTCGTCGATCACGGATTGTTGCGCAAGGGCGAGGCGGAAGAGGTTGTGCGCGTGTTCCGCGACGAACAGGGCATGAACCTTGTCGCGGTGGACGCGAGCAAGCTGTTTTTGGACAAGCTCGCGGGCGTGACCGAACCCGAGCGTAAGCGCAAAATCATAGGCGAGGAGTTTATCCGTGTGTTCGAGCGCGAGGCGAAAAAGCTGGGCGCGGTCGATTATCTTGTGCAGGGCACGATTTATCCCGACGTCATCGAGAGCGGACTCAACCACTCGGCAAAGATAAAAAGCCATCACAACGTGGGCGGACTGCCCGACGTAGTCGATTTTAAAGAGCTTGTCGAGCCGCTTCGGTTGCTGTTTAAGGACGAAGTGCGTCGGCTCGGTTTTGAAATAGGTTTGCCCGAAAATATCGTTATGCGTCAGCCGTTCCCCGGTCCGGGGCTTGCAATCCGCGTAATAGGCGACGTCACGGAGGACAAACTGGAAATTTTGCGCGAGGCGGACTTTATCTTGCGCGACGAAATAGCCAAGAACAAGCTCGACCGAGAAATTTGGCAATATTTTGCGGCGCTCACCAACATTCGCACGGTCGGGGTCATGGGCGACGAACGTACTTACGATTATACCGTTATCCTGCGCGCCGTCACGAGCGTGGACGGCATGACCGCGGACTGGGCGCGTATTCCGTTCGATGTTTTGCAGACCATATCCGAACGCATAGTAAACGAGGTCAAACACGTCAACCGCGTGGCTTACGACATAACGAGCAAGCCGCCCGCAACAATCGAACTGGAATAACGACGGCGCAATGAATCAAAAAGAACTCAAAGCAAAAGTATTTCCGCGCATTTGGGCTAAAACAATGCTCGGCGACAAGATTACGCGCGATTATATGTACGAGCTGGGCGAGGCGTTCGACGAAGATAAGCTGTTTGAATATCTTTGCGACATTACGCGCGCCATGGATATTCCCACGCCTGTCATACTAAAAAGCCATACGTATAACTTTGTGCATTTTAATATCGCCAAGTTTTTGCGGCGGGAGTTTGTAGAGGAAGTGGACTTCGATTATTTGGTGCTCGAAAATTCGTCGGGCACTATAAAACCGCTCCCGCGCTATTTCCGCGAGGATATGTAACGGTTTCGAGCCGCGCTCGCGGTTAAAATTGCATTAGAAAATATCGGAATAAGATAAAACGTCTTGACAACGGTTCGGTTCGCGCAGTATACTGTATACGGTACGAACCGAATTTTTTATGTCGGAGGAGTGAATAATGAAAAAGAAACTGACTGCGATAATATCGCTTTTAATCGCTGTTGTAATGAGTTTCGCGCTGATCGCGTGCGACAACGGCGATAACGGGGATAACGGCAATTCCGCGCCGCCCGTTCTGTCATCGGCAATCGCCAAACTTAAATCCGCCGACGGCTACAAAGGCGGGATTAAATTTTTAGCGTCAACCGAAAAGCACACAAACGCAGTTGACTTCGAGGGCGCGATAGAAAAACGCGGCTCGAAGTTTAAAGCGACCGCGGGCGAGGGCGAAACGGCTAAACGCTATATTGTAGATATGGCGACGGGCTACATGTACACCCAAGGCGTTGACGGCTATTATTTTAATCAATTTACGCCTGCGGGAACTTTCGATTACGCGCAGTATATGTTGGGCGTACTCCTCGAAAACGCCGACGGCAAGACGCTCGACGACTTGTTCGAGTACGACGGCGACACGCGCACCGCGACGTATGCGTTCGACGGCGCGGCGCAGGTTAACGCGTATCTCGCGCCCATAATTTCGGCGTACAAAAACAACTCCAACGCCGTTACTCTTATTAACAATTATTTAAAGCTGGCGTCGCCCGACTCGACGCGCCCGTATACTCTGGACGGCGTGCTCGACATGGCAGTCACGTTTGTCGCGTCCCAGCCCGAAGTGACGTTAGGCGCAATGATACAGGCGGCGTCTGCATACGGCATAGACGTGTACGGACTTTTGGAAAAGAGCGGCGTGCTCGCGAAGTTCGGCATTACGCTCGACGCGGCGACCAAACAAAAGATAGAAGCGCGCAAGGTCGCGGAGTTTGTGACCGCGCTCAACGAAGTCGCGGCGGAAATCAAAGACAACCCGCCGTCAGTGCAGGACGTGCCCGCGCTGTTCGACAGGCTATTCATTGACGAAGTGACCGTGACGGATTTGCGCGCGTCGCTCAACTCCATTAAAAATATGATAGTTGCGGTCTTGACTTTGCAGGAAGTCAAACCGTTGGTAGATAAGTACTTGGGCGACGGCATGGTCCCCGCGTACTTGCGCGAGCTGTACGCCGTAATAACGAACGGCGTGGAAATCGACAAGCTCGACTTGACGGTATCCGTTAAGTTCGACGGCAATAACGACATTGTCGGCATTGCGGCAAGCGGCAATTTTGCGCACGACTACAAAGGCGATGCGACGGGCTTCACCGTGCTGTCCGACAACAATTACAAGTTCGATTTTGCGCTCGACATTGCCGAATACCTAACCGCTCCGCCCGCGTTCGAAATCGATTTCTCGACCACCGCGTGGGATAACGGCAACAAAATTGTTACGGCTGTAATATACGGCGAACTCGATAAAGATGTGGAAATTTATTTGGAAACGGGCGGCAAGGAAGTTGCGATAACCGTTCCGTCGGAAGTGCAAATAATGACTTACGATTCGGCGACGCACGTATTTAAGTTCGATATTCAAGCCGTAAAGACGATGTACGCCGATCAAATTCAAGCGGGCACGTTCGACGGGTTTAGCGCCGTCGCGGTTATCGCGGGCGAAGAAACGCAACTTGCGGTTGCCGTGCAAATCATGCCCGAAACGCCGCAAGAACTTATTAAAATGTTGGGCGGGCTGTTGGATCGCATACCGTCCGCACCCGAACAGGGCGGCAATATTCCCGATAATATTCAGCCGTAATCGGTGCGACGCGTGCTTGACGAATACAAAAAATTCACCGCCGAGCTTGCAGAGCTTTGCGAGCGCGGCGTTATAAAAAAGAGCAATAAAAAGCGGTTTTCGCATTACGAAAACTCCGACAATCCGTGCGAACTGATATACTCGGTTTGCACGGATTTGTCGTTGACGTTCGGCGAGAGCGGACGGGCGAGCGCCGAATACGCGGCGCTGTGCGCGGCGGCGGAAAAATTTATATCGTCGCTCAAACATTTGTTTGTCAATTTCGACAGGCACTTTGCCGTCGTGTGCGCGTATATCCGCGTTACCGCAAAAGCGAACGCCACGGGCGACCCGATCGCGTTTAAAATTATGGGCGACCGCCTCGAAGAATACAATAAAAGTTTGCACAATATAAAGTACGGCGCGGAACTCTTTAAGGAATAGCGGAATAAAAAACCGTCGCTTGTACGAGCGACGGCGCGCATGTTTTTTGCGCGTGTTTTTTTATTCCGATTTTTGCGATTGGCTTAAATATTCCTTGGGCGAAACGCCGTAATATTTGGTGAAACAACGATAGAAGGTTTGTTGCGAATTGAACCCGCAGTTGAGCGCGGTGCCCACAATGTCTGCGGTCGGGTCGGCGCGCATTGCCGCGATAAAGTTTTTTATGCGCACACGCGCAAGATATTCGTTAAGGTTAAACTGGAAAAATTCGTTGAACAGTCGGGAAAAGTAATACTTATTGTATCCGAAGCGACGGGAAAGCGATTCGAGGTTTATATCCTCGTTCGAGTTTTCCTCCAAATAATCGAGCACGGCTTGCATTACGGAAATATCGGCGTTCGCGCTGTCGGACAGTCCGCAGGTTTCGCAGACAAGCCCCATAATTGTGTTTACGTAACCCAATAGAGTAAGCGGTGATGGCTTGTCGTTTATAATCGCTTCTATGCACGCAATAATCTTTTCGCACGTTTCGAGGTCGTCAATGAACGGTGTTGAGAGGTGCTTTTTTCGTTTTACCGCCAAATAGTCGGACAGGAGTTCTTTGGGTATTACCATTATATACACGTCGTCGCCGTGCGAGTCCGACATGTGAATATCGAAGCAGTCAGCTACGCAAATTTGCCGCGCCGACAGCGTGCGGTCGCTATTGTTGACGCGCGTATACACGCCGTCTGTCAACGCGACTACTATCTCCACCGCCTGATGATAATGCGGGGAGCAGTTTGTCTTGCCGCGCCATGCCTGTATGTGGTTGATGCGCGCTCTGTATGCTTCGTAACTTGCCGAGTCCATTAATGTAAATGTTAATATTTGAGAATAAGATGTTTAGATTTTGGTTGAAATGCGGTGTTCGCCGTGCTATATTATAGCTAACAAAGCCGAGGGAATACCGACCGGTTTAATTATAAACCATACCGACGCAGAGTTCAAGCGTTTTAGGGAGAATTATGAGAAAATTGAGAATCGCAATAGTTGGTTACGGCGGAATGGGCGGTTATCACGCGCAAGGTTTAGTCGAAACGGATAGCTTCGAGTTGAGCGGCATTTACGATATTGACGAAAGCCGTTACGACGTAGCGCGGCAAAACGGCATCGCGACTTGCGACGCGTTTCGCAGTAAAGAGGACATAGCGTCCGACCCGAATACCGACGCTGTGCTTATCGCCACGCCCAACGACTCGCACGGCGAATACGTCAAGTATTTTGCGGCGGCGGGCAAACACATTATTTGCGAAAAGCCGATCGCGCCGACGAGCGCGGAGTACGCGGAGATGACAGCCTGCGCCGACAAGTACGGTATAGTTTTTGCCGTCCACCAAAACAGGCGTTGGGACGCGGACTTTTTGACTGTCAAAAACATATACGACAGCGGCGACATAGGCAAGATTTTGCGCATAGAATCGCGCGTGCAGGGCGGCAACGGCGTGCCGGGGGATTGGCGAAAGTTCAAAGAAAAGGGCGGCGGCATGATGCTCGACTGGGGCGTGCATTTGATAGACCAAGCCGTCGTCATGTTCGGCGGCGCGCCCGACAGCATATATTGTTCGTATTCGTTCGCGCAAGGTTTTGACGTGGACGACGGGTTTAAAATTATACTCGAATATCCGAACACTGTCATGGAAATAGTCGTCGATACCGACTGTTACATAAAAACGCCGCGCTGGATAGTTTACGGCGAAAACGGCACGGCGATCATAGAGGACTGGGATCTCACGGGCAAAGTCGTTAAGCCGATATTCTCGCCCGAGCGCAAGATCGCGGGAATAAAGGCGGGCAACGGCTTTACAAAGACCATGGCGTATCGCACCGCCGACTCGCTTAATATCGAGGACTTAAACCGTATTCACCCCGCGCCGCACGCTTTTTATAAAGAGTTTTACGACGCGGTCGTCGGCGGCGTGCCCATGTCGATAAAGCACGAACAGGTCATGACGGTTTTGAAAATCATGGAAGCGGCGGAGCAGTCCGCGCTGTCGCACAAGTCCGTCGATTTAAAATCGCTTAAAGTCAAAACAACAAAATAACGTAAGTTTACATTGTGATTCAGGAGGTCATAACTATTATGAAAGTTACCGTTTTTTCCGAACACGGAAAAGGGCACAGAGAAAATCCCGAGGTTGTGAAACAACACCCGCACGGCATACAGCAGACGTTAAAGGAGTTGTTTGACGGCGCAGGCATGCACACTACTGCGGTATGGCAGGACGACGGCGACGACGGCAGTATGCTCACCGACGAGATACTTAACGGCACGGACGTGCTTGTATGGTGGGGACACGCCATGCACGAAAACGTGTCGGACGCGCTCGTCGAAAAAATAGTCAAGCGCGTACAGTGCGGCATGGGCGTGCTGTTCTTGCACTCGGCGCATATGTCCAAACCGTTCCGCAGACTGCTCGGCACGGGCTGCACGCTCAAATGGCGCGACAACGACCGCGAGCGGCTGTGGGTGAGCGCGCCCGCGCACCCCATTGCGGCGGGTTTGCCCGAACATATCGAGCTTGCCGAAGAAGAAATGTACGGCGAACACTTTGATATTCCCACGCCCGACGAGTTGGTGTTTATAGGTTGGTTTGCGGGCGGAGAGGTGTTTAGGAGCGGCGTTACTTACACGCGCGGCAAGGGTAAAATTTTCTACTTCCAGCCGGGGCACGAAAGCAATCCGTCCTATCACAATCCCGACGTGCGCAAAATTCTTGTCAACGCCGTTAATTGGCTCGCGCCCGCTTTTCCGATAGGCGCGCCCGTCGAGTGTCCGCATGTCGCGCCGCTCGAAAATACAGGCAAATAAGGATAGGCGATATTATGAAAACAGGCGTTCAACTGTATTCTTTGCGCAATTACATAAAAGATAACGGGCTTGAAAGCGCGTTGAAAATAATTGCCGACGCGGGGTTCGACGGCGTGGAGTTTGCCGGGTTTTACGACAAGACCGCGGACGAAATAAAAAGCCTGCTCGACAAATACTCGCTGACTGCGTTCTCGGCGCATATAGGCACGGAAAAAATGCAAGCGGAGCTTCCGACGGCGTTGCAACTCGGCATTAGTAATATAGTCGTGCCGTGGAAAGCGCTCGACAACGCTGCGGAGTTCGATAAAGCCGTCGCCGAATTGCCGCGCATAGCGGCGGAACTGCGCGAGCAAGGCGTTGCGCTCGGCTATCACAACCACGCGCACGAGTTTAAAGACGGCGCGGACAAAGTTACGGAGCTTGCGGCGCGCGTGGACGGCTTGATGTTGGAACCCGACGTGTTCTGGCTGGCGGTCGCGGGCGTGGACGCGTGCGAGTTCATACAAAAGCACAGCGACAAAATAACGCTTGTGCACATAAAAGAACTGGGCGAAAATTTCGAGGCGGTCAATCCCGTCGCGGGCGAAGGACGGGCGCGGCTTAAAGACGTGCTCGAAAAGTGCAAACAAATCGGCGCGGAGTGGGCGGTTTTGGAAATAGAAAAAACCGACCTGCCGATCGCCGACTACTTAAAGCGGTGTTGCGCGTTCATGCGCGAGTACGCGTAAATAAAATTCGGAGGACATAAAAATGAAAAAACTCAAATTCGGTATAATCGGTTGCGGCGGAATAGCCAACGGCAAGCACATGCCCGCTTATAAGGCGTTGGGCGACGAAGTGGAACTGTGCGCGTTCTGCGACATTATAGAGGAGCGCGCCGTAAAAGCCAATGCCGACTACGCAGGCGGCAAGGGCAAAGTTTTCGTCGATTACCGCGATCTTTTGAAAGAACCGTTGGACGCGGTGTGCGTGTGCACGCCCAACTGCTCGCACAGCGAAATCACGGTCGCCGCGCTCGACGCGGGCAAGAACGTCATTTGCGAAAAGCCCATGGCAATGGATTATAAAGAAGCCGTGGCTATGCTGGATGCGCAAAAGCGAAGCGGCAAACTTCTCACGATAGGCTATCAAAACCGCTACCGTCCCGAAGTGCAGTACATGAAAGCGGAGGCGGACAAAGGCGTGTTCGGCGATATTTACTTCGCGCGCGCAAAGGCTATTCGTCGCCGCGCGGTGCCGACGTGGGGCGTGTTCCTCGACGAGGAAAAGCAGGGCGGCGGACCGCTTATCGATATAGGCACGCACGCACTCGATCTCACGCTGTACGCTATGAATAATTACAAGCCCAAATACGCAGTCGGCACGACCTATCACAAACTCAACAATCAGCGCGAAACGGGCAACGCTTGGGGCGATTGGGATCCCGACAAGTTCACCGTCGAGGACAGCGCGTTCGGCTTTGTGGTAATGGAGGACGGCGCGACCATTTCCCTCGACGCGAGCTGGGCGCTCAACCACGACACCCCCGGGGAAGCGCAGACCATGCTTTGCGGCACCAAGGCGGGCGCCAACATCTACAAGGACGGCAAGTTGCGCATTAACGGCGTAAACAACGGCAGACAGTACATAACCGAACCCGACTTCGGCGTGGGCGGCGTGGCGTTCTTCGACGGCGCGGCGGCTTCTCCCGCCGACACCGAGGCGCGAACCTTTGTCAACGCAATTCGCGGCAAAGGCAAGCTCACTGTGTTGCCCGAGCAGGCGGCTGTCGTCACGCGCATACTCGAAGCCATTTACGAGTCGGCAAAAACGGGCAAGCCCGTGTATTTCGAGGAGAAGTAAACTATGAAATTATCTGTTTTTTCGCCGGTGTTCGGCGATATGCCGCTTGACGCCGCGCTTAAATATCTTGCGGATCGCGGCGTGGACGGAATGGAACTGGGCGCGGGCGGTTACCCCGGTAAGGCGCATGCCGATATTATCGAGCTTAAAAATAACGTGAAAAAACGCGACGAGCTTAAAGCGTTGTTCGATAAACACGGTATCGAGATTGCGGCGTTGTCCGTGCATGGCAACCCCGTGCACCCGCAAAAGAATATAGCAAAAACGGCGGACGAGGAACTTGACGCGGCAATCGAGGTCGCGCCCAAGCTCGGCGTTAAAAACATAATCACATTTTCGGGTTGCCCCGGCGACGGCAAAGGCGATATGCCCAACTGGGTGACGTGCGCGTGGCCCAACGAGTTTGCGGACGTGCTTAAATATCAGTGGAACGACGTGCTTGTCCCGTACTGGACTAAAAAAGCGAAACACGCCGCAGATAACGGCGTGCGTATATGCTTTGAAATGCACCCCGGTTTTTGCGTGTACAATCCCGAAACGCTGTTAAAACTGCGCGCGGCGGCGGGCGACAGCCTCGGCGCAAACTTCGATCCGTCGCACCTGTTGTGGCAGGGCATAGACCCCGTTGCGGCTATTAAAAAGCTGGGCAATGCGTTGTATTGGTTTCACGCCAAGGACACCGCTATCGATAAATACAACACCGCGGTCAACGGCGTGCTCGACGTCAAACCCTATTCCGACGAGGCGGGGCGCAGTTGGATATTCCGCACGGTCGGTTACGGATCGGACGAAAAACTGTGGAAAGACATGGTGTCGGCTTTGCGCACCGTCGGTTATGACGGATACTTGTCAATCGAGCACGAGGACAGCTTGATGACCCAAACGGAAGGGCTGGACAAAGCAATCGAGTTCATGAAAAACGTGATAATCCGCGCGCCGCGCACTAACGCGCTGTGGTGGGTGTAGAACAAACCAACTTAATAAAGTATACGCAAAAAACCGCGACGAACAAACAATCGTCGCGGTTTTTTGTTTATCGGTCGTTATTGGGAAAAATCGAACATTACGCTAATACAATTATACGAAGTAGGGAGCCAAAGCGCAGGTATTGCGGACGGGCTACATAAAAATAATTTTATGGGAATTATAATAATAGTAAGCTAAACCGCAGTAGGAGGACTTTATGACTATTGCAGAAGCCCTCTCGGCAAGGGTGAAAGAACTTTTGGAAATAAATCAAATCACCGCATACAGACTGTTTAAGTTGAGCGGCGTACCGTCGTCATCAATAGGCGATATAATTCACATGCGCAATAAGACCGTAAACATTAAATTGATTTACGAGATAGCGCAGGGTTTTGGCATGGATTTGCAGAAATTTTTTGACAGTCCGTTGTTTACAGACGGAAATATCATTGACTGATAACGATCGCAATAGCGGTCGTTTTTATTTATAGTGTTTTTATGCAATGCTGATAATGTCATAGTTTTGCGACTATTTCGTAATAACGAAATGAATATTTTTGAGCAAGATATATAATTTATTTAGTAATGACGAAATAAGGCGGCAATTCTATGACATTAACGGAAGCTCTTGCGGCGCGTATCGACGAGCTGTTGGCGCAAAAAAATATGACTCAATACAGGCTGTCAATGGAGAGCGGGGCGACGAACTCGATGATTAGCGAGATTAGGCATTGTAAAAATAAGTCAACCGCGTTGGGCGTTGTGTATAATATAGCGCAGGGGTTTGGCATGGATTTGTCGGATTTCTTCGACAGTCCGTTGTTTAAAGAAATTATCGATTAAAAATATCGCGGCATTGCGGTTTTGACCGTATTTTATTGCGGTCGGCGGCGATTGATTTTGGAGAGTGAAACATGACGTTTAATCAAGCCCTCGCGGAGCGAATAAACGAGTTGCTTGCGGAAAAGGGAATAACGCAGTATCGTTTGGCAATGAATAGTGGCGTTGCCGCGCAGAATATCGATCATATTCGTAGGCAACGCAATCAAACTAACGCAGTAAATATTGTATTTCAAATAGCGCAAGGATTCGGAATGACTTTAAAGGAATTTTTTGACAGTCCGCTGTTTGACATCGAGAATATAACCGACTGATAACGATCGCAATAGCGGTCGTTTTTTTGCGCAAACGCGGGCGATATGCGTTTAGTGCAGTTGACAGCGGACGGCAAAAAGTGTTAAAATAAACGCATGCCATTTCTGGAATTTTCAAACGTCGATTATTCGTACCCCAGCGGCGATGACGGTTATATTCAGGCGTTAAAGTCGGTCAGCCTCGCGGTGGAGCGCGGCGAGTTTGTCGCGCTTGTCGGCTGTAACGGGTCGGGAAAATCGACGCTCGCTCGGCTTGCCAACGGGCTTATTTTGCCCGATTACGGCGTTGTGTCGGTGGACGGCAAATCGACCGCCGAAAAATCCAACCTTTACGAAATTCGCAAAAAGATAGGCGTTGTTTTTCAAAACCCCGATAACCAAATGGTGACGACCATAGTCGAGGACGATGTGGCGTTCGGACCCGAAAACCTCGGACTTCCGCCCGCGGAAATACGCGAGCGCGTCGATTGGGCGCTCGACTGCGTGGGCATGCGCGATTACGCGACGAGCGGGCCCACTCGGCTGTCGGGCGGGCAAAAACAGCGCGTCGCGATAGCGGGCGTGCTTGCAATCAAGCCCGAACTCATGATACTCGACGAGGCGACGGGCATGCTCGACCCCGACGGGCGCAAAGAGGTGCTGGACGTCGTGACGCGGCTAAACCGCAAAGAGAATATGGCGGTCGTCATGATTACGCATTTTATGGAAGAAGCCGCGCAAGCGGACAGAATAATTATTCTCGATCGCGGCGGCGTTACGGCGGACGGCGGGCGGGAGCTTTTTCAAACGCCCGAAGTATTTACGCGCGCGGGGCTGGACTTGCCCGTGTACGTGCGCGTCGCGCAACGGCTTAAATCCGCAGGCGCGGACATAGGCTGTCCGCTGTCCGTGCAAGACTTCGTCGCGCAAGCGGCGCGAGCCGTAAAAGGCGGAGGTGAACGCCGTGATTGACGTCCGCAATCTGTCATACGTGTACAATCCCAAAACGCCGTTCACGTCGCAGGCTCTGTTCGACGTAAATCTTAAAATCGAGGACGGCGATTTTTTCGGCATAATCGGCGGCACGGGCGCGGGCAAGTCCACGCTTATCAGTCATTTCAACGCGCTTACGCGCGTGCAAAAAAAGAGCGGAACCGTGCTTGTTGACGACATGGACTTGTCCGTCAAAAAGCTCGATCTTAAAAAATTGCGCGCCAAGGTCGGCATGGTGTTTCAATATCCCGAACATCAGTTGTTCGACGACACCGTCGAAAAGGACGTAATGTTCGGACCGAAAAACCTAAAACTTCCCGCCGAGGAGCAAAAGGCGCGCGCCAAAGAGGCGATAGAGCTTGTGGGGCTGGACTATGCCGAGTTTGCGCAACGTTCGCCGTTCGAGCTGTCTGGCGGGCAGAAACGCAGAGTTGCGCTTGCGGGCGTGCTTGCCATGCGCCCCGAAATTTTGGTGCTTGACGAACCGACGGCGGGGCTGGACCCCGTGGGCAAACGCGACATTATGAACCTTGTCATGCGCGTTAAGCAGTCTTGCCCGACGGTCGTAATGATCTCGCACAATATGGACGAGATAGCCGAATACTGCAACAAAATAGCAGTGCTCAATCGCGGACGCGTGGAGGGCGTGTTTTCGCCGCGCGAGCTGTTTGGGTCGAAAGCGTTGCTCGAAAAGTGCGGCGTGGAGCTTCCGCTTGTTACAGAAATCGCGGTGGAACTTTGTCGGGCGGGCGTAAACGTCAACGAGGCGATACTCACCGAAAACGAGCTTGTGGACGAGCTGTTAAAGGTAATGCCGAGGGCGGTGGAAAATGCGTGATATGACAATAGGGCAATACTACCCGTCCAATTCCGTCGTACACCGCGCCGACCCGCGGTTCAAACTGCTGATACTGATTTTGTTTATAGTCACGGTGTTTTTTTGCGAGAGCTTTTTTTCGTTCGGGTTTATGACGTTTTTCGTGATTGTAACCATACTGTTGGCGCGCGTGCCCATACTCAAAGTGCTTAAAGGCTTAAAGATGATTATTATAATCGTCCTTATAACTACGCTGTTGATGACCGTGTTTTACACAGACCCCAACAGCAAGCCGCTTGCCGAGTGGGGGATTTTCCATATCTACCTAAACGGAATTTACGCGGCGATTAAACTTGCTTGGCGGTTGCTGTTGCTTGTGCTCATGCCGACGGTGCTGACGCTCACGTCCACGCCGACGGAGCTGTGCGACGGACTGGAAAGTCTGCTGTCGCCGCTCAAAAAAATCAAATTTCCCGTGCATGAGCTTGCGCTCATAATGAGCATAGCGTTGCGGCTTATCCCCACGCTCATAGAGGAAACGGACAAAATAATGAACGCGCAAAAAGCGCGCGGCGCGGCGTTCGAGTCGCGCAACCCGTTTAAAAAAATAAAAGCGATGTTGCCCGTGCTTATTCCGCTGTTCGTTTCCAGTTTTCGCAGAGCCGACGACCTCGCCGACGCAATGGACAGCCGTTGCTACCGCGGCGCAAAGGGCAGAACGCGCATGAAAAAACTGCACTGCCGCGTAAGCGACGTGGTCGCGCTGTTGTTTTGGTGCGCCGTCACGGTGTGCGTGCTGTTCCTCAATTATAATTGGTTCGGCTGGGGTTTTATAGCCGTGCTGGGGTTGTGATATGCGCTATAAAATAGTGTTGAGTTACGACGGCACGCCGTTCTGCGGTTGGCAACGCCAGCCCAACGGCAATAGCGTGCAAGCGGAAGTGGAAAACGCCGTGTTCAAACTTTTCGGCGAGCGCGCCTCGGTCACGGGTTCGGGGCGGACGGACGCGGGCGTGCATGCCGTCGGACAGGTTGCGCACTTCGACTGTGAAAAACAGCTCGACGATAGGAACGTCGTGGGCGGGCTTAACGCGTATCTTCCGCGCGAAATTCGTGTGTTGGACGGCGGGCGCACAAGCCCCGATTTCCACGCGCGTATGGGCGCGATAGATAAAACCTATATGTACCTCATGTACACGGGCAAGCCCCTTCCGCCGCTTAACGATCGTGCGCTGTGCTTGGGCTTCGAGCCGAACACGGAACGCATGGCGGACGCGGCGCGGGCGTTGTTGGGCACGCACGACTTTTCTACTTTCGTCGCGGCGGGCGGCGGCGCAAAAACCTTTACCCGCACGGTCAAGCGCGCGGACATAGAGCGCGACGGGCGGTTCGTAATGTTTTATATCAACGCCGACGGTTTTTTGTATAACATGGTTCGCATAATAACCGCACAGCTCATAAAGGCGGGGCGGGGCGAGCAAGTGGACATGCCCGCGCTCATAGAAAAGCGCGACAGAGCGTTCGCAAAGGAGCTTGCGCCCGCGCACGGACTGTATTTGTATCAGGTAAATTACGGGGAGTACGAGCGGTGAGTAGCGGTAACGAGTATTACTTCGAGTACATGCGCGAACTGTTGGGCGAGCGTTATTCCGACTTTGTCGCGGCGTACAACGATAAGCCGAGGTACAAGGCGTTGCGCGTGAACACGCGCAAGATTACAGTCGAGCAGTTTAAACGGCTGTTCGGCACGCCGCTTAAACAGAACGCGCTTTGCGGCAATTCCTTTTATTGCGACGTAAAGCCGTCGCTCGACCCGCTGTACCACGCGGGGTTATATTACATGCAAGAGCCGAGCGCGGCGGCGGCGGTTGCGGCATTTGCGCCGTACATAGGCGAGCGCGTGCTTGATTTGTGCGCCGCGCCCGGGGGCAAAGCGACGCAAGCCGCGGAATATATGTCGGGCGGGGTGTTGTTTTGCAACGACCCCGAATACAAGCGGACGAAAGCGCTTGCGGAAAACATAGAGCGCTTGGGCGTTAGCAACGCGGTCGTCACTTGCAACACTGCGGGCGATTATCGGCGCGCGGGGTTCGACGGATATTTCGATACGCTAATAGTGGACGCGCCGTGTAGCGGCGGCGGCATTACGCGATACGAGGACGTTCCGTATTCGGCGGAAATAGTCGCGGGTTGCGCCGCGCGCCAGCGCGCCGTCATAGACGACGCGACCGAACTGCTGTGCCGCGGCGGATATATGCTGTACAGTACTTGCACGTTCGCGCGCGAGGAGAACGAGGACGTTGTAAGGTACATAAGTTCAAAGGGCTTCCGCACCGTGGATATACCGCTTGCGGACGGCGCGGAACGCGGCATTGCCGAGCCGAACGCGCGGCGAATATACCCCATGAATTTCGACGGCGAAGGGCATTTTTACTGTGTTCTGCAAAAGACGGCGGGCGGGGAAGCCGAGCGGGCGAGCGCGCGCAAAAAGCGCGCAACGGCGACATTCGGCAGGCTTAAACTCGACATTGCGGAAATCAACGGCAGGTTTGTTTTGCCGTTCGACTTGCCGTCGCTCGACGGGCTTAACGCCGTTAAAATCGGAACGGCGGTGTTTGACGGCGGCAAGGACGCGGCGCACGCGCTCACGCACGCGTTGACGGACGAACAGGTTGAGGCGTTCGGCACGGTTGAATTGGGCGAGCTTGCGGGCGAATATATTCGCGGCAGGCAGTTGGAAGTTTGCGCGCCGCAACGCGGCATGCTTATAGCGACAGTCGGCGGTCACGCGCTGGGGCTTGTCAAGTCCGCGCCGACGGGCGACGGAACGTCCGCGCTTAAAAATCACTATCCAAAATATTTGAGAGTTTAAAAGTTGTCGGGCGCAGGGGATTTTGCGCGGCGACAATATAAATATATCGAAAAATATAAACCATAACGGAGGTTGATATGGAACGTAAGTTTATTACAGTGACAAAGACGGTGACGGAACAGGTCGCGGCGAACCGCGTGCGCATTACGCTCACCGCTTACGGCGAGGCAAAAAAGTACGCGGCGGCTGTGGAGAGCGCGAGCGAAGCGGCGAGCGCGGCGACGCAAGCGTTTTCGGGCATGGACGGCGTGTCGCTCAAAAGCCGCGGCATAAACGTTACTACCCTGCGCGACGATAAAAAAACGGTGGGATACCGCGCAGCGCATGCGTTTGCGGCGGAGTTCGATTTTTCGCCCGAACTGTTTGGCAAGGCGACCGAAGCGTTGAGCGCGCTCAATGTCGAGTGGCGCGTGTCGTTCACTTTCAAGGACAACGGCGAGGGTAAGGCGTTGTTAAAACGCGCCGTCGAGGAAGCCAAAACGGACGCGCAAAATATTGCGGCGGCGGCGGGCGTAAAGTTCGGCGCGCTGATAAAGGCGGAATACGCGGCGACGGAGGGCGCGCGCCCCATGATGTTGCGTGCGGCGGCTTATTCGGACAACGCGGTCGAACCGGAGGAAATAACATTGTCCGAAACGGTTGTGTGTTCGTGGGAGATAGCGTAACGCGTTACTGAAACAGAATTGACGAAGATGGCGCGGGCGGTTTTTCGTATGTGAAAAACGACCGCGAACGTCGCGCGCGGCGGTAAAAATCGGCGCGGCAAAATTCTTGTATTCGTCATAGCGTTTTCACACTATCAACAAGTATATATAATATAATCAAGCACGTAAAGAGTTACTCTTTGCAATCTTTTTCTTCCTTTGGTAAATGATTGTATTGTTTCCCCCCTTTCAATACAATCATTTATTTTTTGCCGATTTTCGGCGCGGGGCGGAGGGCGTTGTGCCGTAAATCTATGATTGCGGGTTGCGGATAAAATACGTAAAAGTATTGACAAACGTCGTTCGACGGGTGTATAATGTATACAATACACGGCTTTAATCGGAGGGAAATGATGAAACTGAAAAAAGCGATAGTATTTGTGCTGTGCGCGGTTTTGGCTTTGCCAATGTTCGCATGCGGCAAGGCGGCGCGCCCCGGCGGCGGCGGAGTAGCAGGCGACGGAAAAACTTATACCGTTACTTTCTACGTCGGCGCGGAGGCGGAAGCCGCGGGCGCGTTGGTATATCCTGATGCTATAGAAGTTAAATCGGGCGGCACTTGCGGAGAGTTGCCCGTGCCTCACGGCTATAAAGGTTATTCTTTTATAGGTTGGAAAACTGCCGACGGCGCGGAATTTCTTGCAACGACTGTCGTGCGGTCGGACATTACCGTTACTGCGCAATGGCGGTCGCAGTCCGAACAGGATGATATTGCCAAAAAGTACGAAGAAAGTCTTGCCACGGCGGAGTGGAATAAGGCGGGGCATATCTATATTCATTATAAGCGTAGCGGACACGCGGAAAGCGAAAACGGCACGGTCAAAAACTTGCCGAACGCCGCGCCGGAATACTCGACGCAGATTGAATCCTCGGTCTATAAAGATTGGGGGCTTTGGGTATGGCCTATCGGCAACGCGAACGGTCGTTTGTTCAACGCAATGCACATAGACGAAAGCGGCGCGGTGTATGACGTCGATCTTACTAATACTTATACCGATTGCGGTTGGGATCCCGACGCAAACGGCGGACATGGCGCGTCGCAGGACGTTGTTATCAACTATGACGACTACAATACCGAAGACGGCACTTTCGGAATTTTGTTGTTTCAAATTTCGTCACGCAGCAACGATAAACATTGGATAAGCGATGTTGGCAATACAAACATAAGTCTGTCGAAAGCTCGGCGTAAAGATAAGGGGATGCACTGGTTTGTCACCCAAGGCAATATCGGATTCGGCACGCCGCAATTTACGGGCGAGGATGTTTCCAGTAATTACGACGGTATTCCTGAAGGTTCAGCTATCACTCGCGCCGACGGTGACGACATGATTAACAGCGCGCTTGACAATTCGAGCAAATATCCAGTATGGCCAAACCGCGTGCAAAACTTCGATGCGAGCACGGGCTATCAAATATTTATAGCGTCGTTTGCGGACAGCAACGGCGACGGCATGGGCGACTTGCGCGGAATTATACAGAAGTTGCCTTACCTTGCAAGCCTAAATGTTGAAGTGTTATGGCTAACGCCTTTCCAAAACTCGACTAACTATCACGGCTACGACATTTACGATTATTTCTCGGTCGATCCCAAATTCGGCACCCTTGCCGACTACCGCGAACTTGTTTACAGAGCGCATAACGAATACGGCATGAAAATAGTTATGGACTTTGTTCTCAACCATACGGGCAAGAGCAACCCTTGGTTTGTCAAATCGCAAAATCTGGAAAAAGAAAAGATACAAACCGCCGACGGCAAGACGCGCGAAATAGACTATCGTCAGTTCTATAACTGGATAAACAAGGAAACTTACGACAGTCTTGACGCGGAAACTCAAAAACAGTGGTACGGCGATTCGTACGGCTACTACTTCTATTCGTCGTTCTCGTCCGACATGCCCGAGCTTAATTACGACTATCAGCCCGTGCGCGACGCGATACTCGAAGTTTGCGATTACTGGATGTCGTTCGGACTGGACGGGTTCCGTCTTGATGCGGTCAAACACATCTACATGAAAAACGAAATTCTGCCCGTCGGCAAAACTCTTTCCGGCACGGCGGATAAAAACAATCCCGCGGCGCCCGTAGTCGAGGACGGTTTATATTCGCACGATAAAAAGCGTAATATCAACTTCTATCGCGAGTTTAACTACCGTCTTAAATCGGCGCACCCCAATGCGTTTGTAGTCGGCGAAAACCTCGACGGTTGGAACGAGAGAACAAAAGAATACTATCAAGGCATTGATTCGCAGTTCGATTTTAATACGTATTATGCGGGCAGAGCATTTGCCGAAGTTCGCGGCATACCGCATTTAAGCGCAGGCGCGCCCGCCAAGAGCGAAGCTGATTTACATTCCGCGTTCAGAACGTATTTGCAGGGTTACACTTCGTTCAAAGGTCAAAATCCCAACTTCGTTGCGGGTCAGTTCACGTCTAACCATGACTTGCCGCGCGCGCGCAACCGCATGGCGTTAAAAGCGTCCAACGGCGTGGACACAGACCACTATACCAAGGTCGAGGGTAGCCTTATAAGCGATTCCGAAAACGCGTTGTATATGTATTACGGCATGCTCATGACTTTGCCGGGGGTTACGTGGATTTATTACGGCGACGAACTCGGCATGGAGGGTATAATGGATTACACCCTCGAAACGCAAAGCACCGATTCGTTGACGAGCTCGCCGCACGAGGATAGAATTTACCGTCAACCCATGAAGTGGGAGGCGACGGGGAATGCGTCCTATAAAATAGGTTTCGGCGAACTTACTTGCGAGCTTACGGGACTTAACGCAAGCACGGTCAAGAGTGTTGCCGAACAGGAACAGGACGCGTCGTCGCTGTTGTCTTGGGTCAAGACTTTGACGGCTATTCGCACCGAATATAAACTCGGCAATGCAACCGCTATAACCGACGGCGGAACAAACGGCAATAAAATTTCTTACACCGTTCGCGGCGGCAACGGCAATATCAGCGTCAGCATAATAGCCGGTAGCGGCGCGCTCACTTCCGCGCCTGCGGGAGCCAAAGCGTTCTGGACGGGCAGCATTGCCGGCAAGACTTGCAGCGTGCTTGTGACGGCGGCATAAGGAGGTAGAGAACTATGAAAAAGATAACGTCAATAGCGACCGCGCTGTGCATGGCGACCGCATTCTGCGGGTTCTGCACGGGCTGCGCGGCGGAAATAAAAGACAACGGCGTCGCGGGCGGAACGCACTCGGCAATGACAAGCGCCGATTCGCAGTATAAGGTAATACTTTCGCCCGGGTATCAGCAGGGCTTCGGCTCGACCGAAAACACGGTGTCGTCGGGCGCGACCAAACTTACCGAAGCGCAAGAGGGCGAATACTTTGTGTCTAACGCGTACTTCGCGACAGTAGCCGCAGGCGAGGATTTGCCCGCCGCGGAAACGACACGCGCAAAAACGACGTTTGTCGGCTGGACTTATGCCAAAGACGGAATTGTGGAAACGGTGGAAAAAATGCCCGCTTCGCTCGGCGAGGACTTGTATCTGTACGCGCAGTGGCAAACGGAGGGCGGCGGCGCGGTAATCGACCCCACGCCCGAACCCGAACCCGAACCCGAACCGCAACCGGGTAAAGATACGGGCTTGGTTGTAAACGGCACGTTGCATAAACTCGTTGTGAACGCGGGCAATACGACGACGACAGAATATTGGCTGGGCGTGGACGCGACGGTTAAACTGACAAAAGGCGACGTCGTCACATTGCAAGTCAACGGAACTAAAATAAGCGCGTTTATCGATCCGAGCAGTATCGGCGTAGACAAGTCGAATACGTCTACAGCGCAATCATCGTTCAAAGTGACGACGACGGGCGCGTTCAGTCTGTATCTGCGCGCGAACAAGGACGGCACTTACACCGTCGAATTTACGGGACCGTCCGACATCGGCGAGGAAACGGAATTGCCGCAAGGCACGGCGAGCACGCTCACTTTCTCGGACGGCGTTACTCTCACCATTTACCTAAAAGATTCGGTCGGCAATGACGTAACCGATTTGAGCAAGTACAAAATTTGGATGTGGAATAGCGGCGGCAACTACTTTGCGGGCGAATGGAATTCCCGTCCCGTCTTGACGAGCAAGATAACGTTGAACAATGCGTTCGCCGCGTCGCTCGGCATGAAGTTCACTTGGGGCGCGAACTCCGCGATCGAGTCTGGCAACTTCAACGGCTTCGAGGCAAACGGCACATATCTTATAACGCTTGCGAAGAACGGCGGCACGATTGCCAAAATAAAAGTATCGTAACCGCAAAACGCTCGAGATGAGTAAAAGCAAAACTCCCGACGGGATGATTCCGACGGGAGTTTTTTGATGTGTTTAATTAAGTTAAAGTGTTGTAATCGTAATAGCTTGTTATTCTTCGGACGCAGTCGCGCTTGCCGCGGGATAGCCTGCGTCTTGCGCAAGGTCGTGGTATTTTTTTGCAAGTTCCGCGTCGGGTTTGGTGCCGATACCTTGTTCATAGCACGCCGCAAGATCGGCATATGCGACGGGGAATTGCTGTTCGGCGGAGCGTTTGAACAGCGAGAACGCGCGCTCGGGATCGGCTTTTACGCCGTTGCCGTCGCGCAACGCTTTTGCGAGATTGTATTGCCCGGGCGCGCTGTCCGCGTCGGCGGAAATGGTGTATAACTGAACGGCTTTTTCGGCGTTCTTTTCCACGCCTCTGCCCGACTCGTAACAAAACCCGAGGTTGGCGACCGCGACGGGATTGCCGAGCTTGCCCGCCTCCTCGAACCAGCGCACGGCTTGCTCGAAGTCGGCTTTTACGCCTCTGCCGTTAAGATAGCACATACCGACGTTGTTTTGCGCAATGGCGTAGCCGTTCTGCGCGGCGCGGTAGTAGTAAAGGTACGCTTTTTCGCCGTCCGCCTTTACGCCTCTGCCAAAGTTGTAGCAATCGCCGACGTTGTTTTGCGCGGCGGCAAAATCGCTTTCGGCGGCGCGGGAAAAACACTCGAACGCTTTTTCCAAATCCTTCTCCACGCCCAGTCCGCGCTGATAGCAAAAGCCGAGGTCGTTAAGTCCGCCGGGGTGATCCTTGTCGGCGGCGGCTTGGAAAATCTTTGCCGCTTTGTCGTAATCGCGTTCGACGACCGAGCCGTCGAAGTAGAAATGTCCGAGCGTGAATTGCGCGTCGAGGTTGCCCATGTCCGCGGCTTGCTTTATAAGTTCGTATGCGCGGTGCTCGTCGTGCTTGACGCCCATGCCGCGAATATAGCACACGCCCAGCGAGAATATTGCGGGGGCATAGCCGAGCTTTGCGCTTTGCGCATAGCCAGACGCGGCTTTTGCAAAGTCAACCGCGACGCCGTCGCCCGTGAAATACTTTTCCGCTTGGTCGAAGTACTTTTTTGCCAAAAAGTCGGTAGGCGAAAGGCTTTCGCCGTTTTGTTTGTCTTTGTGCATTGTCGTTCCTCACTATATTACAATTTATATTGTAATTACGGTAATATTGTACCACAACAGCGTGAATTGCGCAAGCATTATTCAAAGCAAATGCCGCCGCGCCGCTGTGTTGCGATATTTTCTAATGTAATTTTAATGACGGAAAGGTGAAATTAGGCGGGCATTTATCTTGCTTTGTTTGACACCTGTCAAAGCATATGTTATAATAGGCGTAATACGGTTTGCCGCAAGACGGGTTGTCGCCACGCGGGTCGAGCCGTAAAGAAATACAATTTTGATAAGTTCGGCACGCGCCGAATCGAGAGCGTATTTTTAATGGCTAAAAAGCTGTCCAAACGGGCAAAAAAGCAAATTCTCAATATAACTTTCCTTGTCGTGCTAATCGGCGTCACTTTGACCGTCGTGTTTGTCAGTCAAGACATAAACCTGCACGACATAGGTGTGTTTCTCTCCGGCTGTAATCCGTACTACATAGCGGGCGCGTTCGGGGGACTTTTGGGTTATATAATTTTCGAGGCGATAAGCCTGCACGTAATAGCGCATAAGCTCGGACATAAAAGCAAATTCGTTTCGTCGGTTGCGTACTCGACGAGCGACCTTTACTATTCGGCAATAACCCCGTCGGCGAGCGGCGGTCAGCCCGCTTCGGCGTATTACATGATGCGCGACGGCATGAGTGGCGGCACGGCGGGATTTACGGTGCTGTTCAACATAATAGGCTACACCGTTGCAACTATACTTGTCGGGCTGTTCGGCGTTATTGCTTGCCCCGCAATGTTCGGACAGATAGGACATTGGTTTGCGAAAACGCTTATAATACTCGGGTTTGTAATCCAGTTGCTGTTGCTTGCGCTGTTGTTGCTGTGTCTGTTCCGCGCGCGCGTTATCCTTAAAATAGGCGGGTGGGGAATATCCCTGCTCACAAAAATCCATATTATAAAAAAGCCCGACAAATGGCGCGGCAAACTGGACAACGTCGTCACCAAATACCGTTCGTGCCGCAAAGTGCTCAAACAGCACCCTATGTTGTTTGTCAACGTTTTGCTGTTGAACATTGCGCAACGCGTGTCGCAAACGCTTATTCCGTGCTTTGTCATGATGGCGGCGCGCCCCGAAGCGTGCAATTTTTTGGAACTGTTTTGCATGCAGGCTTATGTGCTTACCGGCTACAACTCCATACCGCTCCCCGGCGGCACGGGCGCTTACGAATATTTGTACCCCAACGTGTTCGGCATAGGCGGTGCGTTCGACATGAAATTCATACTCGCCGCAATGATGGTGTCGCGTTCCATTTCGTACTATATCTGCATGATAGTGACGGGGCTGTACACTCTGGTTTATCACGCGGCGGGGCTTAAAAACAACAAAAAAGAGCCGGAGGACGTGGATATGTTCACCGCGCTCAACAGCGAAAAAGTGCTTAAAGAGCTTGCGGACGGCGACGACTTAACCGTAAATAAAAAGTCCGCGCCCGTTCCGAGCCCGTCGGCAGACGACACGCATAACGGCGGACAAGCCGACGCGGACTGTAAGCTCGCGCCCGACGGCGATACCGAACAAATCGAACTTACGGAGCAAACACAAGACAAAACCGAACAGCACGCCGACGAGCCGAGCGAAACGACGCAAGCGGACGACGGCGGCGAGCCGAGCGAAACGACGCAAGCGGACGACGGCGAAGTTACCGATGTCGTATCGTTAAACGAGGAAATACAGGAGAATGACGATGGAAACCGAAAAGATTGACAACGTGATGGGGGGGGGCGAAAGCATCGACCCTGCCCAAACGGAAAGCGCCGCGACCGTCGCGGTAGCCGATGACGTTGCCGTGCCCGCAAAAAAACGCAGACTTAAACCGACGAGCAAGTATATCGTCGGATATTGGCATTACGGCGTAATACTTACATATCTGTCGCTCGCCTTATCCATTTGCGGGATATGTTTTGCCGCGGCATACGGCGGACCGCGTCGCGACGACATAGCCGCGTTTTTCGTGCTGCTCGCGGGCTTATGCGACGGGTTTGACGGCATGGTCGCCTCCACGCGCAAACACCGCACCGCCGACGACAGAATGTTCGGCATGCAAATAGATTCGCTGTGCGATATAGTGTCGTTCGGCATTGCGCCCATAATGGTGGGCGTGGCTATGGGCATGACGCGTTGGTACTATTGCATAGTGTACGTGTTCTTTGTTCTGTGCGGACTTGTTCGGCTCGCGTACTTTAATGTTGACGAAATAAACAGAGTAAACGAACCCAACGCGGGACGGCGCGAATCCTATACGGGTTTGCCCATAACCAACGTTTCGCTCGCTTTGCCCGTTTTCTATCTGGTAGCGACCATGTTCGATAACGGCGCGTGCGGCGTGACGACCGAACAGGCGCAAATTATCCGCAGCGTGCTCATGATGACTTGTTATATACTTTGCGGACTGTTGTTCGTTATCAAGTTCAAAATGTTCAAAGCGCACGCGCGCGGACTGATAATAACGGTTATAACCATAACTGTGCTTGTAATAGGACTTGCGCTAATCCGTTATTATGTGTGCGGCGTGGTGCTGTTCCAACCGCTCACCAAGTTTAACTGATTGCCATGCGAGAAATTTTGAAAAAACCGCCCGTACCCAAATCGTTGCGGTTTTTATACTACAATAGATTGGGCGCGACCGCGCTGTGGCTTATAACGCGCAGGTGGGTGAGCAAGCTCGTCGGGCGTTACCTCGACGGCAGACTGTCGCGCCGCAAAATAAAAAAGTACGTAAAAAAGCACGGCATAGATATGTCGGCTTTTATCGATCAAGATTACAAATCGTTTAACGAATTCTTTACGCGCAAGGTAAAGCCCGAATTGCGTCCGTTCGATTTCGACCCCAACGCGCTGTGCGCGCCGTGCGACGGCAAGCTGTCCGCGTACAATATAACGGACGGGCTTACTTTTAACGTGAAAGGTTTTGACTACACAACCGAAACGCTGTTAAAGGACAAAGAACTTGCGGCGCGGTACGCCGGCGGGCTGTGTCTTGTTTTTCGGCTTTGCGTAACCGATTATCACCGCTATCACTTTTTCGACGGAGGAACGGCGGAGCGTAACGCATTTATAAAAGGCAAACTGCACACCGTTCAGCCCGCCGCGCTCGAAAAGCGGCGCGTATTCACCGAAAACTGTCGGGAATACACCGTGCTCGATACGGACAACTTCGGCACGGCAGTGCAGGTCGAAGTGGGTGCAATGATGGTAGGGCGCATAGTAAACGACGTTAAGTCGGGTCGGTTCGAGCGCGGACAGGAAAAAGGTCGGTTCGAGTTCGGCGGATCTACAATAATCCTGTTGCTCGAAAAAGACCGCGCGCGTATAGACGACGAGTTTTTTATCAATACGCAGAACGATTGCGAAACGGTAGTTAAATGCGGCGAAAAAATAGGAGAACGTTTCTTCCGATAAGCGTCGCAATAGTTCGTCAACCGTCGCGGCGTCTTGGGTCAATATAATTTATCCCAGTTGTGATTTTCATTAAAACGCTTGATTATTTTTATGTCGTTTGATATAATACAACTCGGCAAAAGAGGTCGTTATATGGCAATGGATCCCAAAACTAAAAAACGCGTAAATAACTTTGTTGTGGTGCCCGTAGTGGTGCTTATATCGGGCTTGATACGCGCGGTTGTGGTCAACATGTTCGTATTGCCGTTCGAATTTGCGACGAGCGGCGTTACGGGTATTGGCGTACTCATAGAAAAAGCCGTGCCGTGGTTTTCGGCGGGCTACACTACGCTTATACTCAACTTCCCGTTGTTGGTTTTGTCGTTCCTGTTCATAGGCAAGCGGTTCACCGTAATTTCGGGCGTGGCGATAGTTTTCTCCGCGGTCGGCATGGTGGTAATGGAATATTTTGACGTGCCGACTTATGCGGGCGGCGAGCCTATTTTTGCGGCTATAACTGCGGGCGTGCTCGGCGGCGTGGGTTTTGCCATGATGATTCGCATAGGCGGCTCGACGGGCGGAAGCGATATTATCGCAATGCTCATACATAAAAAATATCAGGCGACCAACATATCGTGGTACGTGTACGGCGTGGACGCGCTTATAATCTTTGCGTCGATTTTTGTGTTTAACAGAAACGGCAATGCGACGGTCGCGTCGGTCATGACGCCCGTGCTCATGGCGCTTACCGAGGAATTCAGTCACGCCATGATAGGCGACGTAATACTTACCGGCTTTAAGACCGCGCTCAAATACGAAATCGTCACCGACGAGCCGGAAGAGATAAGTCAAGAGATAATGACCAAGCTGGGGCGCGGCGTTACGTGCACCGACGTGACGGGCATGTATTCGCATAACAAGCGCGCCATGCTTGTTTGCGTAATACGAAAACGCCAGCTCGCGGAATTTAACAAAATACTCAAAAAGTACCCTAACACTTTCGCATACGTGATAAACGCGCGCGAGGTTATAGGCAAGGGGTTCGGCAATTAAAAAGTCAAAACGCGGAAGTTCGCCCGCATTCGGTTGCGCGGTGCGGCGGTCCGCGTTTTTGTTTGAAAAATTATAATCGTTAAGGAGTGAAATTACGGTGAAAGAATTTAAAGCGCAGTCCAAAAAACTACTCGATCTTGTGGTCAATTCCATTTACGTCAATCGCGAAATATTTTTGCGCGAGCTTATTTCCAACGCGTCCGACGCGATCGACAAGCGCAGATTTATGTCGCTCACGGACGCGTCGCTCGACGCGGACTTCGGCATAGAGCTTAAAGCGGACAAGGCGGCGCGCACGCTCACCGTCAGCGACAACGGCATAGGCATGAACGAAAAAGAACTCGAAGACTGCTTGGGCGTTATCGCCGCGAGCGGCACCGAGGCGTTTAAAAAAGAGCGCGGCAAGACGGACGGCGAACAGCTTATAGGACAGTTCGGCGTCGGGTTTTACGCGGCGTTCATGGTCGCCGACAACATTACCGTCATCAGCCGCAAGGCGGGCGAACAGTCTGCCTACAAGTGGGAATCGGACGGCGTCGAGGGGTTTGACATTTCGCCCGCCGAGCGCGCGGACGCGGGCACGGACGTTATTATACGGCTCAAAGCGGACGGCGACGACGAAAGCTATTCGGAGTTTTTGGAAAGCTACCGCCTGTCGCAACTCGTTAAAAAGTACTCCGATTATATCCGTTATCCCATACGCATGCTCACCGAAAAACCGATAGAGGGCGGCGCGAAAGCGGAGGAAACCACCGTGCTCAATTCCATGACGCCCGTGTGGAAAAAGCCCAAGTCGGAGCTCGGCGAAACGGAGCTTGACGATTTTTATAAAAGCGCGTTCCGCGATTATCGCGCGCCGCTTATCAACATAAGCACGCGCGTCGAGGGCGCGGTGGACTATACGGCGTTGCTGTTTGTGCCGAGCGAGCCGTCGTTCGATTACTACACCAAGGACTATAAGCGCGGCTTGTCGCTGTACTGCAACGGCGTTTTGATAATGGACAAGTGCGCCGAGCTTGTGCCCGAATATCTGGGCTTTGTGCGCGGCGTTGTGGACACGCCCGACCTTGCGTTAAACATTTCGCGCGAAACGTTACAGCACGATCGCAGGCTTGTCGCCATAGCCAACGGACTGGAAAAGAAGATACTCGCCGAGTTCGACAAGCTGTTAAAGAACGACAGGGAAAAATACGAAAAGGTGTTTGCGCAGTTTGGCAAAGCGTTGAAGTTCGGCGCATACGACAATTTCGGCGCGAACAAAGACAAGCTCAAAGACCTGTTGTTGTACTATTCGGACGCGGACAAAAAACTCGTAACAATAAAAGAATACGTCGCCAAGCTGGACGAAAAAGCGCCCATACTCTATGCGTGCGGCGAAACTACCGAAAAGATAGCCATGCTTCCGCAGATAGAGGGCGCGCGCGAAAACGGCAAGGACGTGTTACACTTTACCGATCCCGTGGACGAATTTATAGCGCGCATGATCGAGGATTACGACGGGCATAAATTCGAGAACATTGCGTCTGGCGCGGACAATGGCAAAACCAAGTCCGCCGAGCATAAAGAACTGCTCAAACGTATGGAAGCGCGACTGAAAGGCAAGGCGGCTGTCACCGCTACCGACAAGCTCAAATCTTATCCCGTTTGCCTCGCCGCCAAAGGCGACGTGTCGCTCGAAATGGAGCGCATTATGGAAGCCATGGGCGGCGGCGTAAAAGCCGAGCGCGTGTTGCAGGTCAATCTCGATCACCCGATCGTCAAGAGCATGGACGGCATGGACGACGACAAGTTCGCCGACTGCGTGACCGTGCTGTACAACGAGGCGTTGATAGCCGAGGGCTATAAAACCGAGCCCGAATTTTTATCGGCGTTAAACCGCTTGATAGGCGGCGCGAGCTGTCAAACCGAAAACGCAAAAGTTTGCGGCGGCGATAAAAAACAGCCCCGGAAAAAGCCTGCGGCGAAAAAAGCGGCGCAGTCGGCAACGACCGATAAGCCCGAAAGCGGCGAAGCCCCGACCGAGGGCGTCGATAAATGAAAAGCAAAAAACCGCGCATAGTAATCGTTTCGGGTTCGTCGAGCGGCATAGGAAAGGAGCTTTGCGCGCTGTACCGCGCGGCGGGCGACACCGTTATAGGCTTGTCGCGGCGCGGCGGCGACAACGGCGATATTGCCGTTGACGTTACCGATTACGCGGCGGTCGAGAACGCGGTCAACGAGATTGCGACCCGTTACGGCGGGATAGATACCGTTATCGCCAATGCGGGCGGCGGACTGTCGGGCGCGACCGAGCTGTTGCCGCTGGACGAGGTGCAGGCGCAAATGTCGCTCAACTTTACGGGCGCGCTCAACCTTGTGCGATGCGCATTGAAGCACATGCAGGCGGGCGGGCGCGCGGTGTTTGTTTCGTCGGCATGCGCGCTTTTCGCATTGCCGTACCGCGCGATCTACTGCGCGAGCAAAGCGGCGGTCAATATGGCGGCGTTCGGGTTGTACATGGAACTCAAAAAACACGGCATTAAAGTTACGTCGGTGTGCGCGGGCGATATTAAAACCAATTTTACAGCCAATCGCGTCAAGTACGCGGAGGGCGGCGAACGTTACGGCGACGCGCCCAAAATTTCGGCGCAGAAAATCGACTCGCGCGAGCACAAACGCATGCGGCTCCAACCCGCGGCGAAAAAGATTTACAAGTGTTGCAACAAGTGCAAAAAGCCGATGTATATAATCGGGTTTAAGTACAAAGTATTGAATTTTTTGCGGCATATCTTGCCACAGAAGCTGTTTCTCGATATAACGGCGAAGCTGTTTTAAAGGAGCATTATGATAAAGACGGACGGCGGTACGTTCTATCTGACCGCGGGCGAGGCGTGCTATATTTTCAAGATCGACGGCGGCGCGTTGCGGCACGTGCATTTCGGCAAGCGCGTCGAGCCGGAGGACGATTTGACTGCGCTTGGTTTCGGCTCGGAAAACTGGTCGGAGCTGGGCGGCGCGACGTTCGCGCGCGACGGCAAGCCGATTGCGGTCAAACTCGAATACGGCGGCGCGCAAGTCTTGGCGGACAAGCCCGCGCCCGATCGTCCCGCGCTTGGCGGCGGTAAAACATTAGTTATCGACATGCGCGACTACAAAGCCGCGTTGCGCGTCAAGCTGTACTACACGCCCTATCCGCGCGGCGGGTTTTCTCGGCGCGTCGAGATTTACAACGACGGGAGCAAGTCGGTGACATTGACTGCGCCGCCGCAAACGGTAACGCTCGCGCGCGAGTACGATATAATATCGGTAGGCGACAACGGCGAAAAGCGTCGCACGCCCGTCGGTAAATACTCGGACGGCGGGAACGCTTTGACCAACTTTATCGCTGCGGCAAAGCCGACGGCGAGCGAGTCGCACGGCGATGTTTACGGGTTTTTGTGTGCTTACGGCGACGGCGCGGTGCATGCGACGACGGACGGCGCGGCGACGGTTATAACCTGTGACGACGGCGCGAACGGTACGGAAATAGCGGCGGGCGGCGTGTACACTCTGCCCGAAGCGCTTGCGGTGTATTCGGACAGCGGCGTGGGCGGCATGTCGCGCATACTTCACGATGTGTTGCGCGAAAATTCGGGCGAGCGCATAGACGGCAAACGCCGCCCGACGGTGCTGTACAGCCCGATTATGTCGGTGGACAAAATGTGCGAAGCCGCGGGCACTGCGTGCGAGCTCGGTTGCGACGTGTTTGCCGTTGATTGCGGCGAGGCGAGCGCGGACGCGATAAAGGCGGTTGCCGAGGCGTGCAAGGCGGCGGGCATTAAGTTCGGCGTGCGTGTTTCGCCCGTTGCGCTCGGCAAGTCGAGTGCGGCTTATATTAAAGAAAGCGTCAAGGCAAAGAACGGCAAGTTTGCGGTCGATATGAGCGACGACCGTTCCGTCGAGGCGTTTATCGCCGCATTGCAAAACGTGATTGCCGATTGCGACGCCGAATATTTGATGATAGATATTGAGCGAGGCGGAGTAAAGCCGTTCGCTGTGGGCATGTGGCGCGTTCGCGGCGCGCTGGCGGCGCGGTTCCCCGAGCTTGTTATAGAGTGGGGCGCGGTCCCGACGGAAATGCTAATCGGTCAGTCGCTGTGCTATCCGCCGTGCCTCATGCGCAACGCCGTTGCCGCGACCCCGTCGGATTCGTTGAAAACGCGTTTCGACATCGCGACGTTCGGGTGCTTGGGTTACGAACTCGACCCGACGGAAGCGACGGACGAACTGAAACGCGCAATCCGCGCGCAGATTTTTTCGTATCAGGACGACGCGCCCGCAACGCTCAACGGCGACTTGTACAGACTGTCGGCGGCGGACGGCGATGTGTGTCTTATGTCGGTGGCAAAGGACAAGTCGCGCGCTTACGCAGTGTGCATACGCACGCACGCGAGCAAAACGTCGGTGCGACTGTTGGGTCTGGACGAACACAACATTTATCATATACGCGAACTCAATAAAACGTTTTCGGGCGCGGCGCTCATGTATTGCGGCGTGTCCGTTCCGCCCGCGTGCGGCGAAAAAACGACGTTCGTCCTGCATTTGCGGCAGGTCGCGGACTATGAGTAAATGAAAAATTACGGAAGGCTTGCGCTATGCGCAAGCCTTGATTTTTATATATGGAAAAGATATGCTTATACCCCCATCATTCCGAGCTTGCCGAGGAATCAAGGCGAACCGCCGCAGTGTGGTGCGGTATAATGATAAGTTTTTATTGTTCTGTCGAAATGATTGGGAAATGTTATTTGTACTCGCAGTTTAGTCACGGTGTTTATTATTATCATAATTATGTTTCTAAATATTGTGGTTTTTTGGCAAAAAAATTTTTAAAAAACACAATATATAGTGGTAAAAGGCTTGACACGGGGGTTGTTCGGTGTTATAATGAGCAAGCCTTGACCGTAGGGCGCGGTTTATCGCGGTTTGCGGCGGGCGTGGAGGTAAAACATGTATCAAGTAGTCAAGAGAGACGGCAAACAAACTTCGTTTGATATTTCCAAGATAAGTCAAGCGATTCGCAAGGCGTTCGACGCGCAGGAAAAGCAGTATAACGACGATATTATCGATCTTATCGCGTTGCGCGTTACGGCGGACTTTGCGGGCAAGGTCAAAAGCGGGTTAGTCGCCGTCGAGGATATTCAGGACAGTGTGGAGCACGTGCTTATTCAGGCGGGCTATGCCGATGTTGCCAAGGCGTATATTTTGTACCGCAAACAGCGCGAAAAAATCCGCAATATGAAATCCACGATTCTCGACTACAAGGAGCTTGTAGACAGTTACGTCAAGGCTTCGGACTGGCGCGTCAAGGAGAACTCGACCGTTACGTATTCGGTCGGCGGGCTTATTCTGTCCAACTCGGGCGCGATAACCGCCAATTACTGGCTGTCCGAAATTTACGACGAGGAAATAGCGGCGGCGCACCGCAGTGCGGATATTCATATCCACGACATGTCCATGCTTACGGGATATTGCGCGGGCTGGTCGTTGCGTCAACTCATACAAGAGGGCTTGGGCGGTATCCCCGGCAAGATCAGCAGTTCGCCCGCGAGCCATTTGGCGACGCTGTGCAATCAGATGGTCAACTTCCTCGGCATTATGCAAAACGAATGGGCGGGCGCGCAGGCGTTTTCGTCGTTCGACACGTACCTCGCTCCGTTCGTCAAGGTGGACAACCTTTCGTACAACGAGGTTAAAAAGTGCATCGAGTCGTTTATTTACGGTGTGAACACGCCGTCGCGCTGGGGCACGCAAGCGCCGTTCTCCAATATTACGCTCGACTGGACATGCCCGCCCGACCTCGCGGAACAGCCCGCAATCGTCGGCGGCAAGCCCATGGACTTCAAGTATAAAGATTGCAAGAAGGAAATGGACATGGTCAACAAGGCGTTTATCGAGATAATGATCGAGGGCGACGCCAACGGCAGAGGATTCCAGTATCCTATACCCACGTATTCCATTACCCGCGACTTCGATTGGACGGATAACGAGAACAACCGCTTGTTGTTTGAAATGGCGGCTAAATACGGCACGCCGTACTTCTCCAACTATATCAACTCGGACATGGAGCCTTCGGATATACGCAGTATGTGTTGCCGTCTGCGCCTCGACCTGCGCGAACTGCGCAAAAAGTCGGGCGGGTTCTTCGGAAGCGGCGAGAGCACGGGTTCGGTCGGCGTTGTTACGATCAACATGCCGCGCATAGCGTATCTTGCGGAAAACGAACAGGATTTTTACGCGCGGCTCGACAGGCTCATGGACGTTTCGGCGCGCTCGCTCAAAATCAAGCGCGATATTATAACCAAGCTCATGGACGAGGGCTTGTATCCGTACACGCGCCGCTACCTCGGCACGTTCAACAACCACTTCTCGACGATCGGGCTTGTCGGTATGAACGAGGCGGGGCTTAACGCCAAATGGTTGCGCGCCAACCTCACGGACGAGCGCGTACAGCGTTTTGCGCAGGACGTGCTCAACCACATGCGCGAACGCTTGGTTATTTATCAAGAACAGTACGGCGATCTTTACAACCTCGAAGCAACGCCCGCGGAGTCCACGACGTACCGTCTTGCCAAGCACGACAAAGAGCGTTATCCCGACATCATTACAGCTAACGAGAACGGCACGCCGTACTACACCAACAGTTCGCACCTGCCTGTCGGTTATACCGAGGATGTGTTCAGCGCGCTGGATATTCAGGACGAACTTCAAACACTGTACACTTCGGGTACCGTTTTCCACACTTTCCTCGGCGAAAAACTGCCCGATTGGAAAGCCGCGGCGAAACTTGTTCGCACGGTCGCGGAAAACTACAAACTCCCGTACTTCACGCTGTCGCCGACGTACTCGGTGTGCCGCAATCACGGATATATCGCGGGCGAAATTTACACCTGCCCGAAGTGCGGAGAAAAGACCGAGGTCAACAGCCGCATAACCGGTTACTACCGTCCCGTTCAGAACTGGAACGACGGCAAGGCGCAGGAGTTTAAAGACCGCAGAACGTACAACACCATGAAGTACGATACGCCGCATACGGGGCATAAGTGCGCCGCCAAGCCGCAAGAGGAACAAGCGCAGGTGACGGGCGAAGTGCAATATTCGCTGTTCACGACCCCGACTTGTCCCAACTGCAAGGTCGCTATACCCATGCTCGAAAAAGCGGGTTTGGACGTCAATATCGTCAATGCCGTCGAGGATCCCGACAGCGCAAAGAAGTATGGCGTTAAGCAGGCGCCCACGCTGATCGTGACCAACGGTGCGGAAACCGCGAAGTACGCGGGCGTCGCGGAGATTAAAAAGTTCTTGAGCGGCAAATAATATATACTGTATATAAGGAACAAAACCAATGCTTGATTTCATTATCATAGGCGGCGGAACGGCGGGCTTGAGCTCCGCCGTTTATGCTTGCAGGGCGAATAAGACCGCTCTTGTCATAGAGCGCGATTCGTTCGGGGGTCAGATTGTTGACGCGCCGAACGTCGAAAACTATCCCGGGATTGTCAATATTTCGGGCGCGCAGTTCGCGTCCGATCTGTTCGACCAAGCCGAAAAGTCGGGCGCGAGCTTTAAGTGCGAAACCGTGTTGAAGATTGTGCCCGAGGGCGCGTGCACTACCGTTGTCACGGACACGGGCAAGTATACCGCCAAGGCTGTTATTATCGCCGCGGGTTGCGAGCATAGGCGTTTGGGAGTGCCGAGAGAGGAAGACCTTATCGGCAACGGCGTGAGTTATTGCGCGCTGTGCGACGGCGCGTTCTTTAAGGACAAGACCGTTGCGGTCGTCGGCGGGGGCAATGCCGCGTTTACCGACGCTTTGTATCTTGCGGGCGTTGCGGGGCTTGTTTATATTATTCATCGGCGCGACGGGTTCCGTGCGGAACAGGCGCTTATCGATCGCGCCAAGGAGCTTAATTCCGTGCGCATAATCACCAATGCCGTGGTCAAGCAGTTGCACGGCGACGGTGAGCTTGACGGGCTGACGCTCGACGTGAACGGCGTTGCGCAGAAGATTGATGTTGACGGGCTGTTCGTTGCGATAGGGCAACAGCCGGACAATGCCGCGTTCGCGCCCGTCGCGCTCGACACCGACGGGTATATCGTTGCCGACGATCGGTGCCGTACTAATATTCGCGGGGTGTACGCCGCAGGCGATTGCCGTGCAAAGACCGTGCGCCAGCTCACCACCGCCGCCGCCGACGGGGCTATCGCCGTCGATACCGCGCTTAAAGAAATGTTTTAACCTACTTCTTTTGAAAAAGAAGTAGGCAAGAAAACTTTATGCGTGAAGATTTATCGGTAGTTGTGCGTTGACTTTCTTTTGGAATAACGGAGTAGGCAAGAGTTACTTTTTTAGGCAAAAAAGTAACCAAAAAACCTTTACGCGGGAAGGTTAATCGATGGTTTTTCGTTGACTTTCTTTCGCGGCAACGAGGTAGGCGAGAAAACTTTATGCGGGCATTTTTAATGTTTATATTTTTATCAACCATGAAAAAGACCGACTTTGTGTTTAACAAAGTCGGTCGCTTTATTTGACGATCGCGCATCAACGAATAACCCGCGTCGAACCGCAAAAGCTTTTTAAGATAAATAATAATAAATCCGTTTGCGAAATTGCGGTTGCATCGGTAAATAAAATATACGCTGTCAAAATAAGCCATTATTACAAATTATAGCAAGACGCTATAATTTGTAATAAGTATATAGCTATTTGCAATAATTGTCAAGTAGATATGAAAATTTTTCAAAAAAGATTATACGAACAGCGAAAATTATTTTGTTTGACGCAAAGCGAGATGGCGGAAAAGTTGGGAATAACGCAACCGTCTTATATACGATATGAAAACGGAACGGCTGAACCGTCGCAAGAGTGTCTTGTAAAAATTGCGGATATATTCGATGTTTCTGTCGATTATCTACTCGGTCGAAACGCCGAAGTGTAAATGATTGCGGTGCATAAAAATTATATTGTGTAAGTCGGTTTAATAAACGCGGTTGCTAAATTCATACCGAGTATGCTACAATATATTTATGAACGGTAGGGAAGTTGTCGGGCGGTTTGCGCCCACGCCGAGCGGATTTATGCACGCGGGTAATATTCTATGTGCTATCGTCGCATATCTTTCCGCAAAGAGTAAGGGCGGCAAGTTTATTATTCGTATCGAGGACGTGGATACATTGCGTTGTCCGCGCCGCGCCGCCGCGGATATTATCGAGTTGTTGGGCGCGTTCGGCATACATAGCGACGAACCTATCGTTTATCAAAGTTCGCGCGCCGAGTTTTACCGTACTGCGGTTAGCAAATTGAGCCGCGCCGCACTTGTTTATCCGTGCTTTTGCACGCGCGCGGAGCTTCACTCGGACGGCGCGGTGCATTTACCCGACGGCGGGGTGCTGTACTCGCAAAAGTGCAAAACTTTATCGCACGAAGCGGCGACGGAACTGGCAAAGACGCAAGCTCCGTCGTTGCGGTTGTCCGTGCCCGACGAGGTTATAGAGTTTGACGACGGGATATTCGGCAGGCAGGCGCAAAACCTCGCGCGCGAGTGCGGGGATTTTGTCATACGTCGGCGCGACGGGGTGTATTCGTATCAGCTCGCCGTTGTTGCGGACGACGGGGATAGCGGTGTGACGGAGGTCGTGCGCGGCGCGGATTTGCTGTACGACACGCCGCGGCAAATTTATTTACAGCGGTTGTTGGGCTTGCCCGCGCCCGAATATTATCATATTCCGCTAATCGTCTACGGCAACGGCAAAAAGTTGAGCAAGAGCGACGGCGACAGCGCGGCGCGGCTACTCAAAAGCATGACCGCGCAACAGATTATCGGCGCGCTCGCGTTCGCGGCGGGCATTGCGCAGGACGACCGACCGTGCGCCATCGACGATCTTATTCCGCAGTTTTCGGCGGACAAGCTCCCGCGAACGAATATCGTTCTGCCCGAATTGCTTATGCAATAGCTTTGGGAAAGTTGCGTCTATTTGCTTGCAAACTCAACCGTTGCGCTAATTCGATTGACAAGGCGGCGGCGCGGGTTTATAATAATAAACGTAATTTAATTATTTCGGAGTGTATCATGGCAAAGATTTTTTACGCCGAGGATTGCAACCTCGACTACTTGAAGAAAAAGACGGTGGCTATAATCGGGTACGGGTCGCAGGGGCATGCGCACGCGCTCAATCTTAAAGAAAGCGGGGTCAAAGTCGTCGTCGGCTTGTACAAAGGTTCCAAGTCGTGGCAACGCGCGGAAAAGGCGGGGCTTAACGTCATGACGGCGGACGAGGCGGCAAAGCTCGCCGACGTGACTATGATTCTTACGCCCGACGAAAAGCAGGCTAAAATCTACCGCGAGGATATTCTGCCCAATCTCAAAGCGGGCAAGGCGCTCGCGTTTGCGCACGGGTTTAATATTCATTTCAAGCAAATCGTTCCGCCCGACGACGTGGACGTGTTTATGGTCGCGCCCAAAGCGCCGGGGCACACGGTGCGAAGCGAGTACGTCGAGGGCAAGGGCACGCCCTGTCTTTTTGCGGTGTATCAGGACGTTTCGGGGCACTGCGCGGACATTGCTTTGGCTTACGCCGCGGGCATCGGCGGCGCGCGCGCGGGCGTGCTCGAAACGACGTTCAAGTGCGAAACGGAAACCGACCTGTTCGGCGAGCAGTGCGTGCTGTGCGGCGGCGTGACCGCGCTCATGAAAGCGGGGTTTGAAACGCTTGTCGAAGCGGGGTACGATCCGCAAAACGCATACTTCGAGTGCGTGCACGAATTAAAGTTGATTGTCGATTTGATTTACAAAGGCGGGTTCGGGTTTATGCGTTATTCCATTTCCGACACCGCCGAGTACGGCGATTACACCGTCGGCGAGCGGCTTATAGACGAGTCGGTCAAGGCTAAAATGAAAGGCGTGCTCAAAGAAATTCAAACGGGCGATTTTGCGTCGCGCTGGATTGCCGAAAACAACAACGGCAGGGCGTACTTCAATGCGCGTCGTCGCTTGGAAGCCGATCACCAACTCGAAAAGGTGGGCGCGGAACTGCGCAAAATGTATTCTTGGTCGAACGACGACAAATATAAAGATTAACGCGATAAAGCCGAAACAACGTTTCGGCTTTATTTTTATGCGTAGAGCGATCGATGCGTGTTGTATATTTATTTAAAAAACGCAATTATTCGGATAAATTGCTGTAAACCGACGACAGTAAATACACGACAGAAATACAATCTGTGATTGTGTAAACGTATAAAAGCCGTGCGTGCCGTCCATAATTGACGACATGGTTACTTATTGTTTGGGTTCGGCGCGACAAAAGCGCGAATATTTTAGCAAGATGGACGGCGCGGTTGTGCTCGACAACGTCGAGGTGCTGTTCTGCGCCAGCGAGAACGGGCGCAATTATTTTGCTTACGGCGACGTGCCGTTCGCGGCGTTCACGGTAGCGGAGTATCTTAAATACCGCCGCGCGCTGTGCAAGACCGCGCCGCCTGCGGGGCTGCTCGGCAGACTGCGCTTGCGCGAGAGCAAGCGGCTCGGCAAGCTCGCGCCCGCGGAAATGCGGTGCGTGACGTTTGTCGAAAAGACTTGCGGCAATGCCGACAAGCCCGTCGTTATCAACCTCGATGGCGCAAAGTACACGCGTCGCAACGCCGCCGCGCTCCGTCGGCTGATTGCGCTATGCAAGGACGTTTACGTGTGCGTCACCGATATACGGTTTGTGCGTCGGCTCGGCGCGCACGCGCAAACGCTCGCTTTCGGCAAGCCCGCAAAGCGCACGCGCGCGCATTTTTACGCCGCCAAGCGGCTTGCGCAGCAGATAAACGCCAAGCGCGTTTCGGTTATGTAGTCAACCTAAAATCAGTCGCGACTACGCGGAATTTGCGTTGTTTGTTAATAAGTTAAAACATGCGTTATCACCAATAATCCGAGCTTGTCGATTGAGCCGGCGAACCGCCGCAGAGTGGTAAATCAAAACCGCCGTATAAACATGCGGCGGTCGGTTGTCCTTGACTTATCCTTATTTATCATGCTTGCGGGGGGTCTTTCTCGTCGGGTGTTTTTTCGGGTTGCGGCGCGGGCTGTTCCGTTGACGGCGCGGCGGCGGACAAGCCCACGACGTTGGTCACGGGTATGGCGAACGCTATGCCTTGTCCGGCCGTTTTAAGCCCTGCGGCTTGGTATATCGCGTGCAGTACGTCGTCTTTAATTTCGGACGGAACGAGTATCATGACAACTTCTTTATCGGGCTGGACAGAGATGTGAAAAAACTCCTCCGCCTCTTTGTTGGCTGTGCCGCGGGCGTGCATGACCGTGCCGCCTCTTGCGCCCTTGTCGCGCGCCGCGTCCATAACTACGTCGGTAAAGCCTGTATTTACGATACACATAATCAGTTCGTGCGACATCACTTGTTCTCCTTTACCGCCATGCGGTTATCGCTTAAAAAACCGAAAATCAACGTTCCTATCACGCTCGACAGGGGAACTGTATACGCAACGCCCTTGCCGTTTTTTATCGTGCGGAATTTATTGTCGAGCGCGGCGAGCGCGTCTTTAAGTTTGTTTTCCTGTATTACGCTGAATATGACCGTTTTGTCGGAGTCGGTCAAGCCGAACCGTGCCAACATTTTTTCGTCGGCGGTGCCGTGCGCGAGCGTAACAAACTGCATATTCACGTCGAACGACTGCAACAGGTCGAGGTAAAACTCGGTTTTACTGCGGTTTACCGTGGTGATAAGCAGTTCCAAGCGGTTGTCTGTAACGGTGTTGTGCGTCGGCATGGATCTTGCCGATTTTATTTTGGCAATGCGCGCGCGGCTTTTGGTTTTTATATGTTCCGCTTTCGCTTTGAGCGCGGACTTCTTTTTATTTGGCATTTTTGTCCTCCCAAGCGAAGTTTATAATTTGTTCGTCGTCTGCGGCGAGTATGCGGCGCATGGTTATTCTGTTGCGCGCTTTTGCGGACATGACGGCTTTAAAGCCGAGCGCCTGTATCGTTATCAGCGGGATCATTGCGACCATTGCCACCACGCCGAACGCAAGTTGCAAAACCGCGTCGGGCGCGATTGTCGAGCATGCGCCTATCGCCATGGGCAGGATAAACCCCGACGTGAGCGGACCGCTCGCAACGCCGCCTGAATCGAACGCAATTGCCGTATACAGTTTGGGCACAAAGAACGACAGTCCGAGCGACAGCAGATATCCCGGGATTAGGTAGTACAGCACCGAGAAGTTGTATATTATGCGGATCATGGACAGCGCGATCGCAAGCCCTACGCCCAAGCACAGCGCGATAAGCATTTCTTTTTTGGTCACGCCGCCGCCCGTGATTTCTTCGACTTGCTTGTTAAGCACGTGGATAGCCGGCTCGGCGAGCACTACGACCATGCCCAAGAACAGCCCGAACGCGATGAGCACTGCGCGGTTTTCGGCGAGCATTTTCCCGAGCTTTAAGCCTATCGGCATAAACCCGACCTTGACCGCCGTTAAGAACACGACAAGCCCGACGAAAGTGTACGTTATGCCGATTATTATCTGTATGATTTTTGCGCGCGGGAGTTTTAACACCGTCAACTGCAAAATAACGAAAAACACGATAATGAGCGCGAGCGCGATAACCACTTCGCGGCAGGTCGCGAGCAGGATTCCGCCGAACCCGCTCAATTCCGACGCGACGGTGTAAGAGGGTATGGAATACGTCAAATCGCCCTGCGCCGTCATGGACAGGATAATAACCGCGAGTATCGGTCCAATCGAACACAGCGCGACAAGCCCGAAGCTGTTTTCGTTGCTGTTTTTGCCGCCTATGGTGGTTGCAATGCCCACGCCGAGCGCCATGATGAACGGCACGGTTATAGGGCCCGTGGTCACGCCGCCCGAATCGAAACACATTGCGAGAAAGTTGTTTTTTCCGCTTTCTATAAGCAATGCGCACAGCGCGAACAGGGTCATATAAAAGAACATCAGTATAGCGGACAAGTCCTTGCGCATTATGATTTTAAGCACGGCTATGAGCAGAAACAAGCCCACGCCTACGCCTACCGTCACTATCAACAGAGTGCCGTTCATAACGCCCTTAACCTGTTCTGCGAGCACAGACAGGTCGGGTTCGGCAACGGTAATAAGCACGCCCATTAAAAAGCAGACTATAAGTAGTACCGCTATCTTACGCGACTTGGTAAGACCGCCACCTATCTGTTCGCCCATGGGCGTCATTGCAAGGTCTGCGCCGAGGTTAAAAAGTCCTATGCCGAGTATGAGAAAAACCGCGCACACGCAAAACGCGCCCAACTCCGCGCCCGTAAAGTTGACGAGCGGCGTTGCGGCGAGAATAAGCACTACAACCGTCACGGGAAGTACGGATATAAACGCTTCGCGAAGTTTTAGCAGAACCCGTTTCATTGACATTCCTTGTATAAATTATATATAGAGTATAACATTAAAAATTCGATATTGCAAGTTTTTTGACCGCAATCGCGCGTTATTGCGCGGTATTGGCTGCGTAATAACGCGCTCGCGTACATAATCCTATCACCTAAATGTTGACAGAACAAATCAAATATTGTAAAATAGCAATTCGATGAGCAAACGCGATAAATTAGTTAAATTCCTGTTAAAGCCGCCGCTGTGGGTGTGCGCTGTATGCTGGGCGTTGGGCATAGTTGCGCTCGGCGGGAGCATAACCTTATACTTTTTGGGGCTGGGATTAAAGCTGTGGGCATTGCCCGTGCATATAGTCGCGCTTGTTTTTTGCATACTGTCTATTTACGCGGTGCTTACCATTATCGGCGTGCCCGAACGCGCCAAGGACAAGCCGCGCGTTCAACGGTTTTTCAAGAGTTACAGCACGCGCGCGTTCGTGTACGCGGCGGGATCGATTGCGTTTAATATCTGTTACGTCGTTTTCGGTATAATAATCGCCAATCTCGAAAAGTCCGCATGGCTGGGCGTGCTTGTCGGCTATCATTTGTTTTTGATTTTGCCGCGCGTGGAAGTGCTTGTTACCGCCAAGTTCCGCGGCAAAAACAGCGGGATAAGCGAGGAAAAGCGCGGCGTGCGCGCTTACGCGAATTGCGGATTGATGCTTATCATGCTCGCCGTTGCGATTGTGCCCGTCATTAAAATGACCATTGACGACGAAAACAGCTACAATTATTTTGTAAGCGCGATTGTATACGTCACGACGATAGCCGCGTATACTTTTACGAAACTGGGCATTGCCATATACAACTTTAAAAAATCGCATAAGCAAAACAATTTGGCGCTTATCGCCGTAAAAAACGCAAGTTTTGCCGACGCGCTTATTTCGCTGTTCACTCTGCAAGCCATGATGCTCAAAGAACTGCATCCCGAGAACAACGCCGCCGCGCTCGCCGCAAAGCTCAACCCCGCGATAGGCGTACTCATATCGCTCGTGATTTTTGCGCTGGGCTTGCATATGCTTGTGAACGGTCACAAAAAGCTAAAAGCATTGGACGCGGCGGAACAGGCGATAGAACGGGCAAACGCCACGGCGGGCGATCTTGCCGAACAATCGCAGCGGCAAAGCGAGGAACAGCCGCAAGCGGGTGATCCGCCGCAAGCCGAAGTCGTGGAGTATACCGACGGAGAACCGCCGCAATCGGACGGCGCGGACGAGCCCGACGCGTCGGAACAAACGACGGTCGGCGCGTGCGCCGACGGCGAAAACGATTAGCGCAATTCGACAACCGATTGTGAAATTTAATAAAAATCTAACGAAAATTTAATGATTGACTTTGCTCGGCAGTGATATAATGTTATCGCGTGCGGGTCGGGCTTACGGACGACAAAAAATCCGCATGCGACGGAGTTTATAACATGTCGGATACCGTCATAAAAATCGATAATCTTGTAAAGAAGTTCGGCACGCTTACCGCAGTGGACGACGTTTCGTTCGAGGTACGGCGCGGCGAGCTTTTTGCGTTCTTGGGCGTAAACGGCGCGGGCAAGTCCACGACAATATCCGTTATATGCGGTCAGCTCGATCGCGACGGCGGCACGGTCGTAATCGACGGGCGCGACATTGACGTAGAGCTTGACGGCATCAAACGCGACATAGGCGTGGTGTTCCAAAATTCCGCGCTCGACAAAGTTCTTAACGTAAAGGACAATCTTAAAAGCCGCGCGGCGTTGTACGGAATTTTCGGCGCGGAGTTTGAAAAACGTTACGCCGAGCTTGACGGTATGCTGTCGCTTAAAGAGCTGGAAAAGCGCGCCGTTGGCAAGCTGTCGGGCGGACAGCGGCGCAGGTGCGACATTGCGCGCGCGCTTTTACATAAGCCCAAAATCCTTATACTCGACGAGCCGACGACGGGGCTTGATCCGCAAACGCGCAAGACGGTGTGGTCGGTAATAGACAAACTTCGCCGCGACGGGGAAATAACGGTGTTCTTGACGACGCACTACATGGAGGAGGCGGCGGACGCCGATTATGTCGTTATACTCAACGCGGGCAAGGTGGTTGCTACGGGTTCGCCCGTCGAGCTTAAAAACAAGTTTACTGGCGACTTTATCACGTTTTACGGTTGCGACGCGGCGGAGCTCGAAAAGCTGGACAAGCCGCTTCAACCCATTGCCAACGGGTTTAGAATAGAGGTCAAAAACACGGAGGAAGCGACCGCGCTTATCAAAAAATATCCGCAGTTGTTTACCGATTACGAAATAAGCAAGGGAAAAATGGACGACGTTTTTCTTGCGGCGACGGGCATGTCGCTCGGCGATTGAGGGGGCGGAAACAATGATTAAAACGACAATCAGACAGACCGCGGCTTTTACCGCGCGCAATATCAAGCTGTTTTTTAAGGACAAAGGCGCACTGATAGGCGCGCTTATTTCGCCGCTTATTCTGTTTATGCTGTACGTGCTGTTTTTGCACGGCGTGCTTACGGATTCGTTCGCCATGAATTTGCCCGAGGGCTTTAAGCTGTCCGACAAGCTGATGGACGGTTATGTCGCGGTGTACGAAGTCGCGTCCATTATTTCGGTCAGTTGCGTGACCGTGGCGTTTGTCGCCAATATGTGCATGGTGAGCGACCGCGTTACGGGCGCGCGCATCGACCTTACCGTTGCGCCCGTCAAGCCGCGCGTGCTCATGCTCGGATACTACTTTGCGACGGCTATCGTCACGCTTACGGTGTGTCTTACCGCCCTTACTGTCGGGTTTGTTTACATAGCCGTTATGGGTTGGAGCATACCCGTAGCGGACGGATTTTTGATAATATTCGACGTTGTGCTCGGCGTGCTGTTCGGCACGGCGCTGTCCTCGATAGTTTGCTACTTTCTAAAAAGCAACGGTGCGGTAAGCGCGGTATGCACGATAGTTTCGGCGGTCTACGGATTTATAAGCGGCGCGTATTATCCCATTGCGCAGTTTTCGAGCGGAATGGGCAACTTTGTAATGTGCCTGCCGTGGACGTACTGCACGGGCTTGTTGCGCACGCACTTCATGTGCGGGTACGGTTCGGCGTTTACCGAAGCGGGCTTGCCGAGCGAAACGGTGGACGGCATGCTTAAAGAGTTGGACGCAAAAATGTTTTTCTTCGGCGGCGAAGTGCCCGTGTGGGCTATGTACACGATAGTTATATGCGCGACGGTCGTGCTTGTCGGCATATTCATCGCGCTTAACGCATTGCACGGCAAGCGCAAAAACAAAGCCGCAAAAACCCCGCCCGCGCCCGTCGCGACGGCGGAATAACCCCCTATAAATTACAGCAAGTAAACGGGCAAAGTGTATCGGCAATCCTGTTTCGCATAAGCATAGCCGACGCGATGTTTATCGTATAATTTACGAAAATCTCCGAAAAATTACGCAAAAATATTGACTTATTACATATACTATGTTAGAATGATATTGAAGATAAAGGAGGAGCGTTATGGAATACACTAATCTTAATATTAGAACTTCAAAGGAAACGAAAGCGGCTGCCGAAAAAATTTTCGATGAACTCGGTATCAATACTTCTACTGCTTTCAATATTTTTTTAAAAGCGGTTATAAGAGAAAACGGTTTGCCGTTTGATATGCGCGTTGAAAGCCCGAATGCCGAAACTATAGCGGCTATTGAGGAAGGCAGAAAAATAGCGCACGACCCTAACGTAAAGGGTTATACAAGCATTGAAGAATTAAGGGCGGCGCTCGGTTTATGATATATGAAGTAAAATATACAAACCGTTTCGAGAAAGATTTGAAGCAGGCGTTAAAGCGTGGTAAAAATCTTGATAAGCTGTTTGATATTATTGAAAAATTAGCTAAAGACGAACCGTTGGAACCCAAGAACAGAGTTCATATGCTTGTCGGGGAGTATTCGGGTTATTGGGAATGTCATATAGAACCGGACTGGCTGCTAGTCTATGAAAAATTCGACGACGTTTTGGTGTTGTCTATGTACCGCACAGGTACTCATTCGGATTTGTTCAAGTAAGCGATATGCTTTGGCGTATCGCTTATTATGTGAAATCCTGTTTCCCGTAAGCATAGGTGAGGGGGGGGATAAAATGGGAGGGGAATATTAAGTGAATAGTTAAGAGATAAAAGATAATAGTTGAGGAAGTTTTGCGTGAAGCAAAACTTGATTAGATATATAAAAAGAAATGCTTATACTCTCATCATTCCGAGCTTGTCGAGGAATTAAGGCGAACCGCCGCAAGGCGGTGTCGCGCGGAAACTGTCGATGTCTTTTTATGTGCATAACTCTCGCGACGGAAATATAGAAAATTTTAAAAAGTTGCAAAAAATACCCCCGATTGGCTTGACAAGGGGGGGGGGGGGCGTTATATATACTTTAAGAGTCGATAACTTACAAACGTAACGCAAATATCTGCGATATGTTTGCGCGAAACGCCTATACGGGAGAATTTTATGATTGAACTGATTAACGTCGAAAAGTATTTTAAAAAGCCGATTCGCGGCAAGGGCGTTTGGGGCATGTTTAAAACTTTGTTCTCGCGCAAGCATACGCTTGTCAAGGCGGTGGACGGCGTGTCGTTTACCGTGGGCGACGGCGAGGCTGTCGGATATATCGGAGCGAACGGCGCGGGCAAGTCCACCACTATCAAGATGATGAGCGGCATACTCACGCCCACGCGCGGCGAAATTCTTATCGACGGCAAGCGTCCGTACAAGTCGCGCGAGCGCAACGCCGTGCTCAAAACGATAGGCGTTGTGTTCGGGCAAAAAACACAGCTTTGGTACGATTTGCCGCTTACCGAAACTTATGATTTGTTGAGGTATATTTACGACGTGCCCGAAGCCGATTACAAGCGGCGTATCGGCGAGCTTACCGAACTTTTGGACATGAAGCCTTTTATGGACGCGCCCGTGCGCACGCTGTCGCTCGGTCAACGCATGCGCGCCGACCTTGCCGCGGCTATGCTACACAATCCCAAAACGCTGTTTCTCGACGAGCCTACTATCGGGCTGGACGTGCTTGTCAAGCGCAAGCTGATAGAGGCTATCAATGAACTTAAAAATCAATACCATACCACGCTCATACTTACCACGCACGCCATGAGCGATATAGAACTTTTGTGCGATCGCGTTATCGTGCTCGACGCAGGCAAGATTTTGTTTGACGGGTCGCTCGAAAAAGTCAAGCATATGTTTGGCGACAAGCGCAACGTTACTATCCAGACGCCCGCGCCCATAGACGTATCCGCCGTGGTCGATAAGTACGAAATAGAAAACGTGTCCACCGACGGCGACGGGCTGTTGACCACGTTTACTATCGACGCGCAAAAACTTAAAATAGACGTGTTGCTCGACGTGCTGTTAAAGTCTTACAAAGTAGTCGATATTAAATTGTCGGAAACGGGGATAGAACAGGTCGTCGAAAAAATTTACGCCGACGTTAAGTCGGACGACGATGCGGCTATCGAAGCGGAGGGCGGTGCGCAAGCATGAGAAGGGGTGCGATAAAGCGGTACTTGATTTTTACCAAGGCGGGGTTTCAGACCTTAATGGCATACCGCGGCAGAATATTTTTATGGTTTGTAGGCGCGCTGATTTCCGCCGTGCTTATGAGTTTGCTTTGGCGGGCGATATATTCGTTTTCGGACGAGCCGACGATAGGCGGTTATACGTATTCGCAGATGTTGTTGTATGTGATTGTGTCCGCAGTCATGTTTGAAGTGACTGTTTCCGATACCATGGGCGCGATTGTGGACGACGTGCGATACGGACAGATAGGCATGCGGTTGATGAAGCCTATCAGTTACAGGTTGCAACTTTGCTTTACGAATATCGGTAATTATCTCGGCAGACTGCTTATATTCGGCGTGCCGTTTATGACGGCGGGAACGCTTATAGCTGTGTACGGCTTCGGGCTTACGGGATTGACGTGGTACAATATTTTACTGTTTATCCCCGCAAGTTTCATAGCGATGATGATTAACGAGGCGTATGATTTTTTGTTCGGACAGCTTGCGTTCCGCACGCACGCAATGTTCGGCGTAAATTCAATGTCTATGACTATTAGCGGGTTTTTGTCGGGGCGCATGATTCCGCTGTCCGTGTTCCCCGTATGGGCGCAAAAGGTTCTCAACTGTACGCCGTTCCCGTTTATGATGAGCATGCCCGTGCGCCTTTATTTGGGCGTTATGAGTACTAACGACGTGCTCATATCGTTTGCCGTCGCTATTGCGTGGCTTATCGCTATCAATATCATAGGACAGCTTTGCTACAAAACGTCGGTGCGCAAGGTCGTTGTGTTCGGAGGCTGAATAATTACTATGCTTAAAGAATTGAAATTGTATCCCAAATATGTATCTATGAGCTTGCGGAGCGGCTTGTCTTACAAAGCCGATTCCATTATTATGATGATCAGTTTTGCTATTACCGAGGTCGTGTCGCTCGCAACCATTTATTTGATTGTGGGCACCGTGCCCGCTATCGGCATTTGGACTTTTCCTACTCTCGCGTTTTTGTTTGGGTTTACGCTTGTGCCGAAAGCCATCGATCATATTTTCACCGACGAACTTTGGCTACTCGCGTACTGGGCGATTAGGCACGGCGAGCTGGATATTTTTATGACGCGTCCGCTCAATCCGCTGTATCAGTTCGTCGCGCAGACTTTTAAATGGGACGGCATAGGCGAGCTTGTCGTCGGCGTGGTTATTATGTGCATATTCGGTCCGCAAGCGGGCATTGCGTGGACGGCGGGCGGGGTAATTGCTTTAATCCTGTGCGCCGTTCTCGGCATATTCTGCTTTACGGGCATTAAACTGTTGTTTGCGTCCATTGCGTTCTGGGTCAAGTATGCGGGCATATTCCTCAACACCGTGTACGACATTTCCAATTACGCCAAATATCCCGTGCGCTACATGGGCAAGGCGTTTGCCTCGATTATGTTCTTTGTTATCCCGTTCGGGCTGTTCCTATACTATCCCGTCGAGTGCCTTGTGACCGGCGCGAACATTTGGTGGGCGGTACTGTGGAGCGCTGTCGCCGCGGTCGTACTCATGACGCTCGCGCTTACGGTGTGGCGCCTCGGCATACGCCGATACGAAAGCGCCGGCAACTGACGCACCGCACATGCCGATTAGTCGAGGTTGTACGCCGAGCGCAACGCGGTAATTTTAAGTCGCCACGGCATGATTTTGTACAGTCCCGTCACTAACTTGTTTTTTGTGCCGACGGTTACTTTGGGCGGCGGGTTTTTGGCGTACAGGATTTTGACAATCTTTTGCGCAACGAATTCGGCGGAATAGCCCGTCTGTTCCATTTTTATGAGCGAGTCGGACGCGCGTTTGAGTTCTTCGTCGTATTCGCCGCAGTCGGTGTACACTTTTCGCTTGAACGAGAATTGCGTTTGCGTGCCGCCTATGATGACGGCGGTGCTTTTCACTTCGGGCGCTTCCAATCGAAGCTCCGCGCACAGCGAAATTATGCCTGCTTTGCTCGCCGAATAAAATCCGTCGTAGGCAATGGGCGTTACGCCGCCCGTCGAGCTTAATATTATAATCCGTCCGTCTTCGGCAGTGCGGAGCATGGGCATGGCGAGCTTGCAACACTCGATTGCGCCGAACAGGTTTACCTCGAACAGGCGTTTGTAGTCGTCGTACTCGGCATACTCGACGGGCGCCGCCATGGACGTGCCCGCGCAGTATATTAGCGCGTCTATGCGCGACAGGCGGGAAAACGCTTTTTTAAGCGCGGCGCGATCCGTCACGTCCGCAGTAAGGTTGTTCACGCCCGCGACCACGCACGGCGTGCGCGATATGTTTGCAATGTTTTCGCCCGATAGGTTTTGGACGACGGCAAGTCCTATTCCCGACGAGCCGCCGACGATAACGATGTTTTTCATGTCGGTCATAGTATGCGCATAAGATAAAAATACTATTTACGGTTAAATATTGCTTTTTTGTTGATTTTAACGGCAATCGGTGATATACTAATAACACTAAACCACGGAAATACGAGAGGAATTAAAATGGAACAAAATTACGTATACGAAGATGCCGATTACGAAGAGGGTCTTACCTTTAAAAAGGTAGGGTATTTCTTTAAAAAAGGCTGGTTGCGCATGCTTATTTACGCGGCGGTTCTCGCGCTTGTCGCAACTGCGGTATTTGTGCCTATCAAGGTGTTTTACAAGTCCGAACCCGTCGCCGAAACTTCTATCGAGTTTATTTACGACGGAATAGAAAAGGGGCTTAATCCCATAGGCGGCGTGCTGGATACCGACAATATCATTTCCACGACCGTGCTTAAAAACGCCGTCGATCAAGCGGGGCTTAACGGCACGATTAAAGACATTTCCAAACTGCGCGCGTCTATGCGCGTCGAGGGCGTGCTTACCGACGAATACGTCAAGCTCACCGAGGCGGCGGCAAACGGCGACAAGGACGCGGAAAACAAACTGCGCAATTACGTCATGCACTCCACGCGCTTTAATATAGTCATTTCCGACCCCGACGGGCTCGGTCTGTCGGACGACAAGGCAAAGTTGCTCCTTAACAAAGTAGTGTCGAGCTATTACGAGGACTTTAAAACCCGTTACTCGGTGTCCAACATGTTCTCGGGCGATTTGTACGTCTTGTCCGACAACAGCTTAATAGAATTTACCGCAATTTACGACACCTATACCGATTCGCTCAAAGCGATTAAGTCCTATCTTAACGAAAATGCGGAGGCCGCGGCTAATTTTGTATCGACCGAGAACAATGCGACGTTCGCGTTGCTGTTGAGCGAACTCAATATCCTCGAAAACAATTACGATTTGTTTAACGCTTATATCCTGTCCAACAACGTTTGGCGCGACAAAGTCACCGCTTACGACTCGCTTGTCGCCAACAAGACGGACATAGAAAACAGGCTCAAACCGCTTACCGATTACAGAACGGAACTTGTCAACCAAATAAAGGAAATAAAGCCCAACACCTCGACCTCCACGAGCAACGGCTCGACGACGACCACCGTTCAGTACCCGCCCGAATACTTTGTGTATCAGGCAAAACTCGACGACGCCAACCGTCAAATCATGGACTACGGCGTACAACTCGCAAATATCGAAACGCGCATGAAAAAGCTCAACCCCGACTACGACGGCACGGACGGCACGATAACAGGCGGCAGCGACATGGTCCCGACCGATAAAAGCGTTATCGACAACGCTGTGCGGCTGTTGAAAGCGCTGGAAAACTCGACAGCCGAGTTTGTGCAAAAAGTGAACGCGACAGTAGAGAATTACTACGACACGACGTTTATTTCTTCGTCCGTGCGACAGGTTCAACCTCCCGTCGTTACGCGCCGAAGCATAGGACTTAATCTGTGGATAGTTTATCTTGCGGCTGTGCTCGGCGGGCTGATAATCGCGGGCGCGGTTACGGGCGTAAAGATAGGCAAGGCGAGCGCCGCCAAAAAGAACGCGTGCGCTTATAATCCCGAACAGACCGCGGTCGAGGACGGCGCGGACGAAGTTAAACCGCAGGACAAGAAATAAAACAAATAACCGATTATTCGTCAAGGAGTTTATTATGACAAATACATGGCTTAAATCCGCAGTGTTTTACGAAATTTATCCCAATTCGTTTATGGACTCGAACGGCGACGGGTACGGCGATTTTAAGGGTATGACGAGCAAGCTCGATTATATCAAGTCGCTCGGTTGCAACGCAATATGGCTTAATCCGCATTACGATTCGCCGTTTAAGGACGGCGGGTACGACGTGCGCGATTACTTTAAGGTTTCGTCGCGGTTCGGCACGGAAGCGGACTTCGACGAGTTTTTGGCGACGGCGCACGCCAAGGGAATTAAGGTTATTCTCGACCTTGTTCCCGGACACACTTCGGAGGAGAACGCCGACTTTTTGCGGAGCGCGGAAAGCACGCCCAACGAAATGTACGACCGATTTATCTGGACGGACGATCCGTGGTCGTGCCCGCAAGGGTTTAAAAACAATTCCGGTCGGTTCGACCGTCACGGCAGCAGTATAGTCAATTTCTTCTGCACGCAACCCGCGCTCAATTACGGGTTTAACCGTGTGGACGAGCCGAGTTGGCAACACTCTTACAAGTCCGAAGCCGCGTTCAAAACGCGCGAGTGGTTAAAGTCCGTTATGCGGTTCTGGCTGGACAGAGGCGCGGACGGGTTCCGCGTGGACATGGCGGACTCGCTTGTAAAAAACGACGGCGAGCAGAGCGAAAAGCCGGCAACGAGCGAAATTTGGCGCGATATTCGCGCTATGCTCGACAGCGAGTATCCCGACGCGGTGCTTGTTTCCGAGTGGGCTAACCCGCAGGCGATACGCGCGGGCTTCCACGCCGACTTTATGCTCAACCACCACGCCAACCCGTACAGCAAACTCGCGCGCATGCAGGACGAAAAGGGCGAGGGAATAAGCTACTTCGACGCTAACGGCAAGGGCGACGCGCAGGCTTTTGTAAAGAGCTTTACGGACTGGTTCGAGCAGACCAAAAACGACGGATATATCGCGCACATAACGTGCAACCACGACACGCCGCGCCTTGCGCCGCGCTACTCGCAGGAGCAGTTGCGCCTTATATACGCGACGCTGTTCACACTGCCTTGCGTTCCGTTTATATACTACGGCGACGAAATAGGCATGAAGTACGTAAAAGACATGCCGTCCGTCGAGTGCGGATTTAACCGCACGGGGTCGCGCACGCCCATGCAGTGGAGCATGGAAAAGAACGCGGGATTTTCGACGTCCGACAAGCCGTTCTTGCCCGTCGTAAACGACAAACAGATAAACGTGCAAGCGCAGGAAAAGGACAAAAAATCGTTGCTCAACTTTATGCGCGCGCTGTTGGCGTTCCGCAAAACGCGCAAAGAATTTATATCCACCGATTTGGAGTTTGTGCACGCCAAGGGCGAAGAACCGCTCGTGTACAAGCGCGGCGGACTGACGGTAGTCGTAAACCCGCTTAACGTCAAGCAGGTCGCGCCCGTCAAAGTCGCGCCCAAGGCGAAAGCGATTTTCGCCGTCGGCAAGGAAGCCAAACCGAGCAAAGAGGGCATTTCGGTGCCGCCGCTGTCGTTCACGGTTTTCGAATAACGATAAATCGACATAAAAGGCTTGCTTCGGCAGGTCTTTTGTTTTGCGATTTGCGTTATTCGGACGGGCAAACGTCGGGCTTGCGCGTTTGACTTTTTTGCGCGTTTTATTTATAATTACTGTGTAAGGAGAACGAATAATGGTCAAAAAGATTTCCGAGTACGAATACAAGCGCGCGGACGTGGACGCGGCGATAGCTTTTCTCGACGGCACCGTCAAAAAGGCGAACGCCGCAACGGACGTCGTTGCGCTCGCGGCGACGCGCGACGAAGTCAACGCGTATTTTGCGGACTTTTACACTTTGGTCTACATTGCGGCTATACGCCATACGCTCGACGTGCGCGATAAGTTCTATGCTGCGGAGCAGGATTATTACGACGAAAATATGCCGCGGCTCGCCGCCAAAACTACGGAGTTTAACAAGGCGTTTATATCGTCGCCGCACGCAGACAGGCTGGGCGAGGTTATAAACCCGCTTATAGTCGATAAAATTAAAGCGAGCTTGCGCGTTATGGACGACAAAATCATAGCCGACTGCGTGGAGGAAAACAAGCTCGTCACCGAGTACGATAAGTTGCTCGCGGAATTGACTTACCCGTGGAACGGCAAAAAAGTCACGCTCGGCGAAATGCACGGGTTTTGCAAGTCCGCCGATCGCGAGGTGCGCAAAAAGGCGTTTGCGGTTATAGGCGAAACGCTTGCGACCGTCGGCGACAAGCTCGACGATATATTCGATCGCATGGTCAAGGTGCGCACCGCCATGGCGAAAAAGATGGGATTTTCGGACTTTGTGGAAATGGGCGATTTGCGCATAGGTCACATAGGTTACGGGCGCGAGCAGATAGCGGTGTTCCGCAATTCGGTGCTTAACGACGTTGTTCCCGTTATAGTCGAGCTTAAAGCCGAGCTTGCGAAAAAGCTGGGGCTGGACGGGATTCATCTTTACGACAACGACAACTATATAGCGGGCGGAAACATCGACCCGCAGGGCACAGCCGCAGACCTGTTTGCCGCGGCGCAAAAAATGTACGACGGTATGAATCCCGCGCTCGGCGCGTTCTTTAAAGAAATGTGCGAGGCGCAGGCGATAGATTACGTCGCTCGCGACGGCAAGATGGGCGGCGGTTATGCCGAAATGCTGTACTCTTACGGTCAGCCGTTTATATTCGCAAACTTTAACGGAACTATGGACGACGTGGGCGTGCTTACTCATGAGTTCGGGCATGCTTACGCGTTTAAACGCGCAGACGAAAACAAGATAGATTTGGACTTGTTCGTCGGCGGCATGGAAACGGCGGAAACGCACTCCATGGGCATGGAAGCGCTGTGCAACAGGTACAACAATCTGTTTTACGGCGAGCGCGACGCGGCGGCTACCTATCAGCAGATTTTCGACGCGCTCAACTTTTTGCCTTACGGCGTGACCGTCGATTACTTCCAAGAGCTGGTCTATAAAAATCCCGACATGTCGCCCAAAGAGCGGCGGGATTTGTGGTTAAAACTCGAAAGCCGATTCCGCCCGTATGTCGATATGTCCGATATACCGTTTATAAACGTCGGCGGCAGATGGCAGTACCAAAAGCACATTTACGAATCGCCGTTCTATTATATAGACTACTGCCTGTCCACGTGCTTGGCATTGCAATTCGGCGAGCTTGCGGACAAAGACTATTCGGACGCGCTCGGCAGGTACTTGAACCTTGTCGAAGCGGGCGGCACAAAGACGATCGACGCGCTTGCGCATCAAGCGGGACTTAAAAGCCCGTTCGACGGCGGCGCGCTCAAAGACGTATGCCGTCTTATAAAAACTCACCTCGAAAAACTTGCAAAGGAAATACGCTGATGAACCGCATTATTCAGGACGAAACCGCGTTTTTGCGCGCGCCGATTATAGACACCTCGGCGGAACTCGAAATCACCGATATTAAAAACATTTCCACGGTCGCGGCAAAACTTAAAAAGCTGTACGGCGATATTACAGTCGTCGCGGACGGCACGCACGTCGCAATAAGCGCGTTGAAGTCGGCAAAGACGATAGCCGTCGCCGCGCAGACCGACTTCGACAAAAAGCGTTACAACGCCGCGGACGCAATGCGCGTCATAGCGCGGCTCACTCTGGACGAGGGCGGTTGTCCGTGGGACAAGGCGCAGACGCATGAGAGCATACGCATCAACATGATTGAAGAAGCATACGAGGCGGTGGACGCGATAGACAAGCGCGACGTAGAGAACATGCGCGAGGAGTTCGGCGACGTGTTTTTGCAGTCCATACTTCAATCGGATATTGCGCGGCGCGCGGGCGAGTTCGACTTTGACGACGTTTGCGACGAGCTGTGCAAAAAGCTGATAGGGCGGCACACGTTCATATTCGGCGCGGACAGCGCGACCAATCCCGACGAAGCGCTTACGCTGTGGGAAAAGGCAAAGGGCGTAGAAAAGCATTACGACACGGTCAAAAACCAGCTCGAACGGTTGCCCGATAATTTCCCGTCGCTGTTGCTTTGCCAAAAAACGCACAAAAAACTTAAAAAAGCGGGCGCGCCGCAGACCGCGGCGGCGGACTTGCAATCGGCTATCGCCGCGCGCGACTATACGCGCATTATCGCGGCGTGCGCCGCACTGCTGTCGGACGATGGCAAGGATGCGGAAGTCGAGCTTAACACGCTTGTCAAGCGCAAAATTGCGGAGCTATGACCGCGAGCGGGTTTTATATAGGTAAGTATAAAATAACGGGCGGCGTGCTCGCGCCCATGGCGGGATATACCGACGTCGCGTTCCGCGAGCTGTGCCGCGAACTGGGCGCGGGGCTTACCCCGACCGAAATGGTGTCGGTGCGCGGGCTTGTCCACGGCAACGCCGCGACAGTCGAGCTTATGCGCGTGTCCGATCTCGAAACGCCGTCGTGCGTTCAGCTTTTCGGCAGCGACCCGCGCGATTTCGCGCGCGCAGCAAAAATCCTCGCGTGCGATATTATAGACGTAAATATGGGCTGTCCCATGCCGAAGATAGTAAAAAACGGCGACGGGTCGGCTCTGTTGAAAAACGCGAAGCTCGCGGGCGAAATAGTGCGCGCGATAAAAGATAGCACGGACAAGCCCGTCACGGTCAAAACGCGGCTCGGCTACGGCATGGGCGAGGACACGGCGGCGGAGCTTGTGCACAGCGTGGCGCAAGCGGGCGCGGCGGCGGTAGCCGTGCACGGGCGGTATGCGGAGCAACGATATTCGGGCAACGCGGATTATACGCAGATAGCAAAGATAGCGCAGTCAACCGATATTCCCGTCATTGTCAACGGCGATTTGACCGACTGCGCCGACAAGCCGCTGTTTGCGGGCGTCATGATAGGCAGAGCCGCGCTCGCTAATCCCGCGGTGTTTTCGGACGGACGCGTCGAGCCGTTCGACATAGCGCGGCGGCATTTGCAAAAGCTGGAACGATACTTCGACGGGCGATATACGGTTATACAGGCGCGCAAGTTTTTCGTGCATTACTTTAAGGGCGTGCGCGGCGGAAAAGCGATACGCGACGAGGTCAACCGCGCCGTCGCGCCGAGCGAAGTTTACCGCACTCTTGACAAAGCCGAGCGCGGCGTGTTATAATACAAGCGAATTTGCTTGCTTGCAAGGGCAAATTCACGCCGTATTTCAACACGACTGCGTGTTTTCGTGAGAAAACACCGGCGGTGATAACCGCAGGGCAAAGGCTTGCCTTTGACGCAATTCAATGTTATAATACAAGCGAATTTGCTTGCTTGCAAGGGCAAATTCACGCCGTATTTCAACACGACTGCGTGTTTTCGTG
>NZ_CALPCE010000007.1 GCF_943192945.1 Anaerocaecibacter muris
TCGACAGGCTCGGAATGATGGGGGTATAAGCATTTCTTTCCTATATATTATACCATGGCGCATGTGCCGTTTTCCCCATCATTTCGACCGAAGCGCGGTCACGCGCGTAGCGGAGAAATCAAGGCGATAGCCGCACCAAGCACAGCTTGGATTTCTGTCGTGTGTGGACTTTGACCGTTTATTGTGTTTACACCCGAATAAATGCGTTACGTTAATGTGATAAGCGTTATGACTTGACACCTTTGCGGCGGTTCGCCTGGATTCCTCGACAGGCTCGGAATGATGGGGGTATAAGCATTTCTTTCCTATATATTATACCATGGCGCATGTGCCGTTTTCCCCCATCATTTCGACAAAGCAAGCCGAGGCGTGCACGCATTTTCTCACCCATCATTTCGACCGAAGCGCGGTCACGCGCGTAGTGGAGAAATCAAGGCGTAAGCCGCACAAACAACTAAAATAAAAGGCTTGCGATAATCGCAAGCCTTCCGTCATTTTACACTTTTTCATTTTTATTATTATCTATGCGTGGGTCTGCCGCCTCTGCCGCTCGGCGGGCGGTGGTGGTGCATAGGCGACCCGATCGGTCTGCGCCGTGCGTGCGCCGACGGTCGGCGTTTTGCCGCGGGGCGAGCGGGCGCGGCGACGGCGCGCTTTTTGACCGTCGGGCGTTTGGGTTCGATAGTGGGCGACGCGGCGGCGGCATTGCTCGCGGGGGTCATGACGTATACTTGTTTGTCTTTAATGGAATAGAACACGCCGTTGGCGAGCGGGATAAACTCGCCGCCGAACGCCGCGCCTTGTCCTGCGACGGGCGCAATGTCGCGCGATTCGGACATTTGCACCATTTCGGGACGAATATCTTTAACGTTGTTTTCCGCTTCTTTCTGGCGGCGATCGAGTTCTTTTTCGCGGTCGCGCAAATCTTTTTCCAAAATTTCGCGCCGCATGCGGTCGAGCTCGGTTTCCAGTTTGCGGTATTGGTCTTGGTCGGGGTTGTAGCCGTACCCGTGCGGCGGCGGGGCTTGAACGTTTTGTTGCGCCGCGCCGTTGGGATTTTGCGCGAGCGATACGGTCAGTTTGTTCACAAGCTCGCGCATGCCGTCGAGCTCGGATTTAAGCCTATCGACTTCCTTGACGGCATACGGGTCGGAAGTCGGCGCGGGCGCGGCGTTCATTGCGCGCGCCGCATTGACCGCTTGCGCTTGCATTTGCGCTTCCGCCGCGGCTTTTTGGGCTTGGAGTTGCGCCTCTTGCGCCGCGCGTTGCGCTTGTAATTGCGCCTCCTGCGCCTGTTGCAACATTGCCTGCGCCTGCCGCATCATTTCGCGCGCGGCTTGCGCCTCCGCGTCGTCCCGTTCGCGCGAAGCTGTGCGATCGGGTGCGGACTGCATTTGCACGGCTTGCGCCGCTTGCGTGACCTGCGCTTGTATCTGCGCGGCTTGCATTTGCGCCGCCGCCTGCATTTGTGCTGCTTGAGCTTGCTCCATAATGCGTTGCGCCTGTTCCATCATTGCGCGCGCCTCGTCTGTCACCGCATTGGGCGCGGTCGCTTCGACGGGCGGGGGCGTAACGGGTTGATCAGCTTGCTGTGCGGGCGTTTCGGCAACGACGGGCGGAACGTCCGTCGGCATGACTACAACAACGGGCGGAACGTCTGCGGGAGCTTCGGGCGCGACGGGCGCGGCGTTAAGAATATCGTCGAGCTGTTTATCGAGCGCGTCCGCGTCGGGCACGGCTTGGGGCTGTGCGTCGTCCGCGAGCATGGCGTTCATTTGGTTTTCGAGGTCGGTTATTTCGCCGTCGGACAAGCCGTCGGGCTTGGCGTCGTTATCTGATTTTAACAGGTCGTCGAGCATAGCGTCGAGGTTGACTTCGTCGGTTGCGTGGGTAGCGGCAACGACGGGCTCTGCGACGATGACGGGTTCCGCCATAAGCGCTTCGAGTTGCGCGTCGAGGTCGGGCGCGGGATCGGGCGTCGCGGGTTGCGCGGAGTTATCGCCGTTAATAAGCGCGTCGAGCTGTGCGTCGAGTTCTGCGGCGGACGGCGCGGCGGCGACTATAACGGGTTCGGCGTCGGGAACGGGTTGGCTGTCGTTATTCGGCATAACAATAATCGCGTCGAGCGCGTCGGGCGGACTTGTACCCTCTATCGTCTGATTGCCGAGGTCGGAATTATTGTCTTTTAAGTTTGCCATACTGATTCCCGCGTTTTATTATTTTAATACATTATATAATACAATATTCGGCGGGTTTTGTCAATACTTTTAAGAATGTTTTGATTTTCGCGCGGAGCGCAAACGCGACTTCGCGGAAGGCTCCAAAAAGATCTCGATTTTTAAGTCGGTCAATCTTTAATTACATCGCCGTATTCCTTGAAAAAAGAATGAATTTGTGCTATTATTTTAAATTGCAAATAGAACGACTACCAAGAAGGTAAAAGATGACTTTGAAAAAAATTTTTATTGTAGACGACGATGTTTACATCGGCGATATGTTGGAAGAAATCCTTACAAAAGAAGGGTATTCGGTTTCACGTGCGTATTCCGGTACGGAAGCGGCATTGTTGCTTTCGGTGAATAAACCCGATCTCGTTCTTCTCGACTTAATGTTGCCGGGGTTGAGCGGAGAAAAAGTTCTGGAAAAAATCAAAGATATTCCCGTTATCGTAGTAAGTGCGAAAATCGATGTAAACGACAAAGTAAATTTATTGCTCGGCGGCGCGGCAGACTATATAACAAAACCGTTCGATACAAAAGAATTGCTTGCGCGGATAACCGTACAACTTCGGGATAAAAAGTCCGAACGCACGATAGCTCCTACTGTCGAATACGACGATATAGTTCTCGATACGACAGCGCGCCGAGTTACGGTAAATAACCGAGAAGTGCATTTAACGAGAACGGAATACGCAATATTGAAAATACTTATGCAAAGAAGCGCGCAAGTTGTAACAAAATCCGAACTTATGGACGGTATTTGCGAAGATACGCCCGATTGCACGGATAATTCGCTTAAAATTCACATTGCCAATTTGCGCAAAAAGTTAAAGTCGATTACCGATAAAGACTACATCGATTCCGTATGGGGGATCGGATTCAAACTCAAAGCCGATTAAATCTTTACCGATTCTTTACTGCTATCTTTACCGTTATCAAAACCGTTGTTTGGTAGACTCTTAAACATAGGAGGCATTTTTATGGAATATGTTTTACAAACAAACGCCGTAAAAAAATATTACGGCAACTACCATGCTCTGAACGGACTTACTATGCGCGTCCCCAAGGGAAGTATTTACGGTTTTGTAGGCAAAAACGGCGCGGGCAAAACGACGCTTATTCGTCTTGTTTGCGGATTGCAACGACCGACGGACGGGGAAGTGAATATTTACGGTATCGGGCATGAGAACAAAGAAATTTTCAAGGCGCGGCGCAGAATGGGCGCGGTCGTGGAAACCCCGTCGATCTATCTCAATATGACCGCGGAAGAAAACCTGAAAGAACAATGCCGTATTTTAGGGATGCCGTCGTTTGACGGAATCGCAGAAATATTGCAACTCGTAGGTTTGGAAAATACGGGTAAAAAGAAAGCAAAAAACTTCTCGCTCGGTATGCGTCAGCGGCTCGGCATTGCCGTCGCTCTTACGGGCAACCCCGATTTTCTCGTTTTAGACGAGCCCATCAACGGACTCGATCCGCAAGGTATTATCGACATAAGAGAACTGATTTTGAAACTGAATCGCGAGCGCGGTATTACCGTCCTCGTATCCAGTCACATATTGGGCGAGTTGTCGAAAATAGCAACGCATTTCGGCTTTATCGACAAAGGCAAAATCGTAAAAGAAATGAGCGCCGTACAGCTCGATAACGCTTGTCGTAAACGCATCGAAATAACCGTTAGCGACGCTAAAATATTGAGTCGCGTTCTCGATGGACTGAATATCGAATATTCGGTAAAATCCGATACCGAAGCGGAAATATTCGGTGAAATAGGCGTAACCGAGTTAACGCTCAAATTGCACGACGAGCATTGCGACGTAAAAAGAATGTGCGAACATAGCGAAAGTTTAGAGGCTTTTTATATCAACCTTTTGGGAGGGAGAAGCAATGAATAGACTTTTGATTGCGAATTTCATGCGTGTAAAAAAGAATAAACTGTTTTGGGCTTTATGCGGCGTTATGTCGCTTGTATCTTTGTTTATGATCGTCAATGCCATTGTAAATAACGATTCGCAAATCGACAATGCGATATGTATGTTCGTTATACCCGTCGAAATCGCCGCGGCGGTCTTTATAAGCATCTTTTTCGGCACGGAGTACGGCGACGGCACGATACGCAATAAGCTCGTCGTAGGACACGACAGGCGGCAGATTTATTTTGCGAATTCGATTACGGCAGCGGCAAGCGGATTGGTACTGTCGGCGGCGTATATGTTGCCAATAATGATTTTGGGCTTTCCGGCAGTTGCATTACCTACGGTCGAAGCCGTTAAAATTGTCGCTGTCGGGGTTTTAACGCTTTTCGCGTTTTGCTCGTTGTTCACTATGGTGAGTATGATTTATTCCAATAAAGCGGGCGCAACGGTAGTAAATCTCGTGCTTGCGTTTTTACTGCTGATTGCGGCTTCATGGTTGTGCGCAAAGTTGATGGCTCCCGAATTTTATACGGCGCACGGTACGGGCGACGGATCGGAATACGTGCGCAATCCCAACTATGTAAGCGGCATTGCAAGAACGATATTGCAGACGCTTTGCGATTTATTGCCAAGCGGACAAGCGATGCAATTTTTAACGGGCGTATCGAGTCCTTTGTGGGCTTTGTCGCTGTACTCCATGGGCGTTTGCGCTGTGTGTACAGCCGCAGGTGTGGTCGTATTTTACAAAAAAGATATAAAATGAAAAGGTGAAAAATTGTGGTTTGGCTTTCGGTTATTTGTTCGATATTGTTGCTTTTGGCGGTATATCTTATTGTCAAGATATTTCTGATTAAAAAAGATATCGCAGGTATCGACCGCGAATTTAACGAAAAACTGAAAGCCGACACAAACACTTTGATTACAGTTGACGGTAAAGACAAAACGGTTTGTCGTTTGGCGGCGGATATAAATGAGCAGTTAAAGGTTTTGCGAAAACAGCGTCTAAAATACGAACAAGGCGATTTGGAACTGAAAAGCGCCGTTGCAAACATTTCTCACGATCTCCGCACGCCGCTTACGGCTATATCCGGTTATTTGGAATTACTCGAAAAGGAACAAAAAAGTCAAGATGCGGAACGCTATATAGGCATTATAAAAAACCGCACGGAAACGCTAAAACAGCTCGCGGAAGATTTATTCCGCTATTCCGTGATTACTTCGCCCGATTATGACTCGCCCAAAGAACGGCTCTCGGTAAATTCCGTTTTGGAAGAATGTATCGCATACCACTATAACGCATTTCGGCAAGCAAAAATCATACCCGAAATTCATTTACCCGAAATTACGGTATATTGCAATATGAACCGAGTTGCGCTCAACCGTATATTTTCCAATCTCATAGAAAACGCAATAAAATACAGTAACGGGGACTTTTGCGTCGAATTAAACGACAAAGGCGAAATCACTATGTCAAATATGGCGTCCGAGTTATCGACAGTAGAAGTAAGTATGTTGTTTGACCGTTTTTATACAGTCGAAAACGCAAAAAAATCAACGGGACTCGGCTTGTCGATTGTAAAGATATTGGTGGAACAAGTCGGAGGTACAATATATGCTAAATATGCGGCAGGCAAATTGATAACTTGTATTTGTCTGCCGTTGGCAATTTAAATAAGTCGGTTTCCATAAAAACCGCTTTTACCGTCATTTGCGAGTTTTATCGCCGCGATTGAAAATCGACGACGCGTATTAGTTATACGGGTTAGCGTTGCGCTTTTTCGCGCCCGTTTGCAATTGGCTTAAATCTATTGACACGCACCCGCGGGTGTGTTACAATATTATTACCGCGTTTGCGGGAAACGATAAGATAGGGGAAATGATGAAACGCAGTAAGATCGGTATAATCGTTGCAATCGTTATGCTGTGCCTCGCTTCGGTCGGGTTGTCGGCTTGCGCAAAAGAGCCTCGCCGCTTTGCGACGGGCGATCCGCCCGAGCACGACCGTTTGCCGTCCGTAACGGCGTTGAAAGCGATCGGCACGTCGGACGGAGTTATAGCAAGCTGGAACGCCGTGAGCGGCGCGACGGAATACGTCGTCATCTGTTGCGGCGGCACTGCCGTCACCGCGCAGATGACGGTAAATCTGTCGAAATGTACGGAATTCGTCTTGCCCGACGACGGGGAAATAACGATTACGGTCGCGGCGCGAGCCGAGGGATATATCGATTCCTTACCGACGTCGATAAAATATGTTATGGAGGTCAAACAGTTGCGCAGCCCCGAAATTATTGCATTTAACAACGGCGTGATTGAATGGAAAGCCGACAGCGGAGTTTCCACCTTTATACTTAAAATTAACAATGAATTCGTGTCCGACGCGTCGGATTATTATTATCACACCAACAAGTACGACACAAAAAACCTCACCGTTGACAGTCGAATAGACATTGTCGCGGTTGCGGGATCGGGCGAGCGCGACAGCGCGCCCACGTCGTTTATGTACAGCGCGGCTAAAAAGCGACTTACGGTATTGCCCGTGAGCGAGTACGAAATCGCCGACGAAACGCTTAAATGGGGCGCGATAGGCGGCGCGGTTGCATACCGCGTGGTCGATTTGGATTTTAATGTTACCACCGTCGAGGATACGTATTTCGACATGTCGCGCAAGAACCTCGTTTACGGCGTTTATCCCGTAATGAACGACGATGCGCTTATGGGCAGCGCGGAAATCGCGCCGACTTCGATCGGGTACTTATCGGGCGGCGGCACGGCGCAAGACCCGTACTTGATTAAAACGCCGTTCGACCTGCGCGCTATAGATTATTACGAACTGCGGCGGAGCGAAACAAACGGCGTGCGGCGGTGTTATCGCATAGAGAACGATATGGACTACAACGCCGTTGACGCGCTTGAAAGCGATTCCAATATTTACACGTTGCGCAAACCGTTCAACGGCACGCTCGACGGAAACGGCAAAAAGCTGTCCAATATCCGAGTCAATTACGACGGCGGGTTCTGGGCGTTGTTCGAGTTTTTAGAGCGCGGCGCCGTCGTTACGAACATCACTTTTGACGGCGCGGAAATTTACAACCGCGTTCAGGACGACGAACACCCGCTCAACGCGTCGATTGCGACCGTCGCGTACATGAATTACGGCACGGTGTCGGGCGTTACGGTCGTCGGCGCGCAGTATACCGCAATGGGCGGCGAGGTGTGCGGCATTGTCGCGCATAACTACGGCACGGTCAGCGGTTGTTCGGTATCGGGCACGTTCGCGCAGGCGGGAACGTCGGCGCTCGGCGTTGCGGGGTACGAAATGGCGGGCGTGGTGCTCGAAAACCTCAACGGCGGCACGGTCGAGGATAACACGGTAGGCAGTCTTACTCTGCGCGGCACGGGCGGAAATATCCGTTCGGCGGCGGGCGTTGTGTCCATAAACCGCGAGGGCGGGATTGTGCGCAACAACAGCTATACTTCGGTCGTTATCACGGGCATGGCGGCGAGCGGGTCGGAATACGGCGGAGTTACCGCGTACTGCGCGGGCACGACGACCAAGGGCACGGGCAAGCTCGGCACGTTCACGGTGGGCGGCGTTGCCGTCACGGTCGAAACGGGCGGCGCGGACGGGCGCGGCAAGCTCGTTGGTAAGCGCGGCTAAACGCGGACATCGTCCGAACATATGTATAGGGGAAAATGATGAGAGTAGAACATATAAAACCTAAAATGCGCGCGCGAGTATATTTCGCGTTGATTGCGGCGATTTTGGTCGCACTGCTTACGGCGGTAGTTACCGCCGTGTGTATGCGCGTTCGACCTGCGGATGCGGCGGGAACCGCGAAAATAACTATTCATATTTACGATCCCGAACAGCATTACAATGTCGCGGGTTGGATATGGATGCCGAGCTTGGACGGCGCGGAATACAAAATATCCGAGACTGCGGCGGCGGGCGAGCAGTTTAAAAAGACGTACACGTACAACAACAAACCGGAAACCAATGTCGCGCGGACAATGACCGTCAACGTCACGGAAGCGCAACGCATTGCGCTCAACGATGGGTCTGCGGAACTGGGCATGCTCATTTGCGGAGCTACGGGCGCTACGCAAGGCGAGTTTTGGACGCGGTACCAAAAGGAAACAGGCGACGTTACTGTCAATCTGAAATCGTTATTCGGCGGAAACGAGGCGCATGTTTACTATATCCGCAGGGATTCGACGGTTTATACCGATATAGAGGAGGCGAAAAACGCTTTGAACAGAGTAATAGGCGTGCGGTTTACGAAACTCACAGCGTCATCGACGCGAATAGAATTCGAGTCGGCGATACCTTTGGTTGGAACGCAAGTATCAGTGTATAAAGGCAATACCGAGCTGGGCACGGCGGTAGCCGAACAGCGCGGCGAGGAAAAATGCGCGAGCTATGCCGAATTTAACGCGCTCAACAGCGGGAACTTCGATTTTACCGCCAATTACGTATTAAAACTGACGGTGGACGGCGTAAAGACCGAACTGCCCATTTTGAATATCGCGTTGCTCGACAGCGCGGAGTTTATCAAAAAGTACGAAACGGCGGACGCGCAAAACCTCGAATACGGCGCGCTGTACACGTCTACTTCCACGACGTTCAGGGTGTGGGCGCCCATTGCGACCTCGGTCGGGCTTAAACTTTACAACGACGGACAGAACGGCGACGCGTATTCCGTACTCGCGCTTAAAAAACGCGTGCAGAGCGGCGGCGCATGGAGCGGCGTTTGGGAGCTTACCGTTGACGGCAATCTCGACGGCAAATATTATACTTATGTCGTGAGCAATTACGGCGCGGAAACAGAAACGATCGACCCGTATGCCAAGGCGTGCGGCGCAAACGGCTTGCGCGGCATGGTGGTCAACCTCGACGGAACGAACCCTGCGGGCTGGGCGAACGACAAGCACCTGTACGCGAAAAATCCCGCCGCGGCGGACGTGCCTATCGTATGGGAAGCGTCGGTCGGCGATTTCTCGTCGTCGTCCGATTCGGGTATGAAATACAAGGGCAAATACCTCGCGTTCACCGAGCAGAACACGACCGTGCCCGGGACCAACCTTAAAACGGGCATAAGCTACTTAAAGGATTTGGGAATTACATATGTGCATCTCAATCCCGTTTACGACTTTGCGACCGTGGACGAAACGGAATTAAACAAAGCCGACAACACAAAAGACAACTTTAACTGGGGTTACGACCCGCAAAACTACAATATCCCCGAGGGTTCGTTCTCGACCGACCCCGCCAACGGCGCAGTGCGAATAAACGAGTTTAAACAAATGGTTATGGCGTTGCACAACGCGGGTATCGGCGTCGTCATGGACGTCGTTTATAACCACACGTACTCGACGGGCGGGCAGGCGTTGCACGACACCGTGCCGTTCTATTACCACCGCACCGAGTCGCGCGGTCAGTTTACCAACGATTCGGGTTGCGGCAATGCGACCGCGTCCGAACGGAGCATGGTGCGCAAATATATAATCGAATCCATACTGTACTGGGCGAACGAGTACCACATAGACGGGTTCCGTTTCGACCTTATGGGCATACATGACAAAGTCACGCTCAACGCCGTGCGCGCCGAACTCGACAAACTCGACAACGGCAACGGCAGAAAACTGCTTATTTACGGCGAGCCGTGGTCGGCGGACGGCACTTATGTAGCCGATTCGTACAAATTGCGTATCGAATCGACCGCCGAAGCGATAGCGGGCACGGGCAAGTATACGCAAAACGCCGATAACATTATGGTAAAACTGCTGTTCTCCTCGGCGAGTAACGGTGACGAGAACGCGCTCAATCAGCTCGACCCGCGCATTGCGGTGTTCAACGGCAGCGGACGCGACGGCTTGCGCGGCGAGTGTCGCGATCGCGCCCCGACAAGCGGTTGGGTAAACGGCGCGCCCGGCGACCTCAAACGCGTGCGGCGCATGCTCGAAGGCGGCATAGGCGGGTATGCGGAAGGCTTGTACACGGGCACGGGCTCGCGCAACGTCGCGTATGCGGCGGCGCACGACAACTATACGCTGTGGGATCATATCCGCGGCGCAAAGCACGGCAATCAGCCCGCGCTGTATTACGACCATGCCGAAACCAACGACGTTAAGCGTTGCAAGCTGGTCGCGTCGGCGTACATGATGAGTACGGGTATAAGTTTCATGCTCGCGGGCGAGGAAATGGGCAGAACCAAGTACGGTAACGAAAACTCGTACAACTCCCCGTCCAAACTCAATAGAATAACATGGTCGCGGCAGAGCGAGTTCGCGGAACTTTACGCTTACTATAAAAGCCTTATAGCTTTACGTAAACAGTACGCACCGCAACTGTTCTCTTACGAAAAGTCGATTACGCCGTCGTTCAGTAGCGGCAGTTTCGACACAACCGATTATCAAACGGGACGGTTCGTGTTTACCCGCACCAAAAACGGCGCGACGCTCACGCTCGACCTCGACCCGTCCACGCTGTCGGGTTACGTTAAAATCGGCAACGACAGACTCAATGTGTAGTAAGTAACAAATTAAAATTTAATAATGAAAAAAATCAAGGCTTGCGATTATTTCAAGCCTTGATTTTTTTGTAAAGATAAAAGATAATAGTTGAAGAAGTTTTGCTCTGCGCAAAACTTGATTAGATATATATAGAAAAAAAATGCTTATACCACCCATCATTCCGAGCTTGTCGAGGAATCCAGGCGAACCGCCGCAGAGTGAAGCGGCATTACAAACACCCCCATCATTCCGAGCTTGCCGATTGAGCGGCGAACCGCCGCAGAGTGAAGCGGCATTACAAACACCCCCATCATTCCGAGCTTGTCGAGGAATCCAGGCGAACCGCCGCAGAGTGGATAAGCCGTTACGCTTGTCACATTAACGTAACGCAATTATTCGGGAGCAAACACAATAAACGGACAAAGTCCACACACGACAGAAATCCAAGCTGTGCTTGGTGCGGCTAACGCCTTGATTTCTCCGCTCCGCTCGCTGACGCTCGCTTCGGTCGAAATGATGGGAGGGGGATAAGATAATAAATAAAAGATAAAAGATAAGAGTTGAGGAAGTTTTGCTCTGCGCAAAACTTGATTAGATATATATAGGAAAGAAATGCTTACACCCCCATCATCCCGAGCAACGCCGAGGGATCCAGGCGAACCGCCGCAGGGTAGTAAAGCTATCCACACAACACATATTCGGCAAGCACATTCCTTTACGGGATTACACGTTTTTTGAAATTTGTGACATTTAAGGAAAATTCCCTTCGCGGCGCGCCGTTTTTATGTGTTTTGCACAAAAATAATCGAATTTTATCTAATAAATTTTTTAAAAAAGTATTGACATTAACGTTAATGTGGTCTATAATGCAGTTATTAACGATAATGTTTCGGGAGAAAGTGGTCACATCGGAGGGTGTCGTTAATTTCGGGGGCGTATCGTATCGACGGTTTTTGCGTCTAAACGGATATGCAACACGAAGGCACGGCACGTCGCATTGAACGGCTTTCGAGCGAAGCGGCTCGTTTTTCGCGTTTTTGTCAATGCGCGCGAGGTGTGCGGGCAGTCGCGAAACGCAGGTAAGTTGCGGCGGGCGATTTTCGCTCTTACAAACTCTATACGGTCGCGGCGACGCGACGCAACATCGATAATAAGCTCCGAGGCGAGCGAATTATAAAAATTTCAAGGAGAGAATTATGACAAAGACTAAAAGACGGTTAATGATGGGGCTTGCGCTGTGCATGAGCGCAATCAGCGTCATGCCGCTCGCGGCGTGCGGCAAGGACGAACTTCCTCCGGAGGCAAAAAATCGTACCGTTGTTAAATATCACTACGGCTTCGACGGCGACACGAAAGCGGTTTACGAAAAAGCTATTGCAACATACAACGAAACGCAGGGCGTAACAGATAATGTTTGGATTACGGGCAAGCCGTATGCGGGCAAAACGGACAACAACCTCGAATCCAAGCTCGCCAATCCGCGCCGCGAATGTGAATACAACATAATTCATCTCAACGACAACCAGTTTAAGGACTATTCGACAAAGGGTTATCTTTTGTCTTTGGACAGCTATATGACCGACGAACTGAAAACGCGTCTGGACATAGAGAATATTCCCGAAAGCCATTTAAACAGAGCCAGACTTACGCCCGAATTGGTCAAGACGGACGTAAACAGCGCCGGGTATTATCTTGCGGGCAAGGGCGCACAGCAGTTGGGCTTGCCTGTTCAGAACGACATACATATTTTGTATTACAACGCGACCGCTATGAAAACGGCGGGCATTAACATTATTTCGTGCGAGGAGAGCAAGCTGGGCACGGAATATCCCAAACTGCAACCGCACGGCTATGCCGAATATCTTGCGGACGCAAGTCACCCCGCGCCGTTCGAGGGCGCGACCGCAAGCACCAACGAAGCGGGCGACAGCGTTTACAAAGTGTTTAACAACAGAATTCCCATGAGCTGGGAAGAGAACCGCTTGTTGTCGCGTTTGCTCATCAATCAGGGCGGATTAAACCCGAACACGGGCGCTAAATACGGCTACTGCTCGGAGTGGTGGTTCTACTACGGCTTTTCCGTCGGCGGCGACTGCGTGGGCTGGGACGAGAGCAAAGACGAATACACGTTTACGATCATGGACACAAATCCCAACTGGTTGGCGACGGACACTCTTACTATAAACAATAATACTTATTATGCGGGCGACGTGCTGTTGCACGAGGACGCGACGGTAATCAATACCAACTCCGCGAAAAAAGCAGAGCTCGAAAGCAAACTTCACCAATTCCCGTCGCAGTACGACGCTATTTTGGAATTTGTGCGCTTGTCGCAAGGCACGGGCGCGCAGTCGGACACCGACGTATACGGTTACGGCATTGCGCAAGACCCCGACGAACCGCGCACGGCGGCGTTCACTTCGGGCAAAAACACGCCGTTGCTTGTAGAGGGACTTGATCAAGCCATAAGTTTTTCGACTACTAACCTCGACTGGGATATGGCGCCCGTGTGCCAGTGGCGCGAATATAAAGGCGGCAGCACGTATATGACGGACGGATCCGACAGCAATTACGCAAAGGACGCGTTTGCCAAAGAACATCTTAAAGTAATAGGCAAAGAGTACGACGGCGTCGTGTATACGGGCGAGCTCGATAAAGCCGCTAACGGCACTCCGTATGTCGGCAGATCGACGTCTTCGGGCAGTTCGATCACCATGGCGGTGCCCAAAAATTCCGACAAAAACGCTTACGAAGCGTCGGTCAAATTTATGGCGTGGATGGCGGGTCCCGAGGGTCAGAAAATACTCATGGAAAGCAACGCCATGATACCCAATCAGCCCTCGCTCGGCATGGCGGACGAATTTGTAAACAGCGATAAGAGAGTGTGCGACAACCAATGGGCGTTGGCTTACCAATTCCAAGGCATTGACCTCGGCGATTACGACTACTTCCAGTCGCAAACGTGGATCAACAACTGGTCGGACGTGTTCAACAAGCAAGTTCGTAAAGGCACGAGAACGCTCTCGTCGTTTATCAGCTACGTCGCGCCGGGATCGGGCGGCAGAACGATACAGCAAATTGCAGATGCCAACTTGGAGGCAATGAACATCTACATGTGCGGGAGGTAAAGCATGAGTTGGAGGGCGAATACGGCGACGGCGGACGACGATGAACGCGCCGCAATAGCCGAACGCAATCGCAAACGCCGCAGAATGGCGTCCAAGGTTGCCGAAAAAGGTTACGCCTATCTATTTGCACTGTTACCGTTAATCGGGTTTTGCATATTCAGCATTGCGCCCATTATCCTGTCCATAAGGACGATGTTTTGCGACGTTAAGCTGTACAATCCCGACGCGCCTATGATTTGGAACGACTTTGGCGGGTTCCGCATGTTGTTTGACAAATCGTATTCGAGCCAAGCGACGGTGCATGTAACGGCGTTGTTTGAAAAGTCGATACTTATAACGTTTTGGATAGCGAGCACGCAAATAGTAACGCTTATAATATCGTTTATAATGAGCGTGCTTATTGCGCAAAAGCTGCGCGGATCGAAAGTTTTTCAAGTTCTGTTCTTTATTCCGTACATCTGTTCGGGCGTTGCGGTCGCGCTTATGTGGCGTTGGATTTTCGCAAAAGACGGCGGTATTATCAATTCGATACTCGGTATAGAAAAAGACTGGCTGGGCGACGGCGATTCGCTTACGTGGTGCATTATTATAGCCATAATCTGGCAAGCGCCGAGCTACGGCACGGTTATGTATCACGCGGCGCTCGGCAACATCAATCAGTCGTTGTACGAAGCGGCGTCGCTCGACGGCGCAAACGGCGTGCAAAAGGTAGTGCATATAACGATCCCCGCGGTCGCGCCCACAACCTTTTATCTGCTTATGGCGGGTATATCGGCGGGACTTTTGACCTACGACATTGCGGCATTGATTGTGCCCGACGGGTGGGGGTCTGCGGTCGGCGGCGACGACAATATGGGCTTGACGTTGATACGGCTTGTGTTCTATCTAATGAGCCCTACGATAGCGAACGACCCGAAGTTCGGCGGCGAATACATGTCTGCGGCGGCTATAATAAGCTGGATACTGTTCCTCATGACCGCGACGCTGTCGATCATCGTCTACAAAGTAAGAAACAGGAGCTTGGCAAATGCATAATTCCGCGATAATGGATAATAACGCCGAGTTCGGTATTTCTTCGGCGTTCGAGGAAGCGCCCAAAGCGAAAAAAAAGCGGCGCAAATTCCCCGTAAAGAAAGTAATATGTTACACACTGCTCGTGCTGTACACGGTGTGGCTGTTCTTCCCGATGCTAACGATATTTATAACGTCGTTCACTCCGTCGGAACAGATAGTCACGTCCGAATCGTTTGTGTGGTTGCCCAAATTCACTATCGAGCCGTATAAACAGATATTCACGACCGACCTGTACATAGACGAGGTGGGCATGCCCGGGTTATTGCTCGGCTTTATCAACACCATGTGGATGACGCTGTTGCCCGTAATTGTCGGTTTGTTCGTGTCGGGCGTGTCCGCCTACGCGTTCAGCAAAATCAAGTTTAAAGGCAAGGAAATTCTGTTCGCGATAGAAATCGTTATAATGGTTTTCCCGCTCGGCGCGTTCGGCGTAATCACGCAGATATTCTACTATCAGTTGGACTGGGTGCCCGGCGTACTGCCGCTTATTATCCCCGGACTGTTCGGCGGAATAGGCACAATGTTCTTCCTGCGCATGTACATGGACGGCATATCCGACGGCTTGCTGGAAGCGGCGAAAATGGACGGTCTGGGCTTTTGGGGCATATTCTTTAAAATCATGTTCCCGCTTGCGAAGCCCGCATTTATAGCGCAGTTTATATTCGGCTTTGTCGGCGGCTACAACAACTACATGACGGCTTTGCTGTATTTGAGCGGCGAACCGAAGTTTGTAACTCTGTCGCTGTACCTCGGCGAAATTACGACGCTGTTCAACAATAAAGGCGATTCCAATATCCACTGCGCGGCGGCGGTTATGGGCATGTTGCCGCTTATAATCCTGTATATCATCATGCAAAAATACTTTATCGAAGGCGTGGCAATGGGCGGCGAAAAAGAGTAATTTTTCGGTCGCTGCAACAATAGGCAAGAATTCACGGCAGACAACGCTCAACAGCAAACATTCCCGTTCGGCGGCGGCAATTCGCTTATATGTAACCGGTTTATAAGCGTCTTGCCGCAACCGCGCGGCGCCAACAAAATCAAATATCGGTTCAGGAGGCCTGATATATGAGGAAAATGAATAAGATAGCCGCAGTTACGCTCGCGGCAATTTCCGCAATGGCATTTGTCGGTTGCGGCAACGAAGCGGCAGCCCCCGCGTTCGCTTTTTATCAAGGCGACAGGGTGGACGCGGCGACGGGGAAAATGGAGTTTTCCACCGACCTGTTTTACCGCAACGACAAAAAGAATAACGGCGCGGCGGACCCCTATGTTTTGGACAACACGACGCGCGACGGCTACTACTACATTTTTACGACTAACGGATATTTTTCCACGTCGCGCTCCAAGGACCTGGTCACGTGGGAAGAAGTGGGTCCCACACTCAATGCGTGGTCGGCGGATTCCGAACTCCTCGAAATAGTTTGGGAAGATATTTGGGCGCCCGAAGTCGTGTACGACCCCGATACCGAACTTTATTACATGCACTTTTCGGCGTCGCCGCGCAACTCGTCCACTATGGATATGTTGCTCATGGCGGCTGTGTCCGAAAACCCTTACGGACCGTATGACGTAGTCAACTTCCTCGACCCCGAAAGCTGCGGCGAGGAGAACGTTCATGTATACGACGAATCGTATTACAACGAACCGATGGCGAAGTATTTGTTCCTTAATCCCGAAAAGCATTACGAATTTTCGACGACGCAAACGGGCAAAGGGCGCAAGTACCCCGGCGCGATAGACCCGCACGCATTTGTGGACGATGACGGCAAAAAGTACCTGTATTATGTGGATAACATAGGCTTAAACTTTATTACCGTCGTGGAAATGGAAAACTGGCTCAAACCCAAGTGGGAGACGGCGCAGCTTGTTACCGCTACGCGGTTCTGGACTGTGGAGGATTTTAAAGCGTACAAAGAAAACTCGACAATCCCCGCGGACGGTTACGTTACTTACGAAGCGCTTAACAACACCATTAACGAAGGCCCCGTTATGACCAAGCATAACGGCAAGTATTATCTTACGTTTTCGATTAACTCTTACGAAAAGAGTGATTACGCCGTGGCGCAAGCCGTGGCGGATAGCCCGCTCGGACCGTTTCGCAAACTGCGCGAGGAGGAAAACGGCTTATTATTGTCGTCGCTGGCGCAGGGCAGTAACGAAGTTTCGGGATCGGGGCACCACTCCTTTATAACGGCTAACGATCAAATGTACGTTATTTATCACCGTCACGACGACTTTGTTACCGCGGGCGCGGCGCGTAACCCCGCCGTGGACGAAATAGAATGGGTAACGATAGAGGACATCAACGGCAAACAGATTGACGTTATGTATGCCAACGGTCCGACGTGGAACGTTCAACCGTTGCCGTTCGGCGAGTACCAAAACATAGCGACCGAAGCGGCGATTACGGGCTTGGAAAAAGACAACGCCAAGTATCTGTTTGACGAACTGCTGTCGGTGTGCAAAACCGATACCGACTTCCATGTCAAATACGTAAACGAAACAATACTCACAAAAACAACGACCATTGCGTTTGACTTTGCGTCGCCGCGCAAAATCCGCGCGGTCATGCTGTACGAATCGAAGTTCGAGGACAGCGTGTTCAAGACGGCTACCGTCTACCTCGACACCGCCGACGGCAAGACCTACACAATGAATCTCAAACTCATGGATGAGTTGTATGCGTGTAACGACTACTCGGGCGAAATAGAGTACGTTCAGCCGGGCGCGGCTATATTTGCGGAGTTCGCGCAAACGGAAGTAACGCGCGTGCGCGTGACCGTGCCCGTGGAAAAAGATCAATCGCAAGTAGGGATTTCCGAAATCCGTATACTCGGTTTGGCGGAGGGCAAATAACATGAAAAAACAGAAAAAAGCATTAGCGGTTATTTGCGCTTTGGGCGCAATCGGCGCGGGCGCGGCGTTGGTCGCGTGCAACGACAATGTTCAACCCGCCCCCAAAAAATATTTACCCAACTATACGTTCCCGCCCGCATCGACGCACCCCGTGGACGAGAATATTACGCTCGACGGCAAGCTCGACGACGACGCGTACAAAAATACGCGGTGGATGGAAATACGCAAAGAAAACGGCACCGAAACGGCGACCATGCGCATGACCTCTTATTTCGGCGAGCAGGGCGTATACATGGGCTTCGACGTTACGGAAAGCGGGCGTATTTATGTCAACCACGAGCGCGCGTCGTATTTTAACAGCGGCATAGAAATGTACCTCGCAACGCAGGGCACTAAAAGTCAAGATTCCGATACTGCGTTCGAAGTGGACATGGAGGCGGACGGCACGCTGACGTTCAAACGCCGCGTCAAAGGCGGATGGGTGCCTTTCCACACCACTACCGACATTATGGCAACGCTTGTATCCACGACCAAAGGCGGAGAGGTCAATGAGGAAAGCTGTTACGGCTATACGCTCGAACTGTTTATGCCTTACGAATATTTGGTGTGGCTCGGCGTTTTGGAAGACGGCGAACGCCCCGAAGAATTTTACGTCAACCCCGTGCTTATATCGTCGTACTCATACTCCGGCACAAAGCTCAACGTTGACAGATATTGGTACAACACCGTTTTGGAACAGCTCGACGGCGACGGGTGGACGCCGCCGACCAACTATCACTTCAACGCGAACGGGCTTGTTTCGCACGACATCAACGTTACGTGCACGGGCGACGGCACGGTGGGCGAGTACCGCGGCTATAACTATGCGGTGGATAAAAACAACCTCACGCTCAAAGCGGAAGCAAAAGCGGGCAGTCGCTTAAAAAGCCTTAAAATAAACGGCGTAGAGCGCAAAAACGACCTTGTAAACGGCATGATAACCCTGCCTACGGTTACAGCAGACGTCAATATCGTAGCCGAGTTTGAAACCACGCCGTCGCAAAAAGGCACGATAAGCGGCGCGGTTACGTACACGGGCACGGACAGCGCGTTCTACGATGACGCGGAAGTGCGCGCGTTTGACGGAACAAACACATACACTTCGACTATCGACGAAACAACGGGCGCGTACTCCATAGAAGCGCCTATCGGCGAATATCAAGTAAGCGTCATGTCCGTTACGGGCGGATACGCCGCCGCAAGCGTCAATGCAAATCTCGAATCGTCGATAACCGTCGATTTCGATATTGACGATACCATGTACGGCGCAAATCGCACTCTGTATCTCAACGACGTTGTGTTGTCGGGCGGAAGCAAAGAGCTGTACACAAAGGAACAAGATCCTATCGCGTCCGATCGGTTTGTGTATAAAACATTTTTGGGGCTTGCGGACAACGCGCTTAAAATATCCACCGCCAACAGATACGTGACCGAGCAATGGTTGTATTGCGGCGGGGAATGGGTTCGCTTCCAAATAATGAACTGGGAAGGCGGCTACAACGTCAAACTTATTTGGAAGGATAACGGCAAAGAACGCGACGTCTCGGCAAGCATAACAGGCGCCGCCAAAGAGCTTATGGATAAGCTGAACGGCATGTATTTGGCTTTTATACGCGACGGGTCGGAAGTTTCGGTCGCATACCTCAATGCGCAAGGCAACTGGACCAATCTTATAAATAAAGTAAGCGTTTCGACGTTTGCCGACGGCGCGGCGCTCACGGCTATCACTCTGTCGGGGCAGGAGGGCGTGTCGGGCGAATATCCCACCGCGGCTTACGGCGGCGTTATAGTACAGGGCACGACCGATCCCGCGCGCTTGCCCGCCGTCAATGTGACCGCGGTGTACGACAAAACCGCCGTCACGTTGAGCGGATTGCAGGGCAAATACGCAATAGGCAGTACGGTCAGCTTTAACGCTACTCCCGCCGAAAACTATCTGTTAAAAGTGTACCTCAACGGCGAAGAGCTTGCAAAGAGCGGCGACGGTTATACTTTCACAATGCTCGGCAGAGCCGACTTGCGGTTCGAAACGGTCAAGAACGAGCCGCAAAAATTGAGCCTTAATATTCGCGGCTACAAGTTCGGCGATTACACCGACCTCGACGGCGTGCAAGTCACGCTCAAAGGCATTAAGGATTACACTGCGACGATCGACAAAGGCGTTATCCAAATCGACGACATGATAGCGGGCGAGTACGAAATAATAATCGCGGGTTACGGCACTAAAATTGTCAATTTCGGCAAGGACGAAAGCGTCACGCTCGATTTCAAAATGTTCGGACCGAACGCCGCGTGGGAATTGACCGAGCAGAACGTCGCGTCGCCCGTAATTTACGCCAACGCGGGCAGGTGCTTTATTGCGTCCGAAAGCAAGTTCGGCGACTTCTTTATGGAAACCGAACTCAAATACAACGCCCAGCTTGCAGCAACCGCGTCAAGTACAAGCGCGGACGAGTACACCCAGCGCAAAGGTTACGACATTTTATTCTCCAACGGAAAATCTTTGCAACCGTCGCTCAATTATCACGGCATATCGTTCTCTCCGCTGAACGAAAGCACTGCGATTGCGGGTTCGTCTTGGAGCGATGTATACAGACTTACGGATGCGGAAATAGCCAAGTATCACGGCGAGGGCATTAAACTCGGCGTCATGCGCATAGGTCGCGGCGTAACCGTCACCGTGGACGGCAAGCCCGTTGCGGAGTTCCTGTTGCCGGAGGGCTACGAGGATATTACGGCTAACGTCGGCTACCACCAGTATCACGGCAAGGGCTTGGGCAAGCAGGCGTATGCGTTTACGTTTAGCGATCAGGTCAGCAACGACGTAACAATTTCGGAAGACAGCGTTATTTCGGGTTGCAAGGTGGAACTCGAAGGCACGCCGAAAGTGGGAGGAACCGTCAAACTCAATATAACGCCCACTGTTCAGGACGCGAGCGCGACGCTCATGACGTTTACCGTCAACGGCAAAGAATACGTGTCGGCATACGCGAACGGCGCAATCACGATTGAAAACTGCTGTTCCAACAAACTCGTCATAGTCGCCAAGTTCGCAAAACCCAAGTTCGCCGCGACGGTCGAAGCCGGCATGTGGAACTTGTCCGACATCGACAAAGGCGACGTAAGCTGTACAGGCTGGGGCGTGCTCGGCTTGGGCACAAAAACCGACTTTACTGCGTCGGTGGATTACAGGTGCAATACGGGCGCGTCTGAAAGTCGGCGGGAAATAATTTTGTACTTCCCCGAATCCAAAAAGTTCGTGTCGTTCGGCGCAATGCAAAAGGGCAACGAAGCGTTTGTGCAAAGTTGCGGCGGCACCGATACAATAAACAACAACGGCGGCGAGTACGATGGTACGTATAATTCGATATACGGCTGGGCTAACATGTTGAACAACAACAGGCAGTTTAACACGGAGGAACGCGCCATGCTGTTCGGCGACGGGCTTAACGTCACGATAGTCAAGAGCGGCGCAACCGTCCACCTGTTTATCGACGGCGTGTTTGAACGGACGTTCGACCTTACCTCCGCGCTCGGCGAGAATGCGGCGACCGCGACGTGCCTCGTTAAAATGCGCACTTGGGAGGGCGGTTTTGCAGGCAAGACCAGCCGCGTTATGATAGACGACAACACGGCGAACTATCTTGCGGGCACGGTCGTTATCGACGCCGATATCAAAAACGGCACGGTCACGACGGACAAAACAAGCTATAATCCGCTCGCAAAGGACGAAATTACGCTCACGCTCACGCCTGCGACGGGCTACAAGATTAAGTCGCTTACCGTCAACGGCAAGGACGTGTCGGACGCTATTGTCAGCGGTACGTATAAGTTTACGGGCGTTGTGGGTCGTTCGACCGTCACTGCGGAATTTATGGCGACGACGGGCGTTGCGACAAGCAAGATAACCGTTTCCGCTATCGACGAACAAGGCAATCCCACGGTTATACCCGTCGGCAAAAAGTTCACGTTTACCAACATCGCAAACAGCTTGACGTACATTGCGACTACGGCGGCTAACGGCGCGCTTACTTTCGAGAGCGACGGTAAGCCCGTAAGCGAAATTGTTACGTTGGCTTACAAGGTGACTTCGCCGTATTGCGCGGATACGTCGGTTACGGTGACTGCGGACGGCGCGGTTGTAAACATTGCGTACAAGACCGTCCGCGTCGCTTGCGACATTGCGGAAAACACGCAGGACGTCAATCTCAACGCGCTTGTCGGCATGAACAAGGTTCTCGCTTACGAACGTTGGATTTCGGAATGGGATACGGAAATCGACACGGTAGACCCGCACTCGCTGTTGAGCGGCAGTAAGTATTGGACGTTGAGCGGCACGACTACCGCACGCCCCGAAAACACGACTTACGGTGCAATCACGAGCGGCGGCGGCTACTTGATCAAGGGCTTGAAAGGTCAGGAAGAGTACGAAAGCTGGGCGCCTATAATCATGTCCGAAACGGTCAGCCACGTTAAGGTGCGCAAGGACGTTACCAAACTCCGCGTGTACGCGGGCAAGTGGTGGGGCAACCAAGCCGACGTTACGTTCACGCTGTGCATAGGCAATAACGTGTATGCGAGCAAGACGGTCGCCATGGGCGGAACTTCCGCAGGTCACGCAATCGTCGAGTTCGACTTTGACACGACGGATATGTCGGCGAACGCACTGATAGAGTTCGAGCTTAAAATTTCGTCGAGCGCAAGCGACGGTTACTCGGTAGCCGGCTTACAGCTCCTCGGCAAGCTCGCTTGATGTTATCTCGACGGCGGATATAATTAGGCGTGCGGCTATGCCCCTATAAAGGCGGCGGCTTGACATGGCTTAAACATATCTGCTATAATTGACATAGACACTCGCGCAAAAAGGGAGCGACGCAAACGTCGTTCCCTTACGCGTTTTGTGCCGCGAAAGCGGTAAAATTCGAATACGGATAACAATGTAAATGGTTAATTGGCTCAAATTCTTTTTTCTATCGTTCTTTTCGGACAGGTACGCAAAGCAAGCGGCGGAACGGCGCATGCTCAACGCGTTGGCGTGCGTGCTTATCGCGCTTGTGCTGTTGTTCGGCGGACTGTTGACGGGGTATGTCAGTTCGTTCGGCAAGCATTACGCCGCGGCGACGGAGTTCCGCGAGTTCGCGTATTCGGTGTTTGCGAGCGACGGCAACGGCGTGGAGTTTTCGATAGGCGGCAATAAAATGTCGGCGAATAAGCAGGTGGAAAAACTGACCGACGGCGACGGATACGCGCTTATAATAGACACCCGACCCGTGCGCACCACTTACGACGACTTTATTGCGTTTTGCACCGACAAAAGCGGCGCGCGCATAGACTATGCGGCGTGGCTTGCGCTGGACGAGGAGCAGCGGAAAAACTATGCGTTCGGCATCGAGTACAGCGGCAAAGCAATAGACGTCGCGGCACGCGCGGAGAGTTACGAGCAGTATTTCGATACGGAGAGTGCGAGCGAGCAGGCGAAAGCGGAGTTCGCGCAACTCAAAGAGCAAGTAAACTCGGACAAAATATCACAAGCCGAATATAACAATTTACTGTACGAACTGTATGTAAAACGCTACTATCCGAGTATGAGCAACTTCGAGCGTTACGGCAACGCGCCGACGGTGCGCACTTACTATCAAAAAAAGACCGACGAAAAAAAGCCGAAATCATTTTTGATAGTTTTCGAAAATCAGTTGGCGGCGTCGTTCGTCACGTCGGACGGCGTGTCCGTTCAGATCGACGGAACGTTTGCCGAGGCTAACGGCATTGCCGTAAACGGCGAAATGCCGACGGCGCAGGCGCGCAATAACGTGGACAGGCTGATGCGCGCCGTGTTCGACTCGGCGACGTCGATCAACGCATACGTGTATGTTATAAACATATTCACGTCGTTGCCGTGGACGCTTATTGCGTTTGCGGTCTGTTCCGTAATGCTGTCCGTTACGGTGTGGTTGGCGCGCACAGAAAAATCGGTCGCGCTTCACGGCACAAAGTCAATAGGCTTCGGCGGCGCGTGCAAAATTGTCGGCATGTTCATGTTGGGCGCGGGCGTAATAACGTTTGTCGCGGCGGCGGTCATGTCGCAGTTCATATCGCGCGGCGCGGCGTTTTCGTACTCGCTGTTGTGCCTGTCGGCGGCGCTCGGCGCGCGCACTTTGGCGTTTTGCATAGCGGAGGGCGTGCGCGCTCGGCGCAAAAAGAACGGAGCGGCGGCGGACGCGCCGACGGACGAACGAGCAGAAACAACGGACGACAAAATCGCCGCTCAAAGTGCAGACTTGTTTAGCCTCAACGACGAAAATCAAACGGAAAATTAAAGTAAAAGCCGTCGGCAATACCGACGGTTTTTTGTACTGTAATTATTCGGATTTAAATAATTCAATAGGCTCTATGTTTAGTGCGTCGCAGATGTCGAGCATGGTTTTTAAACTGATATTTATTTTACCGCTTTCGACTTTATGAATATAGCTCGCGTCTTTATCGATACGCAAGCTCAACTCATAAGCGGACAAACCGAGCTTACTCCTTATTTTTGATAAATTAACGCCGAAATCATTAAATTGCATAATTACATTGTAGGCTATAATAAGTCGCGACTAATTGACCGACAGTCAATATAATGGAATTATAGTCAATACGGTTCAATTATATTCTAAAAGGCGAACCGCCGCAGAGTGGTGAAGTATTAATTTATTGTGCGGCTACGCCTGGATTTCTCCGCTCCGCTCGCTGACGCTCACTTCGGTCGAAATGATGGGGGAAATTTAGATAATAAATAAGAGATAAAAGATAATAGTTACGGAAGTTTTGCTCTGCGCAAAACTTGATTTTAATATATAGAAAAGAAATGCTTATATACTCATCATCCCGAGCAACGCCGAGGGATCCAGGCGAACCGCCGCAGAAAGGTACAAGCTGTGCTCGGTTGATTATAATTTTGCCGTTATCGGGTAATTTTTGGCAGAAAGGGTTGCAAAATAAATACCGTTGTGGTAAACTGAATAGCGTATAAGTCGCGGCGGATAAGCCCGCTGTGGCGGTTTTGCGCGGTAGGACGCGACACGTCGGGTTTGCTCGGCGCGCGCATTAAGCAACAAACTTTCGATAAAAATTCGTCAATCGGGTTTTACGGGGTAGGAGTTTATGGAAAAAAATGAAGAACCGAGCGTGTTGTTCGGTAAATCCAAATGGATTTGGGCGGCTGACGCTACCAAAAAGAACAGCAATATAATTTTGCGCCGCACTTTTTCGTTCGGGCAGGATCGTCCGCCGTCGCGCGCGGTGTGCCGCGCGGCGTGCGAAACGCATTATTATATGTTTGTCAATGGCAACGCCGTCGTGTGGGAGGGCGGACTTAACCGCACCGCCAAAAGCGCGTATTACGATGAATTCGATATAGGCAAGTATCTTGTCAAGGGCGACAACGTAATTGTCGTGCATTGCTCGTACTTCGGCAACGAAGGGCGCGACCTTGTTTGCGCCGAGCGCGCGGGATTCATATTCGAGTGCAACGACCTTAATATATACAGCGACAGCAGTTTTACCGTTTACGAAAACCCCGCGTTCAAAGCGCCGCGCACTACCAACTGTTGCTATGCGGGTTACGACGTCAATTACGACGCGTCGCTCGAAGGTCCTATTCAAAACGTGCTCAACCCCACGTTCAATTTTTCGCAGTTTACTCCCGCGACGGAGCTGGACGTTTATCCCGACTCGGTCATAGGCGCGCTTGTGCCGCGACCCGTGCCCATGTTCAAGTTTTCGGCTCAACCCGTTTTTGTCAAGGCTAAAAAGTCAACCGATCAGTTCGACGGCGACACGTATATAGTCAACCTGCCGCGCGAAATGCGCGTTACGCCGTATATGGAAGTAACGGGCAACGGTCAGGAAAAAATAACTATTACGACCGACCGCACCGAGTGTATGGGCTGTTTCGGCGACGAAAACAGCGCGTATCGCGCGCACTCCGTGACGTATATAACAAAACCGACGCTCAATATTTACGAAGGTATGATGCCCATGACGGGCAACAGCCTTATATTCTCCATGCCGCGCACCGTCAAGGTCATGAAGCTCGGTTACCGCGAAATCGGGTACAACACCGCGCCTACCTGCGAGTTCGAGGCGGACGACAAGCTGAACGCGCTGTTCGGCAAGGCGTTAAACACGCTGTATTGCAGTATGGGATCGACCGTGGTCGATTCACCCGAGCGCGACCGCGCCATGTGGCTGGGCGACGCGTCGATTGCCGCGCGCGCGCTGTACCTTGCGTATGCGGACGCCGCGCCGCTTGTAAAAAAGATAATCGACGACGTTATCGCGTATGCGGACGGCGACAGTGTTTTGTATTCGTGCGTGCCGGGGAATATTCCCGTGGACATACCGTCGCACGGGCTTGTCGCGCTGGGCGAGTACGGACTGTTTGCTCAGTACAAAAACTTTACCCAAGATAAAGCGTTGTTCCGCGCCGAGTTCGAACGGTTGTGCGAGTATTTGATGCTCTGGGAAATGACCGAGCACGGCGTAGCGTTGCGCGACGGAACGCGGCGGTGGTACGATAATCTTTACAACGCCGACGAAACGCTTATCGAAAACGCGCTGTATTATTCGGCGTGCAAGTTTGTTAAAGGCTTGGGCGCGGAGCTGGGCGAACACGACTACGACGAGACGTTTGACGACCGTATGGACAACATTGCGGACTTTATAGAAAGTACGTGGGACGGTTTGGGTTACACCTCGACGGGCGGAAGTTACGACGACCGCGCCAACGCGTTTATCGCGCTTGCGGGGCTTGTTCCGAGCGAGCGCACGGCGGAAGTCGCGCGCGTACTCTCGGCGGTGACCAACGCGTCGCCGTACACCGAGTGGGCGGTTATTCAGGCGCTTGCCGTGCTCGGTCGGCGCGACCTTGCGCGCAAGCGGTTCGACAGCAGATATGCGCTTGCGGCGGATTCGGAAAGCACCACGCTCGGCGAGGACTTTAACGGGTTCGGCACGGGCTGTCAAAGCTATCAGTCGGCGGTTATATTCGAGGCTGTGCAGATTTTCGGCGGTATAGAAGTAAAGGACGGCGCGAGCAAGATAACGGTCACGCCTGACTTCTCGGCGGTCAAGGACTTCCAAACCCGTCTGCGGCTTGCGAGCGGGGAGTTCGAGGTGCGCTACAAATACTCGCCCTCGCGCATAGACATCGTTATCGACAACCGCACGGACGGCAAAGCGGAGCTTGTCGTTTGTCCCGAACTCATAGGGCGCAACGTCGAGCGGCGCGCAATCACGCTTAACAAAGGCAAAAACAAGTTTACTATATAGCTTGTATGGAAATACTATCGGTATAATATGAAACAAAAAATTCTTCTGACTTATGTCGAATCGGGGTTCGGTCACATCTCCTCGATGGACAGTATATACGACGCGCTTTGCGAAAAGTACGGCGACGTTTACGATATACAAAAAAGCTATATCCTTACGGAGGACGGCTTTAAAAATCTTGTCGGAATGAATAAGTTTGTTATCAAGCAAGTGCAAAACACCAATAAAATCCCGTACTTCGGCAGATTTATTTTCCCTATAATATCGTTGCTCGGCGGACAAAAGGTCATGCGGTTTTTCCACCGCCAAATGGCTGTCAAGTCGTTCAAGCAAGGGCTTAAAGCGTTGCAAATGCGCAAGCCCAACGTGATTATCAGCAATCATTACTTTACCAATCTTTTGGCGGTCGAATACAAACGCCGTATCGACCCCGACGTCGTTGTTATCAACTATAATCCCGACCCGACGTTGCACACATTTTGGGATAAGCGCGACGGTCTGTTTATCGTCAATAACCCGCTCGCGCTCGCCAAAGCGCAAAAGTATAAGTTTAAACCCGAAAACCTGCGCATGGTCACGCCGTGCGTCAGGCAGTGCGTGGAAAAAAACACGCTCACCCGCGAACAGTTGCGCGACAAGTTCGGCTTGCCGCAGGATAAATTCACCGTGGTTATAGCAGACGGCGGGTATATGTTAGGCAGAGGTCCCAAGTTTGCCAAAGCCCTGATCAAGAGCGGCTTGCCCATTACGCTGTGCGTGATTGCGGGCAACAACAAAAAGCGTTACAAAAAATTCCAAGCCATAGAAAACGGCACGAGCCGACTGAAAGTCGCGCCGTCCATGACGTTTAAGGCGTATGAGTTTATGACAAACGCTTACGAGCTGTACGGCGCGGCGGACGTGTTTTTGACCAAGGGCGGACCCAACGCGGTGCTCGACAGCCTGTATATGCACACGCCCGTTATGATCAACTACTGCCCGCACGTTATAGAAGCGGGCACGGTCAAAGTCTTTATAAAAGAACACGGTTGCGGCGAAACGACTTTTACCAAGCGCTACGCCGTCAAGCGCATACGCGCGTTTATCAAAGACAAATCCGAGTTGATGGAGTACGAGGACAATATCGACGAGCTTATAGCCGACGGCAACGGCGCGACAGCGGTCGCGGATATTATCAATGCCGAGGCGGTCAACCAAAAGTTAGCTTACGAGGCGCGCGGAATACTGTGCGACGCGGATGACGACCGCGACGCGAACGACTGTTTGGCAGGTAGTGCGGCGGACGGCGGCGCGCAACCCGACGCGGAAAAAACAAGCGAGGACGTTACGCCGAATATCGGGATTACGGCGGACGACGGCGACAGCACGGACGGCGTTGTTAAAAGATGAACACCAAGGCGTATCTGCGGTTTTTCGGCGAGCTTGCCGAAAAGGACGAAATCCCGCGCGACGTTTACGATACGGTCGTCGCCGAGATCGCCAAGGACGGCAAAATGACCGAGCGCGTGTACTCGCTGTACCTGCAAGAGCTGGAAAAGCGGCGAATGTTCGATACGGACGGCGCGCCGTTCGACACGAAAAACAGCGCAAAGACGGACGGCACTTATGTCTATAAGCACGTTAAAAATCCGTTTTGGTACATACTTCACGCGTTTTGGAGCACCGTTTTCAAGCTGATAGGCTATGTCGGCGCGGGCGTGGTCTTTGGGGTTTGGCGGGTCAAGGACCGAAAAAAACTCAAAAAGATAGGCGCGTGCATAACGACTTCCAATCATGTAGGGTACCTCGACGCGGTGCTTACGCGCCGAGCCATGGGCGGCAAAAAGCAATATATAGTGGTTGCGCCGCACAACTGCAAGTACACCGTCGGCGGCGCGATACTGCGGTCGGCGACGGAATTGCCGTTGCCCGTCAACCTTAAAGGCACGCGATCGTTCAACGACATGCTCGACTACGTCGCGGCGCGCAAAGCGGCTATACATTTTTACCCCGAAAAAAGCATGTGGATAGGCTACCGCAAGCCGCGTCCGTACAAGGAAGGCGCGTTCTATTACGCGGACAAACTGGATATTCCCGTCGTGCCTATGTTCTACTGCTTTAAACAGCCCAAGGGCTTGCGCAAACTTTTGCACTTGCCCAAGGCGGTTATAAAAATAGGCGAACCCATTTACGCGGACAAGTCGTTGCCCCCGCGCGACAGAAAAGCGGATTTGGCAAAACGCGCGTTCGATTCGGCGGCGGCGATGTACGAACGGTTTTACGGCATACCGCTCGAATACGCGGACGCGGACGACGCGAGCGAAAACGACTTAACGGCTAACCCCGAAAATACGATAAAGGACGAAAGATAAAAATGGCAAAAACCATAGCGATTGCAAACCAAAAAGGCGGCGTGGGCAAGACCACGACTTGCGTAAACCTCGCGGCGTACTTCGCCGCGTTCGGCAAGCGCGTTTTGATTATCGACAACGACCCGCAAGGTAATGCGTCGAGCGGTCTGGGCGTGGAAAAACACAAGGTCAAAAATTCGGTGTACAGCCTCATAATAGGCGATTGCGCCGCCGAAGCCGCAATACTGCCGACGGGCGTGGACGGACTGGACATTATCCCGTCCAATATCGATTTGGCGGGCGCGGAAGCCGAGCTTGTCAGCCTCGACAGGCGCGAAAGCTCGCTCAAACGCGCGATCGCGCCCATCAAGGATAATTACGACTATATATTTATAGACTGTCCGCCCTTTATCGGCTTGCTCACGCTCAACGCGCTTACCGCCGCGGACAGCATACTAATCCCCATGCAGGGCGAATATTTTGCGCTCGAAGGGTTGAGCCAGCTCATGAATACCATTAAGCTCGCAAAAAAGATACTCAACCCGTCGCTAGAAATAGAGGGCGTTGTGGTAACAATGTTCAACGCTCGCACCAACCTCGTCAACTCCGTTGCGGAGGAAATAACGCACTACTTCGGCAAAAAAGCGTTTGCTACCCGCATACCGCGAAGCGTGCGGCTTGCCGAAGCGCCGTCGTTCGGCATGCCTATCAGTCAGTTCGACCCGACGTCGGCGGGCGGCATAGCGTATAAAAATTTGGCGGAAGAAGTGCTCAACCGCAACCGCGACCGCTTCGTACCGATTAAAAACCTGTCGTCGCTCAAAAGGAAAGTTTAACAAGCATAGCTTGATTCCCGTTGTGAGTTTACTGACATAATAATAAGAGGTTTCTCCCGAATAATTGAATTGCGTTTTGTTGAACGGGTGGTAGTTGCTCTACTTCTTTGCGGCGGTTCGCCTTGATTTCTCCGCTCCGCTCGCTTACGCTCACTTCGGTCGAAATGATGGGGGAAATTTAGATAATAAATAAGAGATAAAAGATAATAGTTACGGAAGTTTTGCGTAAAGCAAAACTTGATTAGAGTATATTGAATAGAAATGCTTATATACCCATCATTCCGAGCAACGCCGAGGAATCAAGGCGACCCGCCGCAGAAAAGTAAATACTATATCAATCACTAACTATAAAAAATATTTCGGCTCACACCCTTTTAAACGATTGATATTTTTCGACAAATGCGTTATAATGATAAAGTAGATGCAGGGGCGCGGCTTAAAGTCCGCTGAGATGTTGCATGTTATTGCACGGTCCCTTTGAACCTGTGAGTTAGCACTCGCGTAGGGAGCCGTCATATACTTCGGTTTTTTCTTATGCGTTCGCGGCTAAACAGGTGCGGACGTATATTATTTTGCGCGGTTTTGTCTTGCTTACAGTCGCTACTCGGCGGCTTGCGCTTTGCCAAAATTCGAGCGGCGATAGTTTTTGCGTCCGTGCCTTACGGCTTGTATTACGCCCATCGGAGGTACATTATTATGTTAGACGACATCAAAAACTACTTCGCCGATTTCGACGGAGCTACCAACATTTGCCGCACCGTCGCGCTGTGGATTACAATCGCGCTCGTCGTTGCGTTCGTCATCACAAAGGTCTATATCGCAGTGCTTGGCAGGCGCGCGGTTAAAGCCGCGGACGGCGGAACGGATATAGACAAGGCGACGCGCATAGTAAACGGCGCGTGGATAGTGAGCGCGCTGTTCGTGGCGATGTGTTTTATTATAGCGTTTTCGTCCTGTTATTTCGTCGAAGGCGACGCGATCGTACCCATACTGTTTTATCCTTTGCTCGTGCTCGCAATCGCGGTTGTGGCAAGCGCGACGTCGTTGTTCTTCAAGCCTAACACGGTAGTCAAAATAGTTTGCGCGTCGGTGTGCGGCGCGGCGCTTATTTGCGTGCTTGCGTGCATGATAGCATACTATGTAAGCGGCAAGGCGGGCGACGCGTCGAGCAATATCGGGCTGTACATAAGCGCGGCGTTCGTCACAGCGGGAATAATCGCGCTCGCGTTTTTCGCCGACAGGGGCAAACGCCTGTTCGATACAAAAACGGTCACTTTCGCCGCCGTGTGCGTGGCGTTGAGCTTTGCGCTGTCGTATGTGCGACTGTTTAAAATGCCCATGGGCGGGAGCATTACTTTCGCGTCCATGCTTCCGCTTATGCTGTTTGCGTTCATGTTCGGCAGTCGCAGGGGCGTGCTCGTCGGCTTGATATACGGAGTTTTGCAGGCGATACAGGATCCGTGGATTATCCACCCCGCGCAGTTCGCGCTCGATTATGCCGTGGCGTTCGCGGCGATAGGGCTTACGGGCTGTATTCGCGACTTCGGACTGTTCAAAAACAATATGCGCGCGCAGTTCGCGCTGGGCGCGTGCATAGCGTGCCTTTTCCGTTTTATATGTCACTATTTTTCGGGCGTGTATGCGTTCGGCATGTACGCCGAGGTCTTTGCCGACCAGTACGGCATGCCGTTGCTTGCCAACGAATATTTTTATTCGCTCGTTTATCAGTCCATGTACCTTGTTCCCGAACTCGCCATTGTGCTCGCCGTCGGCATGACCGTGTTCGCTTCCGGCAATTTCCGTCGGCAGATAGCAATGTACGCACAGCGATATTCTGCCGCGCCGAGCGACGCTGCCGAAAAAGTCGAAGTATTCGATTCGACGGAGCGCGCGGACGGCGCGGAAAACGCGGAGCCTGCGGAAAACATGCCCGCGGACGGCTTGCCCTCGGACGCGCAACCGTCGCAGGAATAACCGCCCGAGCCTATACATTATATAATGAAAAAATCCCCAAAGCTATGGGGATTTTTTGTTGCCGACGCGCGGTTTAAGGCGTTAAAATTCGACGTTTTTCCCGCCGAGGCAATATAAAATAATATTCGGAAAAGGCTTGATATTTCCGATAAAATGATGTATAATCGTAATGGTGATAAAACCTAATAACGGTATGAGGGAGATTTTAAATGGACATCAAATTGCTTGACGCTTATCATCACGGGGATATGTATGACGCCTACAAGTATTTGGGGTGTCATTTCAACAAGGACAGCGGCACCGCCGTGTTCCGCGTTTGGTCCACTCGCGCTACGTCTATTTCCGTAATAGGCGACTTCAACGGCTGGGACGTAAACGCCAACCGCATGACCAAGATTACAGAGGCGGGAATTTGGGAAGCCACTGTGTCGGGCGTCAAACTTTACGACAACTATAAATTTTACATCGAAAACGGTTTTACTTATCCTATATATAAATGCGACCCGTTCGCGTTCCACCGCGAAACGTTTGAGGGCACCAACGCCAAGGTCGTGGACATAGAACATTTTAAATGGACGGACGGCGACTATATAAAGAACAAGCCCGACCAATACTCCGCGCCTATGAGCGTTTACGAAGCGCACATCGCGTCGTGGCGGCGTTACGCGGACGGCAATACGTTTGATTATCGTAAGTTCGCCGACGAAATGAGCGAATATCTTAAAGAACTCGGCTATACGCACTTGGAACTCATGGGCGTTGCCGAATATCCGTTCGACGGGTCGTGGGGCTATCAGGTAACGGGCTACTTCGCGCCGACCTCGCGTTACGGCACGCCGGAGGACTTTGCTTATCTTGTGGACAAAATGCACGCTTGCGGCATAGGCGTTATTCTCGACTGGGTGCCGGGGCATTTCCCCAAAAACGGCGACGGACTGTACGAATTCGACGGCGGTCCGCTGTACGAACACAGCGACCCGTTGCGCATGGAACACAAAGAGTGGGGAACGCGCTGTTTCGATTACGGGCGCAACGAAGTACGCAACTTCCTTATTTCCAACGCGTTCTATTGGATGGACATGTACCACATAGACGGTTTGCGTGTGGACGCGGTTGCGAGCATGCTCTACCTCGATTACGGCAGATACGAATGGCGTCCCAACATTTACGGCGGAAACGAAAACTTGGAGGCGGTAGACTTTTTGCGCCGCCTGAATACCGCTATATTCGCAAAGTACCCCAAAGCGCTCATGATTGCCGAGGAGTCCACCGCATGGGGCGGCGTTTCGCGCCCCGTCGATATGGGCGGACTGGGCTTCAACTTTAAGTGGAACATGGGCTGGATGAACGACACGCTGTCTTACATCAAGGTCGATCCCGTTTTCCGCAAGTACCATCACAACACTGTTACGTTCTCCATGATTTACGCGTTTACGGAAAACTTTGTTCTGCCCATTTCGCACGACGAAGTGGTCTACGGCAAAGGTTCGCTTATAAATAAAATGCCCGGAGATTACGACATGAAGTTTGCGGGAGTGCGCAACTTCCTTACTTACATGTTCTCGCACCCCGGCAAAAAGCTGTTGTTTATGGGCGCGGAACTCGGACAGTTCAACGAGTGGAACTTCGCAAAGGAACTCGATTGGAGCGTGCTCGACTATCCCGCGCACGCCGATCTCAAAAAGTTCGTGTCCACGCTCAACGGCATTTACAAAAACTATCCCGCAATGCACCAGATAGATTACGACTGGAAGGGCTTTGAATGGCTTGTCGCGGACGACTATCTGCAAAATATACTTGTTTACGAGCGGCGCGACTCGGACGATAACCGCATGATTGCTATAATCAACTTCTCGCCCGTACCGCACAACGGCTACCGCTTCGGCGCGCATGAGGGCGAATATACCGAACTTCTGCGCACGCAGATTTACGAGTGGAACCAGTCCGGCAACAAGTACAAGACCGAAAAGATAGCGAGCCACGGCAAGGACGATTCGCTTATTATAGACGTTCCCCCCATGGGCGGCATACTGTTGTACTGCCCCAACGCCGATAAGCCCGCAGTTAAAAAGCCCGAGCAAAAAGCGCAGCCCGCGCCCGCAGTTAAGGCGGCGGAAACTTCCGCGCCCGCGCCTGCCAAAAAGCCGACGGCTGAAAAAAAGCCCGCGGCGGAAAAAAAGAGTGCGCCCGCTAAAAAGCCCGCTACGGACAAGAAGCCGACTGCGGCAAAGAAGCCCGCGGCTAAAAAACCGTCCGCAAAATAGCTTGTTAATATAGCATAAAATTGCCGATACGAAACCGTGATATAGGGTCGATATTCGACCGTGCCCGATAGAATTTGCTAATGTAATCGTATCGGATTAAAGGAGTCGAAACATAATGGCAAAAGCAAAAATCAACAATGTGTTATTCGTAACGACCGAGGCGGAACCGTTTGCCTCGACGGGCGGGATCGGCGAAATCTGTTCGAGCTTGCCCCGTGCGCTTAACAAGACCAAAAAGACGGACGCGCGCGTAATGATGCCGCTGTACGAAGATATCGCAACGCGATACAAGAACGAAATGACGTTTGTGTGCAATATTACCGTCGGGCTTGCTTGGCGCAATCAGTATTGCGGACTGTACAGAGCGGAGCGCGACGGCGTGGTGTATTACTTCGTCGATAACGAATATTACTTCAAGCGTTCCAAGATTTACGGATATTACGACGACGCGGAAAGGTTTGCGTTTTTCTCGCGCGCGGCGTTGGAGCTTATCCCGCACCTCGATTTCAAACCCGACATTTTGCAGTCCAACGACCACTTGACCGCGCTTGTGCCCATTTATTACGCGTTCGATTACAAGACGCGCGCGGGCTACAAAAACATCAAGAACGTTTTTACTATCCACAACATAAATTATCAGGGCGTGTATCCCGCCATAATAGCGGGCGATGTTTTCGGCATTGCCGACGAGAATGTGCCTATCGTCGAATTTAATGGCAATATCAACCTTGTCAAGGGCGCGATCGTCACTTGCGACAAGATTACCACCATGTCGCCGCAGTATGCGCGCGAAATTCGCTTGCCCGAGTTTTCGGGCGGGCTGGACGGAATACTTATCGAAAACCGTTCCAAGATAGTCGGTATACTCAACGGTATCGCCGAGGAATACGATCCCGCGACGTCCGAGGCATTGTTCGTAAATTACACCGCCGACAGCTTCGAAAAAAAGGCGGAAAACAAGCGCGAGTTGCAACGCATGCTGTCGCTTCCCGAAGACCCCGACGTGCCGCTGTTGTGCATGATTGCGCACATGGTTCCGCACAAGGGCTTCGACCTGTTGCGTAAGTCGATTAACAAGGGCAGTCCCGAGGGCAATATTCTCGACACAAACATACAGTTGATAGTGCTCGGACAGGGCGACGCCGATATAGAAGGGTATTTCACTTATATCCAAAACATGTACAGCCGCAGAGTGCGCGCGCTCATCACTTATAATAAAGACCTGCTTAAAAAAGTGCTCGCCGCCGCCGACATGTGCCTCATGCCGTCGCGAACGGAGCCGTGCGGTCTTACGCAGATGTATGCCTGCAAGTTCGGCGCAGTGCCTATCGTGCGCGCTACGGGCGGACTTATAGACTCCATTATCGATTGCGACAAAGGCGATACGGGCAACGGCTTTATGTTCGAAGAATACGATTCGGACGTTATGGACAAAACCATTACGCGCGCCGTGTCTATGTATTACTATCACAAAGCCGAATGGCGCGCGCTCGCAAAACGCGCCATGGCTTGCGACTTCTCTTGGGATAAAGCCGCGCTCGAATACAATGTTTTGTATCGCGTGCTTTCGGCATAGCGGTTGCAAACTTCCGCGCGGCGGGCGCGCGGTTAAAACTTTGCCCGCTCTATGATTATTGTTCATTGAGGGTTTTACCCACACATCTAATTTTTAATTATTCTTTATAGGCAACGGAGGATGTATGAATAAGACAACTAATGAAGTGCAGGAACTTATACTCGATAAGCTCGCACGCTACTTTGCTATCACGCCCGAACGCGCGAACGAAGACCAGATTTACAAAGCTGTCGCTTTGGTTGTGCGCGACTTGTTGCTCCAAAAAAAGCAAGAGAACAACGCGCGTATAGCGGAAGGCAAGTATAAGCGGGTTTATTACTTATGTATGGAGTTCCTTATCGGACGCTCGCTCAAAAACAATTTGTTCAACCTCGGTCTTACCGACCAGTTCGACAAATGCTTGAAAAAAATGAATTTTTCGCTCGACGAAATTTTCGAGCGCGAATCGGACGCGGGCTTGGGTAACGGCGGTTTGGGTCGGCTCGCTTCCTGTTTTATGGACAGTCTTGCGACGCTCAACTATCCCGCAATGGGCTTTACTATCCGCTATCAGTACGGTTTGTTCCGTCAGCGCATAGTGGACAATCAGCAAGTCGAATTGCCCGATATGTGGTTGCCGAGCGGCGAAGTTTGGATGATGCCGCGTTCGGATAAACGGTTCACCGTCAATCTCGGCGGCAGAGTCGAGGAGTATGTGCAGGACGGCAAAATGCGCGTTCGGTATGTGGACGGCACGAGCGTGGACGCGCTTGCCAACGACGTTATGATTTCCGGTTACGGCGACAACGCGGGCGTGAGCGTACTGCGGTTGTGGTCGGCGACTTCGTCCACACAGTTCGATATGCGTTCTTTCTCGCAGGGCGATTACGAAAAAGCAATGCAGCGCGAAAACGAAGCCGAGCTTATTTCCAAGGTGCTTTATCCGTCCGACGACCACAGTCAGGGCAAACAGTTGCGCCTCGAACAGGAATACTTCCTTGTTTCCGCGTCGTTACAGAGTATTATAAAAGACCACTTGCGTTTGTATAAAAACGTCAAAAACCTGCCCGATAAAGCGGTTATCCACGCCAACGACACGCACCCCGCTCTCGCTATTCCGGAGCTTATGCGCTTGTTGATGGACGAACACGATTTGTCGTGGGACGAGGCGTGGGACATCACTATCCGCACCGTCAATTACACCAACCACACCGTTATGGCGGAGGCGCTTGAAAAATGGGATGAAAATACGTTCCGCAACGTGCTCCCGCGCATTTATGCGATTGTGTGCGAAATCAACCGCAGATATAACGCGGCTATGGAAGAGCATCAGCTCGACGGGCGTAAGATAGACGCAATGCGCATTATTTCGGGCAATCAAGTAAAAATGGCTAACCTTTGCGTAATAGGATCGCAAAAGGTCAACGGCGTGTCGGCGTTGCACAGCGAAATAATCAAAGACACCATATTCAGCGAATTTAACGAGGTGTTCCCCGACAAGTTCACCAACGTTACAAACGGCATTACGCACAGACGTTGGCTTATCCAGTCCAACCCGCGTCTGTCGGAGCTTATCACCGAGCTTATCGGTCCCGATTTCTACACCAAGCCCGAAACCCTTTCGGGACTTATGAAGTACGCGAGCGACAAGACCGTGCTCGAAAAAATCGGCAAGATTAAACAGGCGAATAAAAAGGATTATGCCGATTACGTCAAAAAGACGACGGGCTTTGTGCTCAATCCCGAATCGCGGTTCGACACGCAGATTAAGCGGTTGCACGAGTATAAGCGTCAGTTGCTGAACGTGCTCAAAATCGTGCATTACTACCTCGAATTGCTCGACAATCCCGAAAAGGACGTCGCGCCGCAAACGTTTATATTCGGCGCGAAAGCGGCGGGCAGTTATATGCACGCCAAGCGCATAATCCAGCTTATCAACTGCTTGTCCAAGGAAATTCAGAAAAACCCGAAAATCAAACAGAAACTGGACGTCATGTTCGTCGAAAACTACAATGTCACGCAGGCGGAACACCTTATTCCCGCGTCCGAAGTCAGCGAACAAATTTCGCTCGCGGGCAAGGAAGCGTCGGGCACGTCCAACATGAAGTTCATGATAAACGGCGCGATTACGCTGGGCACGCTCGACGGCGCGAACGTCGAAATAGGCGAGCGCGTGGGCGACGACAATATCTTTATCTTTGGGCTTAAAACCGACGAAGTCGAACGCGCTTGGCGCGCGGGGTACAACTCCTCGACTATTTACGCGCACAACAACGAAATCCGCCGCATAGTGGACAGACTGCGCGTCGGGTTCGACGGCGAAAGTTTTTCGGACATTGCCGATTACCTTATCGTCGGAAGCTATCAGGTCGCCGACCCGTATATGTGTTTGCTCGATTTCGACGATTACAAAAAGGCGGCGGAGCGCGTGACCGCAACGTATGCCGATAAAAACAAATGGAACAAAATGGCGCTTGTCAATATCGCGCAGGCGGGCATATTCTCGTCCGACCGTTCCATCAACGATTACGCCAAGAATATTTGGAACCTCAAAAAAGTTAAAATCAACAACAATAAATAATTCGAGTACGGTGCGAGCGTGCGGATAATTCCGCACGCTTGTGCCGATTATCGGAATATAGTTAATAGAACGATTGACGCGTTGCGTCGCAAGGAGTTATATTATGAGTAAAACCGTATCGTTTTTTCCGAACTGCCACAAGTACAAAACGCCGACAGGCGCGTCGACAGTCGGCGAGCCTATCAGCTTGACTTTTAAGTTTACGCGCCCGCAAAACCCGTCCGACGTTTACTTCGTCCTCACAAAAGACGGTGAGGACGCGGTGCGTTACGCCATGAACCTTGTAAAGGAAGAGGACGGCGAATATACATACTCGCTTACGGTAAAGGTAACTACTTCGGGACTGTATTTCTATCACTTCGAGATCCAAAACGAAGAACAGCTTTACCGAGTGGGAAGCGACGACAGCCTTAACGCATTGCTCGGCAAGGGCGCGGACTGGCAACTCACCGTCACGTCCGACGAATACAAGCCGACCGCGGTGGACGGCGGCGTTATTTACGAAATTATGCCCGATAGGTTCTTTATCGGCGGCGAGCGCAACAAGACCAAGAGTTATGCAAACTACCGCGAGGACTGGGGCGGCGTGCCCGAATATAAGCCCGACGCAAACGGAAAAATCGACAATACCGACTTTTTCGGCGGCAACTTAAAAGGCATTACCAAAAAACTTACATACCTTAAAAATTTGGGCGTGACGCACGTCTATCTAACGCCCATATTCGAGGCGCACTCCAATCATAAATACGACCCCGGCAACTATATGCGCGTCGATAGCGATTTCGGCACGATTGACGACCTTAAAGACTTGATCAAAAAAGCGAACAAGCGCGGGATTAAAATTATTCTCGACGGCGTGTTCTCGCACACGGGCGACGACAGTATCTATTTCAATAAGTACGGTAATTACGATAGCACGGGTGCGTATCAGTCCGTCAAGTCGCCTTACTATTCGTGGTATAAGTTCAGACATTGGAACAATGATTACGAGTGCAGATATAACATAGACATCATGCCCGATACCGACGTAGGCAATCCCATGTACGACGAGTTCGTAACGGGTCAAGAGGGCATTATTCGGTACTGGACGCGCATGGGCTTGGGCGGCTGGCGACTCGACGTGTGCGAGCGATTGACGGATAAGTTTATCGCGCATTGCGCGCACGCCGTAAAAACGGAAAACCCCGACGCGGTGGTTTACGGCGAAGTGTTTATGGACGCGTCGAACGCGATTGTCGATAACAGTCGGCGCAGTTTTTTGATAGACGGCAAGCTCGACAGCGTGACCAACTATCCGTTTAAAGAGGATATACTCAACTATGTGCGCTGCGGCGACAGCGACAGGCTCAACAATACGGTCGGGTTTGTGATAAATAATTATCCCAAACATGCGGTTGACAGCTTGATGAACGTGCTCGACAATCACGATACGGCGCGGCTCATGACTGTGCTGGGCGACAACGGAAACGTTGCGAGCAAGGACGATAAAGCGACGGCGACGGTAAAGAACAAGGACGAAGCTAAATTGCTCGTTAAACTCGCCGCGGCGTTGCAGTATACTCTCCCCGGCGTGCCGTGCGTGTATTACGGCGACGAAGTGGGTATGGAAGGGTTTGAGGACCCGTTCAACAGACGTTGCTATCCGTGGGGCGAGGGCGATAAAGACTTGCTCAAATGGTATAAAAAACTGGGCGCGGTAAGGACGAACGAGCGCGAAATCTTTGCGCACGGGCACTATTGCGGCGTCGATACCGAACACGGCGTAATGTTTTTTAAGCGCAAAGCGGGCGACGAGGTAGTGTACGTAGTAGTCAACAATTCGGGAAGCGAATATGTGCCCAACCTGCCCAAGGACGACTATACCGATTTAATGACGTATAAACCGTTTAAAGGCAAGGTTGCGGATAAGGACGTTGCAATAATCAAATCTACTAAAAAGACGACTTTCCCCGAAAAACCGCAAAAGAAAAATAAAAAGTAAAATAGTAAACGTCGGCAAGGAAATAACCGCCGCGCCGAACGGGAAACTTGTATAAATCATTTGTCAATAAGCGATAAAAGTGCTATAATAATTACGCCCTCGAATTTCGGGGGCGTAATTAAGCGCTTGTATTATATAGCGACAAGTTTACGCAAATGTTATGATTAAAAAAATTGAGAGCACCCGTAGCTCAGCTGGATAGAGTATCAGATTCCGATTCTGAGGGTCGCAAGTTCGAATCTTGTCGGGTGTACCAAACCAGTTGGTCGATATGTCATTATCATATCGACCAACTTTTTTCATATTTTGGGGTAAAATATCGTATTTTTGCCCTAAAATTTGCCCTTAGGCGTGGACTAATATTCGAATTGAGTGTTCGTACAGTCAATTTTTATTGCCAAAAACAAAAGTGTTTTTTTGTACAACACACTTCTAACTCAGTTGGGCAAAAAATCTCGCCTGGGCGGATTTGAACTGTTTCGAAGTTGAAATATGTCTAATGTATTTATGCGCATTGAGGTAATCGAATAGCAGTTGTCTTGACAATAATGTATTTTTTTGATATATTAAATATGAGGTTAAAAAAATGGATGCGGTATTTACCATAAGCGATATGGATCTTGGTCAAGTTTTTACAAATAGGAATATAGCAAGATTTATGGCATCGCTTTTTACATTGGATGCAAACGCGACAATGTTGGATCCATGCTTTGGTACAGGTGTCTTTTTAGAAGCTTTAGACAGTCTGGGGTTTAAGAATGTAACAGGGTATGAAATTGATTCAACTTTATGTGATGAGGTTTTATCAAAATTTAAAAAATGTAAGCTTTATAATGAAGATTTCCTAAGTTCACAGCTAAATCATTTTGATGGTATTATAATGAACCCGCCGTATATACGGCAAGAGAAAATAGATGGACTTAGTCCATTAGGAGTCACTAAAAATAAGTTAAGAAATAATATTATTTTTAGTGAACTACCCCAAAATGCAAATCTCTATATGTACTTTATTTTAAAAGCCATTACTATTTTGCGTGAAGGAGGAGAACTTATTGTTATTTTCCCTAATACATGGTTAAAAGCAAGAAATGGTGTCAAATTTAGAGAGTTAATAGGGGCTGAATGTAGTATATTGCAACAAATAAATATAACAGGAAAAGTTTTTGAAAAGAACGCTTTGGTAGATGTGCTAATTTTAAAAATAAAAAAAGAAAAGATATGTGCAGAACCAATCATACAAAATCTATTTTTTGATGGCCAAAAGTTAGTGAAAAAAAAATTAATTCACGAAATGGATTTAGGATTCAATTTGCCGTTCTTTAAAGTTGCAACTGCTAAAAGGGGTTTGACAACAGGCTGTAACGCGATATTCATAAATCCCGCTTTAACATGTAATGAACCATCATGTTTGACGCCGATTATCACTAGCCCCAAATCTATCAAAGGGTTTAGCACTAAAGATGTCAAATTAGACTATTTATTAACTTTAAATCAAGATGTGCCTAATTCTATATTAGAGTATTTAAATTCATGGGAAGAAAAAATCATTAATACTCAATCACCCAAAACGCTATATAATAAAATTCTCGATAAAAAAGCTTGGTATAGATTAAGGCTAATACAAAACGAAGGGATTATATTTAGCTACTTCATAAGAAATGAAATTAGGTTCATTTATAACAATTCATCTTATCAAGTCCGTGATAATTTTTATATAGTCAAACCAAAGATAAGTGGGCTACTTTTATTTGCGCTTTTAAATAATTATTATACATTTTATCAGTTAGAATGCTATGGAAAGCGTTACGGTGCGGGATTATTAAAAATTCAGCGATATGACCTGGAAAGAATTAATTTCCCGGATATAAGTTGTTTTGATGATAATGCTATTTATCAACTTGAAAATTTGTCAATGCAGTTAATTGCAACGAATGACCTGGAAATAGTAAACTCTATAACTCAATTGATATCCCAATATTCTTTAATAGGATACAAGGACATTTTAGAACAGTACAGTGCATTGAAAAAAGAAAGATTAGAGGATAAAAATTATGATTAAAGTAGTAAGTATATTCTCTGGTGGCGGCGGATTGGATTTAGGATTTAAATCCGAAGGATATGATATTATCTGGGCAATAGACAATAACCAGAATGCTGTTGATACTTATAAAACAAACATAGGCAATCATATTATTTGTGAGGATATTAATTCAATAGATGTTAAATCGATTCCTCAAGCTGATGTAGTAATAGGAGGCCCTCCTTGCCAGTCGTTTTCGTTGGCTGGCAAACGTCATACAGAAGATGCTCGTGGACAATTGGTATGGAAGTATATTGAAATTATCAAGCATTTGCAACCCAAGGCATTCGTATTTGAAAATGTGACTGGGTTACTTTCCGCACGCAATTCAAAGAAAGAAAAAATTATTGATAAGCTGATAGAAACATTTGAAAGTATTGGTTACCATTTAGAAAAACAAATTGTAAATGCGGCAGATTACGGTGTACCTCAAAGGAGACGTCGAGTTCTTTTGGTCGGGTTGAAAAATAATATGAAATTTGCTTTCCCGCTCCCTACGCATAGCGAAGACGGGAAACTATTGCCCAAATATGTAAGTGTGCATGAGGCTTTAGGTGATTTGCCTGCAGCGACAGCAAATGAGAATGAAAAAATTCCATATAATATCGAGCCTTCAAATGAGTATCAGCTTATGATGCGAGATAGCTGTACTGGTGTTACAGAGCATGTTGTTCCTAAAATGAGTCAACTTGATGAATTTATAATTAAGCACGTTAAACCTGGCGGTAATTATATGGATATACCTTCTACAGTTGATTCCAAAAGGATAAAAAGGCTACAACAAAGTGGTGGGCATACTACATGTTATGGAAGGCTATTCCCCGATTCGCCCGCTTACACAATTAACACATATTTCAATAGACCCAATGTGGGTTGCAATATTCACTATCAGTATGATAGATTGATAACAATACGCGAAGCGTTGAGATTACAATCATTTCCAGATAATTATGTTTTGGTTTCTTCAAGCAAACAAGGAAAAAGCCTTATTGTAGGGAATGCAGTTCCTCCGTTGTTAGCAAAAATGATTGCTCGTGAATTAAAAAAGCACCTTGCCTAGGAGGGCATATGTGGATTACTTATTCTGATTCCGAAGTCGCTAATTTCCATCCAGTTTGTGAAACGGCATTAAACAGGGCGTTAGTATTGTTGGGTAAAAATGCTCAATATAGAGTTCTGCATCACCAATACACAGGAACATTGGAGATGGATTTTGTTATACAAAATATTGTGACAGGTAAATATTTTTGTGTAATCGAAGTAAAAAGAACCCCAGCGGACATCCATAGTGCCAGATATCAGTATCAGGCACTCTCTTATGTTCAAATGAATGCTAATACTAATGAGGAACCTTTTTATATTCTTACTAATCTTGAATATGCTTTTTCTTTTAGATATGATTCTACAAGACCTCGTGTATTTCAGCAAATGCTAAAACCTGGATTGTTCCATATTGATGATTTTTCAGCAAGCACCGAGGAAAGCTTTACCAACAATCTATCAGAGTTTTTTAGTGATTTACTTGCGGATTTCTTCAATAACAAATTCGAGTATTCTGTTACACTTGAGGAGTTTGCGACTCATATGGAACAAATTAAAAGCAACTCGAAGCAATGGAAAAGTCATTTAGCGGTATTATTATATGAATATATAAGGGGCGCATTTACATTTTTACATCGTAATGTTCTTCATGATATCAGAATTTTTGGTAACGATGTGCCCAAAATTTGTGAAGAAGCGGCAGCGGTAAATTTTAAGGATATTTTTAATTATTCTGAAAGTGAATTTGAACCGCAGCATAATATTACTAATTCAATGCTCTCGAATCTATATGATTTGGGCAATCAGAACGTTTCAGGGGATTCTTTATCTGCGATTCTACATCAAATTGTATCATTTGGGCATGAGCATGATGGTGAAGTTCCCACGGATTTGGAGTTAGGCAGGTTAGTTGCGGTTTTAGCAAAACATTCTTGTGGAGAGCTTTCTGAAACCGATCTTGTATGTGATCCAGCGGCGGGAAGCGGGAATTTGATAAGTTCGGCAATAGAAATTTTACATCTTACACCTAAGCAGATTATCGCAAATGACTATAATTCTAAATTATTGGAATTGTTATCTTTAAGATTGGGCTTGAATTTTGCTATAACGGTTAATAAGCAGAACTCACCAGCTATTTACAATTACAATGTTGTGGATTTGACTAGAGATTTTTTTTGCGATGTTAAAATTTTAATTATGAATCCGCCTTTTGTAGCGGGTATTAATTGTGTGACAAGAAAGGAAGAATTTTACCGGGCAATAAAATCGTTAGCCCATGGCGACATTAAAACTAATGTGGGGCAAATGCCTCTTGAAGCAGTATTTCTAGAGTTGATTACGTTATTGGTCAATCCGGGAACAACTATTGCTTGTGTTTTTCCTAAAACTCATTTGCTTGCCAGAGGAACGGAAGCTCGCATTATTAGAAAATTGATAATTGAAAATTTAGGCCTAAATACTATTTTTACATATCCAGGCACTGGGATATTTGATGATGTTACAAAAGACACATGCGTTCTTGTCGGAAAGGCACTGCAGCCATCGGAAACTATAAAGATTCTTTCAAGCTACGAAAACATCCCTAATCTTGATTCTCATCGATTTGAACAAATGTTAAACGACGAATATTCTTCTGTTTTTGCGTCCCAAATGCCGGGTGTTGTTGGAAGAATTATTTCAAAATCAGAATTTATTGATTCCATAAACGATGGGTGGCGCGCTTTAAACAGCGAAATGGTTGAAGCTGTTACTTTTGTAAAAGAACAATTTGAGAACTCCAAGGTGTTTGAACGACTGGATAAATTTTCTTTTGAAATAAAGCGTGGTGGGGCAGGTAACAGTGGTGGTAGTGATTTAATGTTTATTAGTTCAAGTTGTGAGTTGCTAGAACAGTATGCCACGCAGCTCAGTAATTTGAAGGTTGGGATGCGTAATGCTAAGCTAGGTACATTTTGTGTGGGAAATGGAGATTCGCAATTTTTAGATAGTTCACATATCGATGCGGATTTATTGGAAAGCATAGTCGTAACTTATTTGAATCTCCCGGGTAGAGAAAGCAAGCAACAGCGAAAAGACAAAACAGCTGAACAGTTAAAACAACTTTTAAATAGGGAAGCGGTTTTCCTTGTTGCTAGCTATATTGATTGTTTTCAAATAAGCGCAACCGGAAAACATACCTTGTCCGATAATCGTGTCGAGAATCTCCGTAAATGTAATTTCTTCACTTGACATATCTTTGTGGTAGTATTTTATACCGGAACCATTTATACCGGAATAATACCCTTGAAATTCATATCCTGTTCTTGTAGGTGCATTCAATCCCGAAGGCATTGCGTTATCAAATGTTACTACGGTGGATGCGGAACCGATTACACCGCCATTTGCATTTAGTGTTACTGTATAGGTATTTTGCGTCCATTGTGCGTACAAATTTAAGGAAAATGCCACAAAGTGGTATTTTCGAGCCGCTCGCTTCGCTCGCTCGAAACAAGCGGGAAACCCGCTTTTCATGGTGCGATTTACAATCGCAATTTTCGACAGGGTACTGAAAGGAACCGATATTAAAGATTCTATCGGCAATGTTTTGATAGCTGGTATACAAGTCGATCCCGCAACGCCGCCGAAAAAACAAATCGTAAAATCCACATTCGAGGACGCAAACAACTATATGAAAGACGGCGTTCTTCTCCGTCAAATCATCAACGTAATCGACGATTTGGATTTGAGTGACTATGAAGAAAGCCACGCTTTCGGGGAAATTTACGAATCCATTTTGCGCGAACTGCAAAGCGCGGGTTCTGCCGGTGAATTTTATACGCCGCGCCCCGTCACCGATTTTATGGTGCAAATGATACAGCCTAAAATCGGAGAGCGTTGCGCCGACTTCGCTTGCGGCACGGGCGGCTTTTTAACGAGCTGGCTTAAAGAACTCGACAAAGTAAAGAAAACAACCGACGACGTCGAACTTTATAATCAATCCATTTACGGCAGAGAAAAAAAGCAATTCCCGTATATGCTTTGCGTTACCAATATGCTTTTGCACGACGTCGATATTCCCAAAATCGAACACGGCAATTCGCTTTTACATAACGTACTCGACTAACCATGATATAATCGATAGTAAAATCAATTCAGTTTTTGATTATCTTTATGAGGCTAATGCGGAAGCAAGAGAAAATATTTTGCGTAAGTATGGCAGAGTGCGCAGTTCGCTAATCGCTCGCGCTAATCGCAAGCTTGCCGCGACTTTTCGGCAATCTTGTCGGGTGTATTAAGTTTGTCGTACTAAAAGTTTTTTGATGTTGTACGGTTTATCGTTATATAAAATTTGTTTGTCAGTTAAAGCAATCGATGTATTTGCAAAATATGGTTAAGTGTGATATACTATTAAAAAGACGGAGGTGGAGATGAATAACAAGCAACAGTTTGATGACGACGATCAATCCGTGCAAATATCCAAGAACAAAAAGAAAAAAGTCCGTTTTTGGTCGATAGTTTGTGCTGTTGCATTTTTATTTATGGGTTTGATTGAAGTAGCTATTATGGATTTCTTCACGGTGAAGTTTACTGTGATTTATTTATCGGTTATGGGAAGTTTATCCGTAGTGTCGTTTATCGTTTGGTTGATAAGCAATAGAAAAACATATTAGTATTACAATAATAAATATGGTGCGGATATAGCAAATGTGGAGTGTCGCGCAGTTCGTTAGGCGCGCGGATTATGATCAAAGCCAGCTGCGACTTTACGGCAATCTTGTCGGGTGTGTTGAGCAGTTGATCTAAAAGACTTTTGTTGTTTTTTATAAAACAAGTTTAAACATTTTTTGTCTTGCTAAAACTTTGTAAAAATGGTATAATTATGTATGGTTATACATTGTTTGCGCTGATTTAGTATTTATTATATTTTATTGGCATGAACTTACGTTTTTTTTGCGGGAGTGTTGTTTTGAAAAAGGAACGGGCTATCGGGCAGACCGATTTCAGCGATCTCGAAATTATGCGGTTTATTCTCAAAACGCTGTACGGCGGCGACCGCGAACAGCTTACGCTTCGGCTTATCGAAAAATTCGGCGGGGCGGTGGGAGTGTTCGGCGCGTCGCAGTCAGAGCTTATGCGGGTTGAGGGCGTGACCGAACGCGTCGCGTCGTTCTTTGCGTTTGTCAAGCCGCTGTATCGACAGGCGCTGTTGCGCTCCGCGCCCGAATTTAAGATTGTTTGCGAGGCGGATCTTGCGCGTTACGCCGCGGTCTATTTTATGAACGATCGAGTTGCGCTCGACGTGTGCTTATACCTTGATAAGCGCGGCGGGATTATCAGCGTCGATATACTGATTGGCGAGGATCGAACGGCGGAAATACTTTCCGGCGTATGCCGTTACGACGCGACTTCCGTTGCGCTTTTGCGGTTCGTGCCGCACGAAAACGACTTGTCCGCGTCGCGCACGCTCAACAGGCTGGAAACCGTCAAGCGGCTCTTGCCGTCGCTCGAACTTATCGACGCAAGGCTGGTCGATTATGTCGAATACTTTCCGTTCGGGTTTATTTCGTTGCGCCGCGCACTGGGCGGCAACGATACGCCCGTCGCCGTTCAAGCCGCTTCGCTTGCGGAATACGACCTGTCGGCGGGGATTTTCTCCGATATTGACGGGTATATTTCCGTTATTAAAAATCGCATAGCCGAAAAATACGCTCGATAGTTTATCGGGCGCATTTTGTTCCGCATTGCTGCGATTTGAATTTTTTACAATTTGTCGAAGTAGCCTATAATTTTTACTTTATTATTGAGTTCGTCGTCGGGGAACAACTGCGCAAACGCGTCGAGGAAGTAGTCGTCGGTCATGGATGCAATAAAGTCCGTCACAAGGTCGTCGGGTTCGGTCGATATGACATAACCCTTTTTCGTATTGTCGCCGAAGTAATTGCTTATAACATATCCGTCGTACAAGTAGTGCTTATAAATTATGGAGTTCGTGTTTTCGTTGATTATATCGTTTCGCAGTTTCTCGTACATTTTTTCGGTCATCGGACGGATAACGTTGTTGTACGGGGCGCGGACGGCGGGAAGTTTGTAAATCTTTTCGTTGTTTTCGGCTTTGTACGATTCGATTGCGTCGAACACGTCCGAACTTAACGACAAGTACGGCTTGTCCATGCTGTTGGCGATAACGTCGTTTGTGATGTTTTCGATAATTTCCGCATTGCGCATGCCGAGAGTAGTCGCCGAAAAATTTAAATTCATATCGAGCGAAAACATTGCGTCCTGTCTGTCTTTGCCGATATAAGCTATCATGTCGCTCAACCGCACGACGCAACCTTCGAGCGTGGCGGGGCGCAGTTTTTTTACCGCGTTTTCCTGCGTATAGCAGTCCTCGAAAATTTTGTAAAATTCTTCGGGTTTCGGCAGCGGTGCGGGCGTATACTTTTCGTCCACCTTTTCGCCGCAATGGCAGATTATGCCGTCGAGCGTTTGCAAAGTCAAATTATTGTGCGAAATCAAATTGAGCACGCGCACGCTGTGCACGTTGTGATTAAAATATTTGCCCGCATGCGCAAAGTACAAATCGCTTAAAATTTCTTCGCCCGCGTGTCCGAACGGCGTGTGTCCTATATCGTGCCCGATAGCGATTGCTTCTATCAGTTCGAGGTTGAGCCGCAACGCTTTGCCTATCCGCCGAGCTATGCGCGAAACCAACTGTACGTGCGATGATCGGCGCGTTATATCGTCGTTTTTGCGGAACGAAAACACCTGCGTTTTGTCCGCGCCGCGGTTGAAAAACTTACAGTAAATAATGCGGTCGGCGTCCCGTCCGAACTGCGACCGCAACGGGTCGAGCGGCAAGTCGCCGTGCAAGCGTACCGCGTCGCCGTCCTTGGTCGCGTACTCCGAATAAAGCGCTTCCGTTTCGCGCGAATACTTTTGCAGTTGCTCTATTTGCTTGTCCGTTAATTTTTCCATGCTCGCTCCCGTGCAGTATAAAACTCACTATATGTTATTATTATAACATATATAGTTTTACTCGTCAAACAAAACTCGCGGGATATTTTTAAAGAGGATGTCGGCGAGGGAAAAAGCGAATAAAACGCGCACCAAATTGCGCGCGGCGCATAAATAGTATTGTTAGATAGCGGCGCGAAGTTAGCGCCGTAAAATGCGGAGGTAAAAATGCCCAAGCCCATGATAGAAGATTTGCCGTATCCGGATTTGTCCGTGCTCACGATCGATTGCAAAAACGCGCAAATAATAATGCCCGCTTATGCGGACGCCGAGAGCGAAATGACCGCGGTGTTGCAGTACATATTTCAAAGCGTAAACTTCGACGTGGCGGGCAATTCGCGTTTTGCAACTGCGCTCGAAGAAATAGCGATAGCCGAAATGAAGCACCTCGACCTGTTGGGCGAGGCGCTGTTGCGCATGGGCGTAAGCCCGATGTACGTGCGCCGTCCGCCCAACAAATGCGACTATTACGCGACGTGCAACGTCAACTATGCGACCCGTCCCGCAGCTATGATAGCAGCAGACATAACAGCCGAAACCGAGGCGATCCGCACATACGAGCAAATGCTCTGCAAAATAACAAACCCCGTATTGGGCGCGCTTATCAGCCGCATACTTCTCGACGAACGTATGCATCTAAAAACGTTTAAAGACATGTATTGCGAGATCGTTGCCGCCCCGAATTAAAGACAGGGCAGTAGAAAAACATTTATTTGGCGCAAACTTATAAAATAAACAAAAACGAATCGGAATTGCAGTAGTGATTTTTGACGGCGGAGCTTCGGTCAAGACTTTCGTCCCTGTCGTTTAAATTGCCGAATACGAGGATTTCCGATAACGCGGCGACAATATTTTCGTAAAACACTTTGTTGCCTATATGTTTATTGATAAAATAACCGATAAATGCTAAAAACGAATATGCAATTATGACAAATATTATTATTGCGATCAGTAACGATATATTTTGATAAAGCGAAGATGTTTTTGTTTGCATCAATACCGCGGTAAGACTTAAAGTAAATGTAAAGACGGAATATAGGCTTACGTTAAAACGTTTAGATCCGTTAGCTTTATTTTGATAATAATTCATCGCTACGTTTAATGCACACTTGTCTTTAAATCCGTGTGCGGCAAAAATTCTTTTTATAGACGGCATAGTTGACTGTATATTTGAATACACGGCGCCGACAGAAAACAATCTATACCATGACAACTGACACTTTTTTTCAAAGCGAGTTCCTTTGAATATTTTTATTTTAGTTTGCACATCGCAATGTTTAACATATTTATAAGTTGTAATTTCAAGAAATAAGATATAACTTATTATAATAATTAAAATCAATAGTGCGCTTCCGACATAAGAAATAATGGGTTTAAAAAATATCATTGAAGCCAAAGCAGTTACGACAACCGCTATTACCAGCCAAATAATGAAAAATGCTAATTTTGCATTTCTGTGATAGTCTTTTTGTTTTATTTCACTTTCAATATTTATAAAGGTTAAACCGTACATCGTTCGTGTTCCTTGGTATATAAAAATATAGTGATATTATTGTTAATTACAATATTTAAGTAGAGTCATGCCGATTGCAAAAAGCGTGCCCGAACAAACGGGCGCGCTTTATGAAATCGTTGTATTATTTGATGTCGGTCATAAGCTCGAGCGCGGTTTCAAAGCCTTTTTCCGCGGCGAGCGACGCGGGCGTAACGCCGCTGTTGTCCGCGCGGTTGTAGTCCGCGCCTTTCTTTATCAGATACCGCGCCACGTCTTGCGACCCGTATCGCAGAGCGTAATGCAACGCGGTTCTGCCGTTTGTGTCCGCTGCGTCGATGTCTGCGCCCGCGCGCACAAGCTCTTTGATTGCGTCCTTATAGCAATGTTCGTCCGCCGCTATGATAAGCGCGGTTCTGCCGCGCGAGTCCTTGCGGTTGACGTCCGCGCCGCGCTCGATAAGTACCGCCTGCGCCGCCGTCATAAAGTTAAGATAGTTGTACTGCACAAGCATTAGCGGGGTCATGCCGTTGTTGTTCGGTTCGTCGAGCGTTTTAAGCATTTTGAGTATTGCCAGCCTGTTTTTGTCTTTCAGTTCGCGGTCGGAATTGTTTACATTGCACGCGTTTTTGTCAGCAATAATATGCGCCGCGGTCAAACCGTCAACGTTCTTTATTCCGTCGTCCGCGCCCAGTTCGATAAGCGTTTTAACCGCATCGACGCGGCAGCGCTCGCAAGCCGCATGTAACGGCGTGTTGCCCGCTTTGGCGGGCGCGTCCTGCGTGACGTTTATGTCCGCGCCGCGTTCCGCCATTGCTTTCAACATTTCCGCGTGTCCCATAAACGCCGCCGCGTGCATAGCCGACACTCCGTCGTTGTCGAGCACGGTTGCCGACTCGCCGTCGAACATGCGCGCCGCGTCCTCGAAATAAGTGATCTTTTCGCCGTTGAAATAGCTCGGCGTGGGGTGTTCGGCAATAATATGTACGGGCGTTTGTCCGTCTATGATCGCGGAGTTTATATCGACTCCTATATCGACGAGTTTTTTTATAGCGTTCAGCCCCGCGCGCAACGAAAAGCATTTATCGCGCAAGCACCATACGCCGCCGCTACTGAACTTTTCCGTAAGGCTGATGCCCGATTTTTTAATCATGTCGAGCACGGTGCAGTTTTTGTCCTTGCCGAGCGCGTCGGGCAGTATGTTCGCAATATGCTTTATTTCGTCGTCGTCATCTTCGTCAACCGAGTTTATCAGTTTTTGCGCGAGGTACAGCGCGGGTTCGAGCGGGTCGTGCTCATTGCAAAACGCAAAGCCGTTGGACGTTATGCGTTCGAGCTCGGACAGAGGAAGTCCGGTGTATCGACATTCGCCCGTTGCGCCGTTCTCTTTGAGCGCCATGCAAATATCTTCTTTTCTGAAATCCTCCGCGGCTTGGAGCGGCGTTTTGCCCGTGATCGTATTAGCGACGTTATTGAGCGTTTTATATTTCGCGAGCCGAAGCGCGACTGTCCTGTGATTATTTTTAATAGCCGCAAGGAGCAGGGAATTGCCATCTTCGTCAGTGTAGTCGGGCTTTGCGCCTCTTTCGAGCAGGTTGCCGAATAAATAGCTCGATCGTTCGTTGTCGTTGCTTGTGACAAGATAGGCGAGCGGCGTTTTGCCATCCGCGTCCGCAACGTCGTAATTGTCGGCGAGCAAGTCGGCAATTTTCACAAGCTGATCGCGGCTCGCGTTCGAGCAATGATAATCGGGCACGAGGTCGGGTCTGCCGCCCGATAAAAAGTGCCAGCACGTTCTGCCTTTTGCGTCCGCACAAAGTTTATCCGCGCCTGCCTCGATAAGAAGTTCGACCATTTTGAAATTAGAGCGGCAGCATGCGAGCATTAGCGGCGTAATGCCTTTGCCCCCGCCGTCCGTTATATTGACGTCGAGCTTGCGCGCAATTATCGACTTGACTGCGTCGTAAAAATTAAACCAAACGAGCAAGTGGAGCAACGAGTGCTTGTACGCCCATACCGGCGCGGTCAAATCCGCGTCGGTAGCGGTTGCGACCGCGGCATTGCCTTCGGAAATTTCCTCGGCGGACATAATGTTGTACTTGCACATATAGTCGTCTTCCCAGCCGCTCCACCACGGTATATATTTGCTGTTGTTGCTTGTGCTCGATTTGGAGAGCTTTTCCGAAAACTGCTTAATGTCCATAATTGCCTCTTTAATCGATTAGTTTTCCGCGCCGGCTATAATCAGCTTTTCGACAATGTCGTTAAAGCCCCGTTCCGTCGCATAATATAGCGCGGTATGCCCGTCGAGGTCGGCGAGCGTAACGTCCGCGCCGCCGTCGATAAGCGCGCCGACTATATAATTGTATCCGCCTTGCGCCGCGAGTATGAGCGCGGTTTCGCCCGACTCGTTGCGTTCGTCGAGCTTCGCGCCGCACGCAATCAGTTTTTTGACAAGCCGTTCGTTGCCGTTATCGGCGGCAAAATGCAACGGCATATTGCCGTCCGCGCCGCTTATATTCGCGTCCGCACCCGCGTCGAGCAACAGCTCCGCAATCAAAAGATTGTCGTCGTCCGCGACCGTGCACAGCGGGGTAAACATTTCGTCGTTGCGCGCATTTATATCGCACTTGCCGCTTGCAAGCATAGCTTTTACAACCTCGCTCTGCCCGTTGTGACAAGCCTGATGCAACGGAGTGTTGCCGTATGCGTCGGTCGTGCCCGCGCCGTCCGTCGGGAGCGCGCCTATAAGCTGAACAAGCCCGTAAGCATTGGCGTAATCCAATGCGGTGTGTCCCGAATTGTCCGCCGTCGCGGTGTCCGCGCCCAGTTCTATCAAATACTTGGCGGCTTCGGCTTTTTTCGCCTCAATCGCGTACATGAGCGGCGTTTTGCCGTCCTTGTCCGTCGCGTCTATATCCGCGTCGCCGTCCGCGAGCAGTTTGACAACTTCTTTATTGCCCGATATGGCGGCGCAGTGAAGCGGCGACACCGACGTGTTGGACAGCGCATTGACGTTTGCGCCCTTGTCCAAAAGAAGTTTAACTATGTCTTTAAACCCCTTTCGGCACGCGTAGTGCAACGGCGCAAGCCCCGCGCCGTCTACCGCGTCAACATTTATTCCGTCCTTTTTGAGAAAAGCTATGACAACGCCTTTTTGACCGTTTTGGCATGCTTTAAGCAAAAGCTGTTCCATTTATACCTCCGCCGCGTTCGGCAAACTTTGTACCGTAATATTATATAACTCGACAATACCTTTGTCAAGTTTCCGCCAAGAAATGAAAATTCTGTCTGCGTTCGTGCGATTTGCGAATTGAGTTTTGCATAAAAAGTCTTATGCAAACCGAGGCTTGCATAAGACTTTCGCTGTAATCAAACGGCTTTTAAAAACTTTTTGTATATCGATTTAACCGAAATTTGCTCCGTTATATACGAATTCAACGGTGGGGATGTTGTTCGGGTCGAAATCGGCGAACGCGATTTTCACTTCTTTGCTTTGCTGTTTATTGGAGTCGAAAACTTGGTCATACGGCGCGGTCGCGTCGCCTTTGTCGTAATCGGCGGGAGTCCAAACCCTGATATTTCTTGTTCTGCCGTCGGTGAATTGCGGCATTTCAAAGTCTTCGATTATAGGCGTTTATCCTAATATTTGAAACGCTAAACAAATAGTTCGAGATCGTCGATTTTTTTCTTTTTAAGATACAGGCGCATGAAAAAGCGGTTCTTACTGTGCAACGCGTTTTGCGGACAGTGTGTCACGCACGAAAGGCACCTGATACATTTTCGATTCGGCTTGCCATTGTTTATTGCTCCGTAAGGGCAAACGCTGTCGCAAATGCCGCAACCGTCGCACCGCGCGTCGCGATACAGCTTTATGCCCATTCTACTGCGTAGCTTTTTAAAAACATTGGACAGCGGATTTTTATATGACTTTGGTATAGTTATGGGTGCGGGGCTGAATATCTTATTCAAAATCGGTTGAAGTTCGTCCAAGCTGTCAAAGTCTTTGTCGGGCAAATACGCATGTTTGGCGGGAACATACGCCGCCGCAACTATGTTATGCGCGTACTTTTTTTGGATCTCGTGTAAAACATTCCCGTGACACATTCTGCCGTAAACGGCGATAACCGTAAGATTGCAAACGACAATCTTTTTAAGACATTGTTTAATCGGATCGGGTATGCTTTGGCAATGCACGGGAAATACGACGACTGCGTTGTCGAATTGTCGGTGTTTGAGCGAAAGTATATCCGCCGCCTCGAACGCGGTTTTTTGGGCGATATATCGGGCAATGCGTTCGCTTTGTCCCGTTGCGGAATAGTATAGCACGGCGTTCATTGTTCAAAATACTCGCTCATTATCGCGCATTCGGGAATTTCGTCCAAACTGAACCCGAGCGCAGCGTTTAGCTCCGCAATCGCTTCCGCTCTGGACAACGCCTTGTCCCTGCTCGCAAGCGAGATTTCGAGCGCGCTGAAAGGGATCATGTCGCTTTTCATTTCGTAAAAACGCTTGAATTGCGAATATTCTTTGCACTTTTCTATCTTACAGCTCGTGTGCAATCCTTTGTCGTTCTCGTCGGGCGGAACCCATCCGCACTCCGATACTATGGTGTCTTTGATTTGTCGCCAATTATATGTGCCGCCGCAAATCCCGTCCAAATCCACTTGCACGAACGCGGGGCTATTTCCGCTCCGCGACGATTTTCTTATAGCGCGTTTAAGCGGCTTGACCATGAGCGGCACGGTGTGTATAGCCTCGACAGCATTGCTTACAAGCGCGTTGCCGTATCCCGATATCTTTTTTATTGCGGGGTCGCCGTAAGCGAGTTGTTTCATTGTCGCGAGGGTGTGGAACTGTCCTTTTTTGAGCGGGGGATGAAGAGTGAGAACGCGTCCCAGATTGATAATAAAATTGAGGAATTTGTTGTTGGCAAAACCGTATGCCAGTTTGGGCGCCATGTGATTGTAGTATAGCCCCGCGAGCTGTGCGGGTTCGTTGCCCGCGACAAAATACGGAACTTTGTTTGCCACCAACTCGGGATAAAATAATACATACGCAAGCGACGGACATAGGCACGTGTTGTCGGCTATTTTATATAAATACGAGTATATTTTTTTAAGATCGGCGTCGCATACTTTGCGCATAATAAACTCAACGTTAGGCAAGCTCCGCTTTGCGTTTTGTATGCTTTGAGCGGCGTTTTCCGATATGTACGGTATTTCCCAAGTGAGCGCCAATACCCGCAGGTTCAAAACCTTGGACAGATAGTACAAAACGAACGTAGAATCCTTGCCGCCCGTGTAAAAGACCGCCACGTCGAACCGTGACTTTTTGGAACGGGGAAAAACGTTTTTGATGGGCACCACGCTTTTAAGATTTTTCGTTTCGTCCACGGTCTGACACATCGGACACAAACCGTTTTCGTCGAATTCAAGCCCGGGTATGATAAAATCGTTAGCCGCGCAACGTGCGCAAAACCGCGCTTCGTCGAGCGACCGCGGGGTAACGCGCTTTGCGTTTTCTTCTACTATTTGCACGCCTACAAGTTTGCCGACGCATTTACATTCTCGGTCGGTAAGTTCGCACGGAAGACGGCTGACTATCTTTGTTTGTTTGGCGGTAAGTTTTACGACGTTTTTGAACATTACCGATTTATTGCGCAAACCGTAATACCGCAATCGCTTATTTTCGAGTTTCCACCTGTTCTGTAAACAATACATATTTTCTCCCTTTCGCCCGTCTTTCTTTTAATTGTAACACATTTATCGCGGTTTGTAAATAGCGCCAATAAAAAAGCGCCCGTAATAGCCGCTTTTTAACATTTATATTGTGGCAACGTGATTTCAATCGCTTGGTTTCAAATCGGGTGTTTTGGAGTGTGTGGTATTAATCTAAAACGAATTTTCTTTTGTTATTATCTGATTTAATATTTTATTGGGTGATTGTAATGTTTCAATATGTAAACTTGTATCAAACGATTGCAACACGCCGATATATGGTTCACCGTTATTATAAAATGAAATATGATTGACTATTTTATTTAATCGCAATAGTGGCTTATTTGTATTGGCTGGCACTAATTGCACAAGTGATATTTTGTGTTCTGTTGCATATTGTATCGCGCCTTTTTGATAATTAGAACTTGATATAAAAATTCCTTTATGTGCATTTAATGCTCGCAATTTATCATATAATACAGTAATTTTTTCTCTCGAAATACTACTCCTATAATGTTTACACTCGACTAATATTTTGAAATTAAAGCCGCCTTGTGTAAAGGTAATAATGCCGTCTATTTGATAATTTCCATCAATCGCTTTTTCAATGACATTGTGTTCGATTTTTAAGTTTTCCGCGCCATAAAATTGTTCTCTTAATAATTGTAAAGAGTATTCTTCAAATTTAGTCGGCGTCATATCAAAATATGCGTCTTGCATGGGTACAAACATTCTATTTCTTTTCAACCTCGAAGCCATTGTATGTTTCAAAAGCAAGCAAATAAATAGCCTTTAATAAATCAGGATTTTTTGCTTTTAATTCGTCAATCACAGTATCTTTTTCTACCGTATCCACTACATCGGTGTTAATTAACTTTTCTATTGTAACAGGTAACTGCTTGCAAATTTGATAAAAAGCGTCAGGAATACCCGTAACAATTTCATAAAATTTGTCCATTGATACGCGCCGAATTTTATCGTGTGCAACTGGCTTATTATTTACAGAACAACGCCACACTATATTTTGAGAGCGTTTCGCTATTGTTTCGACAAGAAAACACATATCATTCGGGTGGTTCAAGATTTGATTTTGCATACCGATATATGTTTTTTGCCCCGATGACGAGTTCATTGTATTATGTTTGTTTTTCATTTCAACATAAATTTTTGTTCCGTCTTTTTGCGTAACAATAACATCAAACCCGTGCAACGGCACTTCGCAATTTGCTATGTACTTAAACATATATTGATGAAAATAGCCGATAGCGTTTGTATTCGATTTATCGCGCTGTCTATGTATTTCCAATTCGATTATTTCTTCAATCGACTTTTTGAATAACGCTTTATCAAAAGTCAATTTAATGGGGTCGATAATGTTGCTGTTAAATTTAGCCAGGTTAACCGATTTCAAAGTTTCATTATAACTTGCTATTGTTTTTGCAACGTGATTTTCAAAATCGATTTGATTGATAAATGTGATAATGTAACTGTCAGTCATTGTTAATTTCCTCCAATGTGTTTTTTATCGCAATTCCTATTTCTTTTGCCAAATTCACGGGAACGGCGTTCCCAACTTGTTTGTATTTTTCCGAAAGTTTGCCCCAAAAACCCCAGGTATCGGGGAAAGTTTGTATGCGAGCATTTTCACGATAAGAAAACGGGCGGACTTCTATCGGGTGACATCTATCGGTTTGTTTCATACCCGGACTTGTCAATACCGCTAACGACGGCTCGTCTAAACCAATACGGCGCAAAATTCCCGTTCGCCCACCGCCCATATACCAACAAGTTTTCATATATTCTTTTGCAATTTCTGGGTCAATATCACGCCAATAACCGCCGGGCGGAACTAATGCAAATATTTTCTCTTTATATTCGGAATATCTTTCGCACTCGTCTTTCGACGGGTTTGTATCAAGTTTTACATCTCGCATTATGGGGCGGTAATCGTGTTTTTGCGGAAACGTAAAAGAACATTGATTTACTAAATCGTTGCGTATTCCGACAGTAATAAGCCGTTCGCGTTTTTGCGGAACTCCGTAATCCCATGCATTAAGAATCGCGTGCATAGTTTTGTACCCTTGTTCTTGAAAAATAGTTAATATAGTTTGATACGTTTTTCCTTTGTCGTGAGTTAAAAGCCCCCGTACATTTTCAAATAAAAACATTTTTGGTTGTAATTTTTCCAAAAAAGTGGCGTAATGATAAAACATTGTACCGCGTACATCTTGCAACCCCAATCTTTTGCCTGCATAACTAAACGATTGACATGGCGCACCACCGGATAATAAATCTAATTCACCCTTTTGAATATTGAATTCTTTTTCTAAATCTTTTTGTGTGGTAATAGCTATATCTTCACGTAACACTTTCCATTGCGGTCTATTGAAGATGAGAGTATTTGCGGCACTTTTATCAAATTCCACAAGTCCGATATGCTCAAACCCTGCTTGTTCCAAACCAAGAGCCAAGCCGCCAGCACCTGCAAATAATTCTATACTTTTCAACATAGGTGTGCACTCCAATCGCTATATACAAAATATTATAACAAAAATAAAATATTTTTTCAAGTATATAGCATAGTTGAAACACAAAATGGCACTATAGCGGGTACTTGACGCGCCGCAACGAGCGACCCGAAATGCTGAGCGGTCAAATGTGGTAAAAGAGAGCAGGAAATATTGAAAAAGAAAAAATCGGCAAGGCACTTTTTGCTTCACCGATTTTTGGCGGAGACGGTGGGATTCGAACCCACGAGCCCTTGCAGGCTACCTGATTTCGAGTCAGGCCCGTTATGACCACTTCGATACATCTCCATTTATCAATATTTAATTATTCGCTTTGTTCGGCTTGTTCCTTTGATTATTCGCTCAATGCTTTACGTTCGGCTTGTGATTTGATTCAATCTTGCGATTGTGGTCGAAGTGGCGAGACTCGAACTCGCGGCCTCATGGTCCCTAACCATGCGCGCTACCAACTGCGCTACACCTCGATAGCTAAATTATTATACGCCCTTTATTCGCATTTGTCAATCGCTTTGCCTGACTTTTCGGCGTAACTTTTAAATTATATTCGTTGCGTGTTGGGAAATTCGTCGGCGAGCTCGGCGACGTTCGGTTTTTTCGCAAACAAAACGGCGCGGGGTATGCCGCGCCGAGCAGTCCTATTAGTCTTTTTCTATTTGCGTGCCGCGCGCTTTTTGTCAAGGCTTAAAGCGCACGTCGGTCACTGTGATCTTGCCGCCGCAGTCGGGGCAGGGCGCTCTTGCCGTCAAGCCGTCGAACATATAGCCCATATTGGCGTCGTTGACGAGCGCGAGTTCATTGTTGCAAATGGGGCACTTCTGGCTGAAAACGAACGTGCGTTCTTTTTTATCCTCGACCGAGCGCACTTTGAGGAACAGGCTTTGCGTGAGCTTTTTGCATTTTCTGCAATAGAATATCGCGTCGAAAGCGACAAACCCCTCTGCGGTTTGCGCGTCCGCCCACAGCGCCATGCTTTTGTTGAGTCTGTCTATCTGTTCGGGAGTATACTTGCCGTAAATCGCTTTTATATCGTCCGCCTCGAACAGATTGATTGCCTGACCGCACACGTCGTAATTGATCATGGACAGACCGTCGGCGTTGTTCATCATGAACGCGGTGCGTTGCGCTTCGTTTTTATTGAGCAACATGCGGTTGACCGCTTCGAGCAGTTTGTCCGCGTCGCGTTCGGGGACGTTGTCCACAGCGTCCTGCAAAGTCGCAATGTCGCGCGACCCGATAGTAAACACGTGGTCTTTGCCGCATTTATTGCATTTGAAAGTAACGGTTTTAGTCATCAACGAGCCTCTTGTTACGTTATTCTTGATAGGATTATATACAGAAATAATACGTAAAATATATTTGCGTCGAGATTATTATATCACGGAGAATTACATAATTCAAGTATTTTCGGCAGGTTTGGCGCATTTTGTGCAATGATTCTCCTAACTTATTATAATAAACGCGTGCCGCGGGGTATTTGTCGAACGCCGCGACGATAGCGAAAATCCCGTCGAACGCGCGTCCGCACCGCTTGCTCCGCGCCCTTGTATGCGGCGAATTTAACCGCGTTCTGTACAACGCGGACGCTATTATGTACCCTTTATTTTGTTGACTTATGCCGAGGCAGTCTGTATAATAGAACTGTGGAAAAGTTAGGTGCGGACAGACTTACTCCGGTCGGACTTGCGTTCGTCGGCGACGCGGTACATACGCTTTATGTCAGGGAACGCGTCGTTACGGAACTCGACGGCGTTGTCGGCACTTTGCACACCGCGGCGTCGCGTCGGGTAAACGCCAAGGCGCAAGCGGCGGTGTTCGACGAGCTTATCCGCCGCGGCTTTTTTACCGAAGCGGAAGCGGACGTTGCGCGCCGCGCCAAAAACGCGCATCTTCATTCGCGAACAAAAGCCGCCACCCCGACGGACTACCACAAAGCGACCGCACTCGAAGCGGTTATCGGGTATGTCCATCTGTCGGGCGAGTTCGATCGCGAAAAGCAACTGCTCGACCTGTGTTTCGACATAGGCAATCGGACGGCGGAGTAGCCGTACTGCGGTCTTTCGCCCGTCGGCAAAACGGCAAAACACTTACTATATATAATGTATATCAATCGCGCGTGCGCGGCGAATATAAAAAACCATTTACAAAAGGAAACAGTATGCAGGTATCACCCAAAGTCAAGTTAATTCGTTACACCGCCGACCCCGAAGCGACGGTTGCGCTCGCGGCAAAGCTGTGCTATTCGGACAGGGAAGTGGACGATCTCACCGACAACATCATGTCGGGCGACAACGGGGCGTTTATAGCTCGGCTTATGGAAATGGGTCATCACTCGCCGACGGAGCACGCTTCGTTCACGTTTTCTATCGAGGGCGTGTCGCGCGCGCTGTTGGCGCAGATAACAAGACACCGCATAGCGTCGTTCTCGGTGCGTTCGCAGCGTTACGTGTCCGAGGATTCGTTCAACTATGTAATCCCGCCCGCAATAGAGGAACTGGGCGCGGCGGCGGTCGCGCGATACGTCGGGCAAATGGATACCATAATGGACTGGTACCGCGATTGGCAGAGCGCGCTCGGCAGGGGCGAGAGTTCCAACGAGGACGCGCGGTTCATACTGCCCAACGCGTGCGAAACCAAAATGATAGTCACAATGAACGCGCGCGAGCTTATGCACTTTTTCGAGTTGCGTTGTTGCAATCGCGCGCAGTGGGAAATTCGCAGCGTGGCGTGGAAAATGCTGGAAGAAGTCGTCAAGATCGCGCCCAACCTGTTCCGCGACTGCGGACCCGCGTGCTTGAACGGCGCGTGTCCGGAAGGCAAAAAGTCGTGCGGCAAGGCGAGCGAAGTAAAAGCGACGCGAGATAAACTGTTTGCCGCGGTCAAATCGGACAAAGCGAAATAACGTTTTTCGGTCGCGTTGGAATAAACGCGACGTGGAGCAGATATAAAGATTTACGGTAAAAACGCCGTTCTCGAACGGCTTAAAAACGGCGGAGGGCTTAACCGCGTCGAGCTTTTGAGCGGCGGCGCGCACGACGGTCGGGTGGACAAAATCCTCGACATGGCGAAGCGTGCGGGCGTGCCCGTGCGGTTTTGCGACAAGCCCGCGCTCGACCGCGCGGCGGAGGGCGCGACGCACCAGGGCTGTATCGGCTATGCGACCGACTTCGGCTATTCGGAGCTTGACGACATATTCGAGGTTGCCGAACGCCGCGGCGAACAACCTTTTATAGTAATCCTCGACGGCATAGAGGATCCGCACAACTTCGGCAGTATTTTGCGGTCGTGCGAGTGCGGCGGCGTGCACGGCGCGGTTATCGGCAAAAACAGGCAAGCGCCCGTAAACGACACCGTTATCAAAGTCGCGGAGGGCGCGGCGGAATACGTCAAGGTCGCGCGCGTCGTCAATATTAACGATGCAATACGCGAGCTTAAAAACCGCGGCGTGTGGGTGTACGCGCTCGACATGGGCGGTGCGGACATATACAAAACCGATTTGACGGGCGCGGTCGCGCTTGTGGTCGGCGCGGAAGGCAAGGGCGTTTCGCGGCTCACGAAAGAACTTTGCGACGGCGTGCTGTCGTTGCCGATGCGCGGGCAAATCAACTCGCTCAATGCGGGTGTCGCCGCCGCGCTCGGCATATACGCAAAACTTCAATGCGATAATAAATCACGTTCCGAATAAAGGAGAGGACCATGAGAAAACCTATAATTGCAGGCAACTGGAAAATGAACAAGACCGTGGCGGAGTGTCGCGAACTTATCGAAGCGCTTGCGCCCCAAGTAAAAGGCGCGCAGTGCGACGTCGTTGTGTGCGTGCCGTATACGGATATTGCGCTCGCGGCGGAACTGTGCAAGGGCACTAACATAGCGGTCGGCGCGCAGAACATTGCGTGGGCGGACAACGGTGCGTTCACAGGCGAAGTGTCCGCGGCAATGCTCAAAGAGGCGGGCGCGACGTATGTCGTTATCGGACACAGCGAACGCCGTCAGTATTTCGGCGAAACGGACGCGTCGGTCAACGCGCGACTCACGCAGGCGTTAAAGACGGGCTTCAATCCCATACTGTGCGTGGGCGAAATGTTGGACGAGCGCGAGGGCGGCAAGACCGAGCAAGTCTGCCGCACGCAGGTAGTCGGCGCGTTTAAGGACATATCCGCCGCCGACGCGCAAAAGGTAGTAATCGCTTACGAACCCGTATGGGCGATAGGCACGGGCAAGACCGCGACGGACGAGCAAGCCAACGAAACGATCGGCTATATCCGCTCGGTAGTCAAAGAGCTGTACGGCGCGGCGGTCGCGGACGGCATGCGCATACAGTACGGCGGAAGCATGAACGCAAAGAACGTTGCGGGGCTTATGGCTCAACCGGAAATCGACGGCGGGCTTATAGGCGGTGCGAGCCTCAAACCCGACGATTTTGCGATAATAGTCAATACCGCGAAATAACCGCAATACAATAATATCACCAAAGAAATTTACGGAAGGTGCGAAAAAAATGAACGCTTTAATTATTCTCGACGGCTTCGGCAACAACCCCGACGATTACGGCAACGCGATAAACAAAGCCGAAAAACCTTTTTTCGATTCGCTGATGAAAAAGTTTCCCAACACGCTCATTAACGCGTCGGGCTATGCCGTGGGCTTGCCCGAAGGACAAATGGGCAACAGCGAAGTCGGGCATTTAAACCTCGGCGCGGGCAGGGTCGTGTATCAGGACATCACGACGATAGACGACGCAGTCAAGAACGGCACGTTCGACGACAATGCGGCGTTCAACGCGGCGATCGACGCGGTCAAAGCCAACGGATCGGCAATGCACCTTGTCGGACTGTTGAGCAACGGCGGCGTTCACAGCATGAACACGCACCTGTACGCACTGTTAAAGCTGTGCAAAAAGCGCGGCGTGGACAAGGTGTATGTGCACTGCATAACCGACGGTAGAGATGTCCCGCCCGACTCGGGTCGCGGGTTCGTGCGCGAACTTCAAGACAAGATCGACGAGATCGGCGCGGGCACGATCGCGACGATTGTCGGCAGATATTACTATATGGATAGGGATAACCGCTGGGAGCGCGTAGCGCGCGGCTATAACGCCGTGTTCGCCGCCGCGGGCAAGCATTACTCCTCTCCCGACAGCGCAATGGCGTCGAGCTATGCGGCGGGCACTATGGACGAGTTTGTAGAGCCTGTCGTGATAGGCGAGTATAAGGGCGTAAACGCGGGCGACGCAATGATATTCTATAACTTCCGCGCCGACCGCGCGCGCCAGATTTCCCGCGCTATAACCGAACCCGACTTCGACTGTTTCGAGCGCATGGGCGGGTACAAAAAAATCACTTATGTCGGCATGACGCAGTACGACGTTACGCTCAAAAACATAGAAACGGCGTTCCCGCCTCGGCACTTGAAAAACACGCTCGGCGAATACCTCGCTTCCAAAGGCTTGACTCAAGCCCGCGTCGCGGAAACCGAAAAGTACGCGCACGTCACGTTCTTCTTTAACGGCGGCGTGGAACAACCCAACGAAAACGAAACGCGCGTGCTTGTCGCAAGCCCCAAGGTCGCAACTTACGACCTTCAACCCGAAATGAGCGCATACGAAGTAGCAGACAAAGCAGTCGAACAGGTGGAAAGCGGTAAGGACGTACTTATCCTCAACTTTGCCAACTGCGACATGGTCGGACATACGGGCGTGCTCAACGCCGCGGTCAAAGCCGTGGAAGCGGTGGACGCATGTCTTAAAAAAGTAGTGGAAGCGGTGTGGAAAAGCGGCGGCACGGCAATAGTAACCGCCGACCACGGAAACGCGGAAGTCATGCAGTTCGAGGGCGGATCGCCTTGCACTTCGCACACGACAAATCTTGTTCCGCTGATCGTCGCGGGCGATAAGTATATCGGCAAAACGCTGAAAAGCGGCAAAGCGCTTTGCGACGTCGCGCCCACGCTTCTTGACATCATGGGCGTGGAAAAACCCGCCGAAATGACAGGCGAAAGTATTATCAATAAATAATGTTATATAAATAATGATTAAAGGCTTGCGATGATCGCAAGTCTTTTTATATAGTGCGGCGACAATAGCCGGCGAACCGCCGCAGAAATGTAAAGCCCATTGACAAAGCCTAAACACAATGCTACACTGTAACAATGAAATCATTTTATGTATACATATTGACAAATCATAGCAATACTGTGCTTTATACAGGCGTTACAAACGACATAGCGCGCCGCACGTTTGAGCATAGGCAAAAGTTTAACGACGGGTTTGCCGAGAAATACAATGCTTATAAACTTGTATATGTGGAAGAGTGCGGTAGACATACCGACGCGATCGAACGCGAAAAACAAATAAAAAAATGGCGCAGAGAAAAAAAGGTCGCGCTTATAAACAGCATAAATCCGTCATGGGAAGATTTATTTAAAGTGTGATAATAGTGCGGCTAACGCTTTTTATAAGTGTGCGGCTAACGCCTGGATTTTTTTATGCGGCTAACGCCTTGATTTCTCCGCTACGCTCGCTATGCTCGCTTCGGTCGAAATGATGGGGAGTGTAAAGTCTAATCCCCATCATCCCGAGCAACGCCGAGGGATCCAGGCGAACCGCCGCAGAGAGGACAAGCAAAACCGCCGCAACAGTACAGTACAATAACAAGTGCGGCTAACGCCTGGATTTCTCCGCTACGCTCGCTACGCTCGCTATGCTCGCTACGGTCGAAATGGTGGGGAGTGTAAAGTCTAATCCCCATCATCCCGAGCAACGCCGAGGGATCCAGGCGAACCGCCGCAGAGAGGTAAAGCAAAACCGCCGCAACAGTACAGTACAATAACAAGTGCGGCTAACGCCTGGATTTCTCCGCTTCGCTCGCTGACGCTCGCTTCGGTCGAAATGATGGGGGGAAAAGGCAAGACACGCGGTGGCATGCTCTGTCAAATGATAGGAGTGTACAGCCCAATCCCCATCATCCCGAGCAACGCCGAGGGATCCAGGCGAACCGCCGCAGGGTGGACAAGCCGTTACGTTTATCCCATTAACGTAACGCATTTATTCGGGTGCAAACACAATAAACGGTCAAAGCCCACACACAACAGAAATCCAAGCTGTGCTTGGTGCGGCTTACGCCTTGATTTCTCCGCTTCGCTCGCTGTCGCTCGCTTCGGTCGAAATGATGGGAGGGGGATAAGATAATAAATAAGAGATAAAAGATAATAGTTGCGGAAGTTTTGCTCTGCGCAAAACTTGATTAGATATATATAGGAAAGAAATGCTCACACCCCCATCATCCCGAGCAACGCCGAGGGATCCAGGCGAACCGCCGCAGGGTAGCAAAGCAAAACCACAGCAAAGATGCAATACTCTACCGCCGTAGGGCAAGGCATGGTGCGGTGTGCCACCCTCCACCCGTTAAATTTTGTCTTAAATTGTTTATTTTTGTGTCATTTTTATATTTTGACTGATATAATTTGCCTCATATATAATAAAAATTGTAAAAATTCCCCAAAAATTTTTTAAAAACCTATTGACATTAACGTTAATGTTATTTATAATGATTTTAACGTAAGCGTTCTTATCGGAACGTGACGACGAGCATCTATAACAATCGAGGAAAACGAGTGGGAAAGGTGTTTGAGATTAACATACATTAACGTTAATGTTGTTTTGCATTTGGTTTGTTATAAACAAGGGTGTGCGAGTTCGCACGATATGCGCAAATCGGTTATGCGCAAAAGCCTTGACCCAAAATAAGGAGAATGACGGGTATGGACAAAAAGAAGATTATTGCGGCGATAGCGGCAATGTCGCTCACGACGGGCGTTGCGGGTTTTGCCGTAGCATGCGGCGAGGACGCCCCCCCCCAGCACAAACACACGTATAGCTCCGAGTGGACGGGTGGCGAAAATACGCACTGGCACGAGTCCACGTGCGAGCACGAAGGGCTTAAACAGCCGCAATCGGAAGCGCCGCACGTTGACGAAGACAATGACAGTCGTTGCGACGTGTGCGATTGGGATATGCGCGAAGTCGTTAAAATCACGATCGCGGACGCGGTCGGCGGCAAAGTCACTATCGACAACACCGCGCCCAAAGCAGGCGACACCGTCACCGCGACGGTCACGGTTGACGAGGGCTATACGATAAAAAGCGTAAAGCTCGGCGACGAGGTAAAGACGCTCGACGCAAACAATAAATTCACGTTTACCGTCACGGAAGCGGTCACTATAACGGCGGAGTTCGAGGGCAAAACCATCGTTCTCGACGCGAGCGCTGTGGAAACAGCCAAAGGCACGGTCGCGTTTAAATTCGTCGAGGGCAAAACCGAATATAAAGTCGGCGAGGACGTTGTGCTTAAAGTAACGACCGACGACTATTATAAACTGTCCGCGCTTTACATAAACGGCGACACGTCCGTCAACTATGCGGAAAGCATATCCAACGACGGGCTGGTGCTCATACCCGAGTGCAAAACCGACAATCTTAAAGTAACCGCGCAGTTTTCCGTCGGGTACAGAGATATAACGGTCAACTTTAAAGGCAAACGCCTCGGCGAAAAGAATATTCCGCTCGATTCCGATTGCGGTCTTACCGTAAGCGGCTATTCGGACATAACGTTGCAGGACAGCTCGGTCACCCTTACCAGAGCGGAAGTCGGAAAGTCGTATGTGGTCAATATCCCCAACAGCGGTTGGAGCGGCACGACGTTCATCGTCGGCGATTCGGAAACTTACGATGTGGAATTGCAATGGCAACCCAAACTTCGTTACGCCGAACACAATGCAAACATAGAAGATATTTATACCGCAAACGACGGTTATATCACGAGCATAAGCGATATGTGCGACTTGGGCTTGTACACCGAGGCGTTTATCGGCGACAACGCAATGCTCACCGTAAATATTTCCGCCAAGGACGTGTCGCCTACTAACAACTGGCCGCGTCAGTTTGTCGGCTTTATGTTCGAGCGCAGTAAGGACTGGTACGCCACGAGTATGGCTGTACATACCATAACCAGCCCCGCAGACGGCAAGCACCGTATCGAATGGAACGGAAATAAAGATGTATGGGGCGCCGGCTCGATTGTACAAGATAATTGGAGCATAGACGGAAGCTATTGCAATCCGTTTACGGGCGATATGCTTGCCAAATATTTGGGCGACGAAGGTATTGACGTAACGGTCGTGCGCAAAAACGGCAACGAGTTTTATGTGTTCGTTGAGGGAATGTATCTAAATAAAACGACTATCGACGCAAAATACAAAGGCATGCTCGCGTCGCCCATGATAGTATTTCCTCGCTTAACAAAAGGCAACCGCGTGGACTTTGCGATTTCGCAGGACGTCAACGCTATAAACGCGTACTTAAAATCCACCGTCAAAGTTGCGGCGAACAGCGAATTAGCCGCGGGCGTCAATGTTACGGTCGCCAAACCGAGCGACGCGTTTAAAGAGGACGTTACGTTTACCGTAACCGTACCTGAGGGCAGTGTACTCACAGAATTCGTCGTTGACGGCGAGGACCTTATAGGTAAGGTGATTGACGGCGACGCGGCAAACACTTACAAATGTACCGTCGAGGCTTGGCGCGGTGCGGGCGCGCACGAGTTTAAGGTAAAAGCCTCGGCGCTGGCTGCGACCGCAACGATAGACCAAACCGTAAAAATGGGAGTAGCCGACGGCACAAAGATACGCTTTGTACGCGACGGTGAAACGACGATAGAAAAGACGTTCGAGGGCGGCGCGGTTACGTTCAACGCAAAAGTCGGCGCGTGGAAAGCGCAGGTGTTCGGCTTTAATACTTGGCTCAACGTCGGCGCGATCAGCGTGAACGGTGCGGAAAAGACGATCGACGTCAACGCGATTTTCAGCGTGGGCGCGGGCAATGCGAGAGGCTATAAATACGACATGGCGACGGGCGCGATCACGTGGAACGGCAAATCCCGTCCCGATATGCGGCTCAACGTCGATCACACCGTCGGACAGGACATGTGGATAGCTACCAAAGTCAAACTCGCGCCAGCAGCCTTGGCAACGTTGAGGACATGCGGAGATGATACCGGTATGTCTTACGGTTTGGGCTTTAAAACAAGCAATAAAGAAATACATGTAGACCTTTATACGCAGGGCGCAACGCACAGCTACTTGATGGTAAACGCTCCGTTTGGCGACGGCACTGACGCCGAAAAATTAGGTTATTGGCACGATTTTCTTACGGGCGACAACGGCAATAAGCAGAACGGCAAGTATGCGGATGCCATGGAGGGCGACGGCGTTTATCTTATAGAACGCTATAACGCGGCGACGGGCAAAACTGAATATTGGGTTGGCGAGAGCTTGGATACTTTGACATTACTGTTTACATACAACAGCTTCAACACTCTCGGCACGGGCGCACTTATAACCCAGGCGGGTATTTACGGCGGCAAAAACTGGTCGCCGGGTATCGACGCAGACTTTACCTGCACGCTCGGCATAGGATCGACGCTCGAAGCCGCGCTCGGCGTTGCGGGCAAAACCGTACAGGTAAATGTAACGGGCGACAGGTCGTCCGACGGCAGTACGGAATATTGCGAAATCAGTGTTTCCGAATTCACCGCCGGAAATACCGCAAATATCGAAATCACACCCAACAGTGATTACACGGTAAAAACGGTCAAAATCAACGGCAGAACAGTTGAGTTCGATTGGAACGAAACGGAGGGCAAACTGCTGTACGCGATTGACAGATATTGCCTTACCACTCTTAATATAGAGATAATCACGGAAAAGATCGTCAAGGTGAATATCGACGCGAAAATTACGACGCGTCAGCACGCGATAGTATCGAGCATCAACGGCAAAGCGTTCACGCTTACCGACGGGCTTGCGGGCGTATACAACGGCACGGTCACAGCGGACGGCAGAATACAGGTGAGCAACGTTACGCTCGGCACGTATACGCTTAAAATAGCGGGCTACTTCGATAAGCAGGTCGAGGTTACGGAAACCGGCATGGCGGACGTAACGGTCGAGTATGATATGTTCACCGACACTAACGGTCAGACAAATCTTACCAATCAAAACTCGACGACCGAAAAGATAACGTGGAAAGACGGCAATATAACCAAAAGCATAGAAATCACCACCAAAGATAAGTTCGGCGACGTTTGGGCAAAAGCGCGTTTCGATTGCAACTTCGCTTTGACAAACGGAGATATGCGCTCGACAATATTGCTTGATTTCTCTAACGGGAAGAAGGCGCGTATCGATCTCAATATTACAAAGAATTGGAGCAGTGGTTGCTTGCAATCCACGGAGTGGGATAGTTTCTTCGGCGGATGGGGAACAAAATATACCTTTTCCGCGGAAGAATTGAAAACCATCAAAGATAACGGATATTTCGATTTCGCTTTGGAGCGCAAGGGCGCGGACGTGGCTATCTACATCAACGGTAAAAAGTGTTTCTCTTATAATTTGAATACCGATAAAAAGGCAGGCGACACGTTTGACTATGCAAACGCACAAGCGGCACTCAATATTCAGCATTGTCAAGATCAAGAACGTAGCAACAACCACGGCTTTACGCTCGATATACGCGAGTCCGCACCCGCAGCGGACGGCGAATAATGCGGTTTGCGGCGCGACGGGCGAATAGCGGCGTAGCGCGCGGCAAGCGCTTAACCTTGTTAATTCTTCCTCCCCCACAATGGCGATAAATCGCCTAATAGCGTAACGCCGCCGCATACCAGCGGCGGCGTTACGCATAAGCGGGGAAAGCATAATTACGAGTGCGGCTAACGCCTGGATTTCTCCGCTCCGCTCGCTATGCTCGCTTCGGTCGAAATGATGGGAGGGGAAATAAGATAATAAATAAGAGATAAAAGATAATAGTTGAGGAAGTTTTGCGTAAAGCAAAACTTGATTAGATATATATATAGAAGTAAAGCCAAATTCCCATCATTCCGAGCCTGTCGATTGAGCGGCGAACCGCCGCAGGACAGGGCGGCAGTTACCACCCCCATCATTTCGAGCTTGCCGATTGAGCCGGCGAACCGCCGCAGAAAAGTAGAGCCTAACAGCCGCAGAGTGACGCGGCAATAATCACCCCAACAACAAAACCAATCTACAAGGTAGGTGAAACATGAAAAAATATCTTAAACTCATGGCGGTTGTTTCCGCCGCAACAATGCTTACGGCAAGTTTAGCCGCATGCGGCGGCGATACGCCGCCCGCGCCGCCCGCGCACACGCATACGTACAGCGCGGAGTGGACGCAGGGCGAGACGACGCACTGGCACGGCAGCACATGCGAGCACGTGGGCTTAAAGAGCGACGAGGCGGCGCACGTCGATAGCGACGATAACGGCAAGTGCGATGTTTGCGATTACGGTATGCGCGTGGATTACGGTAAGCTGATAATTTCCGATATACTTAATTTGGAAGTGGGCAAGTCGCGCGCCGTCAATCCGCGGTTTACTGTTGCGCAGTATGCGGGCGCGGTGTCGTACAGCTTTTCAAGCGACGCAATTACTATCGTCGACAACACCGTTACCGCTATCAAATCGGGCGCGACGGTAAGCGTTACTGCTACAACCGCGCATCATAGCAAAACGTTTAAAGTGACGACGATTGCGACTTCGACCGTTGTCGATTACGGGACGGTTTACGCGTTTATCGGCTATGCGCCGTCGCCGATTGCGGCGAATTTCGATTTTGCGGTCAATCCCGAATTGTCAATAAAATTTACTTACGACAAAAGCAAAATCGTTATCGACGAACAGAATTTAACCGTTCGAGCGTTGCAAGCGGGCTCGTTTATCGTGGAAGTCGAAGCGGGCGAAGTCAAGGGCAAGTTTACGGTGAACGCCGCAACGTCGTCGCGCGAGGATTACAGTATACGCGATAACAATAATGCTAACTATGCCAAAAACGATCGTTTAAACGATTGGAACACAAAAGGCACTGCGGGCAAATCCACGCTGTTTATCGGCGATTCGTTCTTTGACCTGCGCTATGATTTTTGGTCGAACTTCTATTCCGACCTTGCGGGCAAGGACGCTGTAAACGGCGGTATCAGCGGCACGGTCGCGCAGGAGTGGGAGGGCGGATATTACGACGTGTATTTGAGCAAGACCGCGCCTAAAAACCTTGTTATCAATCTCGGCACAAACAACCTCGGTTCGGGCGAAAACGTCGAAACCGCATTTATAAACTTGCAACGCATGATGTTGTTTTTCCACTCTTGCGACAACCTTAAAGACACGCAGATTTATTGGTTTACTGTCGCGCCGCGCGGCGATATAAATAAGTCCAACGAAATAGTCGCTTTAAACAAGAAAATGACCAAGTGGTGCGCCGCGCTCGACTGGGTCACATGCGTGCCCGTTTATGATTTGTTGGACATAAAAACGCATTTAAAATCAGACAAACTCCACCCGCTTGCCTCGACGTATACGAGTATATATCTGCCTCAACTCGCCGCGGCGGGAATACGGTATTAAGATAATAAATAAAAGATAAAAGATAAGAGATAATAGTTACGGAAGGCTTGCGCTATGCGCAAGCCTTGATTTTTATATATAGAAAAGATATGCTTATACACCCATCATTCCGAGCCTGCCGATTGAGCGGCGACCCGCCGCAGAGGTGCCAAGTCATTACACTTATCGCATTAACGTAACGCATTTATTCGGGTGTAAACTCAATAAACGGTCAAAGCCCACACACGAAAGAAATCCAAGCTGTGCTTGGTGCGGCTAACGCCTGGATTTCTCCGCTTCGCTCGCTATGCTCGCTTCGGTCGAAATGATGGGAGGGGGTAGTAAAGTCTAATCCCCATCATTCCGAGCTTGTCGAGGAATCTAGGCGAACCGCCGCAGGACAGGGCGGCAGTTACCACCCCCATCATTCCGAGCTTGCCGATTGAGCGGCGAACCGCCGCAAGGTGGTGCAGTCGGATAATATATGCAAGTCGCATACAATATCTGAAACAAAGCGCGGGGAATTGCATATATTAAACGGGAAATAAATTTGCGCGGGGAGAGAAAAACATGTGCACTGCGGCTAAATATTTATCGGGCGATTTTTATTTCGGGCGAACGCTCGACAACGGCTGTTCTTACAACGAGGAAGTTATTATCACGCCGCGCCGCAGGCGGTTTGCGTATCGCGACGCGGGTTGCGTTCAGGCGCACTATGCAATGATAGGCGTGGGGTGCGTGCGCGACGGTTATCCGCTGTATTACGACGGAATTAACGAGCGCGGTTTGGCTATGGCGGGGCTTAATTTCGTCGGGTATGCGGTGTACAACAATCCCGTCGCGGGCAAGGACAATATCGCGCAGTTCGAGTTTATTCCGTGGATACTGGGCGGGTGCGGCACTGTCGCCGACGCGCGTCGCGCGCTTGCGCGTATCAATATCACGGGCGCGGCGTTCGACAGTCAAATGCCCGCGGCGCAGCTGCACTGGATAATAGCCGACCGCAACGAAACGATAGTAGTCGAGAGCACTGCGGCGGGGTTTAACGTTTACGACAACCCCGTCGGCGTTTTGACCAACAACCCGACGTTTCCCGAACAGCAGTTCAACCTTAATAACTATATGGGGCTGTCGCCCAAACCGCCTGCCAATAAGTTCTCCGATAAGCTCGAACTTAAAACGTACTGTTTGGGCATGGGCGCGCTGGGCATGCCGGGGGATTTGTCGTCGCAGTCGCGGTTCGTTCGCGCCGCGTTCACCGCGCTCAACTCGCCGTGCTGTGAAACCGACGTCGAGAGCGTCGGACAGTTTTTTCATATCCTCGGTTCCGTCGAACAGACCAAGGGCAGTTGCGCACTGGACGGCGGCGGTTACGAAACGACCTTGTACACTTCGTGCATGAACGCGACGCGCGGCGTGCTGTACTACACTTGTTACGATAACCGTCAAATCACCGCCGTGGATATGCACAAAGTCAACCTTGACGGCACTATGATAATCCGCTATCCGTTTATTCACGGCGAACGTATTTTTGCGCAGAATTGATTTTTTGCGCGGTGTTTTGAGGGCGGTTTAATTGCCGCACTTGTGATTATGCTTTACTGTTCTGCGGCGGTTCGCCTTGATTTCTCCGCTACGCGCGCAAGCGCGCTTCGGTCGAAATGATGGGAGGAACGGCGGGGACGCTTCGGACGAAATGATGGGGGAAAAGACACATGCGCCATGGTATAATATATAGAAAAGAAATGCTTATACCCTCATCATTCCGAGCTTGTCGAGGAATCAAGGCGAACCGCCGCAAAGAGGGGTAGCATAACACTACTCTCTTTTTCCAAACGCTTGCAAAAAGGTCGGACTTGTGCTATAATCGGGACATGAAAGCAGTCGTATCGGTTATAGGAAAAGACAGGACGGGGATTATCGCCGCCGTCGCGGGCGCGCTCGCCGAGCGCGATATAAATATCGAGGACATATCGCAGACGATCATGCAAAATAATTTTGTCATGATCATGCTCGTCGATGTGCAAAATTCGTCCGTGCCGCTGGACAAGCTGGGCGAGGATTTGCAAAAAGCCGCGGATAGTTTGGGCGTAACCGTGCACGTTCAGCACGAAGATTTGTTTAACGCCATGCACAGGGTATAGCCCGGCGCGACGTGTGCGACGCGTTTTTCACGCTATGCGTTTATAAAGGATTTTATGTTTACCGAAAACGAAATACTCGAAACTATAGACATGCTCGATAACAGGCACCTCGACGTGCGGACGGTCACTGCGTCGCTGTCGCTTTTGGACTGTATCGACGGCGACGGCAAAAAGTGCGCCGCCAAGGTTTACGACAAGATTATGCGCGTGTGCGCTCGGCTTGTGCCCGTGTGCGACAGCCTCGCGGCGCGGTACGGCGTTAAGATTGTCAATAAGCGCATTGCCGTTACGCCCGTGTCGGTTATCGGTTCTGCGAGCGGGGATTTTATCGGGCTTGCGCACGCGCTCGACCGCGCGGGCAAAAACCTCGGCGTGGACTTTGTCGGCGGTTATTCCGCGCTCGTGCAAAAGGGCGCGACTGCGCGCGAAAACGAATTTCTGGACACTATTCCGCAGGCGTTGTCCGAAACGGATATTGTGTGTTCGTCGGTCAACGTCGCGTCGAGCAAGACCGGCATAAATATGGACGCGGTCGGCAAGCTCGGTAAAATAATTAAAGACCTTGCGTATCGCACGCGCGAAATCAATTCGTTCGGGTGCGGCAAGCTCGTCGTGTTTTGCAACGCCGTGGACGATAATCCGTTTATGGCGGGCGCGTTTACGGGACTGTCCGAGGGCGAGTGCGCCATTAACGTCGGCGTGTCCGGTCCGGGAGTTGTCGAGTACGAAATTAAAAAACACCCCGATTACGACATCACGCAGATTTGCGAGCTTATAAAGCGCACCGCGTTTAAGATAACGCGGCTGGGCGCGCTTATCGGCACGGAAGCGGCGCGGGAGCTGGGGCTTGCCGCGGGCATTGTCGATCTGTCGCTCGCGCCCACGCCCGCAATCGGCGATTCGGTCGCGCGCATACTCGAAAGTATCGGGTTGTCCACGGTCGGTTCGTGCGGCACGACGGCGTGTCTTGCTCTACTCAACGACGCGGTCAAAAAGGGAGGGGTCATGGCGGCGAGCCGAGTGGGCGGTTTGTCGGGCGCGTTTATTCCCGTGTCAGAGGACGCGGGTATGATAGAGGCGGCGCGGAGCGGCGCGCTCAATTTGGAAAAGCTGGAAGCAATGACGGCGGTGTGCTCGGTCGGCTTGGACATGATAGCCGTTGCGGGCGACACGACTGCGGCGCAGTTGTCGGCAATGATAGCCGACGAGTGCGCTATCGGCATGATAAACAACAAGACCACCGCCGTGCGCGTGATACCCGTTTACGGCAAGACGGTCGGCGACGAAGTGAACTTCGGCGGGCTGTTCGGCACTGCGCCCGTCATGGCGGTAAACGGCGGCGCGCCCGACGTGTTCGTCAATCGCGGCGGCGTTATTCCTCCGCCCATACACGCCAACAAGAACTGAATTACATACGGCGGAATTTTAACCGACGATCGCAATACAATAAAATCAAAGAGGTGTTTTATGACAAGAAACGAAGTTGACAAAAAGTATAAGTGGAACTTGTCCGACATGGTCAAGAGCGCGGACGAGTTTGAAAAACTGTTCAAGGACGTGGAAACCGCGTTGCCCGCGCTCGCTTCGTACAAAGGCAAGCTCGGCGATCGCGCCGCCGCGCTCGAATTTTTCAAGCTGGACGGCGAGGTAGAGCGCAAGCTGGAACTTATTTATATTTGGTCGCACATGTATAAGGACGAGGACGCGAAGAACGGCGAGGCTATGAGCCTTGCCATGCGTACAGACGGGCTTGCGGCGCGGTGCGGCGAAACGGTCGCGTTTATAGACAGCGAACTTTCCGCGCTCGACAAAGCGACGCTCGACGCATATATCGCCGACCCCGATTTTGCCGAATACGATTTTTCGCTCAAAGAGGTGTTGCGCAGAAAAGCGCATATTCTTTCGGACAGGGAGGAGGCGCTCCTCGCCATGAGTTCGGACGCGCTTCGCACGACGACCAACGTCGCGCACATGCTGTTCGACGCCGATATGAAGTTCGAGCCGGTCGTCAAAGGCGGCAAAAAAATCGAGCTGAACAACAGTTCTTACGGCGAGCTTTTAGGCGACGAGAACCGCGAAGTGCGCAAGTCGGCGTTTAACAATCTTTACGACGGATATATCGCGCACATCAACACGCTTGCCGCCAACTATGCGGGCAGCGTCAAGGGCGACAACTTTGTCGCGCGCGCTCGCGGCTATAAAGACGGGCTGGAAATGTCCATGTTCGGCGACGGCGTGCCGTCGTCGGTGTATACCAACCTTATCGACGCGGTCAATAAGAACTTCGCGCCGTTGCACAGATACATTGCGTTGCGCAAAAAGTTGCTCGGCTTAAAGGAACAGCACATGTACGATTTGTATGTGCCCGTTATCGAAAACGCCGAAATGAAACTGCCTTACGAAGAGGCGTGTCAAACCGTGCTCACCGCGCTCGCGCCCATGGGCGACGAGTATGTCGGACTGTTAAAGCGCGCTATGACCGAGGGTTGGATAGACGTAATGCCGTCCGCCGGCAAGCGCGGCGGCGCATACAGCTGGTCGGCGTATTCCGCGCACCCTTACGTCCTGCTCAATTACACGCCGACGACCGAGGACATATTCACGCTCGCGCACGAGCTGGGGCATTGCCTGCACTCCTACTATTCGCAGAACGGTCAGCCGTTCTCCAAGTGGAATTATCAGATTTTCGTCGCCGAGGTCGCGTCCATTTGCAACGAAACGTTGCTCGACGAATATCTTATGAAAAACGTCAAGGACGTTAATATCAAAAAGTACCTGTTGAGCTTGCGGCTCAACCGCTTCCGCACGACGCTGTTCCGTCAAGCCATGTTCGCCGAGTTCGAGTACAACGCGCACAAAATGGACTTGGAGGGCAAGCCGCTCACCGTCGATAATCTTTCGGGCATGTACCTCGAACTCAATAAAAAGTATTACGGCGCGGACGTCGTGTCGGACGACAAGATAGCTTACGAGTGGTCGCGCATACCGCACTTCTACAATGCGTTCTATGTCTACAAATACTCGACGGGCATGACCGCCGCGACGAGCATTGCGCAGAATATCCTTAAAAATCCCGAATACGTCAACGTTTACAAAAACAAGTTCTTAAAGGCGGGCGGACACAAACTGCCTTACGACATACTGTGCGACGCGCAGGTCGATCTCGCAACCGTCAAGCCTTACGACGACGCGTTCGCGTTTTTCAACGCCGCGCTCGACGAACTGGAAGAGCTTTGCAAATGAGTTTTATAGCGCGGCTCAAAGGAATAAAGCGCATTGCCGCGCTTATTGCCGTTTGCGTCGTCGCCGTTGCGCTTACGGGTTGCGGCGCGAGCCTTACGTTTTACGACTACACCGAAAACGGCGTGCGCTACAACGAGTACGAACTGCGTATCGACGCAGACGTTGCGGCGAGCATGGACGATTCCGCCACCGCCGACGGCGACGGCAAGCCGTACACCGTGCAACGCTATTTTTACGAACTGTTTACGGGGTTCGGCTACGAACTTGTCGGCGCGGAACTTTCCAAAACGCAATACTCGGTGCGCTACCGCAAGCCGTTAATGGGCGAGTCCGATTTGTACAGGTACGGGCAGGAGGTTGTGTTCGTCACCGATTATACCGAAAACCCGTTCGTAAGAACGTACTTCGTCACCGCGCCCAATCCGTTCAACGGCGTGCGCAAGGCTTACGAGGCGATTGAGCCGTTGCAGTCCTCGACCATGCTCGAACGCATTAAGAACGGCGTGGTTGCGCGCGACGAATATAACGAGCTTGTAACGGTGTTCCCGTCGGTGCGCGACGCGTTTCCGTATCTCAAAGACGTCGACCCCGACGGGCTGTTGCTTAACTACTCGCGCGTAGGGTCGAAGCGCATGGAATCATCGGGCACGGTCGCGCGGACGGACGGCAAAAATTCGGAATACGTGTTTTCGCGGTACTTCGACGACGCGCAAACAACGGTTGACTTCGAGTATCGCCGACCCGTGCCTTACGGCTGGTATCTTACGGCGCTCGGCGCGGGCGCGGTCACGCTTGCCGTATTCCTAATAATCACGCGCGCCAAAAAAACAAAAACTACGTTGCTCGACCGCTTCCCGTACAATCCCGAGGAGTACAGGGATTACGACAACAATCTGCCGAGCAATCTTTACTGACCGAAAAGGAGCCGATATGCCCACCAAGAAAGACGAACGCGAAGAGTTTATAAAAAATCACCCGCACGTCGTTGCGCGCGAAACGCCCAACAGTTACGAAGCGGAAACCGCGTTGATAGGCGGCATGCTGATTGACGGACCGACCGCAACCAAGTACATGCCCCAGCTCACCGCGGACGATTTTTATACGCCCGCGCATAAAAGCATATTCGATGCGCTCAACGCGCTGTTCAATTCCGCGCGCCCTATCGACCTTGTCACTGTCGTGGGCGAGCTCGAAAAAAGCGGCACGCTGGAAATCAGCGGCGGCGTGGAATATCTATCGGGCGTGATCGCCGCCGTGCCGTCGGTCGCCAACTCCGAGTATTACTTCGATATTGTCAAAAAACACTCGCGCCTGCGTTCCATTATAGAAATTGCCAAGCGCATGGCGGACGAGGCGTATGCGCTCGATCCGGAAGATAACGCGCTCGCGCGCGCGGAAGCCGCGCTGTACGGTTTGGCGGAAAGCAATCGCCGCGGCAAGCCCGAAATTTTGTCGGGATTTGTCAAGACCGTCATGCAGGACCTAAAAGACAGATCGACTATGGACACCGTTTTCCGCGGCGTGCCGACGGGCTTCCCCAAGCTCGATATGATGTTGGGCGGCGGGTTTCAAAAAAGCGATTTGATAATACTTGCCGCGCGCCCCGGTCAGGGTAAGACCAGCTTTGCCATGAACTGCGCGGTCAACGCCGCGCGTCGCAAACGCCCCGACAACGGCAAGCATTACGCCGTCGCGGTGTTCTCGCTGGAAATGAGCGCCGTTCAGCTCGCCAAGCGCATACTGTGTTCGGTCGGCGATTACGACATGTCGCGCGCCAATCGCGCAATAGTCACCGAAACTGAGTGGGAAAGGCTGTACGCCGCGCGCGACGAGCTTACCCAAGCGAGTTTGTATATCGACGAATCGGGCAACATAACGCCCGCCGAAATTCTGTCCAAGTGCCGCGCGCTCAAACACTCGACGGGACTGGACTTTATAATGATAGACTACTTACAGCTCATGCAAAGCGGTAAGCGCACCGACAACTTCGTTCGCGAGGTCGCGGAAATCACGCGCGCAATCAAGCTCGCGGCAAAGGAACTGGACGTGCCTATACTGTTGCTTTCGCAGATGTCGAGAAGCATCGAACAGCGCAAGGGCGCGGATAAGGAATCCAAACTGTCCGACTTGCGCGATTCGGGCGCAATCGAGCAGGACGCGGATATTGTCTTGTTTATCGACCGCAAGGACGCACCCGCGGGCGACAACGGTGCGAGCGGCGCGTATTCCAAGCCCGCCGCGTCCGAAGTGTACTTGAACGTCGCCAAACACCGCAACGGCGAAACGGGCAACATCAAACTCATTTGGAACTCGCCGACCGTCACGTTTAAAGACCCCGACTACAAGGGCGAGCTCACTCCGCCCGCATACTATTCGGGACGCGACAGCGGATTCGAGGAGTCCGCGCCGCCGCCGCAGGATATGTACGGCGCGCCGACAGACGACGACGGCAACTTCGACGGCGACGATTTGTCGGGCGGCATGGACGCAGAGGACAGCGGACTAATATAATGAATAGTTAAAAGTGAATAGTTAAGGAAGGCTTGCGACAAATCGCAAGCCTTAATTTTATATTGTGCGGCTAAATACAGAAAAGAAATGCTTATACCGCCCATCATTTCGAGCCTGTCGAGAAATCAAGGCGAACCGCCGCATAGTAAATCGGCAATGATTATCTATCTATCCACCGAGCTATCAGCCTTAATCGACTTAAAGTAAGTAACCGTTATCACGGCGGCGATAATAATGGCAATGCCGTCGGCAATGGGGGCTGCCCACAGCACGCCGTCTATGCCCATGGAAAGCGGCAACGTCACGGCGAGCGGGATAAAAAACAAAACGTCGCGCAAGACCGAGGCGACGACGGCGCGGGCGGGCTTGCCCGCCGCTTGGAAAAACAGCGACGTCATTTTTACCGAGCAAGTAAACGTGACAAACATCAGGAATATGCGGAACGTCTTGACGGCAAAGTCTTTGTACAGTACCGGATCGGAGTATTTGGGCGCGCCGAATATGCCGACAACGGCGAGCGGCGCAAGCTCGAACAACAGCGTTGCGACCAGCCCTATCGCGACGGTGCACAGCAGAATATAAAGAAATAGCTTTTTGACGCGCGCGTAATTTTTTGCGCCGACGTTATAGCTTATAATAGGTTGACAGCCGAGCGCAATGCCGACGGTCAGATTGATAACCACCGTAAAAACCTTGTTCTCTATCGCGATAACCGCGAGCGGAATATCCTCGCCGTAAGCCGATTGCCCGCCGTACTTTTTGAGCATAACGTTACACACTACGGCAATCGCGACAATGGTCAACTGTGTGGCTAACGACGACAGTCCGAGCTTTACCGCTTCGCCGAACTTGCGCATGTCGGGCTTAAAACTGTCAATGCCGAAGTCGAAAGTTTTGGTTTTGCGCGCCATGTAAAATGCGCTAATCGCAAGCGACAGGGTTTGACCGATAACGGTTGCCCACGCCGCGCCCGCCATGCCCATGCCGAGCGCGAATATAAACACCGCGTCGAGAATAATGTTTGCAATCGCGCCGACGAGCAAAGACGACATCGCCCATGCGGGACTGCCGTCCGCGCGTATAATCCCGTTTATCATGTTCATAGCCATAAACACGGGCATAAACCCGAGCACTATATCGAAGTATTCGACGGCAAGATCGATAGTGTTTTCGGACGCGCCGAAAAAATACAGGAGCGGACGCTTTATCGGATAAAACACCGCAAGCATGCCCGCGCCGACAATTACTGTAAAAATTATGCCCGTGCCCATTGCGCGGTGCGCGCCGTCGGCTTCGTTCTTGCCCTGACAAATATTAAGGAACGCGGCGCACCCGTCGCCCAGCCACCACGCAAACGCCTGCGCAATTATAAATACGGGAAAAACCACGCCCGTCGCGGCGTTGCCGAGATCGCCTGCGACGCTGTGTCCTATAAATATCTGATCGACAATGTTGTACAGCGCGGATACGAGCAAGGACAGCACGCACGGCACCGAAAACTTAATCATCAGCTTAAACAGCTTGCCTTCGCCGAGTTCCGCATTGGTTTGTTCCATAAAAAATAAAAGCCTCCCGTTATTTAAAGCGGAGTCTTTTTCGACCGTTAGGTGTGAGTAAAAGCTACCTGAAAACTGCGTGCGCGGAAAACATGCCGCGCGGTTTTTTCGTATTATATCAAATGCCGCTCAAAATGTCAAAAACTTTTCAGGGTCATAAAATCCGACGCGCCCGAAAATTTTTGCGGTAAAATTTCAAACATGACAATATTGTGTCGTGTTTGTATGCTATAATATTACGGAAAACGCAGGCGGGTGATTTATGAGAACGGACAGACTGTTCGGCATAGTGCATTGTTTATTAAACGGCAAGACGACGACGTGCGAGCTTGCGGAGCGGTTCGGAGTGTCCAAGCGCACTATTCTGCGCGACCTCGAAACGCTGTCGCTCGCGGGTGTGCCCGTTTGCACAGCGTCGGGCAACGGCGGCGGCGTGTCCGTGCTCGACGGGTACGTGCTGGATAAAACCGCGCTGTCCGAGAGCGAGCGGGAGCAGATAGCTTGCGGGATAAAGATGTTTGCGCAGTTCGGAACGGACAGGCAGTCCGCGCAAAAACTCGCGGCGGTGTTTTCGAGAACGGACGCCGATTGGATAGACGTCGATTTTTCGGGCTGGGGCGCAAAGTTCGACAGCGACAAATTCGCCGCGCTCAAACATGCCGTAACGAACGGGCGCGCAATCCGATTCGAGTACGTCGGATCGAGCGGCGGGCGTGTGTGGCGCAGTGCGTATCCGCTGAAACTTGTGTACAAGAGCAAGGCGTGGTACGTGCAGGCGTATTGCTTGTTGCGCGGCGCGTATAGGACGTTTAAAATAAGCCGCATGTCCGAAGTGACGGTGTTGCCGCAAACTTTCGATCCGCGCGAATACAGTCCGCCGCCGATAGATATTGCGCAAAGCGATTGGCAAGCCGTAGATATTTGCGCGACGTTCGCGCGCGGCGTTGCGTACAGAGTGTTCGACGAGTTCGATGCAATCGAAATAACCGAGAACGCCGACGGGAGTTTGACCGTGCGAACAAGCATGCCGTACAACGATTATATAAGCGGATATTTAATGTCGTTCGGCGACGCGTTATTGGACTTGTCGCCCAAAGGTTTGCGCGACGAAATAACTTGCAAGTGCAAAATTCTGCTTGAAAATTTTTCAAAAGTGACATGACGCTGTCGCGCCGCGACGGTAGAATATAAAGGAGTTTTGAGTATGAACGGTTACGATAAAGATTGGTTCGCCGTCGATAGGATAGACGACGACACCTACATAATAAGCGAATATCGGCATTGGGAAGAAACGCACTGCTATTTGCTGATAGGCAAGGCGCGCGCGTTGCTTATAGATACGGGTTTGGGCATACGCAATATTGCCGAGGTCGTGGCAAGCCTTACCGACAAACCCGTCACGGCGATAGCGACGCACGCGCACTGGGATCATATCGGCGGGCATAGGTATTTCCCCGATTTCTATGTGCACGAATCGGAACTCGATTGGATCAACGGCAAGTTCCCGTTGCCGATAAACGTTGTGCGCGATATGGTCATGGATAGGTGCGACGCGCCAAATGATTTCGACGTTGCGAAGTACGAGTTGTTCAGCGGAACGCCGACAAAAGTCTTGCGTGGCGGCGAGGTTATCGACCTCGGCGGGCGGGCGGTGGAAGCGGTGCACACGGCAGGACACTCGCCGGGGCATATGTGTTTTTGGGAGCGCGACCGAGGGTATTTGTTTACGGGCGATTTGGTGTATAAAGATACGCTGTTCGCTTATTATCCGTCCACCGATCCGCAAGCATATTTGCAGTCGTTGCGAAAAGTATCGGAGCTGAATTGCAAAAGAGTTTTCCCCGCGCACCATACGCTCGATATACAGTCGGAAATAATTTTGCGTATGCGCGACGCATTGACCGACCTCGATAAAGCGGGTTTGTTAAAGCACGGGAGCGGAACGTTCGACTATGGCGATTGGGCAATACAATTGTAATTTATTATCGATAAAGGAGTAAACATAGGTGAAGTGAAATGAGCGACAAACAGAATATTTTGTACGTGATTTTGGATAAATGGGCGGACTGGGAGTATGCGTTTGCGGCGGGAGCCGTCGCGTACCTCGGCGAGGACAAGTACCGCAATATCGTAGTTTCGACCGATACGAATATTAAACAGTCGATGTGCGGGCTTCGGTGTTTGCCCGATTGCGATTTGGAGAATGTGCCGACGAAATACGCCGCTGTCGTATTGATAGGCGGCTTGTCGTGGCGGGGAGGCGACGCGGAAAAAGTAATGCCGCTTGTAAAACAATGTCTTGAAAAGGGCAAGCCGTTGGGCGCGATTTGCGACGCGTGTAGATTTTTGGCGGGCATGGGCGTACTAAATAACGTCAAGCATACGGGCAACGGCGCGAGCGAATTGAACGAGGCAGGCGACGGGTACAAAAATCCGCAAGGGTTTGTAGCCGAACAAGCGGTGCGCGACAAAGGTATAATCACAGCGAACGGCACGGCGGCGTTGGAGTTTGCGCGCGAATTGTGTTTGGAATTGGGCATAAACGAAAAACAGATCGAAACGTGGTACACATTTTATAAGCGCGGTTTTTTTGCCTCGGCATAAAAACAAATTTTACTAAAAAAAGATTGACAAGACAGCGGCAATATAGTATAATGTATCGGGTTTGACAAAGCCCGATACTTTTTTAATCGGCTTTGCAAACAAAAACAAAATCATGCTGTTATGGCTCAGTCGGTAGAGCACCACCTTGGTAAGGACGAGTGCTACACAGAATGCAGTTATAGCACAACTTAATATTTAACCCCCTAAAAAGGGTTATGCTGTTATGGCTCAGCAGGTAGAGCACGTCCTTGGTAAGGACGAGGTCGCGGGTTCAAGTCCCGCTAACAGCTCCAAAGAAACCACCAAATACGGTGGTTTTTTCTTTATTTTACCCCATATTTAGTAAGTTTTTATGAATTTTCGTTTTTGGATTTCGTGTGCCACCGAACATAAAAATGTGCCATTATGTGCCAAAGGGCATTTTTAAGTGTTTTTTATAGTATTGTATCAAATCGAATAAAAAAAGCAACCGCCGAAAGGCGGTCTAAATCGTTCTAAATGTGCCAAATTCTGCCCTCGTGGCACACGCGTGGCACATAAACTTGCTTTTGGCACACGTCCTTTCCAATAGGATAGATGAACATTTTGAAATAAAAAAGTGGGCGGTTTATCCAACCACCCACTTGTTAGAGACTTAATTTATTCTAAGATAAGAACTCTGCATATCGATTAAGAAGGTATTCGATTTTCTCGTAACTAAGTAGTCCTTTACCGATAGCAACTTTGAAATATTTAGCTTGAAAAGCATCAAAAATTTCTATTGACACGGGGAAGAGATTGTTAAATTCTTCGTAAGTAAATAATCCATACTCTTCGATATCGGCTAAATACGCTTCATGATTGATTGTGAGAGTTTCTGAATCCACGTCAAAGATATTGAACAATCCCGAAATTCCGCCAGGCATAGAAAGCATTCCGTTTACATAATAACACAAATGTCCATATGTCACAGGACTCCACGCACTTGTGTATATAGTTTTTCCAATAAAATCACTGGTTTTATGAATTGTAATTTCACGGGCGTTAACAGTGTAATAGTTTTTGTTGATTTGATTTCCAATTCCAATTGATGACTTAATACCATTATACGAAGCAAATTGCAAAGTGCCATCGTATTTACTTGGCTTAATAGTTTCAGGTGCTGTATAAGTGAATGATTGATCCCAAGGAACAACATATTTCTCTGATACCGGTAAAAATACTTCACAATCAGCTTGCGTCTGCCAAAAACTATATTCTATTGCAATCGTATAAGTTTGCGCTGTCCATTTAGCATAGAGCGTAGGAAGAATGTCAGATATATCTCAAAAATTTGATAAGTATTGTTATGAAGGTGTTAAAATTAAATTAGAGGCAGATATAGAAACGTATGAGTCGTCTTAAAACTATATTATTCTGCCTAATTCTGTCGTAGTGGCACACGCATTGGCACACGAAATTTGAATACATACCATATATAATGTTAATTAAATAGAACAATCACAATATATTGTGGTTTTTGTGTATATGACGGCACGTTGGTAAGGTGGAGGTCCCGGGTTCGAATCCCGGTAACAGCTCCAATGCAAAAGCCCTCTTGATCACCAAGGGGGCTTTTAAATTGGGTATTGGGGCGTAGTATCTATTACTAATCCCCGCTAATATGGAGAGCGAGCAAAGAAATAACTCTCGAAGCGTAAAGGTTGTTAAGCCCTAAACGGAGAACGGAACAAATGTGTTCTCGGTTTTTGCCTAACGCATAAGCAATAGAATTGGAAACTGTTTTGGAAGTAATACCTCGCGAGGACGCAATACGGGAATAAATGATATTGCTTTTACGATAGTTAAATAAACATTTTAAGACGGCGGCTTCTGCGATAAAAGAAAAGCCGTCTAAATGAAGGGGTACGCCCCAAAGTTTGAGAGTGAGTTCGGCTTTGTAAAATAACAATCTTGTTTCATTGGACTTGACAATCATAATTTCCTCCTCGATATAAAACGGCACGCAAAAATAATTCTTCGATAGGCAAGGAAGAATTAGAAAGGCGAACGCCCTATGTAAAGACGGCAGGGGAATGTAATAGGTGCTTGATCAAATTTACCAGTAAACATATTCCATACTAATGTTGATTTTAAAGTTGAAAAGGTTTATAATCAATATCGCTCGCAATAACTGCGAGGCTTATTCCGATGCGGAGGGAGCAAACATGATTAAGGATTACGACGCCCGTTCCTTTGCAACAAAGGGCGTGCGGATTAAGAGCAATTTTCACTCGCACAATTATCTGTGCGGGCATGCCGTCGGTACGGTTAGCGATTACGTCAAGGAGGCTGTTGCGTGCGGTTTGGAAACAATCGGGATTTCCGATCACTGTAATTGTCCTTACGGCGGATATTATAATATGCCTGCGGGCATGGAGTCCGATTATTTGTCGCAGTTCGACGCGGCGAGGGCAAAGTACGGCGATCGTATTCGCATACTTTCCGCAGTCGAAATCGAATATTTTGACGATCAAGCGGAATTTTACGAAAATCTATTGAGCAAGCTCGATTATCTTGTTCTCGGTCAACACAGATTTTATTACGACGGCGCTATTCGCGATTCGTTTTGCGACGGCACAAACGAGGATATTGTAGTCGCGTATTTCAACAGTATCGAGCTCGGCGTCAGGTCCGGATTTTTCGCTATGGTCGCGCACCCCGACTTAATATTCTACCAGCATCAGCCGGTCACGCCCTTCATAGCCGACGCGTTCGATTCGTTTGTCAAGGTTGCCGCCGAGTGCGGCGTGCCTATCGAACTCAACGCCAACGGTATTCGCAATCACAGATTCATTTACCCGACGGACTTGCTTATTTCGCTTTGTCAAAAGTATGACGCGCCCGTTGTCGTTTCGTCAGACTGCCATGCGCCCAACGAACTTTGCGACAGCTATATGCGCGACCTTTACGCGTTTGCGCTCGACAAAAAATTAAACGTCGTCAACGAATTGCGTTTGCGCGGTCGCGATCGGTAATCGGTCTATAAACCGCAAAATTTTGGCGCGGCGGCATTTTGCTACGTCAAACAGACTAAAAATCGAGGGAATTATGGAGCTTTACGATTATTTTAAAAGCATAGCGGATTCGGACGACGCGCAGATTATAATTTGCGATCTTTCGCACAACATAATTTATATGAACCCTGCGGCGATAAAAAATTACGCGCGACAGGGCGGGGCGGGGTTGATAGGTAAGTCCGTTCTCGACTGTCACGGTGCTCACTCGCGGGAAATGATACGCAAGGTTGCGGAGTGGTTTGCGGCGGACAAGTCGCATAACAAAGTACATACTTTTTATAGCGAAAAGCGCAATAAGGACGTGTATATGGTCGCATTGCGCGACGGCGACGGAAATCTTATCGGCTATTACGAAAAACATGAGTATCGCGATCGTGATTTGTCGCCGTTATACGATTTAAGCGACTGACTGATTTTGCGGTCTGCGCGGTTAAATTATTATCGCGGCAGAGTAATATTTTATTTGTTTTGAAATTTATTTCTCACGTCGTTGTCATAACCGTTACACGGTGCGGACGGCGGCGTGTTTTGCTGTGAAAACCTGCAATATTTTTCGACAAATATCGTCAAATTATCGTCAAATAATTGCATAATGATTTTAGGTGTGATATAATCGTGGTAGTTTTTAATTTTACTTACGGAGCTACCATGAATAAGGATTTGCAGAGCGTCGTTCTTACCGAAGAACAGATACAAGAAAAGGTGAAAGCGGCTGCGGCATGGCTGGACGAACGTTTCGCGGACAAAAAGCCGCTCGCGGTGAGCGTGCTTAAAGGAAGCGTCATGTTCTTTTGCGACCTTGTTCGCGCAATGCAGACGCCCGTGCAAATCGACTTCATGACCGTATCGTCTTACGGCTCGTCGTCGGAAACTTCGGGCATGCCAAAGATTGTTATGGACCTTGCGGCGTCCGTCAAGGATAGGGATGTTATACTCGTCGAGGACATTGTGGACTCGGGCTATACGCTCCAACGCATGCGCGATCTTTTGGTCGGCAGGGGCGCGAAATCGTTTACCGTGGTCGCGCTGTTCGACAAACCGTCGCGGCGCAAGATAGATATAAAAGCGGACTATGCGTGCTTTGAAATAGGCGACGAATTTATAGTAGGATACGGATTGGACTATGCGCAGCAGTATCGCACTCTGCCGTATGTGGGCATACTTAAACGCGAGATTTACGAAAAGTAAACCGCGTTATATTTTTGTGGGTAATAACCGACACGTTCGGTTAAATAAAAACACATAAGGAGTGTTTATGGAAGCAGAAGACAAGCAGACTGTTGAAACGCCCGAACAGAGCGTTCAACAACCCGACGTCAATGCCGACGCGACGGGACAAGCGGTCGAAACGGAAACGGTCGCCCCGCCCCAAGCAGACGGCACGGCGGTCGAAGAAAAGCCGTACAAGGGCTTTGCGGGAAAACTCGATAAGTTTTTCGGTATTCGCAAAGCGAAAACGACTTTCCGCGCGGAAATCGTCGGCGGACTCGTTACGTTCATGGCAATGGTTTACATTCTCATGGTCAATGCGGGTATGTTCGCGGATCCGTTCGGAACCGGCGCGAACGTGCTCGGCGTAAGCTACGGCGCTATCTATATTGCGACCGCATTGTCGGCGATAGTCGGCACTATGCTTATGTCGTTGCTCGCAAGACTGCCTATGGCGCAGGCGAGCGGCATGGGGCTTAACGCGTTCTTTGTATTTACGATTTGCGTGGGCTTCGGTCTTTCGTATGCTAACGCATTGGTTCTCGTCTTAATCGACGGCGTTGTGTTTATTCTCCTTACCGTCACGGGACTTCGCAAAGTTTTGTTTAATGCAATTCCCAAAGTTGTCCGCGTTGCTATCCCCGCAGGTATAGGCTTGTTTATTGCCTTTATCGGACTTCAAAACGCAGGGCTTGTCGTCGCCGACGGCGCGACGCTTGTCAAGCTCGCTTCTTTCAACTTCCTTGCCGACGCTACTTACGGATCGGTTATGCCGTTGATAGTCGTCGTATTAGGCTTGATTGCGGTTGCGGTTCTTTCCAAAAAGGGCGTCAAAGGCGCAGTGCTTTGGGCGATACTCGGCTCGGCGGCGCTCTATTGGATTTTCATGGCTATCGGTTACGGCTACGGCGACGACGCTTGCAAAAAAGTAATCGACAGCTTTACGTTCTCCAATCCTATCGACGCGTTCAAAGATTGGGGTACGCAGTCCGTCGGAAAAGTGTTTACGGACGGCTTTAATTTCGACCAGTATCTTGCCACGCACAGCGGCGGCTCGCTCGCGCTCGTTATTATCACTTCGTCGCTTGCGTTCTGCATGGTCGATATGTTCGACACCATGGGCACGCTGTACGGCGCATGCGCGCGCGGCAACATGCTCGAAAAAGACGGCAGTATCCCCAACATGAACAAAGCCATGCTTTGCGACGCTATCGCCACCACGACCGGCGCTATCTGCGGAACTTCGACCGTTACGACTTTCGTCGAATCGTCGTCCGGTATCGCCGCAGGCGCGCGCACGGGTTTCGCTTCACTTATCACAGCCGCTTGCTTCGCGGTAGCTATGTTCTTGAGCCCCATTGCCGAAATGATACCCAGCGCGGCTACTTCCGTTGCGCTCATTTATGTCGGTGTGCTCATGATGAACTGTGTGCGCGAAATCGAATGGACGGACGTTGCGGAAGCCGTTCCCGCGTTCCTTACCATTGCAATGATGCCGTTTACCTATAATATTTCTTACGGCATTGCGTTCGGTATAATTTCGTGGTTGCTCATAAAACTGTTTGTGGAATTGATCAATCTGTGCAGCAAAAAGAAAGCCGAAACTATCCCCGAAAAGACGGAAAAGATAAACGTAGTTACCGTAGTTATCGCGGTTCTGTTTATCCTCATGTTCTTCTTGACCCACTAATCACAGCCCATCTTTCGAGTATTAAGCTCGGTTGATATTCGACAAGGGCGCCTGTCTGCAAGACGGGCGCTTTTGCGTTGGGCGGAAAAATGGCGATAGGGCACGCTTAAACGGATTCGGAATACAGCGAGAGTTCCGGCGAGCGGAATATCCTGCCGAGGTACGCGATAACGAGCGCGTTATGTACGTCGTTTTTGTCAACAATAAAGCCCGTGAGCTTTGATAGTTGGATATGAATATCGCGAGTTTGCGAAATGGCGTAAGAAATTTCGCGCATTACAGATTTGGGTTTCAGCCCGCGCAATAATCCGATAATGCGGTATATTTCGCAAAAACCCGTGCACGCGCCCGCGCCGTAAAGTATAACGGCGTCGGCAAGACAGTCGTAACCTTTTAGGTTGGAGTGTATTCCGCACCGAAACACAAGGCGTTCGGCGGTCAGGCGGAAGGATTTGTCTGCGGTAAGTTCCGCGTATTCGTTTTTAATGATGTTTTCCATAATTTTATTTTAAACTGTTTTGCGACAAGAATCAACATAAAGCGCATGTGAAAAAATCGGGCTTTTTGTGTCATTTTGTAAGTTTTTGTAGGTTGTCCGCGACATATAAATAATTCGTTTGCAAAACAGGTTCGAGTGCGCGACGGAGGAGGGCGAGCGATATTATAATAGGTAAAAAATAAAAAAGCGGGCGAGTAGAATTGCATTATACGGCGTTTAAACAGTTGACAGCGCGAAAGTTATATTGTATAATAATCATTGCACTGCGACGTGCGACGGTTTGACTTGCCCCGATAACCGTTAATAGCGATCGCAGAAGCGCGGCGGCGTGAAACGTTTGCGCTTGAAACTATTTTTTACGAGGTTGTTTTCAATGAAAACATTAATGGCAAAAAAGATTGATTCCCGTTCTGCCGACTACAAAATCGGCGACAAGGAATACAAGCGCAGTTGGTTCGTTGTAGACGCGGCGGGCATTCCGCTCGGTCGGCTTGCAAGCGTTGTCGCGTCCGTGCTCAAAGGCAAGACCAAACCCGAATATACGCCCAATACGGACGTCGGCGATTTCGTTATCGTCATCAATTCCGATAAGGTCGCGCTCACGGGCAACAAGGCTAATCAAAAACTCCGCACGTACCACACCGGCTACATGGGCGGGCTTAAACAGCAGAAGTATTCGCATTTTCTCGAAGAAAATTCGGATAAAGCCGTTATCAAGGCGGTCAAGGGCATGCTTCCCAAAAACACGCTCGGTCGTCAGATGATCAAAAAGCTCAAAGTGTTCAAGGGCGGAGCGCACAATCACGACGCGCAAAAACCGCAGACGCTTGAAATCAAGCTCAATAACGGCAAGGCAAACTAATAAAGAGGTAATACGCTATGGCAGCTAAATCTTCGGCAAAAAAGAAAGTTCAGTATTGGGGTACGGGTCGCCGTAAAAAAGCCGTCGCGCGCGTGCGCGTGTTGGCGGGCGGCAGCGGAACTATAACCGTCAATAAGCGTTCGCTCGACGATTATTTCCCGCTCGATACGCTTAAACTTATTGTAAATCAGCCTTTCGCGGAAACCGATACCGCAGGTAAGTTCGACGTTATTGTCAACGTTCGCGGCGGCGGCTACACCGGTCAGGCGGGTGCTATCCGTCACGGCATTGCGCGTGCGCTTTGCAATGTTGACGCGACTTATCGTCCCGCGCTCAAAAAGGCGGGCTTCCTCACGCGCGATCCCAGAATGAAAGAGCGCAAGAAATACGGTCTTAAAAAGGCGCGTAAAGCTCCGCAATTCTCCAAGCGTTAATCTATGCGTTCGGGGCTCCTCGGCGAGGGAAAACTGCTCGACGCGCGCGGCGTTCTTTGCGAAGGCGGCTATGCTTTTTCGCAGGTCAAGGACTATGACCGCAAGGCGGTTAAGGGCGGCAAACTTCGCATAAAGGAGTGGGACTACTACTATTTCGGCGACGATAAGTACGCTATCGCGCTGACGGTCGCCGACAACTCGTATATGTCGTTGGCGTCCGCGTCGGTCATCGATTATCAGCACCTTCGGTATATAACAAAAAGCAAAATCGGTCTGTTCCCGAAAGGCAAGTTGCGCATGCCGAGCGATTGTTCGAGCGGCGACGTGTCGTTTGAAAAGCGCGGCGTGCAAATTAAGTTTTCGATCGCGGCGGACGGGGCGCGCAGATTGACTTGCAGGTACGAAAAGTTCGACGGCAAACGCGACTTCGAGTGCGAGTTGAATTTGGAACCGATAAGCGGCGATAATATTACGGTCGCTGTCCCGTTCAAAAAGAAAAAGCAGTTTTACTATAATACGAAAGTGAATTGCTTGCGCGGTCGCGGCGAGTTTTCGATAGGCGACGAAAGTCACAAATTCGAGAACGGTTTTGGCGGACTCGATTGGGGCAGGGGCGTATGGCCGTATAGGAATAGATGGTTCTGGTCGTCGCTGTCTTGCGAGGTCGAGGACGTGCCGTTCGGATTGAATCTGGGTTACGGCTTCGGCAAACCGATAGCGAGCGAGAACGTAATATTTTACGACGGAAAAGCGCATAAGATAGACGATGTCAAGTTTGAAATTCCGTATACGCAGGGTAAGCTCGATTACTTAAAGCCTTGGAAGATTACGGACGACAAACAGCGGTTGGAGTTGTTGTTTTATCCGATGATAGACAGAGCCGACCGCATGAACGCAGTAGTGTTATCTACAAATCAGCACCAAGTGTTCGGAAAGTTTTACGGCAAAGCGACGCTGGACGACGGAAAAATCGTTGCGGTGTCGGACAAACTCGGCTTTGCGGAACACGTGGTCAATAAGTGGTAGAGCGGCAAAACAACTGCGACAATTAAATAAAACAAACCCCGCCCGCACGAAGCGGGCGATACGGAGAGATGGCTGAGCGGCTGAAGGTACTCGCTTGGAAAGCGAGCGTACTGTAACAGGTACCGCGGGTTCGAACCCCGCTCTCTCCGCCAGTAAGAACCTAAAACGAACCTCATAGTTTTAGGTTTTTTCTTTTGCCTTTTTTCTATGGAATTGCACTGTATAAAGCCGTAAAATGCCATAATCTATTTATGTCGTGATATTGTTGAAAATACCGTACGTTTGCGGTATAATATTTTTAATAAAGCGATAAAAGGCGGAATTTCGTTATGCGAGACGTAAAGATTGAAAATAAAATGTACAAAATTGCGAAGGATTTTATAGAGAAACGTTATCCTGCCGGTTGGGGCGGCGCAGCAGTTATTCATACCGAACAAGGGCATTATTTTACAAGTGTAAGTATAGAAACCGCAAACGCATCGGCTGTATTGTGTATTGAAACGGGCGCAATTTTAGAAGCACACAAATACAATGAAAAAGTAACGCACTGTTTGTGTTTAATTAGAGAAAACGAAAAGTCGCCGTTTAAGATTTTGACCCCTTGCGGAATTTGTCAAGAACGGTTGAGCTTTTGGGGAAAAGACGTGCAAGTGGCAGTTACTACGAAAAACAATTCTTTGAAATTTGTACCCTTGGGTGAATTACAGCCCTATCATTGGACAAATGCGTATTCTGCCGACGAAATGGAGCATTTTAAAGACTAATTTTCAATTTGCATAGAAAATTCGTTTTAGGTTACTACCGCACCGCCACGGCACAAGACGGTTTACACAATGTCTTGTGCTTTTTGTTTGGGTTTGGCCGTGCCGTCGCTCGTAGTAGGGCAGTATTGCCATATCGCAAGGGTTTTGGTAGACTGTTTTTACAAGAAAATAAACGGTGTCTATGAGTGTGGACAGGTTCTAACTATTTTTATATTTTAATAATACTTTTAGCGGCGTGAAGCATTACTAACAAAAATATACAATAATATACAACGTTTGCGTTTAGAACGTTCTTGACTTTAATATTTTTATATGATAAAATAAAGAACGTTGAGTTATCAATCATAGTAAATATCAATTAACACTTATCATAGGGAGATTAGAAATGCAACAACAAAGGAAAAAATATAGCATAATTGTATTCCCGTTTGTAATAGTTTTCTTTATTTTAAGTTTAATTATTGCATTAGTGTATAGCAACGGCGTATTTGCTCGTGCCGAAGACAACGGTGATGCGGACGATAAGCCGGTTATTCTTAAAGACGAAAAGAATATAGACATAAAGTCTTATCGGTTAGAAGATAACAGCGGTTATTATGAATCGCCGGATAAGCGCGGTCATGTTTTAAACAACAAACTAATAAATCTTTCCGTGTGCGCGCAGAGTGAATTATCCCAGCCCGAAATCCAAAAGGGCAATGTTTCCGGATATCAAGCTTACGGAGTAACCGGACAAAGTGTAGCAATACGCCTTTCATATAATTACAGAGATCCGGACAACTTACTTAACGCAAGTAACGGCAAATGGTCTATATCAAACGATACTTTTCAAAGTGTCGGCGAATTTAAGGATATAGGCGTAATCGGCAAAGGCGCCATGCTTTTTCAAAAAAAGACCGATCCGAATGGACCATGGGAGTGGCAGACAAAGGACGGTGAAACTAAAAAACAACTTCACACGTTTAATTTTACAGAACTTGTCGAACTTAACGATTACTATAAGACAGAAGATAAATATATTCTTTACACCCCGTCAGGCAACGATTTATCTACAGGCGTGTACATAAAAATCATTTTTGCGTATGAATTGAAGCACACCGATATAGTAAGAGAAAAGAATTTTTGGGGAATATGGAAAGACGTTACTTATACACATTATGAGAATATTTTAGAAACAGCCGAATTTTACATAGTCCAAAATTCGGGCGCTGTCCTATTCCACAATGCAAGTAACTTCGGACAGATCGGAGAAGAAAGCGAAAGCGGTGCATTTTCCGTAAATGATTTCGATACGATTCTCGACGGCGACGTCACGCTAAACGGATTTCGTTTGGATACGTTAGGCGTGAGCGCGTATGATATTACATACAGACGTAATGGCGAGGCCGAATCTCATACGGCGACTGACGGTGAATTCTTTCTGGAACAAGGTAGATACGATTTTTCTATAAAAACCAAGCTCGGAAAAAACATACGGCATACGATTTTTATAGATAGGCGCGAAGTGAATGATGCGGCGATAGGATATTTCGGTCAAACCCTTTTTACCAAAGACAGTAAAAGAATATATTCTACCAGACAATACCCAACATATTTAGCCGGAGCTAAATATCATCTGAACGCGACTGACGGAACGGTAAGCCCTATCGCAGGAAAACTGTACCGAATAACAGAAAATGATGAAGCGGTAGAAGAACATTTTATTAAAGACATCGTTCCGACACGGCTCAATGGATATGCGACCGAAGAACTGTCCGTGCCCATTACAAAAGCGGGATTATATAAAGCGGAGTTTTGGAATAATACCAAATGCTTGAGCGACAACAACGATTTATCCGGCGACGTATTTCATTTTGTGTTCAGATTTCAGATAGTAGAAACAAGCGCGGGGGTTGAGCCGTCGATAAATCAAGCGTATCTTAACGGACTTATCGGGTTCAGCGATTTAAAAAGCAAGTATTTTGCGGTATCGACGCCTACAAAAGGTATCGGTAATGCGATCTTTGCTTTTGCAGATTACGGAAGCGCATATGATTTTGCATATGAATTAGAAAGAGAAACCGTAAAGCATATAGATAACGAGTATCTATATAACGGTGAAACTTATAAAACGCAAAATGATGTTTTGAAAGCAATAGACTCGACTACGAAAAATCGAGTGACGGTAAGATACTTTGACGCGACCAATCCCGAAAGTTATCAGACGGCGGATATAAGCAGCGCGAAGCTATCCGACTTAAATTTTGACCGTGATATCATTGTTTTTACAAACGATCTCGAACAAAATTATTTGAAAGTCGATTTACCTTTTCTAAACGACCGCAAGTTCCGTTATGTTATGCCCGCTAACGCCGAGACGGGCGCATCCTCTGTAAACGAAGGAGTTTTGCCGTTTGCTTTTATTAAAACGGACGATTTTGAAACTCAGTCGATAACTTTGGTGCTTGCAGACGATCCTAACATAAAATATGATATTTCTTACGGCGTTTCGGTGGAGTATCAGTTGGGATTGCTTAATGCTCCGAGCGGTAAATACAAAGTAATCGAGCGTAACGCCAATAAAGGCGACAGCGAATATGAGGCTGTGTATATCAAGTCGGGCGATATGACGTCGTCCGTCAAAGTTTCTCTGTATAGCGACGGTGAATTTACCGAGCATATATTCAATGCGAACAATCTCGATACGGTAAGAGATGTGAGCGGCTTTATAATAAATTCAGTCACAAATGAACTCGATCCATACGGTATTGTAAAAGTCACGCACGACGGCAAAACCGAAATTTACTCTATGTCGGAAATATCCGATAAGCTTTATGCGGACGGCGGCGCGTACGATTTTAATATAGTCGATAGGCTCGGTAACGAAATGCGATTTACTATCGTTATCACCCGACCCGTCGGCTTCGCTTCCGTAAAATTGCAGCTTGACGATAATATAGACGACATACAAACCGAGTATAATGTTTTTGTCGGACAAGAGATAGACTTACCTATAATTCCCGCGACAAGCGAACTGCATGTTTTTGACGGGTGGCTTTATGACGACGTGCTTATAACCGACGGTAAGTTTGCACCGACAAAATCAGGCGATATTTATATATGGGCGCAGTTCACACAGAAATATACTTATCTTAACTTTGATTCTAACGGCGGAGCGCCCGTTGAACAGATTAAGGCGGAAATAGGTAAGGAACTCGCTCTCCCTGCAACAACCAAAGACGGCTGGCGTTTCGGAGGTTGGCAGTACGGTGGCAAAGTATATAACGATTCTTATTCACCTACGACGTCAAGCCCTACGTTTGTCGCCGTTTGGAACTATATTAAAACAGATATTGAACTTTATGACGGTAATTTATTCGATACAATTACGGCGAATGTCGGGGACAAAGTAATTCTACCGTTCCCGACGAGAACGGGTTACACTTTTTTCGGGTGGAGGCTCGACTTAGGCAACGGTCAAAATAAAATATATTACGGACAGATCACAAAACTTGAAAACGTAGACGCTATGCGGCTCGACGCTTTGTGGATTCATAATAGCGACGTTGATTCGGCTTCGCTCGACCAAGGCGACGGCGGACGGACTGCGATTTACTTTATAGACGGAACGCTTTTTGAAGATGACACGATAGTTGCGTCCGTGGGAACGAATATCGCATTGCCTACTCCGACGCGCGCCGGCTATACGTTTGTCGGATGGACGTGGAGAACGACCCCTATTGCCGGTAAGATATATGTCGGCAAAACCATGACCGTTCCGCAAAACGCAGACGGTAAAATCGTACTCGAAGCTCTTTGGACGGCGCGTGCGGTAAACTCCGGCGCTTATGTTCCCGGCAGTATCAACAAAGACGGCAGCGGAAGCGGCTTGCTTGCGGGTATAACCGATTTTATTGCTCGTAAGCCCGTTGCGTTTATATGCCTTATCTTTTCGGCAGTCGTTGCGGCGATGATTTCCGTTAAACTCACAAAAAAGAAAGTAATGTTTGCGCCGGTCAAGCAAGCGGTAAACGCGACTTATTCCGCTGTTATAGATACGCCCGTTACAAGTAATTGCGATTTGACCGCAAGACAAAGCGAATACAGAACGACTATCAACAAGCAGCAAAGAAGGAAAGCCTTTATTGCGGGATTCCGCTTGAATCCGCTATCCGTGACCGTTTGCGTTGCGTTGTTTATGACTGTTATCATGGCGCTTACGGGCGTATTGGGATCGTGGGGGCGTTCGACGGTAGTCACAGCGGAAACCGTTCAAGTAGTGACTTTCGATCAAAGTCAAACGGTCGAAGACGAAGAAACCGAACGAGATTTAGGCGGTAATTTCTCGGTAGACGACTATATATATCCTCAAGAGAAAAACGAGTCGGAAATTTGTTATTCGCAAGAAGAAATAACCGATTACAAAGAAAATATCGAACAGTCACGGCAAACGGGCTTGGAAATAACGGATGATGAAGCGTTCTTATACTCGATTATCATACTCGACATGTTTTCTTTCGGATATAACGCTTTCCCCGCTACGGCTACATTACATGACGGTCGAGTATTGTACGGCATTGCATATTCCGATTACGGTACGGAATGCTTGCATGAAGATACAAATATCACATATATCGGCGCAGGATTTATTGCGGCATGCGGTCAGCCCGAAATAACCGAAGACTTGATAAAGCAAGGAATAGTAATTAAATCAAGCAACAATGAAACAGATTCTTCGGGTAATTTGTTTATGCTTACGCAAGCGGATAGTTACGGCCCCAAGCATTATGTTGCGGATAACAAATACATAGTATACAGTGTTGACGGAACCCAAATACATTATAGCGTTGCGGAAGCTACGGAAGAGAATTACAACGCGGAAATAGGCGCGGTATATAGCTATGACGAGGGGCGTATAGTTTACGATCCGCTTTTGGGAACGTTCGCTAATGCGCACGCTACGTCATTGAATACGTTGCTTGACCCCGTAATAGCCGAAAATGAATATAACCGCTATATAGCCGAGCAAACGGCAAACGGTTTTACCGTAGATACAATGAATTTCGTGTATATAAGTCGTGCGGCTTTGGAAGCGTACTGTCTAAACGGTCAAGACGAAAGTCTGCTCGGCATAGACGTACAGGAATTCTATGACATGGAGCGCACGGTCGGACCTAACGAGTATTATACGGTAGATGCCGACGGCAATTTGACTAAATTGAATTTTCCGCCCAAAGAGGACGAAAGCAAAGGAAGTTGGTTGGACAGACTTTTCGGCGCAATAATCTCCGTCGGAATGATCGTTGTAGGCGTTGTTATTGTTGCAACGGTAAGCGTTATTTCGTGCGGCGCCGCCACAGCCGCCGCCCCGTATATAATGGGCGCGTTTATCGGCGCGGGCATGGAAGTCTTTATGCAGACCGTAATACAGGGCAAGCCTATAGATGAAATAAATTGGTTGCGCGTCGGCGTTGCCGCAGTATCGGGCGTTCTATCTGCGATTCCCGGCGTCGGATGGTTCGGCGCGGGTATGATACAAGGCGTTACCGAAGCGGCTATGACAGCGGTTGACGGCGGAAGTTTGGAAGATGTTTTCAAAGCCTTTGCCGTCGGCTTTATAACGGGCGTTGTTATCCACGGCGTAGGCAAAGCTCTCAAAAAAGTAAAGTTCTGCTTTACTGCAGGTACGCCAGTGCTTATGGCGGCAGGGTACACAAAATCGATCGAAAACATACGCCCCGGGGACGTTGTCGAAAGTTATAACCAAATCACGTGCAAGGCCGAGAGTAAACGCGTACTGCAAACTTTTGAAAACGAGACCGACGAAATAACAAAGATAACGACGAGTGCCGGCGACACCATAAACTCAACGCCCGGACATAAATTCTATGCAAACGGCAAATGGCTATCCGCGCAAGACCTGCGCGCCGGCGATATTCTCGTAAATGTCAACGGCGAGCAAGTAATAGTCGAGCAAGTACAGCACGAGATACTCGAAAATCCGATAAAGATTTATAACTTCGAGGTTGCGGACAATAATTCCTATTACGTCGGCGGACGCGAAGCCGGAGTGTTGGTTCACAACGCTAAATGCAGTAATAAGTTTGATAATACCGAAATCATTGTAGACGGAAAAAAGGTTGAATATAAAGATTTGGGCAAAACGCTCGACGGTAAAAAGTATGCTTATAAAATTGAAGGAACGCATAAAGGTTACGATGTCGCGTATGTCGGTAAGGGTACTAACGGCAGGGTAAAGGTTTCTATGAAGCAGAGGTTTAATTGCGCAGATAATGATATCAAACGAGTAGTCATTAAAACGGTAAAATCCGATGAAAAGGCTTTTAAGTTAGAAGCAAAATGGATGAATCAATATGCAAAAAAAGAAGTCAACTTATTAAACGAAATTGCTAGTCCGGGATTTTCCATAGGCGTTAAAAAGAACGGCAATTTATATAAATACTTATTTAGATTTTGGGGAAAAAAATAGATGGGCAAAAGTCTAGAAATAATAAATAATTTAATGTACGGTAAGACTTTGCGTATTGCGCTACCGATACGCAAATCGAAGATCAAACGAATAAATGCTATGGTCATAGAACACGATGTGACGAGGTTAGTAATCGTGCGCGACTCTTCGCGGGAGCCGGTTTGTTCGCTGAAATTCCTCAATAACTTTGCGGAATCAAAGAGAATTACTTCATTAGAGTTATACTCTTATTTTTATGATTTCGATTGTGTTTATAGGTTCGAAAATTTAGAGAGTTTGGATTGCTTTATTTTTAATGATGAAACTCTCGATTTGTCGCGTTTTAAAAAGCTTAAAACATTATCTACCACGCAACTCGAACCGTACGAAAATCTCGATAAAACTATTATAGAAAGATTAAACGTTGTGGGGTCATTTGGAAGCACCCTTATCAATGCTAAACTCGATCCCGGAAAATTATCGCAGCTTCATCAATTAAAAGATTTGCGTTTGTTTGAAAAAGTCAAAGATTTCTCATTTGAAGAAGTTACAGGCTTGGATAATTTAGAAAATATTGTAATCTCGCAATGTAACATAAAAAATTTTAACGGAATAGAAAAATTTCCAAGTCTTAAATCCGTCGTAGCGAGCTACTGCAGTTCATTAAGCGATATCTCCGCAATAAAAAAATTGCCGAATTTATTAAATCTGGATTTGGGTCCGTGTCCGCGCTTAAAAGACCTCAATGTGCTTGCAAGTAACGACAATTTACGTGCGTTGTGTCTAAATAGCTATAAGAATGTAGATATAGAAATTATAAAAACACTAAAAGAATTAAGATTTTTATACTTGTATCACTGCAATCCCATACCGTCGATAAAGTTCATAGACGACTTAAAAAAGATGGTGGGGTTGACATTGCTTAGTACTAAAATAATTGATGGTGACCTTACCCCTGCAATGCGATTAAAGGATACGGATATTATGGTCATGCGGCACTACAATATAGATGAGGATAAACTTCCGTGCGATATGGAATATTCATATCCGTATTCGATTGATTTACTACTAAATTCTTGAAAGCAAGGTAAACAAAATGAAAAACAATACCAACAATAAAATATCCGGAATGAAATTGGCGATAATCATGACCGCTATAACGTCGGTCGCCGTAATTATTCTGCTGGCGGTTATGCTCGTTACTCATGCCGATCCGGAGCTTACGAAAATAGAAATAACCTCGCTACCCTATAAAACCGAGTACATAGAGAAACAAAGGTTAGATACTTCGGGCTTAAAAGTAAAAGCCTATTATGGCGACGAAGCTAAAGAAGTTACTGATTATACCGTAGATAAATCTGTTTTGGAATACGGCGACGATACCGTAAAAGTGTCATATAAAGGCAAAACGGCGTCGTTTTCCGTAAGCGTTTCGCATAAAAGCATAGTTTTAATCGAAGTTACGAAAATGCCGAGTAAAACCGTATATTTCGAAGGTTCTCTTTTCGAGCCTTCGGGTGTGGAAATAATCGCGCGTTACGATAACGGAGAGAGCTTTGTAATAAGCGATTGGACGCATAACGGGGATAAACCGTTGACGGTTTCGGATAAATCTATCGTCTTTGCTTTTGGCGGCAAAACGACGGTCATTCCTATAACTGTGGAGCAAAAGCAATTAGCCGATCTTTATCTTAAGAGATTGCCGAGCAAGCTGAAATATACGGAAGGGGAATATTTCGATTTCCTCGGTCTTGAATTGTATGCAAAATACGAAAACGCGCCCGAAGAAAGAGTGTATGATTGGGAGCTGGATATTAAAACTCCGTTAGGCGTAAACGATAATGCCATTACGATTTCTTATACGCTTCACAGTGTTACAAAATCCGTTACGGTTAATGTTGAAGTCGAAGCCGCGGAACAAATCGCCGATGACCAAAAATTATTAACCGAACTTATCGAACTATTACCGCCTACCGACAACATGACGACGAAAGACTTGGGCGCTTTGAATTACGTTTTGTCGGTATTGGATGAAACAGAGTTGTCGGAGAGCCAGCGGGAGCTGAAAGAAGAACTGACCGTTAAACGCGACGAGCTCACAGCCGAGCTACCGACAGAACCCGAAAAGGAATATAGTATTACATACGCCGTTAAGGACGAACTTGATTTTGCGGACATTGATTACGGCGGTAATCCAACGTCTGTAAAAGAAGGACAATCGTTTGACTTGAACGCGGCATCGTCGAATATAGCCGTTAAGCAAGGATATGAGTTTACGGGCTGGGAGGTGGACGGTAAGACCGTTACGAACATAAGCAATATAGAATCGGATAAAACGATTTATGCGATTTTTACGCTTACTCCGACGGTAGAGCTTGTTTTCAAAGATAAAACTACAAACGCGGAATTATGGACGGTTAATCCGTTGCGTACCGAAAACTATAACTTTGACATTAATAATATATCGTCGGTAATACTAACCAAAAACGGCGTACTGCCCGTAGCATACTATTCGCCCGATAACGAGAGAATTAACAGCGTTGATTTGAATAGCGGCAGTTCTGTCACGGTTCTTGTTTTGACAATGCAGATACGCGAATTGCATTTGCCCGACGAAAATTTGTTTACCGTAGGATGGCGGTTTGAATTTACCGTAGATAACGAGAATGAAGAAACCGTAGCTATTGCAAAAACGGGTTCGGTGTTTTATATACCTATCGGAGCAGTGGTTACTGTCACTGCGACCAATGCCAATACGGACAGTATAATACTTGACGGCGAAAATATAGGCACAAAAGTAAATTCGTCTATTGTCAACGCTGTGTTTACTATGTCTGCAGGCGAATACCCCGCTTCGATTACTTATACTACCAAGCTTACGGATATGACGACATTATCATTTGTCGGACAAAACGTTCAGTCTGTGGTTTATCCCTCCGGATGGAACGGAATTATGTCCGAAATAGATTTGAAAAACATTGCTTTTGCTTTTGACGAGAACAGCAACATTTATTTGAATGTTTACAACATTGACGGAAGCGAATTATATTTCGAAGATTTAGCTTCTTATGTATTCAATGAAGACACAGTTATCAATGTAATCAAAAAATACAATAATTTTTCTTTGACCGTTAAATACACAAACGGAAAAGAAGTCATTGACGGCATAACGGGTAAACAAACATTAAGAGCCGCGCTTTCGGCGTATAGCGACGAAGCTCTTGCATTGCTTAATGAGATTTTGGGAACAAGCAATCTTTTTATTGATGAAGCATGTACAGTGCCGCTCTCTCGTAATGAATTGCTCTCACGGATCGTGCGTCGGGATATTATCGTTTACAGCGATTGGAAATATATTCCGAAAGAGCCGGACATTCCGACGTTCGAGCCTGTGGATTACGGCGAATATTCGTTTGTCGGCACATGGAGTTCGTTATTCTCGGTTGACGGCGAAATTATGTCATGTGAACTTGTTTTGACTGCCGACGGCAACTATTCGTATAAGACATATATTAACGGTCAGATATCGGCAGATGCGTGCGGCGTATACCGATTGGATAACAATGCGTTTGAGATAAAGACTTTTGTTTCGACGTATAAGTATGATATTTTTTCGGAAAACGATTTATCTGTAAATATATCATTTTGTGCGGACGGGCTATTGATTACAAACTTCGTTAAACTTGTCGAAACCGAAAAAACGACTTTTGAACAGGTGTTGTTTTGCGGAAAAGTTCGTCCCGTAAACTATTCGGCTCAAGAGGTAGTCGGCAGTTACGATATAAACGGGATAAATATAGTTCTGTCGGAAAACGGTACTGCTACCATAAGTATCGGCGACGTAATCATAGAAGCATATTATCGTATCGAAAATGGGAATCGCATTTACTTATTGGAAAACGGTTCAATCGGTACGGGCGATATAACGGATTTTTTGGAGGGTATAGCACATGAATAAAGCAAATTACACAAAATCAATTAAATGGATTTTATTCGTTTTGTGTTGCATTGTATCGATAGTACTGCTTGCGCGGTTTTTTGAATCTCAAAAAGCTTACGCAGAAGTCGGGGATGGCGAAATAGATTATTCGTTTGAAGAAGTACCGATTGAAAAAATCGATATTTGTACAGAGCGGAATATTTCGGAAGTCAAGCCGAGCGAAAGTTTTTCGGTGACTTATAGATTAAGTCCGTGGTATACAACAGCCGAAAGTGTTTATTTCAACGTATCTCCGAGCGGAGCGGCGAAAGTTCTACAAATAAGCAATGTAAAAATCGAAAACGGACAAGCTTTCGGTGATGCAGTTATAGAAGTTTCGACCACTGCCGACGTTGGCAGTGTGTTTACCGTTACCGCAAATGCAAACGGTATTTACAGTAATGAAATAGAAATGACGGTTGCAAAGATACCCGTTGAACAAATTAAGCTCTCGTTTGCCGATTCCGACGATAAATTACATATAGGTAAAAGCAAACAAGTATCGTGCGAAGTATTGCCGAAAACGGCCTCGAATAAAAGTGTTCGGTATGAATTATCCGGCAGCGGGATGAAATACGTTAAAGAATTTGACAGTAAAACAGGCGTTGTAACGGCTGTATCCGATGTTTCGAACGTGCAAGCGGATTCGATAATAGTTGTGACCGCATTTGCGGAGGACGATTCGGCTATATCCGATAGCATCGTCATATCGTTTTATGTGCCGAGCATAACCGTTCAACTATCTGCGTCTACGCCGTTGGGTGGCAAAACTGCGGATAATGAAGCGCTCGCTGTCGCAAACAGTCGCGTCGGCGAAACTGTGCAAATGCACGCAACAGTCAACGGTGTGGATACAACGGGACTGAATTACGTTATTGTTCAAGGACGCGAATATATAGAAAACGGACTTATACGCGGCGACGGCAGTTTTACGATTAAACCCACATCGACATGGACGGCAAGCATGAAAAAGCCACATGCGGAGATAAGAGTTCGTGCGGCATACAGCGATGGTTTTGACGAAATCGGTATTTCCGTATACGTCCCCGTCGAGCGGTTATTATTTATCGACAGCGATGTACGGCGTAATGTCGAAAACAACAGGTCGTATGATTTGGCTGTAAAAGCTTTACCCGAATATGCGACTTTCTTGAATGACAGTATTAATCCGTTTGTTTATACGCTTAACGGATTAGACAGCGGCATTGCGACGGTTGATGCCGAAGGGCTTGTATCTCTTCCGAAATCTCTTACGAGCAAAGGTAATGTTATAAACTATACCGCATCTCTTAACGGCGCATGGGATGGCGTCGATGTAGCGCCGTTGAATTATGTAATGTCTATAGTGCCCGTATCGGCAAATGATATTACCGATATTACTATAAAAAAGAACGGCGTGTCTATTTCGGACAAATCCGTCAAAGTTATGCCCGACGATATACTTGCCGTTGAAGTAGAATACGATAAAGATAATGTTACGGAGTTGGATTTTACGCTTATAGAAAACAGCCCCATGATTTCAACATCCGACGGCACAATTATTATAGAGAATATATCTCGTATGACGGAAGATAATCCGCGGATTTCTTTAACATTGAAATATAACGGAGAAACGGCAGAGGTAATTAAGCCGTTGGATTTATATATTTATGTTCCGGCTGAAACGGCAAGATGGCGATAACACAAAATATTATATCGGCACTCAAGGATATAATAAATTATCTCCTGCCGGTACTTATATGAACAGTATAGCTATTTTCAATCGTATTAACGGGAATATAAGTGTTTCAAATAATTCAGTAGAAAAAGGCAACGCATTTATTTTAAGCGGCTGGGATGCGCTTGCAACCTTCAACGAAAAGGATTTAACTTGGTCCGTAAACGGGAAAACGTTGTCCGATTTGCGTTGTTTCTTTTTTGGGGTTTTTGTTCGCAAAATTTTTGTGAACAATCAAAGTAAATTACGGATTTGTTTTAGACGTTATGGGAGGCGACGGTGAAGCGCAAGACGCGTATATAATGGGTGTGGACGAACCTCTACGCGAATTTGACGGAATTGTGATTAGGATGATCATACATCGTTTGAACGACGCGGAGGATAAATGGGCGGTCACGCCGCGTAATTATAAAGTATCCGACGATGAGATTATCGACAAAACAAAGTTTCAAGAACAATACTTTGAAACAGAGCTAATCAGATATTAGATATTACTTATTATATCAACCAAGTCACTTGTTTTTACAACGATAGATTATAAAGTTAATCGTTACGGATATAATTGACTGTATGAACGGAAGTTTTAAACAACAGACAGAAAATGTCAGGAATAAAGTCAAAAGCATGGGACCGATTAAGTTTATTCTGCTTGTACTTTTGGCGGCGGGTACGGTATGTTCGTTTGTACTTCACGATTATATTTTTCCTGCCGACAGTATTTTTAACAAAGGCATTTCCGATTCGGGATTTATCAACGGCTTGCTCGCGTTCGTGCCAAAGCTGATACAAGCCGTGCGCATAGTGACGGTTATTCTTATTATCACGGCGGTCGCGCTGTTTGTAATCAACAAAACGCTTTGTAAAAATCAGCGGCAAATCACGGTCGCGCGGCTCGTCAACAACATGATTAGAGTTGTCGTCGCGGTGATTATTGTTATAGCCGTGCTCGCCGTTTGGGGCATAGACACGACCGCGCTTATCACGGGCGCGGGGGTAATAACGCTTATTGTCGGCTTGGGCATGCAGAGCCTTATTTCCGACGTGGTGGCGGGGCTGTTTATCGTATTTGAAAACGAATTCAACGTCGGCGACATTGTCACCATAGACGGGTTTCGCGGCACGGTTGTGTCAATCGGCATACGCACCACCAAACTGGAAGCGCTCGGCAACATCAAAATAGTAAACAACAGCGATATTCGCGGCGTGCTCAACCAAACGGTCAAACCCTCGACCGCCAAAGCGTTAATCGATATAGAATACGGCGCATCGCTTGAAAAAGTGGAAAGCGTGATCAATGACAAATTGCTCGACGTTAAAATCGACGGGGTGTTAGGCGCAATATCTTACGACGGCGTAGCGGCGCTCGGCGCGTCCGGCGTTACGTTGCAATTTACAGCCGAGTGTTACGAGGGCGATATTTTTGTCGTACAGCGCGAAATGAATAAACGGCTTAAAACCATGTTCGACGAAAACGGAATAGGCATACCGTTCAATCAGCTTGTCGTGCATTTTGCGGACAAAAGCGCGGCGCAGTCAACTTGAATTTTAGATTAGCTTTTACACGCGCGACGTGTTTTGTTTAAACTTTTTTAAAAGAAAAGCCGCATTTTTTGCTCAACTTAACATTGACGGTTGCAAAAAATACGGCTTTTATATTTGTATTATAACGCTTGCGCGGCTTTTATTTTATGAACGCGGCGAACGCTTTGTGCGCCGAATAAATATCCGCTTTGGAAATCAGTTCGTAAGGCGCGTGCATGGAAAGTACGGGCACGCCCATATCGACCGTGTCGATATTGTTTTTGGCGATGTATTTGGCAACCGTTCCGCCGCCGCCGAGGTCCACTCTGCCGAGTTCGCCCGTCTGCCAAACGACGTTCTCTTTGTCGAACACGCCGCGCAGATACCCGACAAACTCCGCCGACGCGTCGTTGGAGCCTGACTTGCCGCGCGCGCCCGTAAACTTATTCATGGTCACGCCGTGGTTGACAAGCCCGACGTTCATCTCCTCGAAAGCGGAAGCAAACGCGGGGTCGAACGCCGCCGTTACGTCTGCGGAAATACACATGGAATGTTCGCGAACGACGGCGGGGTTCACGCCGTAGCTTTTTGCGATTTCGTTGAGTATGTCGTCGATAATTACGCACTGCATGCCCGTGTTGCCTTCTGAGCCGATTTCTTCTTTGTCGGCGAGGATAGTGAGCACCGTTTGCGCGGTTTCTGTCTGTAACGTCGCGGTGATTTCGGGATAAGCGCACACACTGTCGTCATGACCGTAAGCGGCGATAAACGCGCGGTCGAGCCCTACGTCTTTGGCTTTTGCCGCGGGAACGGCTTCGAGTTCGGCGGACAAAAAGTCCTCTTCGATTATGCTGTACTTGGCGTTGAGAATTTGCAGAACGCCTTTTTTGACTGCGTCGCTATCTTCGCCGCGCGCGGGGATCCCGCCGATTATGATGTTAAGGTTTTCCGCTTTAAACCCTTCGGCGATTGTTTTGGAGTTTATTTCCTGCGACAAATGGGGCAGAAGGTCGGTTATATAGAAAACGGGATCGTTTTCCGCCTCGCCTATATTTATAATCTGTTTTTTGCCGTTTTTGAGCATGACCACGCCGTGCAGGGCGAGCGGTATGGTCAACCAGTGGTATTTTTTTATCCCGCCGTAATAGTGCGTTTTTAAAAACGCAATGTCCGATTTTTCGTAAAGCGGAACTTGTTTCAAGTCGAGCCGCGGGCTGTCCACGTGCGCGACGAGTATGCGCACGCCGTTTTCGGTTATGTTCGCCGTGCCAGCGCGAAGCAGAAACAGGCTCTTGCCGCGATTGTTGTAGTACAGCTTGTCGCCCTTGTTTATCTTGTCGCCGAGCGTATAAGGCTTGTAGCCAGCTTTTTCCGCCATTTTCACTGTTTCGGCAACCGCTTCGCGTTCGGTTTTGCCGTTATCGAGGAATTGTTTGTAGCCCTCGCAGTATTCGGAAATGCGTTTGAGCTCCGCTTCGTCCGAAACAGCATAGATATTTTTCTTTTTGTATGTAAGTTCCATAGATTCACCTCTAATCTATATTATATTACTTTTTTGTCGTAAAAGCAAACGCTTTTAGGGCGGTGAACGGTTTTCATAATTTAATCGGGAAAACGCGTAAAAACGGTTGACAGTCCGTCGGTGATACGTTATACTGACATTGTACATGCAAACACATTGTACTTTATGCGAATATCCTGTAAAAGGGAGTAGAAAGCGTTTTATAACGTGCGCTATCCGTCAGTACGGCGTCTCGCGACGCTCGGTAACGCTTAAATTTCGAGACTTTTACCGAATCTATTTCGGTAAGGGTCTCTTTATTTTTTTAGGAGCAGTTATGGCACTCGACATATTCTTATTGCTCGTCGGCATGGTGTTGCTCGTAAAGGGCGCGGACCTGTTTGTCGGCGGGTCGAGCAGAATTGCCAAGGCAATGCGCGTTCCGTCGCTTGTTATAGGTCTTACGCTCGTGTCCATGGGTACAAGCGCGCCCGAAGCGTCGGTAAGCATTATAGGCGCGGTGAACGGCATGAACGATTTGAGCGTCGGCAACGTCGTCGGGTCGAACATATTTAATACTTTGCTCATCCTCGGCGTGAGCGGCGCTATACTGCCGCTTGCGATCGGGCGCGACGTCAAGCGGTTCGACATTCCCGCTATGCTCGCGATTTACGCGGCGTTGTTGATATTTGCGTTTGTCGTAACGCCGTTAAAGCTCGATATTTTCGAGGCGGTTATTCTTTTGGTCATGTTCGCGGCATACACGGCGTTTTTGATAGTCCGCGCCGTTCGCGCCAATAAAAAAACGCAGATAACGCCGTCGGGCATTGCGTGCGGCGACGGTGCGGCGGAACAGTCGTGCGAAAAAACAGACGCGTTGCAAACCGCCGCTCCCGCGCCGATCGAAGCGCAAAGCGACAACGAGGGCAATCGCGCAAAAAACAAGCGGAGTTTGCCGTTATGGGCGAGCGCAATATTGACAGCCGTCGGGCTTGCGGGCATAATTTTCGGCGGGGATTTGGTGGTGGACAGCGCGTCGGGGATAGCCAAAGCGCTGGGCATGAGCGAGGCGTTTGTCGGACTGACGATAGTCGCCGTCGGCACGTCGTTGCCCGAGCTTGTGACAAGCGTCGTGGCGGCGGTCAAAAAAGAAAACGACATCGCCGTCGGCAATATTATAGGATCCAACATTTTCAATATAGCGTTTATTCTCGGTCTGTCGTCGGCAATATCCGCGCCGATGTTCGATTGGGCTATGCTTACCGACATGCTCGTCATGCTCGGTTCGGGGATACTTGTCTTGGCGGCGGCTGTTTTTATAAAGTCGGTCGCGCGGTGGCAGGGCATAGCTATGGCGGCGATGTACGTCGGCTATCTTGCATATATTATCATACGAAATTGAATACAATAGGAGAAACACTATGAACGCAGTACAGATTGCAACATCGACGCTCACGCTGATAGCGGGCGTGGGAATATTCCTGATAGCCTGCTCGATGATGAGCTCCAACCTCGAAGCGTTGGGAAGCCGACGGCTTAAAGCCTTGTTTTCCAAAACGTCCAAAAGTAAGTTCATAGGCGTGGGCGTGGGCGCGGCGGCTACTGCGGCGATACAGAGTTCGAGCGCGACCACCGTCATGGTTATAGGTTTTGTCAACGCTGGGATCATGACGCTCGCGCAAGCCGCAACGGTCATATTCGGCGCGAACATCGGCACGACCATTACGGGACAGCTCGTCGCGCTCGGCATGTTCGGCGAGAACTCGGTATCCACGTCGGTCATATTCGCCACGTTCGCGGGCATAGGCGCGTTTATGCTCGCTTTTGCAAAACGCGACAGAACACAAAAGATAGGCGGAATTTTAGCGGGCTTCGGCATGCTGTTCGTAGGTTTATCCATGATGAGCGGCGCAATGTCGTACTTCTCGGAACTGGACTCGGTCAAATCTTTTCTCGCAATGTTCAAAAACCCGTTGTTGCTCGTGCTAATCGGCGCGTTGCTTACGGCGGTCGTGCAAAGCTCGTCGGTCATGACGTCCATGGCGATAACAATGGTCGTTACGGGGCTTATAACGCTCAATCAGGGCATTTATATAACAATGGGCTCAAACATAGGCACGTGCGTAACCGCGCTCATAGCCGGACTTACAAGCACGAAAAACGCAAAGCGCACCGCGCTCGTGCATCTCATTTTCAACGTCAGCGGCGTAATAGTGTTCATGCTGTTGGGCATGTTTTTGCGGTTTGGCGGAATAGATTACGGGTATCTGTTCGGCAAGATGTTCCCGCACGCACCGCAAATTCAGCTCTCGATGTTCCACACTATTTTCAACGTATCGACGGTGCTAATCGTGTTGCCGCTCACGAGTCTGCTCGTCAAGCTCGTTACAAAAATCGTGCCCGACAAAAAGGGCGGGGCGGAAGACGCGGACGCGCCGCGCTTCGAGTTTGTGGAAGAGCATCTGCTCAAAACCCCGCCTATCGCCGTGCAACAGACAAAACGCGAAATTTTGAGCATGGCGGAAACCTCGATTGTCAATTTTGAAACGGCTTGCGACGTCGCGTGTACGCTCGACTATGCTAAAATAGCGAAGTTTAGAAGCAACGAAGTGCGCCTGAACTTTTTGAATAAAGAGCTTGCGCGGTTCATGGCGAAACTGATGAAAGCCGACCTCAACGAAAGGGATAGGAACTACCTGTCCACCGCGTTCCGCACCGTCACCGACTTGGAGCGCGTCGGAGACTATGCCGAAAATATCGTCGAGTACGCCGACAAACTCAAAGAGGCGGGCGAGCGGTTTTCGGACGACGCGGTCGGCGAAATCACCGAGCTGAAAAAACTTATTCGCAGGCTGTACGAACGCGCGATCGCGGCGTATAAAAACACCGACCGCAACGCGCTCAACGACGCTTACGAAATAGAAGAGCGTGTGGACGACGTCGCCGAGCAAATGACCGCCAACCATATAAAACGGTTGAGCGACGGCGAGTGCACGCCCGAGGTCGGCACGCAATACCTGTCGCTCGCTACAAACGCCGAGCGTGTCGCCGACCATTATATAAACGTCGCCAAATCCATTAAGGTCTATTCGGGCAAATAATGCGTATTTGAGTTGATATTAAAGCATAAAAAAGGACAGTAAATACCGTCCTTTATGATTTGCAATACATATAAAAGAGAATTACCGCGCGGGCATTTTGAAATCCTTTAACGCCTTGTTAAGATAATCGTTAAAAGGCTTCATGGCTTTAAAAACTTCGAGCGACGTTTGAATAAGTTTTTCACCGTCGCACGCGTCCTCGTCGGGAATAAAATACTCGACGTACCACGACTTGAACTTTAAATATTCGGCTTGCGGATTATTCTTGTCGTACCCCGCGGGGACGTTTTTCAAAGCTGTGCCTTTGACGGTAAAATACTTGCTGAACGCGGCGTCGGTTATAATATCGTTCCACTCGTCGGGGTGCGCGGATATGTAATCCCTGACCATGGCAGTGGCGTTCGCAAACATGTCCGCAAACAGCCCGCCGCCTAAAAACGTGCCGCCGTTCGGTTTGAGCATAATATAGTAGCCGACAGGAATAGGGAGCTTGCCTTGCGACGAAATATGCGCACGGAACGACGGATTGTAAGGCGATTTGTCATGACTGAACCGCGTGTCGCGCACAAGTTTGAACGTGAGTTCTTTGGGTACGTTGTGCAATACGCTGTTGTCAAACGTGCCTATTCCGTAAATAAGTTCTTGCACAAGCTGTTCAAACAGAGCGTTCGCTGCTTTGTAATCGGCTTTGTGCGCGTGATACCACTCGCGGTCGTTGTTGGCGGCAAGAGCCGTAAGATAGTCCATAATGGTTTGCGTGTGCATATATTTCTCCTTTGGGGTGGGGTATAAAATTCGACGGGAATTATTGCAAGGCGGCGGACTGCCGTTGCGCGCAAATAAACGCGGAGTATGCTTTTTCGAGCATGTCGGAACTTTCCTCGTCCGATATGTTCGCGCCGCCGGTAGCTATCATGGTAGCAACGCCGTGCGTAAAAACTATAAGCATGATATAAACTTCTTTAACCTGTTCTTCGGTAAGCGACAGCCGAGCGGCGAGTTGCTTTGTCGCGCTCTTATCTCCCATCCACTCGTAAATATCGTTAAAACTGTTAAGCCCGTTCAGTTTTTGCAAAAACAGCAGTTTAAATAGATTTGTTTCGTACTTGGCAAACGCGACGTTCGCTCTCGCCATGCTTTCGAGCACGCCGTTATTATCCACGCGAGTGTATATAAACTCATTGTAAAATTTCATAGCCGCGCCAGTCACTTCGTCTTTAAGTGCGTCCATATTGCTGAAATAACTGTAAATCGGTTGAACGGAACACCCAATCTCGCTCGCAATGCTTTTTAGCACCACTTGATCGCATCCCTTTTCCCGCGCCAGCCTAAACGCAACATCCAAAATCATTTCTTTGTTAATTCTTTGCTTGGGCATTAAATAAATCCTAATATAAACGACGTTATATAACATATATTATATAACGTCGTTTATATATTGTCAAGCGATATTATGAATTCAATAAATAGGAAAATTACCTATGATTTTGCAATCGTTCCGTCGGTGCAAATAACGGTGTAATTTCCTGTATAACTATTCCAATAAGAATCCTTTTTAATACTATTCCATTGTGCTTTCGTGCCGCCGAAGTTTATGCTCGTTAAACTACTGCACTTGTAGAATGCGTAACGTCCAATACTTGTAACGCTGTCAGGTATCGTAATGCTCGT
>NZ_CALPCE010000008.1 GCF_943192945.1 Anaerocaecibacter muris
AGGACTTTTTTTGTCTATCCCCATAGCTAAAGCTCTATGATGCCCACTGGCATAGCCAGTGGTTAAATTCACTAACATAAAAGCGAGCGCATAACGCGCTCGCTTTTTACTGCTTACAGTATGTTAGTTATTTTACATATCAGAATCGCCGGATACGCCGCTATCGCCGCCGAACTGCTGATTAGCTCCGTCGTTAGCCGCGCCGGGGTTAAGCCCGATAGCGTTGTTTTGAGGAGGCGTCGCGCCGCCCGCGCCCAGCATAAGGTTGGGATCGTTCTGCACGGGCATGGTCGGAGGCAAGTATCCGTAAGACTGATACGGGGCTGCGGCGGGTCCGCCCGCAAGCCGCATCATCTGTTCTTCGAGTTCCATTTCGGATACGAGTATCGCTTCCAACTCCTCGCGTTTGCGTTTACGACGTTTAAGCAGGATTATCAAGAGTATGATAAACAGGATAAGCACAAGCAAACCTATTCCGACGCCCAGCCATATAAACGGATAAGTTTCGTAACTAATCTTTATCATGTTCATGAACGACGGTTCGGGACGGTCGATGTTATTAATGACGAACGTCGCTTTTACGGTTTCGCCCGTGCGGTCTTTTACGCCGACAGTCAATTCGGTTTCGCCGCGAACGTTGAACGTAAGATAAAGGATAGATCCGTCCTCGCTGACGCGCACGGAGCACATCGTCGGAGAGATTACATCGGTAACTTTCGCGTCGAACAACATGCGGTCGCCGAGCGCCAAATCCACGTCCGCAAACAACATTGTAGTAGTAAGGGCAACCGTGCCGTTGCTGTCAAGACCGTAATCGCCGGGACGAGTGTGGAACGTAAAGCCCGATTCACGCTTAAAGTTATCAAGCAACGTCGGCGCGTGGTTCTTGCCCACCGTGGCAATAAACGTCTTGGTCAACTTTTGCGCGCCTTCCTTGGGTGCGCCGACGGTAAAGTCGTAATCGAGTTTGCTGACTAATTCGACGCTGAACGTAAGTTCTTCGATTTCGCGCGTGCAAGTGAACTGCCAATCGCCGTCCGCGTCCTTATCCACCGTTACGTTCGCACCGTTGGGCGTGAGCGCGGTTATTACATAGTCGCTACCGGGGTTGAACGTCTTTTGCTCGTCGTCCGCCGCAACAGCCGCCTTATCGCCGTTCTCGTTATAGAAGTTGGGGTTGTACGTGTCGGTTATATCGGGGAACAGTTTTTCCGTGGTTACTTTGGTGGGCAGACTGCGAATAGCCGATACTCGGTTGAGTTGCGCAATCTGGTTAAAGTCGTACACGACCGACACCGTGATTTCGAGTATAACCGTGCGCGCGTTAATGTCCGTGGACAAATCGCCGTCCGCAACGGTCAACTGAATTTTTTGCGTGCCGTAGAAGCCCTTGCGCGGCGTGATTATACATTTGCCGTTATCGTCCTCGGAAACGCTGACTTCCACAAGGTTGCCGCCCATGTCAACGGTATCCGTGCAGTGAATATCGTCCGTACCTATCGGCAGCATACTGTACAGGCGCAACGTGTCGTTGTTTCTGTCCGTGACGTACTTGGTTACGTCGATAACTATGGGCGTGCCCACCTTGTCGTCGTGCCCGATAACGGAGAACGATTTTTCGGTATTGGGCAACAGCGTGGGCGGCGCGTTCAACACGGTTATGCGAATCGCAATTACAATGCCCGTGCTTTCGACCGTATCGTTGCCGCTTCGATCGAGTATGCGCATATACGCCACACCGGTCACGCCGCGCTTGGAAGTTTCCGCCGTTATCTTGATGCCCGAGAAATGGTTTTCGTCCTTGCCGAACACAGGCGTTACGACTGCGATATTTTCGTTACCGGCGTCCGAGCGCACGGTAAGCGGCGTATTAAACAGGTACTTGTCGGAGTTTTCGCCGCTCGTCTTTTGTATAAGGCGGAAGCTGTCCGTATCGCGCGACATATCCGTGTAATCGGGATCGTCGAGCCAGCCGTCGGCTACGACATTGACGTTAAGCTGTTCGCTGTCGGGAGCGACATAAGCGTCGAGCACATACGAACGCTCGCGCTCGCTGGCTTCGTCCTTATACATCGCGTAACCTTCGCCAAAGAGATTGAACTTTTGCGAATCGTTGTTGAGCTTATCCTCGCTCATATCGAAGTCGGAGTTCTGTATCGTTATGTTAAGCTGAACGGTAGCGGGCTGATCGGCTTTGTCGTAACCCGTGATGTACATGGGGAACGAAACCTCGTTAAGATACTTACCTGCTACTATCTTGTCGATACGACGAAGTATGGTGAGTTTGAGCGAGTGCGCGGGTATGCCGCTTGCGCTTGTCGTGTCGGTATTGTTGACCTCCACTTCGATAGCGCGACCGACGCCCGTGCGAGCCTGCCAATCGCAATCCGCGTCTTTGAGCGCGGTATTGTAATCCTCGTTGAGGTTGCCCGACGGCGCGAACGCCTTTACTATGACCGAATCGTTAAGGTCGGAATCGGTAAACATAGCAGAGTAAGCGTTTTCCGCGCTGTAAATCGGGAATATGTGGCTGTCGCCTTTTTTGCCCGTGAACTGCAATACTGACTCAACCGTGTTGGCAATCGGCGCGGAATCCTTGACATTTACATAGAACAGCGTGCCGGACTTGGTACCTACTTCGTAAGGGCTGATAACTCTGGACGAGTTAAGGCTCTTGGACACTTCGACGAAGAACAGCACATTCATGTCGATATTAGCCGTAACGGGACGGAAATGCAAGGACGTGCCGTCGGCGCCTATTTCAAACTCGAAATACTGTTGCAAGAACGTCAACAACGTGTTGTTGATACCGCCTATCGCACTGCCGCCGGCATTAACGCCGCCGACCAAATACGAACTTACATTCACGTCGGATTTGAAGTTGAGATAGTGCGCGCCTAACGTGTTTCTGTTGAGATCGAGCAAACTCGAAACGGAAGTAACTCCGCTTGCAAGACTGCCGAGCGGCAACGGATTGTATTTGCGCGGGTTATCTGCGTCGCGTTCCATCAAGGCGTAAACCTTAACGTCGTAATTGCGGTTGTAAATATTGTTTACAACATCCTTATCGGTAAGGCTGTACGTCTTTTCGGGTAGTTGATCGACGGACTCGGGCATGTCTTTGTAGTTTACGAACTGATACGTGCTCTTAACGCCTACGATCTTCTCCTTTTGCTCGTCGGGCAACGGCTTAACCGCCGCGCTTACGCCGATGTAGTCGTCGTAAGGTTTGACGTAAGTCGTGCCTACAACGCTCGGCTTGAGCGCGCCGTTTTCCACGCTCGACGAAGTTGCCTGCTTGTCGTTGGTGACAGCCGAATACAGCGTGCTTATGCGTATAGTTACGGGCACTGCGTTTTTGAATATGTTGTTACCCACGTCGCGCACATAAAATTTGAGTTCGTCACAATCGCTGTCGGGATTGTAAGTCAAACACGTTATTTTGAAACTGCGCAAGTCGGACGCGACGTCTATGCGGAACATGGGATTGGAATACACATTGCCCTGCTCCTTGGTCATTTTGGAGTCGTTGAGCGTGAATATGTTGTACTCTTCGTCGCCGTTGCCGTCGCCGTCAAACAACGCAATCTGCGCGTTGTCGAATTCGTCGGGATCGTAAGCAATCTGATTTATCGCAATTTCGAGCTCGCCGTATACGTGCGCAATGTTTTGCGCTTGCGTTTCGCTCTTGCTCTTGTCAAGTACTTTAACGTCGTTGAGTTCTTTAACGCCGTCGGACATTACGGACATATAAGTTTCGTACACGCCCGCGACTTCCTTTCCGTCCTTATAAGTGGAAATAAGTCCCTCGTGACGTTTATGCACTTTGTCGCCGTCCATAATTACGCTCGGCTTGGAACTTTCGACGGTTACGTACATTGTAAACGTCGCGCTTGCGCCGTTGCCGTCAACCACGGTTACGGATATAGGCGTGTTTACGCAAACCCTGCTCGCAACAATAACAACGTCCAAAGCGTACAAATTACCGTTCCAGTCGTCTTCCAACGGCATTCTGTCGTATTCGTGCGCAGGCGTAAAGTAGTTGGTGTCGTACTGCGTGTCTTTTATACGCAATGCCCACGGCGTATCGTCGTCGGCGATAGCAACGTAACCGAGATGCTGCGATTTGCTCTCTTCGCTGTCAAAGCTGTGAAGTGCGTGTGCGCCATTGGCGTCAACCGCGCTCGCCGTAAGGTCGGAATACTTGACCGAAGTACCGTAATCGGTATCGCCTTGAATTTTGCAAAGATTGCGTTCGACAATATCTTTCGGGCTGTCATTTAGGCGTTTATACGACGCAGACGCTTCCGCGGAATCCTTATTGCCGTTGGTCGCGCCCACAAAATAATCGTAAGGCGTTGCGACTATGGTAAACGAATCGCCTACGCGCATGTTGAGGTTTTTGGAAACGGCTATCGCGTTAGACCGTATGGTCGGGGCTTTGTTTGTTACCTCTACCGTTATAGTGAGCGTTTGGGTGGTATGCTTATCGTTGTCGGTAAACTTGATAGCAAACGTAAACTCTTTATACTGTTGCGAATCGAACGTCGTGCGCCTGTTGACCCTTATTGTAAGCGCACTGCTGATAGGAACGGATTGATCGTTGAGTTTATCGCCGTTATATTCCATTTGCATAACGACGTCAGGCTGTGATTCGACGGGGATCTTTTTATCCGTTATCTTTGCCGTGCCGTTGCGCAGATTGCCGTTGTTGGTTTCGCTCCAACCGTATTCGCTTTCTTTGGAGAACGGCGAAATGAGGAACGTTCCCGATTCGGCTTTGAATTTATCCGCAAGCGCGGTCGCGTTGTTCAAATACTCTTCGTAATCGGTCACCCAGAACGGCGTGCCGTTATCGCTCGCACCCGTCTTTGTAAGCAGGTCGCCGGAGTCGATAACGTCCTTGATGTTAAGGCTGTAAGTTTCGCCGACGGGCAACGCCACGCGGATATTCTTATCGCCGTTAGGCTTTTCTTTGTCGGTGTCTTCGAGCGTGCTCGCAAGCGACGGCGCGGAAGTTTCGATATACACGCGCACTTCCAACGCCACGTAAGAGCCTGCAGTAAAGCCGTCGCCGTGGCTGTCGTAAATAAGAACTTTGAGCGGATAATATCCCATGCCTTTCGCGCTGTCGTATTCCAGACCGCGCTCGTTATAGAACTCGGTGATGTTGAACGAAGGCGACGTCGCCGCTTTATCGAGAACCTGTTTATTGATACGCGTTTTTGCTATCGGGCGAATAGACAGCGTTTTGCCGTCGGGCGAAACCGACGCTTCAAAGTAACTGCTGTACCCTTCCAAACCGTTTGCGGCGTTCATATTCGATCCGTAAATACCGCCGTTGGGCTTGAACGTATCGTCAACCGTACCGATAGTATTTTTGTCGGCGGGATTGAACGTAAACTGCGCATTGCGCGTACCGAAGTAGTTGCGCATAGACTGTTGCGCAACCGCGTTATCGGACGTGTTGGTAAATACAATGTCGTTTCCGCTTTCGGTATAATTTACAACGCGCGAATACGCATTGCCGCCCACGCCCCAACTACCGAGCTTGCGCATGGAATCCGCATAGAAATATGCCGCGTCGGACTTGCTTTCGTCAACGACGTTGTTTGTAACGCATTTGTCGTCGTCGTCAAACTTGATATTTACGGTGTTGTCGGCGTCTTTACTGCCAGATCTCGACAAACCAATGGTTTGCGCCGCCTCGCCTGTCTTTAATTGGAGCGAAGTGAAATAACCCGACTTGGAGTCCGAAGAAACGCCGCTGACAAGCGAAACGGGACTGTTGCCTATTTCGAGCTTAAACGTTACTTTCGCGGTCTGCGATTTATTGTTGTAAGTGGTATGCGTACCGGTAGAAGCTCCGACACTGCCGTAAGCGCACTGCGCCACGGCTATAGTAATAGTAAGATTTGCCGAGCTTGCGCGGGTGTTCTTTTTGGCGATACCGATACCGAACATATTTTCCTGTATCTTTGTCGCTTGATCGGCAAGGTACAACAAACTGCCGTTTTCGCCTACAAGGTTATTGGCGTTTTTCTGTACCGTCGTGGTGTCCGCGCTCGTAAGACAGCCCAAAGCGTTGCCTTGTTCGTCTATGGGCGAAATGGCAAAGCAGTTGTTAAAATATTCCCCGCTCGCCGCGGCTTTGTATCCGTCATTGCTCGGATTTAATGCACCTGAACCCGGCTCGTAAGCGTCGAACGCCGTAAACATTACATAAGGATTGGCGCTTATGGGGTTATTGCTTCCTCTGCCCCATACGGTAGAGCCGTCGCTAATCGTGATTGCTTCTACAATATCGTCGAAATTGCCGCGAGCATACGCCCTACCTTGAATATCGTATGCGACGTAATTGTCCACTTCGTATTCTATAACGCCGTTGGCATTGTCCGCGCTCTTAACCACGCTCGCGGGCATAGCGAAGTAGCTCATAGGGATATAAGTGTAGGACTTATCGCCGGCCACTTTTATAGTGTCCGAATATCTGAACGCCTTTTCGGTAAGATTGGGAATGGTTACTTCCGCCCCGCCCGAATTGCCCTTTACGGGATATTCGTAATTTTTGCCCGCAACAAACACTTCGCCCGAGTGTACGCCCGCAAGCGTGTTATCGGCAGAAAGTCGCGCGCGAGTTTTAAGAGTAGTTGCGCCGCCCGTAACGCTTATTTTGCTTCCGTCGAGATAAAGCGTATTTTGCGCGTCGCTGTAAACGGAGTCCGTTGTGCCGTCGTAAGTGGATATATACTTGACGTCCGAATTTTGACTGTCCGCAACGGTATAATAACCGTCGAACTGGTCGTAATAGTTATACGGAATAATGCCCAAACCGTTAATGAACATTTGATACGTCATGTATGCGAAGCCGTCAACGGTAGACGCCTTTCCCGCCTTGTACGCGGTTTCCATGCCCGCCGTACCGCCGCCGACTGCGGCGTCGTCGCGCAACATCATTCTTATGCGTATATATTCGTCCGCATTGCTGTTGGCTTTGGGAACGATTTTCAACGCCCAATCGGTAACTTTCCAACGCCCGTGCTCGTCAAAGAACTTCGTCCAATCGGCAACCACGGTAGTGCCGTCGCGCAGTTTGCTCGCGTAATACGGATTGCCGTCCACATAGTAGATAATATCGTACGAATCTACATATTGAGCTACCGTGCCGCTGTGTCCGCTCGGCTGTTGAATATCTATCAAAATCGCGGCGTATGCGGGAATAACGGAACTCCACAAAGCGGCATACGGAACCGCGCTCTTGTAGTCTATCGGTGTGACTGTAAGATCGGCGTTTTTGTATTTACGGTTGCCATCCACGTCGTCCTCGGGATGTTCGACAGGCGCAAGCACAACGCCTTGAAGTTTGTCGCTGTCCTTGACTACCGTTTTAATCTGCCCCGCCGTCGCGTTCTCGTCGGCATCCGATTTCAACGCGTTTACCGCCGCGTCGCCCGAAGCGAGGTAGCGCGGTTTTTCTATGTCCTGTTTGTTCAACGTCTGAACGGACCAAAGGTTCATATACGTCGGATCGTTCGGGTCGAACTTGGTTTGAGTAAAGCCGTCCTCGTCGTGATTGTATTGGAGCCGAGCGTTTTCGACTTCGACCTGAATAACGCAGGTCGAATAATCGATGTTCTGTCCGTCGGACGACCGTCCGTCCGTTGCGTAAAACTCTACAAACACCTGCTGTAAGTGTTGCGTGGAGTTTAGCGCGGTTATGGTAAGCGTATCCGAATTAACAGTAACTTTAAGATAGTTGCTGCAATCCTTACCGTCCTTGTCGTAAACTACGGGCGATTTTGCCGTGTAGAACGACATCGGGTCTTTCTCGTTATCCACAAGGAAGTTTTTGTTAAGCTCGTCGTTTACGGTATACTTTTGCGCGTAAATAATGAGCGTGGACGGAGTAACGCCTACGCCTTGCGTCGCGTCGTTAATCGGATAATCCGCCGAACCTACGGGCAAAGTCGATAACGTGTACACCTTTGCACTGCCGTCTTGGTTGGTGGGATACTGCACGCGCGGCGAGCTGTTTACAACGTTGATTTCGATACGAATTTTGGTAACGCCGTTTGCTTCGCCCGTCGAACCGGCGCCCGTGCGATCGCGCACGTTAAGCTCTATAACCGCGGGCGCGTTTGCCTGCGTTCTGCTGTCTGCGGTAATGACTATATAGTCGAGATTAAAAGTGTTTTGCGCTTCGTCGTTGTTGTCGGTTTGGAATTTGAGCGTACTGCCGAACTTGAACGTAACAAACGAATCGCCTATTATTGCGGGTTGAGTAAACTTTTGCGCGTCGTTTTTGTACGGGTTAAACGCATACGCGTCAAGATACGAGTTGTCGTTGGTGCGCTCGAAATACAATCTGTCAATTTCAGTCGTTTTTACGCTTTCTTTAACCGCAGAAAACGAATTGCTTGCCGAAAGCAACGAATCTTTACCGAAGTTGCGGGTCGTTCTGATTTCGCCGAGCGTCTGTTTAAGCGCTTTTACATAGTCCGAATGCGTGTAATCCGCACCGCCTACAATCTTGTTTTGAGCGATTGCAAGCGCGTTGATTGTAGTGCGCTTGTCGCCCGCCGTTTTAACTCCGTCAACGGTAAACACGCCGTTATTTTCGTCGAACAAGCCCGACAAGCCGTTGAGCGTAAAGCCGCTTGCGGGATATTTTACGCCGCTCGCAGTCATATTGCCGTCCGTCAACAAGTCGTAAGGCGTTACGATTGCGGTGGAGTGCATAGGCATGTTGTACGTAATCGTCGCAACGCCGTCGTCGTCTATTCTGTACGAATTTTCGACGCGCTTGCCCTCCGATTCGTATTTAAACAACGCAACGTCTTTTTCTTGAAGTTTATCGGGCGTGCTGTTATCGACCTTGACGGCAATGCTGACCGTCGTCGTGCCTGTGTCGCTGTCCTTTACGGGAACTTGCGCGTGCAAATATCTGTTGTGAGTCCAGCCGACAAGCGTTATTTTTACGCCTTTTATGACAACGCATTTTATGCCGATACCGTCGTTGTTATAATCTATACCGATTCGGACTTCGAGTCCCGTCGTTTTTACTCTGCCCGCATATTCGTTTTTAAAATTGCCGAAATATGTCTCGGGTATAAATATGTCGATAAGCTCGACGGTGAAATATGCGCCGTTTTCGTTATTTGTTACCGAGTCGCGTATCGCGTCCGCGGTGCAATTAAGCGTCAAAAGCTCGTTAAGTACGCCTGCGTCCGCGCCCGCAGTACCGTTAAGCATGTTCTCGGTAAAGAAGTTGTCTGCGTCCGCCGCGAGCGGGTGCAAATCGGTATTGGAATAAGCCGATCCGTTATTGTATTTTCCGAGCGCATAAGTAGTATTATTCAACGTTATGCCCATGGGCGTAAACAGGAACGAAGTTCCGCTCTCGCCGCTTGCGGTAGGCATTACGCTCGCGCCCGTCGCGCCGCGTTCTTTGGACAGATCGGTCGGCGCGGTGTTTTTGACTTTAATGCCGAGCGGCAACCATATTCCGGCGTCGGACGGGTCGCTTTTGTCCTGCATATTGATAAGTATATAGAAATGCCCCGCGTTAAGCGCGCCGCTTTTTGCGCTCGACAATCCGTTGGCAGTTCCGCCAGACGTGGCTATATTTTTGCCCGAGCGAGTCGAATCGTACAAATCATACGTCGCGCGCAAGCCCGTTAGGTTGAGCGTCGCGTTGCTGAACGAATACTGAACATACGCCGTGTTCGACGCGACTGTGCTAATCAACAAAGGATCGAACCCTGTCGGACTGCCCGACAGCATACCGCTTGTCTTAGCAGCGGTAACCTCTGTCGCAGGAGCGCTCGAAGCGTTCATAATATTGAAATACGATTTGTCTTTGTTTGCGCCGGAAGCGTTTAACGTCGATACAAGATTGCCGTACTTATCGAGCTGAACGTACTCGTGCGTGGCAACCTTAATGCCCTTAATGGCATGTGTCGTCGAATCGATACGCTTGTTTACGGTATCGTTATCCTGATAATATTTGTTGAGATCGACAGTCGAAGTTTTAAGCGCGTCGAGTTCGATTACGGGCGCTTGCGTCGAAGTGTCTTTAAGCGTCGGACGCGTATTGTCCAGTTTAAATACTATATCGAGCGATACGGCAGTAATGCCCGGCACGACGTTTTGCTTGCCGTAAGCGGTATTTTTTTCGACCACGTACAGCGTAACGCCAAACACTTGATACGAACTGTCGGGGCGCAAACACTTAAAAGTAAGCTGACTGTACGTATTGGGAATAAGCGCGTTTTGCGCGTTGTACGCAGTAACGTTTTTACCCGTCACTCCGCCGTCGTATTCGAGAATTTGGAACTTTCTCGTCGAACCGGTCGCCGCCGCAAAACTGCCTACCGACATAACGACCAAATCGTTATTGGGCGCTTCCGTACCCGTATAATTAAACAAATTTTTAAGCAGTTCGCTTGCGGTTACGGTAATCTGCTCGTTTATTTTAAGCGGAGCTTTTACTGTTAAAGTATACCGGTTATCCCCGTTGGGATTGTAAAGCCCCGACGTACTGTTCTGACTCGAACTTGTCGTGCCGATTACAGCTTTATCGCCTAATACGTTTTCTACGGTTGTAGCGCTACCCTTCTTTGTTGCCTCGGGCTCGGCGACCTTAACGTAAAACGGCACGACCGCCGTTCCGCGCGTTTGACTTGTACCGTACGCATCTCGCACTTTGGCATAAAGCGTAAATCTGCCGTTTTGAGTACATCCGTCGTAACCGTTTCTCGGATAACGCTTTATGGTATTTATGTAAAGAGTGTCGCCGTTACTGCTCCAACTCCAATCCATATAAGTTCTGGATACGGCAGAAGTACACGCCGCATTAAAATACAGCCCGCTGTTTGCGGCGGGAACGGTATCGAGGTTGCTCGCCGTGCCCTGCGTGAAATATCTGTTCGATCCCTCGGGATCGGTCGAAACGGTATTCGCCTTAATACTGATTCCGCGGCTTGTTCCGCGCGCCGTGCTTGCGACTTGAGGCGTAGTAGCCAGCGCTTTGGGTGGTAAATTGAGTATTTTAATTTGAGCGGTACCGTTGCCGGAATTGCCGCCGTTTCTCACGTATGTATTTTTAAGCGTATTTTTATAATAGCCGGATCCGCCGCCGCCCATGCCGCCGACACCCGCGCCGCCGCCGCCGTACCAGCCGCCGCCGCCGCCGCCGCCGCCGGAAGTTCCGCTACCGCCGTTACCGCCGTAACCAAAACCGCCTACCGTACCGTTAGACGCCGTACCCTCGTTGCTTCGTCCGCCTGCGCCGCCTGCGGTTTGAGTGCCGCCGCCGGGAGCCGCAGTACCGCCGTAGCCCACGCCGCCGTTACCGCCGCCGCCGTAACCTTTGCCCGCGGTACGAGTAAACGAAGTGCCGCCGCCGCCGCCGCCGACGATGAGAACTTTATCTTTATTTGCCGCGCTCGAAAGATTGCGCAGTATGCCCGACACGAGCGCGATATGCGTAGCGCCGCCGCCGCCGCCGCCTTCGTCGTTTTTATCGCTGTTGGTTTCCTGTCCGGAATTGCCGCCGCCGTTATATCCGCCCGCCGCAATGGACGAGGCTTGCCAAGTATTTATTTTGCCGTCGGCGCCCTTTCCGCCTACGACTATGTAAAGAGTAGTCGTTGCGGTCAAAGTCAAATCGCCCGCCGTCTGTCCGCCTTGACCCAAACCTGCGCTGAACGCTCCGTTTTGATAGCCGCCGCCGCCGCTTGCGCCGTTTACGGTCAATCTGTACGTGCCCGCGGGAAGCGTTAAATTGTATACCTTGTTATTGACATACGAATAGTTGAATACATCGTCTTTCTTTAACGCAAGACCTGTAACGTTGCCCTCTTTATTATTGTATGTCGTAGACGTGGAAACGTCGCCCGTCGCACCGTTTACGCTCACGGGTTTAGCCGAATTGCCAAACCACAGCGCGCATGTCGCGCCTATGGCTATGGCTATAAACGCGCTTACTATCGCTATCAGTAACCGCTTCGCCCTGTTTTCGGCTTTCGTTTTAGCTTTGTTCTTACTCATTGTTTTTACCTCGCTACGAGCAGGTCTTTCGACGTTTTTCGCAATTTTGTTAACAATTTGTTCACATTTGCGTGTGTATACAGATAAATGTTAACATATTGTTCATATTTTGTCAAGACTTTTATCGGATTTTAATTCCATTAAAGTCAAGAAAATTTTTTAAATTCCCTGTAATATTATAGTAGATTTGCTTGACATTTTAAAAGCAATGGGATATGATATGCACGGTCATAAAAATTCGGAGGTGAATATATGAATATAAAACCATTGTTTGACCGTATAGTTATCGAGCCTTTGGAAACCGAGGAAAAGACGAAAAGCGGAATCGTCTTGCTCGCAAAGGATCAGGAAAAGCCGCAAATGGCAAAGGTCACTGCGGTCGGACCCGGCGGACTCGTTGACGGCAAGGACGTGCAAATGGTAGTCAAAGTCGGCGACAAAGTGCTCTATTCCAAATATGCGGGCAGCGAGTTCAAGGTGAACGACAAAACATTTACCGTTATGCGCCAAAGCGACGTGCTCGCTGTCGTCGAGGACTGATTGGGCTTAATATTATTAAGGAATAAGGAGAATTATCATGGCTAAACAGATTAAAACGGGCGACGAAGCCCGCAAAGCGCTTGAAAAAGGCGTAAACGCTCTTGCCGACACCGTAAAAATTACGCTCGGTCCAAAGGGCAGAAACGTTGTACTCGACAAAAAGTACGGTGCGCCGCTTATAACCAACGACGGCGTTACCATTGCCAAAGAAATCGAACTCGAAGATCCGTTCGAGAACATGGGCGCGCAGATAGTCAAAGAAGTTTCGACCAAGACAAACGACGTTGCCGGCGACGGCACGACCACCGCTTGCCTGCTCGCCCAAGCCATTATACGCGAAGGGCTTAAAAACGTTGCGGCGGGCGCCAACCCCATGATCGTGCGCAAAGGCATTGAAAAAGCCACCGACAGCGCGGTCGCTTACCTCAAATCGATAAGCAAAGCCGTTGACGGTAAGACCGCTATCAAGCAGGTAGCTTCCATATCCGCGTCCGACGAAACAATCGGCGCGCTCATAAGCGAAGCTATGGAAAAGGTCGGCAACGACGGCGTTATCACCGTCGAGGAATCCAAAACCATGACTACCGACCTCACTTTTACCGAGGGCATGCAGTTCGATCGCGGTTACGCTTCCCCGTACATGTGCACGGACACCGAAAAAATGGAAGCGGTTATGGACAACCCCGTTATCCTCATTACGGACAACAAGATTTCCAACATTCAGGAAATTTTGCCGTTGCTCGAAAAGATCGTCGCGCAAGGGCTTAAACTGCTCATCATTGCCGACGACATCGAGTCCGAACCGCTCGCGACGTTAGTCGTCAACAAACTGCGCGGCACGTTCAACTGCGTCGCCGTAAAAGCGCCCGGCTTCGGCGATCGCCGCAAGGAAATGTTGCGCGATATCGCTACCCTTACGGGCGGCACGCTCATTTCCAACGAAACGGGCATCGAGCTTAAAGACGCAGATCTTTCCATGCTCGGCAGAGCCAAAACCGTTAAAGTCGATAAGGACAACACCACTATCGTCGAGGGCAAAGGCAGCGCCGAGGACATTGCGGCGCGCGTTAAGTCCATTCGCGCCCAGATCGAAAGCACGACTTCCGATTACGACCGCGAAAAACTGCAAGAACGTCTTGCCAAGCTCGCGGGCGGCGTTGCCGTTATAAACGTCGGCGCGGCGACAGAAGTGGAAATGAAAGAAAAGAAACTGCGTATCGAGGACGCGCTCGCCGCGACCCGCGCCGCAGTGGAAGAAGGTATCGTACCCGGCGGCGGCGTTGCCCTGCTCTCCGCGGCTCCCGCGGTGGACGCGCTTATAGCAACGCTCGACGGCGACGAAAAAACGGGCGCGGTCATTATAAGAAAAGCGCTCGAAGAACCGCTTAAACAGATAGCCGTAAACGCGGGTGTTGACGGCGCGGTCGTCGTAAACAACGTACTTTCCGCCAAAAAGAGCAACTACGGCTACGACGCGCTCAAAGACGACTACTGCGACGTCGTTAAAAAAGGCATTATCGATCCGACAAAGGTCACGCGCTCGGCTATACAGAACGCCGCGTCTATCGCGTCCACGTTGCTCACCACCGAATCCGCAGTCTGCGACATTCCCACTCCCCCCGCGCCTATGGCTCCGCAGGGCGGCGATATGGGCGGCATGTACTAATCGTCAAACTTATAACAACGCGTTTAAAAACTATCGCTATATCGGCGATAGTTTTTTTGTGCAAAAACGCATAAACGCCAACAATCCGCACATAATAAAATTACAAATCGGACAAATATTTCAACGGTTCGATTTGCTTATCATATTCGGCTCACCCGTAAAACGGGTGAGCTTTTTTATTTCCTATATTTATGAGTATATCAAGCGTTGTCTATCTTGCTTATATTGACCATGCCGCCGATAGCTTTGACGATAGACTTGCCCGCAGGCACGATAAAAAAGTATTTAACGGTTTTTTTATTGCCGTCGGGAAGATTCAGATTGACGCTTATATTTTGGCGCGCGTCTATCATAAACTCGCCGCCGCCGCTTCCGTCGAGCGCGAAATTTCGCACTATAAACTTGCCGCCGTCGCCCTTAAACATATTGACGTCATCCATGATTACCGCCGTACTTTCGTCGGTAACTTCTATACTGTACACGCTGTCCAAAAGTTTAAGATTGGTTACGGTGTTCGTGCCCGTTATAAACGTGCCGAACGCGATTGCGTTTTTAAGGTCGGGGCGAAAATACTCCACGTCGATAAGTTCCTGCATGCCGATAAGCGCGAGCATATTGCCGTTGGCGGATAGATACTCGTCGGCGCGAGCGCGCTTACCCTTTGGCAGGTATACAGAATAATTTTCCACGTTATTGGACGCGTTAGCCGACCACAACGCCGCGCTTTTTTGCGCGACCGCGCCCGCTATTTCGTCCAGTCCGTACCGCTTTAACCCGTGATAAACAATAAAGTTGACGTAAGGCACAATGCTTCCGCGGTATTCGAGGTACGGCGGCGTGCGCTTGCCGTTGTTGTCGGGCTTGGACGTTTTGCCGAACTCCCTGTTGTCTATGGACAGCGTCGGGATAACGAAATCGCCCCAAAACCGTTTGGGATCGGTCAGATTGTTGACAATGCGCGACAGTTTTTCGGGCGAGTCCACCGCGCCCGCGAGCAACGGATAAAAGGACGTCGCGCCGACAGCGGTTGCCCACTGCCCCGTCGTGTATCTGTTAATATACAGTCCCTCGCCCTCACACCAAAACGTTTCGTTTATTATCCTTTGCATGTCGCGCTTGGCTTTGGCGTACTTATTGCGTTCGGGCAGGTCGAACATAGCCGCGACGCGTTCCAGCACGTCGAACGCCAACAGTTTGAGCGACGACATGTCAAGGCTGAACATGGGCGACGGGTTGAATTTTTCTTTAAGCGGCGAATCCGTCCATTTATACGCAACGTCGTTTTTGTTCTTTTCGGCGACGACAGGCGCGGCGATCGGCGGATACAGCTTTACGAGTTTGCGATATTCGGCAAGCATACCGCTTCGATCGGTCTGGTGCATATAGTTATGCCACACCGCGAACACCGCCATAATTTTATCTTCGAGCGTGTAGCGCAGTTGCTGTACGGCTTGCGCCGTGCCCGTGTAGCAACCGAGTATCGCCGAACAGTTTTCGTCAGTGCCGTCTATGTCGAAATGTTTATCGAGCATAGTGCGGTTGGGCGAAAAAATTTCGGTAAGCAAATACGGATAGTATACGCGCGACCACAGCACGGCGTTGAACATGCGCTCGACCGCGCCGCCGAGGTCGCCCGACCCCATGGTTTTATTCACGCCGTAACGCAGTTCGCTCGTTTCTATAAGACTGCGCACCCTGTCGTAACGCGGCAACTCCGCATCCAAAATTTCGTCGTCGCCGACGCACGCGTACAAACAAACGTTAGGCTGGCGGCGATTGATGACAAACTCCATAATAGCTTCGTTAAACGCGCCGTTCGCCGAATCTGATGGCGGCATGTACGCAACCGCGTGGAAAAACTCGCGCTTGCTGTCGTCCTCTACCAAATACCTGCCGCGATAAACGGCATTGTTGTCCGTAAGTTCGACCGTACCGGGAACAATCGCCATGTACGGACTTCTTCCGCTTACCTTGTCGCCCTCTATGGACAATTCCCCCGGGCAATCGTAACACGGATAAAAAATGACGCGCACGCGCAGTTTGCGGCGCGACCCCACTTGCAAAACCAAAGAGCGGTCGTTATGCCGCACCCATTTAACGCTCAACGGTCCCGACGTAAAATGCGCAAACCCGCCGTCGGCGGTATTGGCGCACGCGCTGCCCATATTGGTAACAAAGTCGTCGTTGTCCAACCATTTTTTATTGGCGTAATAAAGCACGCGTATGCCCCACATAGAGCCGTGCTTGCCGACGAGCATTGCGCCGTTGATTGCGCCGTAATCGTACCCGACGCCCATAATGCAACGCCGAGGATAGTTTTCGTCGCCTATTTTCGGACCCGTTTCGGACTGCTCGCGGAACTTATCGAAGAACGGCGGGCGGAACGCAAATCCGTATTCTTTATTGATATACTTCACGTCGCCTCCGCTATGCCAAAAGATACGCGCTATTGGGAACGGACAGAATAGGTCCGCTCTTTGCGCTTATGCGGAACGAATTTTCGTTCACTTCCGCGTCCGAAACTATATAAACCACTTTCCCGTCGAACCCGTCGAAAGACAGCTGCCAATCGCTTTTGGACAGCCGCTCGAACATATCCTGCCCGACGGCGACCACCGCGGCGGTACAAACCGAATCGTTGAAAATATCTATCAACCGCGATTTAATCTTGCGCATGAGGAAATTGGGCGACACCACGTGCGCCGTGCCGTGACAAGCCTTGCATTGCTGTAAAAGAATAGACCCGATCTCCGCGCCCGTCTTTTTACGCGTCATTTGCACAAGACCCAGCTCGGTCATAGGCAACACGCGCGTGCGCATGCGGTCGAACGACGTTTCGCGCCGCAAAACCTCTACAACTTCCTCGTTGTGCAACGGGTCTTGCATGTCGATAAAATCAATAACGACCATGCCGCCGATATTGCGCAACCGCAGTTGCCGAGCAATAGCCCGCGCCGCTTCGCAGTTGATATCGAACACGGTCTGCTCCCTGTCGCTGTCGCCGATATACCGCGCCGTGTTTACGTCGATAACGGTAAGCGCTTCGGTATGGTCAATAATAAGCGTGCCGCCGCTTTCGAGCTCGACTTTGGAATACAACAGATTTTCGACCTCGCCGAGCACGCCGAACTTTTTGAGTATATCAGTCCTGTCCTCTACCGTAACTTTTACGGAGCTTGCAAGATTGCGTTTTAAATATTTTTTAAGCCGTTCGGCGATAGGCGCGCTGTTGCACACTATTTCGTCCACGGTCGAATTTAAAAGATCGCGCACCGAACGGAATATCAAATCGCCGTCGGTAGACAGCCTTTCCACGCCCTCGGCTGCGGCGTACTTTTCCAAAATTCGGTCGTACATGCTCGCAAAATACTTGATCTCGTCGAGAATATCCGACTTGTGCGCGTCCTTGGCGGCTGTGCGCGCAATGAGCCCGCAACCCTCGCGCGGTCTGCTTTTATCCAAAAATTCTATAAGCCGCTCGCGCGTCGGCTCGTCGGTTATCTTGTTGGACACGCCTATAAAATCGACCGTCGGCATATACACGACGTATCGACCGGGTATGGAAATATTTGCGGACAACCGCGGTCCTTTGGTTTCCGTCGGCTCTTTTACCGCTTGAACAAGCACGTAATCCCCTTCCTCGACGCTCAAATGCGTGGGGAGCTGTCCCGATCGAGCGAGCACGGTGCGGTTTTCGAGCATGTCCGCCGCCGCCAAAAACCCGTTTTTCTTTTTTCCTATGTCGACAAACGCCGAGGCAAGCCCCGGCAAAACGTTTACCACTCTGCCTTTATAAATATTGCCGCTTATGCGCTCCATGTCCCTGTCTTCGACGTAAAATTCTTTAAGCACGCCGTCCTCCAAAAGGGCAACGCTACACATAAACGATTCGTAATCAACGAGAATTTTACTTTTCAAACGGAACCTCGATTTTAAATCACGATTGGCTTGCGAACAAAAATTCAGACGATACTTTATTAAGTATACTACAAATCCAACGTTTTGTCTATCGTTTTTAACAACCTCGCGCGCCGCGCTTTTACTTTTATACCTCGCCGAACAGCTTGTATGCCAAATATGTAAGCTCGCTGAACTCGCGCCGCGGCACAGATCTAACGTCGAGCGGGTGCGCGCTCGATATGTAAAGATTGCGTTTCAGTTTGACTACGTCCGCCGCCGCATAGTAGTACAGCTTGCCGCAACTGACGGTCGCGGAACTTTCGGGAAGGTCGCACTCCGCGCCTATGACGTATGCCCCCAACCGCCTGACGAAAATATTGCGTTCGTCCGCGGAACGCTTGGCGCACAGCTCGAACCCGCAACGCTTGACGTTTGCGTAAAATTCGGCGCGCGCTATCATAGTGCCCGCAAGCCTGCTCGAACAAAAATTTTCGCCCGACAGCGAATGAAACACGGGACGCTTAATCTGTAAAAACGGTTGTGCTATATCCATTGCGAGTATGCCCGCGCAATCCGCCGTTACGTCGAGCGGGTGCAGTATATACACGGGCGCGCCGTCGTCCGTTATAGGTCTGTCGTCGCCGCCCAATAGCGCGCCGTCGTTGTAAACAAGCACGCGCGCGCGGCCGCTGGATGCGGGCATGTAAAAAAATATCCTGTCCGCAACCTCGCCGAGTTTGGGATCGGACAGTAATTTCGTCCACTCCGTCACCGTATGCGCAACGCCCTCCGCCATGGCGTTTTCAAGATACGCCGCGGCGTTTTTTATGCGCGCAGTCTTAATCCCCGCCTGCGCCGCCTCGCGCACCGACTTTGACTTGTCGCGCGCAACGGTTTCGCGCAAAAATTCGTGCACAACCCCGTCGTTTTTAAACGCGCACAGCAATCGCACTATCGCCACGCGGTCGTGCGCAGACGCGCCCGAATACATTGACATAAGCCTGTCCGCAACCTCGGTATAGTCCATAAGCACGTCGCGCACCGCGGCTTTATTGATGTTTTTTCCGTAAAGCGCCATGCCGAGCAAACGCTCGATCGCGCGCGACCTGTCCGCTTTCAACAAAACCGAATATTTGCCGAACTTTCTATCGTATTTATCGATTAAATCGGCAGCACGGTCAAAGTCCGCGCGCGCCGTTCTTTCAAGCAACCTATCGACGGCCTTATCCCAACCGCGCAACACGCCGCCCTTTTGCGCATACTGCGCATGCAAAAGCATAGGCATATACCCGTGCTCGTCCGCGCCCAACCGCATGCACGCGGATATAAGCATATTGACATATTCCTCGCCGTCCTCCGTGCCGAAGCGCGCGGATGCGTAATTGTTTTTAGACGGACCCGCGCTTACAAGCGCGGTAGCAAGCATGGTCGCCGCGATTTCGTAATCGCGCGGATCGCCTCCGACGGCAAGGCGAACGATAATTTCCTCGAACGCGCGAATATCGCGCTCGTACAATGCGCGCGCTATTCCGTCGAGGGCGCTGCCCTTTAAACCGCGTAAACTCTCCAAGTAGTCCATACGCAAATTATAGCACAGCTTAAAACAAAAATCAAGGCGTTACGTTATTTAACGCAAAAACAATAACGCGTCCGCCACACGACGCAATCCCAAGCAAGTTTATCCGCGCCGCTTTTTATCTATCACATCGCCTATTCTGTCCGTATAGCCGCGCGCCTTTATTTCCTCGGTCAGCCGCGTTTCGTCTATTCTGCCCAGCTCCGCAAGCGCGCCGTCGTCGAAAACTACGAACTCGCTGTATCTGTCCGCGTCGAGCGACGCGACAAGCGATCCGAGTTGCGCGTTTTCGGACACGGCGAAAGCACGCACTTCGAGCGGCGCTTTAAGCCGTTCGCGCCTACTGCTTTTTGCAAAAAGCGCGGTATATTGCGCGCGTCTGTCGGGAATAAACGCGGACACAAGCATGAATATGCCGACGCTTAACAAGCAAATATTGGGCGCGTAAAACACCGACAGCACAAACAGCGCGAGCGCCGCCATGCCGCTCGCCGCCGACACAATGCGCATGATTTTGTACGCTTTGGCGCGCTTGTGTTTTAGCGACAGCGCGGCGAGCAACACCCTGCCTCCGTCGAGCGGATACACGGGCAAAAGGTTGAACACGCCTATAAACAGATTGCACTTGCAAAACGCTTCGGTAAACATATAACTGGACGGCACAAGCCACCACAGCGCGGCGAACGCCGTTGCGAACACAAAGTTTAACAGCGGACCCGCAACGGCAATTCTTATTTCGTGCTTGGAATTGATGTCCGCTTCCCCGCACAGCGCCGCGCCATACGGCATCAGCTTTATCAGGTTGAGTTCGTAACCCAGTTTTTTGGCGACGCGCGCATGCGCGCACTCGTGCAAAAGCACCGCCGCGAGCGAGCAAAAAAATTCATAAGTCATGCCCATCGCCACGAAGTACAACGCCATTACGAACATGACGGGCGAAATATAGATCTTTATTTCGTCCGCGTCGTTCGATCGTTTTTTATAGCGCGCTCCGCCCGCGCGCCGCTTGCTTTTAATCATTCCGCACTGAAAAACGACGACGTACCGAAGTCCGATCGCCCGAACACATCGTAACAAAACACGTCGCGTAGCGCGCTTTTGACGGGGTCTAACACAGCTATCGGCAAATAGTGCAAAGCGACAATCGCGCCGACAGCGGCGGCGGCGCACAACAGTCGCGCCCAAAACGTTTTGCGCGGTTTTACACTGCGCGCGCACTTTTTGCGCGGAATTTCGGTGACCGCGCTTTCCACAATATTGCAACCCGTATATTTATCCATAAGATAAATATATGACGGACAAAGTCAACTCATTACGCCGACGGACAAGTCACAGCGATTCGCTTGTTTTTCCCACGTCAAAGAACCGCGCGACGTCCGCGGTGACGGTCAGCGCGTAACCGCCTTGCGCGACGTCCACTGTCATATCGAGTTTGCGAACGTCCATAAATTCGCACAGCAACGCCATAACGTCGCTTTGCGCAACGCGCAACACGCGCTTAATCGCGGCGTTCCCGTCGTTTTCTATCATGCGCGCAATGCGCTCCGTAACTTCGTTCATAACATCAACTCCGTTTCATTCTGCGCTTTATCGCGCCCCAAAACCCGCGATAGTCCGCCGCGGGATCGAGCGGTTCGCCCGTGCCGAAACACAGCCGCTTTGCCAGCATGTCGAACGGCTTTTTGGGCATTGCCGCAAGATTATAAACTCCGTCCGTTTCGGGTATTACGCCGTCCACGGTCGCTTTTAGCAACGTTTCTATTTCGTCCTTGCTCGGGATCTTCCCGCTCGCAAGCAAATCCCCGCGCACGCGATTTATTACGAGCGTGGGCTTCATGTTGTACGACGACAGCAACGCAACCACCTTGTTAGCGTCGCGCAACGCGCTAATATGCGGCGTTGTGACTACCAATGCGCTGTCGCACGCGCCGACGGCGCGGTTAAACCCCGCCTCTATGCCCGCGGGACAATCGACAAGCGCATAATCGAAAGTGGGCGCAAGCCCGTTAAGCACGAGCTTGATATTTTGCGCGGTGACGTTGTTGCCCAAATACCCGTGCGCGGACGGCAACAGAAAAAGATTGCGCGTATCCGCTTCGACAAGCGCTTGACGCGCCCTGCAACGGTTTTCAATCACGTCCGCAACGTCGTACACAACGCGGTTTTCCAATCCGAGCACCACGTCGAGATTATTCAACCCGAAGTCCGCGTCGAGCAAAACCACCCTGTTGCCAAGCTCCGCCAGCGCGCGCCCCAAACAGGCGGTCACCGTCGTTTTGCCCACGCCGCCTTTGCCGGATGTGATAACGATACTTTTCATCGTCATAATTATAACCGCTTACGCGGGTATTGCGCAAGCGGAAATTTGTACGGTTTTGTCGTATATTAAAATTTATTTCGTCAACGGTTTTATCGCGCCGCACAGATATGCTGCTATGCGGTTTAAATGCGCGCCGCGCAAACTAATATCTTACGCGTGCGACAATATGTCTTCCAACAAATACGGGTCGGACAACAGCTTGCCGCCGCCGAGCGCGGTTGCGTACTGCGCTTCGCGCGGCACCCTAACTTTAAGCCTTAACGCCTCGCTCATCAGTTTGGCAAGCCCGGGGATTTTTGCACCGCCGCCGACCACGGTAATGCCGCAACGCTGAATTTCGGCGGCGACCGTCGGCGAGCACGTGTTTATAACGCTTTCCACCGCGTCGATAATATTCATGTAATAGTAATAAACCGCGTCGTAAAGCCTGTCCGCGGACACCGCTTGCGCTCGGATTGTTTTGGTTTCTATATCTATACCGCTTATCATGGCGGTGGCGCAGTCGTTGCGAATAAGACTGCAAACTTTTTCCTTTACGCTCTTGACTACGGGACGACCCGCATTAAGATTATATATGCCGCTTATGCTGTCCATAAGCACTCGGTCTATCATGTCGCCGCCGATATTCACCGAACAGCCCGAAATTATGCCGCACAAACTTAACGCCGCTATTTCCGTCGAGCCGCCGCCTATCGACGCTATAAACCCGCCGAAATCGGACGACACGGGCATGTCCACGCCGATAGCGGCGAGCATGACCGAATTAACCATTGAAATATCGTCTATTCCCGCGCGCATGAGCACGCTTTCGTACATTTCGCGCTCGTCAACCGTTATCCCCGTCGGCACGCCGAGCACGCAACGGATTTTCGGGCGGATCATATACGAATCGGGCATAATTCGCTCGATAAACTCTTTAAGCATTTCCGCGCAAGCGTCGGGGTCTTTGATAGAACCGTCTATGATCGGGCAAACGGTTTTAGTCTTTTCGGGCGCTTTGTCGGTCATGTTATACGCTTCGTTACCGACGGCGCGCACCCGTCTTCTTCCTCCGTCGTCGAAGTACGCTATGACGGACGGCTCGCGCAAAACGATACCGTTGCCGGATACGAAAATCGACGTATACGACGTTCCGAGATCAAGCGCTATATCCATCTTCGCCATTGATTAGTTTCTCCTCGATAAGTTTTTCGGTCAGTGTTATCGGCAGTCCGACTACATTAAAATAGTCTCCGTCGATACGGGTAATAAGCGGCTTTATTGGGGCGTCGTCTATATTGTATCCGCCGGCCTTGTCGAACGGCGCGCCGCTGTCCACATAATTATACACCAAATCTTTGTCGAACGCACCGAAAGTAACCGAAGTTTTTTCGCTTTTTTCAAATATTTTCCCATTTACGCGAAAATATACCGCAGTTACAACCGTATGCGTGCGCCCGCACAACGCTTTAAACATGCCGACGGCTTCTTCCGCCGTGCGGGGCTTGCCGAACACCCTGTCGTCCAGCCCGACCACCGTATCGAACGCGAGCACGGGCAACTCCGTAAGCCGCGCCGCGCTCTCGCCTTTTAACCGCGCGTTGATACGCGCAGTCTGCTCCGCGCTGCCCGTCGTTACTTCGTCCGCATCGACGGGCATAAACACGGGGCGCACACACTCTATTCTGCTTATGAGCGCGCGACGGCGCGGCGACGCCGTGGCAAGAACTATATCGTACACGCCGTTTTCGGTGTTTTTATCTGTCATTGTTCCGTAAAGTTTTTAAGTTACGCGACGTATCGCGGTTTAAGTTTATTTAACGATTAAAGAATTTCGAGGTTCTTTTTATACGCCTTGGCAAAGTCCGCGCCCGCGCCGAGCGCGTCTTTAATTTCGAGCGAGCAATCGCCTTCCACCTCGGTCTTCATTATAACCGAATCGCCGAGCACGTCGCACGTAATGGCTTTGACCGAACCCGACATGGAACGGTCGAGCGAATCGGCTATGCGCAGAATAACCGCGAGCCGCATGACCGCGACCAAGTCCTCCTCCTGCACTATTCCGCCGTACTTATTCCACTCCGCATACGACAAATCGTCAAGGTCGTGCGCGCGCACGACGAACGCCGCAAGCACGAGATCGCGGTGCGTCACGCCGTAAAGATTGGAGTTCATGATAGAATAGTTGGAGTGTTTGTAACGGTTGTAAAAATCGGTGCGCACGCCCGTTTCGTGCATGAGCGCGGCTATGCGCAATACGCGCACGTATTGTCGCGGAAGTTTGTGCAGTACGCGCAGTTGCTTGTACAACTGGATTGCGAGGTTGCAAACGTGCTCCGCGTGCGGTATGTTAAGATCGAAATAATGCAGTCTTGTGTAAATGGAATAGCCGAGTATGTCCGTAATGGGCTTTTCAAGCGTAGTGGGCACGGTGTGGTTAAACATAAAACCCTCGCGTATGCCTGCACCCGAAATAATCATTTCGTCAAAATCGGTGCTGTCCAAAAAGCTCTTAATGCTCGACAGCGCGGCGCAAAAAATATCGGCGCGCTGTGCGGACAGCCCTTTTATTTTAGAACGCTTTTCGCCGTCCAACACCTTGACCATGTCGTAAACTTTGTTAAAAGTTTCCGCGCCGATATGATAATTATGTACCATGCCGAGCGGGTATTTTTCTATGCGCTGAACAATGCTCGCGAGGTTGCGGAACGACCCGCCTACACCCACGAAGCGGTATTCGGGATCGAGATTTTTTATCCACTCGATATTGGCGAACTGGTCGCGCATGTACGTTTCTATCATTTGCGACTGTTGCAACGGCGTGGTATTTTCGTTAAACAGCGACGACAGAGTAAGCGTGCCTATCGGCAAGTTTACGCGGTTGAGAATCATGCGCCTGTTGTACTGTATGAGTTGCATGGACGAACCTGATATGTCCATGATAACGCCTTTGGGTATTTCGAGCGAGTTGATTACGCCGTAATATATTTGCGTCGATTCCTGCTCCTCGGACAGCACGTCCATTTTAAACCCGCAAACGGTATTGACTTCTTCCAAAAAACTTCGTTGATTTTTCGCCTTACGCACGGCGTTGGTGGCAAATGCGTATATCTTGTCCACGCTGTTAGCGTCGCACAGTTTGCGGAACATCTTTAACGTCCGCACCGCCTGCGCTATTCGCGCCTGTTTTAAATATCCGTCGCGTTCCATATCCTGCGCAAGCCGCACGGATTCTTTTTGTTCGTCGTAAACAACAAAGTAACCGTCGCTTATTACATGCGCCAATACCAGCCGAGCGGAGTTAGATCCCAAATCGATTATAGCAATATTCTTCAAAGCAAGCCTCCGAGTAAAACAGATAACCCCATTTTGATTGATACACAAATTATAACATACTTTATTTATCTTGTAAAGGGGGTATTTTAAATAAATTTAATAAAAATTTTTGTAGAGATTGGCTAATCGCCATGACGAAAAACCGCTGTCTGCGCCCGCGTTTCGACAAAATCCGTCAAAACTCTTTACATTTAATTCTCGGCGTGATAAAATATTAAAGTATGACTGTCGGCAAAAGAACACGAAAATCGATAATCGCGGCTGTGTTCGCGGCGCTGTGCGCGCTTGCGTTCGGTTCGTTATTCTGCGCGCGTACCGCGCTCGCAGAGGACGCGCCCGCGAAGTTAAGCCTTACGCCCGTCGAAGTGCAAAACACGGACATAACCTACATGTGCTTTGACTCGCCCGCGTTTGTTTACGCGGACGTAGCGGGCATACTCGTGGCGGGCGCAAACTCGACTGTTGCGGTATCTGCGGAAACGGAAATAACCGCGAACTACGCCCTGCCCGCCGACAAAGTTTACAGACATGCCGAGCACGGCGATCACGCAGAATATCTTATCGCGCTCGACGGCGGCGAGCTTAAAACGTTACGGGGCGACGAGGTAAACGTGTTCGCTTCCGATAAAAAATTTACCGATTTTGCCGTCGGCGGCGACAAGCTGTACGCGCTTGCCGAAAACTCGCTTACTACCCTGTCGCTCGGCGCGCAGGGCATAGACCAAACGACGGCGCAGACCGTCGAATTGATGTCGGACGAGCTGTCGAGCGTGCATGCCGAATACGTCGCCGTTCTCGACGGCACGGTTTACGTTACTACCGACTCGGCGTTCGGGCGCAGACAGGACGTTTGCACGGTTGCCGAAAACGGAAAACTGACGGCAAAGCTCCGCCAGTCCAATGAAATACTATCGCTCGCCGCGGACGGTTCCGTCGGCAACGTTTACGCGCTCACTCGCGACGAGCTTGCCGCTTATTCTGTATCGACAAGCGGCGGGCTTGTCAAAAAACATTACGTTCGCGGCGCGCTGTTCTCCGTCATACACGCATACAACGGCAGCGTTTACGCGCTCGACTCGCTTAACGGCGTGCACAAGCTATCAGCCGACCTTTCGTCCGACAGGACTTTGCTTGCGGCGAGCAGTAGCGCAAAAGGCTTTTTCAACACGCCGACGGGCGTTGCGGTTAAAAACTCCGCGCTGTACATTGCGGACAGCATGAACGGGCGCGTGGCTATTTACGGACGCATGGCGGAATACGTCGGCAGACAGTTTATAAATCCCGTATCGGTTGCGTGCGACAGCCGCGGCGCGGTGTACGTCGCTTACGAATACGACAAAATAGGCGTGTTCGACAACGGCGATTTTTCGGCGGATAACGAACGCGTGATTGCGGTCGATTCGGGCGCAGTCAAACAAATCGCCGTCGATTACGACGGGAATATTTACATCCTTACCGACGGCGGGCTGTACAAAAGCGCGGGCGGTTCGGCGGACAAGATCGAAAAGATCGGAACAACAAACGAAACGCATTACAAAGCGATTACGTTGAGCGTGGGGCGCGAAACTCTTTACGCGCTTACCGACAACGCAGTCGTAAAGTTTAAGGACAACAAGACCGCCGTCAAGGTGTGCGACGCGCCGTCCGACGCTGTGTCGTTAGCCGTCGATATTGCCGACAACGCGTTTATTCTCGCGCCCGACGGCATTACCGTTTACAACGGAACGACGACAAAAACCGTGCCGCTCGCGCTTAACGGCGAAGCGTACACGCTTGGCGGCAAGAGCGGACATATCGCGCTCTGCACGGTCGAAAACGAATTTGTAAGTCACGGCGACGTTATAATAACGGACACCGTTCGTCACCGCATATTCAAAGCGGACGGAAAAACCGCGCTCGGCGTAAAGCTCATAGACGACAGTTACGAAGTTCCCGACGTTGCAGGCAACACCGATCCCGAGTATTACGGCGAGGGGCTTATACGCACGGCGGTGCGCGACGCGGACGTGTATTCCCTGCCCATGGAAACGCGCGCCGTGTACACTATAAAAGCGGGGCGCAACGTGATTGTGCCTAAATACGACCTCGACGAAACGCGCGAATATTCGCTTATACTTATTGACGACGTGGAAAACGGCAAGCTCGTTCAAGGCTACGTTTATAAGAACGCGCTGTCCGAGCCGTTGCCCTATTCCGCCCCGCCCGCACCGACGGGCGCGATATACAACGCCGCAACGCCTATATACAAATACCCCAGCCGCAACGCCGCGACTGTGCGTGACTATTCGGCGGTTGAGCAGAACGTCAAGTTCATTATGCTCGACTTTGTCGAGTCTTACCGCGACGATTACGGGTATCTATGGTACCGCGTTTCGCTCGATAGCAAACACGAAGGCTATGTGCTGTCTATCAACATAAGCACGACAGACTATGAGCCTATCTTTATACGCCCCGCATACGACGCGGAAATCATTTCTTACAAAAACAGTAAGTTTGCCGCGGGCTACAAATTACAGGACGGCGAATATATTAAAATCGCCGAACTGCCTACGGGCACAAAAGTGGAAATAGTCGGCGCGTTCGATTCGTCAAAGCGTTACACGCAAGTCAAATATGTTGACGCGGAGCGCGGCACACTCACCTGCTATGTCGAAACCGTTTATATAGAATACGAAGGTATAAATATAGTGCTTATCGTCGCGGTAATAGTAATCGTCGTAACCGTACTGCTCGCCGCTATCATTATTTGCAGAGTTATGCGCAACAAGAAAAAACGGCTCGAACCGGACGACGAACACGACAGATAACCCGCGCAAACAAGTATCTTGCCGCACGCATAAAAAGACCGTTGCTATACAACAACCGCTGAATATCCCATAAATTTCAACAGCCTCGCCGCACAATGTCGTCGAGGCTGTTTTTTTTCGGCTATGCCTTTGCCGATATAACATTGTTATTACATTTCGTCCGAAGTCGATGCGACTTCGCTTTCCTTTTGCAAAAACTCCACCGCGCCTATGGAAAATTCGTAAGCGGTGCGCAATTCCGTTTCGCCGTTATCCAACCTTTTGGTGTACTGCCGCGACTGTATTCTGCCCGCAACGCACATCTTTTGACCGACGGGCGCGTTCTTTATGAGCCGCGCGTTCTTGCCCCATGCAATGCACGGTATGTAGTCGGACTTGGAATAAGCGCGGTTGACGGCGAGCAAAACGTCGCAAATTTCGCGGTTGAACGGCGTTGTGCGGTATATGGGCGGTTTGCAGATATACCCTATCAATTCCGCCGCGTTGGGATTGACTTCCGCCTGCGGCTGTGTTATTTCGCGTGCAAACACGCTTAAAATCAACCTCGACCGTTCGCCGTCGGGACGGTTAAAACTGCGAAACTGCCCGCTTACCGCTATCAGTTCGTCCGCTTGAAGCCCCGCAACAAGAGCTTCGGACGCCGTTATCGGTATAACGTCCAGATGTTCCGACAGCCGCGGCACGTTCAGCTTAAACTCGTAAAACCGTTCTCCGTAAAGGTCGTGCGAGTATTCCACCGCCGAGCCGACGCGTCCTTGCAAGTACACAGTATTGGTTGATTTTTCGTTTTTCATGGAAGTTTAACTCCTTATCTGTCTTCCCGTATGGTCTATAGTATAGTTATCTTTGTAGATTAACTGACCTACCGTTTTGAATTTGTAACCTTTGGCGCGCAGTCCGTCTATAATCGCGGGCAACGCTTCCAACGTGTGCTTACCGTCGTTGTGCATAAGCACGATACTGCCGTTGCGACAGTTGCCCACCACGCGCGAGGCGATTTGCTCCTTGGACAGGTTTTTCCAGTCGAGCGAGTCCACGTCCCACTGTATCGTGTACAAGCCCTGTTCCTGCGCGGTGTTCAACAACGCGTCCGAATAGTCGCCGTAAGGCGGACGGAACAACTCGACTTTACGCCCCGAAATCTTTTCGATAAGCGACTTGGACGTTGACAGTTCGAGCGACATTTGGCTTTTGGACAGCTTCGACATGTACGGGTGCGTCGCGGAGTGAGTGCCGATTTCTATGCGTTCGGACTCCGCGAGAGTTTTAAGCTCTTTTTCGTACTTCTCCGCCCAGAACCCGACAAGGAAGAACGTCGCGCATGCGTCCTTTTCTTCCAGCGTTTCCAGTATGCCGAGCGTTTTGTCCGCGCCCCACGCAGCGTCGAAAGTGAGCGCAACAGCCTTTTCGTCCGTTTCCACGGAGTATATAGGCACTTTTTTGGGACTTACGTTGTTATAGATAGCCGCCGCGCCCGTGTAGTAAACGCCGGTAAGCGCAAGCGCGAACACGGTTGCCGCTATCACCGCAATAATTATCGCCCGTCGTTTGATAACCAAAAACCTCATCGGACCTCTCCAATAATACCATAGTTTATTACGCGAAGAACCGCAAGTTTTGTCGATACCTGTCTTGTTTTGCCGACGCACCGCGCTCTTTCGCCTATCTAATGATATTCCCCCGCTATGCGCATTAGAACAATACGACAAAATCAGCGCAAAAAAAGACCGAACATAATTCGGTCTTTGCTCTACAAGTTATATTTGTTTATGAATAACAATCCGTCGATTGCGTTTTGACTATTGTTCCTTGCTCGCAAGCGTCACAATGCCGACCGTACCCACGCCTATATGCACGCCGCCGACGGGACACATAGGCTCGACCTGTATGCTCGACATGCCGAACTTGCGGAACAGCCTGTCTTTAAGCGGCTCGATATTTTTATCGTCGCCTATATAATAAACAAGTATGCTGTCGAACTTTTGCGGCAAATGCGCTATCGCCGCTTCCACCGCGCGGTTAAAGCCGAGCGCCTTGGCGTACACCGTAAGGTCATTTTTGGCAAACTCGAATACGGGTTTGATTTTAAGAATATTGCCCAGCCTCGACAACAGTTTGTTCACCCTGCCGCCGCGAGCAAGTTCGGTAAGCGACGCGGGAATAAACTGCATGGCTATACGGCCTTTAAGCTCGTCGGCAAACGCCAAAAGCTCGTCCATAGTCGCGCCCGCCTGTTGCGCTTTTACCATTTCGCGCAAGAACATAAGCGCGGACGGACCCGCCTCGTTGGAATTTATTGCGACTACCCTTTTGTCGCTGTACTGCGCCGCGGCTATCTTTGCGGAACCTATCGTTCCGCTCAACCTGTCGGCAATGGTCATTATTATTATTTCGCTGTTTTCGTCTTGCGCAAAAATTTCGTCGATAGCAACGCGGTACTTATCGGGCGAAGGTTGCGACGTCTTTGCCGCCGCTTTACTGCGCACGTACTCTTTATAAAACGTATCCCACTCGTCGGGATAACCTTCGTCATACTCCTTGCCGTTTAACAACAGCGTAAGGCTTACAATCTTAATATCGTTTTCGCGCGCGTACTCGCGCGTCACGCCGAATGTAGAATCAACTATAAACTTAACCATTATATCACCGCCGTCACGCGCAACTTCAATATCGCGCGCCGTTTTTGATTATTAACAGTATATCATGTTTTATACCGTAAGGTCAACCCCTTTGTCCGTAGCCTTTGCCGCAAACGGTACAAATTAGCCGTTTTTCGGTCTAAATTATGATTATATACCGCAATTTGCCGCGATAGTTACCAAATAATATACCGCTTATACGATAATATTATCATAATATATTGTAATTTATGTGAAAGTATTATGAGTAAACGCGAGCGGGCGCGCGCGAAAAAATATAAAAAACAGTTTGCAAAACGCTTGACAAACGGGCTTTTCGCGCATATAATTAAATCGCATATTACGAGCAAGGGCGCTGTAAAATACAGTGCCCTTGTATTATTTCGGGAGGTTTTATGTCATACATCGAAGAAGTGCGCGCGGCGGTCGCCGCGAGAAACGCGGGTCAGCCGGAATTCATGCAAGCCGTGGACGAGGTGCTAAACACCATTCGCCCCGTCGTGGAGAGTGACGACGTGTATAAACGCAACGCCGTGCTCGAACGGATTACCGAACCCGACAGACAAATAATGTTCCGTGTGCCTTGGACGGACGACAACGGCAATATGCGCGTCAACCGCGGCTATCGTATCCAGTTCAACAACGCAATCGGACCGTACAAAGGCGGGTTGCGTTTGCACCCGTCCGTCAATCTGTCTATCATCAAATTTTTGGGCTTTGAACAAATCTTCAAAAACTCGCTTACGGGCTTGCCTATCGGCGGCGGTAAGGGCGGTTCGGACTTTGACCCCAAAGGCAAATCCGAGCGCGAAATACGCGACTTTTGTCATAGCTTTATGACCGAACTTTCGCGGCATATCGGCGCGGACACGGACGTACCCGCAGGCGATATAGGCGTGGGCGGCAGAGAGATCGGCTACATGTACGGTCAGTATAAGCGCATTAAAAATCTTTACGAAGGCGTGCTCACGGGCAAAGGCTTGACTTACGGCGGCTCGCTTGCCCGCACCGAGGCAACGGGCTACGGGCTTGTTTACATCACTGAAAACATGCTCGCCGCCGCCAACGACGGAATCAAGGGCAAGACCGTCGCCATTTCGGGATCGGGCAATGTCGCTATTTACGCGGCGCAAAAGGTTCAAACGCTGGGCGGTAAGGTAGTTACCATGTCCGACTCAAACGGCTGGATTTACGATCCAAACGGCATAGATCTCGCCGTCGTCAAGGACATCAAGGAAGTCAAGCGCGGCAGAATTAAGGAATACGCCGACAGAGTGAAGAGCGCGGAATATCACGACAGCGGCAAAGTTTGGCAGGTCAAGTGCGACGTCGCGCTCCCCTGCGCGACGCAAAACGAGCTGGACGAAAACGACGCCCACACGCTTGTAAAAAACAAAGTAAAAGCCGTCGGCGAAGGCGCGAACATGCCGTCTACCACGGAGGCTATAAACGTGTTCCAAGCCGCCAACGTGCTGTTTATGCCCGCAAAAGCGGCAAATGCTGGCGGCGTTGCCGTTTCCGCGCTCGAAATGAGCCAAAATTCACAGCGTTTGGCATGGACTTTCGACGAGGTTGACGGCAAGCTGAAAGGCATAATGAAAGGCATATTCGACAAGACCGCCGAAGCGGCAAAGCTGTATTCTAAACCCGCGGACTATGTGTCGGGCGCGAACATTGCGGGCTTCTTAAAAGTTGCGCAAGCCATGATTGCCCAAGGCGTGTAAAACAAAAAAACACCGTATACAAAAAACATCTTGCAAAATTTGCAAGATGTTTTTTAATGCTTGTAACATTGCATACCGACCGCGCGAGAACGCCGTTTATATCGCTTTTACACTGTAAGTATGCACTTGCGCGGACAGCCTTCCGCACATTTCATACAGCCTATGCACTTGGAATAATCAATCGCGGCGAGGTTGTTGTTTAGCCGTATCGCGCCCGTCGGACAACTGCGTTCGCACTTGCCGCAACCGATACACCCCACCTTGCACACGGACATTACTTCCTTGCCCTTTGTCGTATTGGAACACGCGATATAGACTTTTGCGGACTTGGGAATACGCCCTATTATCTTTTTGGGACACGCAGACACGCACCGACCGCACGACGTGCAGTTTTCTCTGTCCACTTTGGACGCGCCCGTATCTTTGCAGATAGCGACCGCGCTGTTTTGGCACGCCGACACGCACGAGCATAAGCCCATGCACCCATACTCGCACGCCTTGCTCCCGCCCGCGAGGATTTGCGCGCTTTTGCAATCGCCGAACCCCTGATAGTCGTACTTGTCGAGGGCGCGATTGCCGCCCGCGCAGTGCACGACCGCAACGGTCGCTTCGCTCTCGAACCCGCTCATGCCGAGGATTTTTGCGATATTCTTTTTGTTTTCGGGCGGAGTGGGATTGCAACGGGAAATGTCCGCTTCGCCTTTAAACAGAGCTTCGGCAAACTGCGAACACCCGGCATAGCCGCAACCGCCGCAGTTCGCGCCCGAAAGGTTACGTTCTATATCGTCTATTCTCGGATCGCGCTCGACTGCGAGCCTGTCGCCGAGATACGACAGACAAAACGCGAACACCGCCGCAAACGCCGAAATTATCAATATGGGAACAACTATGCTCAATACTATTTCCACAATCGCTTTTCTCCCCGTATCAAGTGAACGACAGCCCCGAAAAGCCGTAAAACGCCATTGCCATAATGCCCGCGGTCACGAGCGCAATGGGAAAACCGCGGAACGGCTTGGGCACGTCGTAAAGTTCCTGTTTTTCGCGTATGCCCGCCATGAGTATAAGCGCAACGGTAAAACCTATGCCTATGGACAGCCCGGTCAACAGCGTTTGGAAAAAGTCCAAGCCCTGCGATATGACGGAGTTAGCCGTGCCGAGAACGGCGCAGTTGGTCGTGATAAGCGCAAGATACACGCCCAACGATCCGTAAAGCGCGGGCGAAAGTTTTTTCAAAACAATATCCAACAGTTGAACGAGCGACGCTATTACAAGGATAAACGCAACCGTGCTCAAATACCCTATCGACAGCGGGTCAAGCACAAACGTGTAAATTATCCAGCACACGCACGACGCTATTGTTATGACGAACGTAACGGCAAGCCCCATGCCCGTCGCAGACTGCGTCTTTTTACTTACGCCCAAGAAAGGACACATGCCTATACTTTGGTTAAGTACGACGTTGTTAGTCAGTATGCTCGAAATAACTATCGAAACGGCGGCGAGGAAGTAATCCATATCAAGCCCCCCTTTCTATAAGAGCTGCGCGCTTGGCGGCGCTCGTTTTTATAAGCGAAAACACTGCGTTAAACACAGCCATAACAAGCCCGAGCACAATAAATCCGCCCATGGTTTTATCAAAGAACCCGCTCCCGAACATAACGGTTAGCAGTTCGCGCGTCGCGCCGAGCAGCGTTATTGCCGCAATAAAGCCCAGTCCCATAGACACGCCGTCGATAAGCGACGGCAATACCTTGTTTTTGCCCGCAAACGCTTCCGCTCTGCCGAGAATTATGCAGTTGACCGTAATCAGCGAAATAAACGCGCCTATACTGTCGTTAAGCGTCGGCAAAAACGACGAGACCACCATTTGCACGAACGTCACGAGCGACGCTATTATCACTATGTACGCGGGCAAATGCACTTTGTCTGGAATAAATTTGCGCAATGCGGAAATTATGACGTTGGAACAAATAAGCACAAACGCCGTACATAGCCCGAGCGACACGGCGTTGATTATATTGTCCGACTTGGCTATCGTCGGACACATGCCGAGCACGAGCACGAACACGGGGTTATTGGTCAGTCCGCCGAGCGCGGTCTTTTTGAATTCGCTTTTGTTCATGCGTACACCTCCGCTTGCGCCGCCGCGGTCGGATAGCTTTCTATCATGCCCGTCGAAATTTTCATGTCGTACTGCTTTGCGTATTTGTTGGCTATATTTACCGCGCGTTCTATTGCGGACAGCGACAGCGTCGCGCCCGTTTTGCCGAACTCGCCCTGTAAATCAACGTCCGAAAACGCGTCCTTTCCGCTTAAAACTTCAAAAACATCGGGCGGAAGTTTGCTCCAATAGCTCTCGCCCTGCTTTTTCACGGTTGCGCCCGCTATTCGCTTGCCGTAATACGCTATCAAGACCACAACGTCGCCGTCGCGCCCCGCAGACTTGCTTTCTATTATGTACGCGCCCGCCATTTCGCCTTTTGGCTCGCCGTAAACGGCAAGCACTTCCGCTTTTCGCGCCTTGTTGGACTTATTGAACGCGGACATATCCGCGCCGTAATCGCTGTCATTTAACAGGACGATATACCCGTCCGACTTCGCTTTGCCGTCCTCTACTCCCGTCGGACATATTCCGTTAATCAGTTTTGCGGTTTGCGCGTCGAGCACGGGCGTGTATTTGGGGAAAAACATATTGCACACGGTGAGCACCGCAACGCATACCGCCGTAATCAGCACAAGCACGGCGACCGCCTTAAACGCGTTGTTAAGCGATTTTCCGTTCATTTGTCACCGCCTTTACCGTCCGTTACGCCGCTCTGCCACGCCGCTACCTGCTTATCGGGCTTAACTTTTGCGGGCTTGATATAGCCGAACGGCTTGGGAACTATGTATTTATCGATTAGCGGCGTGACTATGTTCATAATCAACAGCGCGAACGAAAACCCTTCGGGAAAACTGCCGAACGCGCGAATAAGCGCGGTTATAAGACCTATGCCGACAGCATAAATCGCAGTGCCTATAAAGGTGTTCGGGCTTGTCGCGTAATCTGTCGCCATAAACACCGAGCCGAACAGCAAGCCACCCGACAGCACGTGCGCGACGGTCGAATAGAACATGTTTGCGCCGCGCGCACCCGACGGAACGACGTCGAACAAAAACGCGAACACCGCGAGCGAACCTATTACCATAAGCGGCACGCGCGGATCGATAACCCGCCGAGCCGACAAATACACGTAACCGACAAGTATAGCAATTACGCACGTTTCGCCCACCGCCGCCGTCGCGGTGTTGCCCAAAAACATGTCGAGCAACATACCGCCCGTAACGACGTTGCGCGTGCCCAGCCACGTTGCGGCGGTTGTGCTCATGCCGTCAGCCCACAGCGAGCTTGTAAGATTAAACGCACCCGCGCCGCCGAACGCAATAAACAGAAAAATCCTGCCCGTGCATGCGGGGTTGGCAAAGTTTCTGCCGATGCCGCCGAACAGCATTTTAACAAGCGCGATTGCGAAAATAGAACCGAGCGCGCACAGTATGACAGTATCGAAACTGAACGCTATTTCGCCCGTGCCTTTAAACACGGTCAAGCCCCAAATATCGACGGGCATGACCGCAGGCAGGTTAAGCGTGAGTATAACGGCGGTCACGGCGAACGAAAGGTCGAATACGCTCGACCGCAAAACTCCTTCCCTGTTCCATTTTTTGCTCACGATAAGATTGTACAACAATTCCGTACAGAAGCAGAAAATAAGACACGTGACGAGGTTGATAACCACATGATACCCGTACATCACGGTAGCCGCGACAACGCACGGCGACAGCGCGATTAAAACGTCGGTCATTATAGAGCGCGTGGAATTGCCCTTGCGCGTCAAATGCGGCGAAGCCGAAACCGTTTTCATAGTTTTAGCTCCCTTATCTTGTTTTTGCACAGCCGCACGGACTGAACTATGGGTCGTTTTGCCGGACAGGAGTACGCACAACACCCGCACTCTATACAGCTTGTCGCGCCGTACTTCTTTGCCGAAGCGTAGTCGCCGCGGCGAGTGTAAGCGTCTATGTACATGGGCATAAGGTTCATGGGGCAAGCGCGCGCGCACTTGCCGCAGTTAATGCACGGTTGCGGTTGCAAGGTGTTTGCTTCCGCCGCCGTCAAAGCGAGCAACGCGCCCGTAGTTTTTGTCACCGAATATTCGAGATCGCCGAGCGCAAATCCCATCATAGGTCCGCCCGACAACAGCTTAACGCAATCGTCCGACACCCCGCCGCAAAACTCTGCGCAGTCCGAATAACGCGTGCCCGTGCGCACCCAAAGATTGGACGGCGCGCCGATAGCCCCGCCGCTGACGGTAACGGTTCTGCGAAACAGCGGCGTTCCGTTTTCCGCCGCGTCATACAGCGCGTAAGCCGTGTGCACGTTGCCCACAACAACGCCGACGTCCGCGGGCAGTTTGCCGAGCGGCACTTTTCGTCCCGTAACCGCGTAAATCAGTTGTTTTTCAGCGCCCTGCGGGTACTTGCTTTTAAGCATTATCGCTTCTGCCCGCACCGACGCATTTTGTGCCGCGGCGTTAAGCACGTCGACAAGATCGGCTTTGTTATCCTCTATACCGACGAAAAACTTATCCAAGCCGAGTATGCGCGCAAGATAATCCGCGCCGCGAATAAACTCCGCCGCGCGCTCTTTCATAAGCCTGTAATCGCATGTTATGTACGGTTCGCACTCCGCGGCGTTTATTATAAACGTATCGACGGCGGTCTTGGGCGAGAACTTGACGTGCGACGGGAACCCCGCGCCACCCATTCCGACCAGCCCCGCTTCGCGCATGCGGGTCAACAGGCTTTCGCCGCTTTTATCCTTTAATGCGGGCAATCGCTGTTCGGTATATTGCCCGTCGTTTTCTATAACGACGTGATCGCACGCGCCCGTCGGAGTTTTCAACCGCGCAACGGCTTTGACCGTGCCCGAAACCGACGAAAATATATTCGCCGACACAAGCCCGTCCGCCCTGCCGATAAGCGTTCCCGCCTTAACGACGTCGCCCGCCGCGACAGTCGCCGTCGCGGGCTTGCCTATGTGTTGCGCAAGCGGAATATACACCGTCTGCGGCGCAGGACAGTCTTTAAGCGCGGACGCGCCCGCGTATTTGTTGTGCGGAACGGAAATTCCTTTTTTAAACGTCTTTGACTTCAATTACTTCGACCCGAATTAAATATATGCCTGTATTATAACATTAAGCGCATAAAAAATCAAAGATTTTTTGTCGCGCTTCGCGCTGTTTTGCTTGCGCAAATTGCGCTAATCTTGCGAATACGACGTGAATTTGCCCTTGCAAGCAAGCAAATTCGCTTGTATTATAACATTAAGCGCATAAAAAATCAAAGATTTTTTGTCGCGCTTCGCGCTGTTTTGCTTGCGCAAATTGCGCTAATCTTGCGAATACGGCGTGAATTTGCCCTTGCAAGCAAGCAAATTCGCTTGTATTATAACATTAAGCGCATAAAAAATCAAAGATTTTTTGTCGCTCGTCATGCTATTTAACATAACAAGCAAATTCGTTTTATTATAACATCAGTCAAAGTTTTTGTAAAGGCGTTTGACGGGGTTTGTCGAATTTAATGCCGACGACCTGCCATTGACGGAACGGTAGCAATTTGAAAAATTAAAACATTTTAAATTTCACTTCCCGACGGAAGAAACCTTTTCGACTGCGGCGCGCTCGCTTTTACTCTGTTGTTTCGACTTTATCACCGCGCGAACCGTTTTATACATCTGCACAACACCCAAAACTATCAGGAACGCGCCGTAGCACGCGCGAAGCGCGTACCCGCCCGCGTACTTCGCCAAAAAACTTCCGCCGATTGCACCCGCAAGCGCGAATATCATTATAGGTGCGGATCGTTTGACATCCACGTAACCGTTTTTTTTGTGAATTATAAGCGCGACTATCGACATGGGCACAAACGCTATCAGGTTTATAGCCTGCGCGAGGTGCTGTTCCAATCCCGCCGCGAGCGTGAGCAACGGTATAAGCAGCGTTCCGCCGCCCATGCCCATGCCGCCTATAATTCCGCCCAGTGCGGACACCGCAATAATAATGTGTTGCGCTGTCATGCTATCACCAGTTTTAACCCTATCGCCATCATGAGCAACGCGAAAATAACGCTTATCGTCGCGCCGTTCAGCTTGTCGAGCGCCGCCGCGCCCACCGCGCCGCCCGCAACGACGCCTATGCACGCGCACAGCACAGCCGTACCGTCGAAATACCCGTTGACTATATAGACAATCGAGCTTGCTATACATATCGGCAAAATCACGAGCAGAGCTGTCGCGTGCGCGCGCTTTGCGTCCAGCCCGCGAAACTGCAATAACGGCACGCACAGCATGCCGCCACCGCCGCCGAAAAATCCCGATACCAATCCTACTGCGACGCTTCCGCCGTAAACGAGCGTCGATTTAACCTTTGCGTTCATGTAAATAGTTTTGCTTCCTTTTGCAAAAAATAACCGCGATGCAACGCAACTGCTCAGCGAGCGCGGCGGGTAAATTTTTTGTCGCAATATCATGATTTGCCGTCAAATCGTTTGCAATTTGCACGCGTATATTATATAATATTTAATGTATAAGAAAAACTATATAAAGGTATCTCCATGCACTCTATCAAAAGATTGAAAAACAAAGCGATAACGTTATTCGTATCGGCGGCAGTGGCTCTGTCCATGCTGGGCGCCGCGTTCACTTTTACGCGCACCGCGGCGTTTGCCGACATCGAGGAAGTACCCGAATTCGAGCCGACCTCGCTCGGTTTGAGCAACACAAACTTCGATTCGAGCTCCGGCAGTTACCCCGCCGCGCCGTCGTCGTGGACGGGCGCGAATAAAGACGAAGGCACGGGCAACGTCATTTCCGGCGTTATCGATTTGACCGCTTCGTCGTACTTCGGCGCCAACTCCGGCAATAAGGCGTACAAGCTCGACCAGTACCCCGAATACGCGGACGAAAAATCCATGCCGCAAACCATATTCGGCACGTCGTCGGAGTACAGCGGCACGGACGCAAAAACGCTTTTGGTAAACACCGCTAAAAACGCGGAAGTCGCATACACTTACAAGTCCGGCGACATGACGTTTGCCGCCAATTCGTTCTATCGCGTTTCGGCATGGGTCAAAACGGGCGACTTTGCGGCGGACACCGGCGCAACGATCAAATTGAGCGGGCTCGGCGAAAACTGTTCGTTCCTCAATATCAACACCGTCAAAAATCTTCCCGCCGAAAACGGCATCCCCGTCCTCACCAAGGAAAACAAATACGGCTGGGTTAAATACACGTTTTATGTCCGCACGTCGGCGGCGCTCTCCAAAACGGTCAACCTCGAACTCGGTATCGGCGACGCCGTTCAGGGCAACGACGAGGATCCCACGGAAATAATGCCCCGCCCCGCAAGCGGTTACGCGTTTTTCGATACCGTCAACGCGGAACAGATTTCCGCATATACTTTCGCGGCGGAAACCCAACACTTCGTCAAAACCGAACGAACCAACGTTTACGACAACGGCATGGGTACGGCGATAGCTATCGACCTTAACGAAACCGACCTTATCACAAACGGCACGGGCGACGACGCGGTAGAAATAGGCACGTTCTCCGACGGGTTCGACAACTGGAAAACCAATATTTACTACGACGAAAACAGCGAAGACCACTCGTATGCGGGCGCGGCGCGCAGTTTGATTTACAATTCCGAAAACCTTATCGAGGAAGATAACATTTACGGGCTTACGCAAAACCCGAGCACGCCGTTCGGCAAAACCGAGTATTCGGTTGACGGTCACCCCATGTTCGCGGGCAACAACGGCAATATCCTCATGATAACGACGTACAACGGCAAGGAGTTCAAGAACGCCGCTTACGGCGTAGCCTCGCCCGAAGTCAAGATAGAACGCTTTAAATACTATCGCTTCTCCGTATGGGTCAAGGGCGACAGCATCGAGGGCGGCAACGGCATATCGCTCGCCGTCAAAGGCAAAGCGAACGGCGCAAACCGCAACAAAAAAATAACCGAATATACGGGGCTTACGGGCGATAGCGCGGCTACCTCGCATTACGGCTGGAAAGAACAGATTATCTATATTCAAGGCTCCATGCTCAACGACTACACCGTCAGCTTCGAGCTGTGGTTAGGCGCGCCGACGGCACAATCCGCGGGAATAGCGATGTTCGACAACGTAACGTTCACCGAACTCTCCTATTCCGATTACAAAGCAATGTCGGCGGCGGACGGCGGCAACGTGTTCAGTTCGCTCGACTCCGCGGCGGAAGATACGGGCATTGCCAACGGCACGTTCGGCAGCGTCGGCGACATGGACGACGAAATCAAATTCCCCCTGCCCGTCGCAGAATGGTCGTACCTTACGCCCGACAAAGTGGAAACGCGAGGGTTCAGCAAAAACGAAGTAGATACGCGCCGCGCGGTACACGGCATACTGCCCACCGACAGCAAAACTTTCGACGAAATAGCCAACAGCGGCAAAATCCCCGGCGTAACCAATCCCGCGCATATCGACCACACGTTAAACAACGTTCTTTTGCTTTCGTCGATTAGCCCTACCGCGTTCTGCTATCAGTCCCCTTCCGTCACGCTCGCGGTCGACAAAGCAAACAAGCTCACCGTCGATATGGCTGTGAACGGCGTAAGCGCAGGCAGTTACGGCGCGTCGCTCGTTCTCAAAACAACGGACGGCGACGTAATATCGACTATCGAAAACATAACGGCAACGCCCGACGGCACTTTTAAAACCTACACGTTCTACCTTGCCGCGCCGCTCGCGGAAAAAACCGTGTACGTCGAAATTTGGCTCGGACTTAACGACCGTTACGACAATACGCGCAAGCTGTCCGACGGCAATATTTACGTCAGCAAGGTAGCTCTTACCGAGTGGACGGCGGCGGACGAAAACACGCCCGTTTCGCAGGAATACGACGCGCAAGTAGAAAAGTACAAAAAAGCGATAGCAAGCTCTGCGGGTCGCAAAAACCTCGACTTCGGCGTATATTCGTTCTCCACTCCCTCGCTTGACTATTACGACTTTTATTCTTACGAAGCCGAAAACGGTTACGGCATACCCTATTCGTGGAACAGATCTTCCGTCGAAAACGGCAACGCCGTAATAAGCGGTCTTGTAAATACCGACAGCATGAAACCCAACCTGTTGTACGCGGGCTTCGACAAGAAAGACCTTACGGGCAACATGCTGTATATATACAACACCGACAAAACGCGCACCGTTTACACTTGCAATAACGAACTCGCGCTTGTGGCAAACACCTATTACCGCATTGACGTTACCGTCAAAGTAAGAGTAAGCGACGAAGTACGCACGGACAAAACCTCAATAGGCGCAAACATCAAACTTACCGGCACGAGCGCGGAATTCGAGAACATTAAAGACACAACCACGCTTGTATCCAAGAACGACGAAGAAAGCCGAGATTACGAAACGTTTAAAACCTATTCGTTCTATATCGCAACGGGCGAAGCGGGCGGAAACGTCGGACTGGAAATAGCGTTCGGCGGCACAGAACGCAACAGCTATATACAGGGGCGGTTAATAGTCGGCAACATAACCATGACGGCTATAGACAACCTCGACTTCGAAAACGCGCAAAAAGACACAAACAACAAAATGATTAAAGCCGTTCAGCTTTCCGAAAACGCCGCAGATGACGACGACAACAGCGGCGAAGCTGTTACAAGCGATATTCAGTGGTGGATTATCCCGACGGTTATATTCAGCGCGGCTTTGCTCGCGGCGGTTATTATAATAGTTGTGGTTCGTGTGCGCGACCGCATCAAGCGCAAAAAGAAAGTCACCTACTCTTCCGAGTACGACCGCAACGACGTAATGCGCGACATCGAGCGTTTGCAAGCTCAAAAGGACGATGACGAGGGAACCGTCGACAACGCCGATAAGCCCGCCGAGACAGACTACGACGACGAGGAACGCGAAGAAGCACAAACCGAACTCGACCAACCCGTCGAAGCGGAACCCGAAATCAAAGAAAAAGAACAAACGCAAGAAAAATCGGACGACCTCGACGACTGATAAAAATCAACTTAAAACGGACGGCATAAGGGTATCTGTTATAGGGATTTCTTTGTGGTCAAAGAAATAGCGCACTATCTTCGCTTGCGAAGTATAGTGCGCTATACTTTATAAAAGATTATAAAGATAAATTGAAATTTATATTACTGTTTATAATAACTCTCTACAAGTACAAGAAACTTCTTCTCGTTTAGGATTTCGTTTGATATATATTGTCCGTTGTAAAATACGGCATAATTCGTCCACGCCATAGGCGCGTTTTGCGCTTTTTCCTTGCTGTCTATCAATACGCTTTCAAACGGAATGTCTTTGTCTTTTGCCGTTTGCTGAACAAGCGGAACGTATTTAGCCGTAAACGGACAACCATGCGTATAATACACAACAAAACCTTGTTTATCTATATGCGGCTGTTTGGCTTGTTCTTTGAATTTCGGAACGGACGCATTTTCGTCAAAAGATAAATACATTAAAGTAAAGTTTGGATTTGCTTTATCCGCAACCTTAAACCCTTTATGAGCAAAATATTTCGGATCTGACAAAAACGGCATTTTCTTCGGGGACGAAATTACGGTTAAGCCGCATTTACCTTGCTCTTTTGCATCGGCTATACAGGCGTTTAATAAATCGTTGGCATAGCCGTGTCCTTTGAATGAACCTGAAACCCAAAAGCAATTTATGTGCATATAGTCGTTTGCTTCGATAGGACACCAAGCGTTTTCGGCGGGTATGTATTCGATAAAACATTTTCCGCGCTCGGTAGATTTCAAAAATACCAATCCGTCTTTTATCCTTTCTTTAAGCCACGCTTTCTTGCTTGCTACTTGTATATCTTTATTGTTTGATATGGCGCAACAAATATGTTCCTTTTCCAAATTGTCGAGTGTGAGTTTAATATATTCCATATTTTTTGTTCTCCGTTAAATTACTGTTTATCGCATAGTCATTATAACATAACTGTACTAAAAAAGCAAGGACCGATTGTCGTCCTTGCTTTAATCCCTATGAAATACACAGCTACGCCGCCCGTTTTTTATTGTCATTATTAAATTAAAAAAATTTAATTCTTTTACAATCGGTTTATTTATGTCTATGTTATTTAGGACATATTCCGCGAAGTCGGTCAACGTCGCCGCGCTTGCGGTCGGCAAATCGCCCGTCGAATAGCAACGCAAAATTTCGCAAATCAAATCGGAATATTCGGACGGTAAGTTATCGCGCGCCCACTCGCCCCCGTCCTTTTTTGACATACATCTACCGGTTTTTAAGTACGCCGCCACGCGGCACAGATTAAGGGTTGTGTAAACGGTATTGCCGATAATATCCTCGCGCGCGTTTTTTATATCTTGATAAACGCTGTCAAAAAAACAATCGGACGGAACAATGCCGAACGCGTCGGAAATTTTCGCGCCGTACAAAACTATACCGTAATTATTTATAACCGTAAAGTGCGCGGCGAGGTCTTTATCCTCTCCGCGCATAGTCGCGACATAATTATGCGGGTCTGCCAAATAGCGCGCTTTATGTGCGCGCGAATAATGCAATTCAAACGGAGTTGGATATGCAAAAGGATTGCAATACCGTTTTTGTACGACGCTGAATTCAAAACCTTTATTTGTAACGCAGTCGTCGAGCCGTATTATTCGGCGCATAAACTCCGCCTTGCACCCGTCCGATATTTCCCCGTCTGTTACTATAATAATGTCTATGTCGCTTTTTTTCGGATTGAAACAACCCATTGCATACGACCCGTGCAAATAAACGCCGATAAGTCGGTTATTAAAACAGTCGCGCGCGCATTGCACAAATTCGTCAAATAATTTATCGTAAATCATTTTTACGGCTATATCAATATCCGCCGTCAACGTGCAACAGCGCGCCGTTGATAAACGACGATTTTTCGTCGGCGAGGAACAGCGCGGCGTGACTTACGTCCTGCGGCGTACCTATTCGGCGCACGGGCGTATTATCCACTATTCTAAACAACGCGTCGGGCGGAACGGGGTCGTTCATTTCGGTAGCGATAAGCCCCGCCAAAATCGCGTTGACCGTTACGTATTCGCCCACTTCGCGCGACAACGCTTTGGTCAAGCCGTTCACGCCCGCTTTGGCGGCGGAATACGCCGTTTCCGTACTCGAACCGCGTTCCGACCAAAACGAACTTATATTTATTATTCTGCCGAACCCGTTTTGAACCATGCTCGGCAAAAACTCGCGCGTGCACAGCCATACACCTTTTAAGTCAACAGCGATAACTCTGTCGAAGTCGTCTTCGGTATCGCTTTGCAACAGTCCTATATGCGCTATACCCGCATTGTTTACAAGCGTATCGACTTGTCCGAACGCCACTTGCTCGCGCATGCGTTTTACCTGCGCGCCGTCCGACACGTCTGCTTGTATAGCTTGACACGCTATTTCCCGAGCGTTGAGCTCGTTTACAAGCGACATCGCCTCTTTTTCCGATTTATTGTAGTTAATAATAACGTTGTAGCCCGCATTGCCGAAATCAAGCGCAATCTGTCTGCCTATTCCGCGCGCGCCGCCCGTTATCAGCACCGTTCTTTTCATAAGTCAATCCTTTAAAACCCGTATGCGGTTATTTTATATTGTCAGGCAGGTCGTTTTCAAACAGCACCGCTTTTTCGCCCGAAATTTCTTTCAACGCTTCGACCGCCTCGTCGCGCGACGAAAACTCGCAAATCGCGCCGTCGTTCATGCCGGCGGCAAGCGCGCCCTTTTTTATGTCCTTTGCGCGCGTGCCTATCAAGTACGCATAATCGCATACTTCGGCAATCTGCCCGCCGAGCTGAATATTGCACTCTTTCTCGATAGAGCCGAGTTCCACAAACCCGGGAGTTATTATAATCTTTTTTCCGTCGAAGCAAGCCAGTACGTCGAGCGCGTTTTTCGCGCCGACGGGGTTGGAATTGTACGCGTCGTCTATCACAGCGACAGACGGGTCGGCGGACGGTATAAGCTGTAATCTGTGTTCGACCGGGCGCAACGCGGTAGTCGCCGCGACTATTTGTTCGGCGGTTATTCCGCACTCCGCCGCGAGCGCGGCGCATACGCACACAAGTTCCGCTATGTGCGCGCCCAACAGCGCGACCGTCACGGGATATTTTTGCCCGTCTATAATAAGGTCGAACGTCGTGCCGTCGCCGCTTATTTTAAGATTTTCGTAACCGACCGCGGCTTGGTCGCCGACCGAAACAACACGACACGCGGCGTTGCGGTCTTTCAGCGCGGCGCAATCTGCGTTATAGCCGTTGAGTACAAGCAAACCGTCCTGCGGTAAGCTCTCGCCCAACTCGTACTTTACGTTTGCAACGCCTGCGCGACTGCCCAAGGTTTCTATGTGCATGTCGCCGACTGCGGTAATTATGCCGTATTTGGGTTGGGCTATGCCGCAAAGCTCTTTAATATCGCCCTTGTACCGCGCGCCCATTTCCACAATAAAATACCGCTCGTCGCCGAGGTCGTTATTTACGGTCTTGCACACGCCCATGGGCGTATTGAAACTGCTCGGCGTGGTCGCCACCGTGTACTGTTGCGCGAGCATTGCTTTAAGGATATTTTTAGCCGTGGTCTTGCCGTAACTGCCCGTAATGCCTATTACTATGGGCGATTTTTCTTTGAGTTTGGCGCGCGCGCGCTTTACGTATTTTTTGTTGTTAAGTTTTTCAAACGGAGCAGTCATTGCGTTTGCCGCCAGCGCGACGAACGGCGACAACATGGCGAGCGCGGCTACAAGCGTTTGGCAATACGCCGAATAATAGCAAGCGACGGCAACTCCCGCGCCCAGCGCAAGCGTTATTATAAGATCAACAATCAACAGCCTTATAACTCTGCCCGTAAACTTTGCGGAATTACTGCCGCTCTTGCCCGCGGAAACAATAAACACGACAGCGAGAATATCGTACAGAGCGACGGCGCAATATCGAACGTACTCGAACGTCGAAAAACACCCGACAAACACAATGGTCGATATAAACCCGAACAGCATGAGCGCGGCGTACCGTATTATAACGTCGTACCCGCTACCTTTCCACCAGGCAACAACGCCGCGAGCTTTGTAGCCCGACAGCTGTATTATCTTCAACATCGGCAGTCCTATAAAACAAGACAGCACCGCCGCTATTGCTACTAATCCGACCGAAACGTAATATTCCATAACCGCTAATCCAATACGAATGATTTAAGCAAATTGACAAACTCGAAATGCGAATCGACATAAGCGTAATGCCCGCCGTCGGCAAAAACGAGTTCGCTGTTTTTAATCCCGCGCCGCAATCGCTTTGCCATGTACGGCGGCGTGTCGCGGTCGTCTTTGCCCCAAAATATAAGCGTTTTACACTTGATAAACGGCAACAGCCTGTCGAGCCGCGCGTTTACAATCCGCACGAACACCGCGCGCATTTTCGGGTCAAGATTATTATAATCTACCGAACCGAATCCGTCAAGGGGTTTGCCGCATTTTGCCCGACGGTGATACGCCGCTATTTTCAGTTTTTTGCGCAGACTGAACCGAGGTTTAAGCCCCGCCGCGTCCGTAAGCACGAGTTTTTTGCACAAACCCTGCGCCGCGAGTATCAACGCTATGCGCCCGCCGAAGCTGTGCCCGACTATTATAGGGTTTTCCGCGCCCACTTCTATCAGGAACGTTCGAACGCACGCAGCATAGTCGTATACGCTCCAACTCTCCGGCACCGTCTTGGGAAACGCGAAGTTAATGCAGTTTACGCCCCACTCCGCCGCCGCCGAATACGCGCCGGCAAACGAATTCAAGTCGCCGCCCCAGCCGTGCAAAAACAAAATCGTATCGGCGTCGCCCGCCTTAACCGCTTGATATTCGCACGTAACTCCGTTGACGGTCGTTTGCATACCTGCCTCGCGTTAAAGATTTAGTCGCATAATCAGCGCGTCCTTTCCTTTGTAATAACGCGGGCGTTCGCCCACCTTTATAAACCCGCACTTGCCGTACAGCGCGATTGCCGCGGCGTTGTCCGAACGGACAAGAAGAAATACCGATTTAACGCCGCGAGCCTTGACTTCCGCTATCAGCGCGGAAAACAGCGCATAGCCCGCGCCGCGCCGCCTGTACTTTTCGCAGACCGCAATGTTGGAAATTTCGCACTCGTCGCACGCGACCGTGCCCGAAAGATACCCCGCAAATTCTCCGTCGGCTTCCGCAACGAAAAACGCCGAGCCGTCGCGCTCCGATTCCTCGCGGATTTGTTCCGCCGTCCACGGACAATCTATGTACAGGGCTTCCGCGCGCGCGATATTTTGCACGTCGCGCGGCTGCGCTCGCCGCACCGTCACGGACGCAATCACAAATCGCCCGCGCCGCGTTCGGGCTGCGCTTTTCTTATATACAGCGGCGACAAGTCCTTTTGCGAAATAACGTCGGCAATATGCTTTTCGGCGGCGATTTTAAGCTCGCGCTCGCCCACGCCCGACGTTCCGTCGATTACGCCGGCAAGTTTGCCGTCCGTGGAAACGGCATAGTCGCCGTGCGTCGCGATGTACGCCCGCGCGTCCTCCAAAGTCATGCACATGGCGCAATCGGTTTCGACGTCGCCGTCGTACCGTGCCACGTAGCACACTTTATTGCCCGCGTCGGCAACCGAAACGACTTTTTCGCTGTTATTGTTATATGAGTTAAGGCGCAAATTGTTTACCGCAAAGCACGGCTTATTAAGGCTGTAACAAAACGTCTTGATCGTCGTAAGCCCTATTCGCAAACCCGTAAACGACCCCGGACCGACGCACGCGCCGAAAATATCGACGTCCGCAATCGCAATATTCGCACGCTTTAACAACCCGTCAATCATGGGCATTAGCGTTTCCGAACCCGCATTTTTCAAGTTTTCGTCGTAATAGTACGCGCCGCCCGCGCACAAAAGCGCGCGCGTTCCCTCTGCGGTGTCAATCATCAAATAATTCATTGCTTAATAATCACCTCGCGTTCGTTGTCGCCTGTCTTGTTTATGGTTATTTCAACGGTGTTCAGTCCGTCGAACAGCTCCTCGATATTGCGCCACCACTCGACGGCGCAAACGCACTCGGCATTGCCTATAAAATCGGTAAGCCCCGCGCCGACCGCCTCGTCCGCGCTGTCCAGTCTGTACGCGTCGAAGTGACAAAACTTAACCCGCCCGTCGCAATATTCGTTCATTATGGTAAACGTCGGCGAAGTCACGGGCGCGGTTATGCCAAATCCCTTTGCAAGCCCTTTGCACAGCACGGTCTTGCCCGCACCGAGTTCGCCCGTCAACAGCAAAACGTCGCCGCCGCCCAGCGAAGCCGCCAATTTTTCGCCGAGCTCCGCCATTTTATCCGATGAGTTTATTTTATATACACGAGTTTGCGACATAATTCTCCTTATATCTTGACCGCTTTAAACAGCGCAGGCGCGGCAACCGCCACCCACGCGGCGAGCAGGAAATACCGTAAAAAGCAGTATAGCATGCTAATGTTCTGCGGAAGTATAGGTTTTAACCCCTGTTGCAAGCCGAGAGCAACGCCCAAACCGATTACAAGCCGCAACGCGACTTTCCACCAAACGCGGTTAGCCGCAACGTCGTAACCGACAAACTTCTTTTCGATTATATATCCCGCGTCGAACGCGACAAACGCGCCTACGCCCTTTAATATATCCGCGCCGCTCGGACTGTTAAGCACGCCCATGCCCGCAAGCACGCTTATAAGCACGACCGTAAGCACGATATTGGGCACAATGAACCACTCTTCCTTATCGCCGAACAGCGACAACAATGCATTAAACGCTATCGCAAAAAACACGCCCGCAGTCAAGCCGCAAAACACGTCAGACAAATAATGTTGCCCCAAATACATGCGCGACAGCATGACAAGCACGGTAAGCATTGCGCACACAACGGGCACAGCAGTGTGCTTTTTGCCGTATTTTATAGTAAGCATTGCGGATATTGACGCTATGCTCTCCGTATGCCCCGACGGAAACGAGTATGTAGTTTCGGGCGTGCCGATACTGCGCACTATTTCGGGATAGGCATTGAACGGACGTTCGCGTTTAAACCCGAGCTTTAAAAAATTTGTCATCGCTACGCCGAGTATATACACATTGAAAAACCTGTATGCGTAACGCTTGTCCAAACACCAGTACAGCACGACCGCAACGGCAAGAAACGCAATCTCCGTTCCGAGTTGCGTTATCCCCGTGTTCAAAGCGTCGGTAACCCCGTTGGACAGGTTTTGCAACGCCTTTATGATGTCGGCTTCAAACTGCACTGCGGTTAATCCCCAAACCTCTCGACGTTGGTTCCGTCCGACCACAGACGCTCGATATTGTAAAACTCGCGCGTCTTGTCAGTGAAAATATGAATTATAACGCCGCCGTAATCGAGCGCAATCCACTCTTTATCGACGTCGCGCTTGGCGGGGTCTATATTAAACTGTTTTTTGAGTCTGTCCTCGACGTAACCCATCAACGCCTTAACCGCCGTGGTGGAAGTAGCCGAGGCTATGACAAAGTAGTCCGCGACTATCGTCTTGCCGTCAAGTCCGACTATCTTTATGTCGTGAGCCTTATGCGCGTTGAGCGCGTCCGCCGCAGCGAGCGCAATATCCTTTATAGCGTCGCCCGAACTGACGAACATACTTTCGCAATGCCCGCGCAAAACGACGGACAAGTCTGTGTTTTTTTCGGGCACGGTTGCAACGTCTTTACCCGCAACGGGCGCGACGGCTTTACTCCTTGCCTGCCTGACAAGCCCCACCGATTTGGATTTTACTTCGCCGAGCACGGGCAAGTTTTTGCCGCTCGGTTGCGACTGTTCGCGCGGCGGGAGTTGCGGGATCTCCGCATCGCCGCAAACAAGCTCGTAATACGCAATCGCGTCGTCGGACATAGCGCACGCCTCCGACGCGCTTAATTTTTTAATCTCTTTGAGCGCGGCGAGCATGGCGATATTCTTGTCATAGTCGCAGAGATACCGCATAAGTTCCAAAGACGCGTACTTCCTGCCGTCCTCTGTCTTGTCGGCAAGATACACTACCTCGTCCAGCACGCTCATATCCTCGCATGCCGTGGTGTGCACCGCTATGGCATGCGCTACGTCGTCGGGTACGCCGTATTCGCGCTTGGCAATATACGCGCCGATCGGCGAGTGCATTGTAGGCGGCGGGAAACCCGACAAATCGACGACGTTTTTGTATTTATCCGCGTCGTCGTCCGACTTTGCTATGTCGTGCAGTATGCACGCCGTAACCGCTTTATCCACGGACGCGCCGTATTTTTTGGCAAGATATGCGCCGCGCAACGCCGTGCGGTAAATGTGCAAAATCCTGTCGTAACGCAGTCCGTGCGAGTACAAACCGCGCACATAATCGGAATACGGATCGAACAATCCGTTTTTGTCGGCAAACGCGCGCACGTCGCTCGGCACGAACGCGTTGGGCATGCCGAACGCCTTGTCGATTTTAATGCGCGCCGAAGAAATATCCAGCCCGTCGAAGTTTGCGAACTTGATTTTGATTTTGCGCTTTTTCAAGTCTTTGAGCAAGCTATCGCCTGGCGCAAAATTCGGTCTGTTTACGACGTAAAAAGTGACCAGCGTTTTGAGCCTGTCAATGTCGTGCCAGTCGCACAGCCTGTAAAGCTCCTCACTGCCTATCACCCAATACAGCGCGTCGTCCGACTTTTTGGCATAGTATGCGGCTGTATCGACGCTGTAACTAACGCCCTTTTTAGCGACTTCGTAACGACTGACTTCGGTCTTGTCGGATGCAAAGACCTTTTTGCAAAGCCGAAGGCGCGCCGAAGCGTCGCTCGCGCCAGTTTTGAACGGCGAAACGAACGACGGCACGACTATAACTTTATCGAACCGCTTTTCGAGGTTTTTGACTATGTCTATATGTCCGAAGTGCGGCGGGTCGAAACTGCCGCCGAATATTGCCGTTTTTGTAATTTTATTCTTCATAAGTAAACTCCGTATCGAGTATGCGCACAAGGTCGCCCGACTTGATTCCCGCTTTTTTAAGCGACTTCGTCACGCCGCCCACTTCCAGCCTGCGCTGAAAATACATAAAGCTGTCGCGATCGTCAAGCACAACTGTGCGCGCAAGTTTTTCTATAAGTGCGCCCGAAAGCACGAACGCGCCGTCGTCCGCCCGACATATTTCAAACGAATTGGGATCGATTTCTTCGTACCTAAACGGCTCGAACTCTATGGGCGACGGCGGAGGCAAAGTTTTAAGCGTTTTTTCCGCCGCTCTTATAAGCGCGGCAAGCCCGCTGTGCGTCGCGCCGCTTATTTCGTAAATTTCGCCGCTTACCGCATTGCGGAACCGCGCAATGTTATCGGGCTGCGCGCAGTCTATCTTGTTTAGCGCGATTATTTGCGGCACGTTTTTCAGTTCGGGATTGTATTTAAACAGCTCGTCGTTGACCGTCGAATAGTCGGCAATCGCGTCCTCATAAGTCGAAATATCGACGACGTGAATAATCAACCGCGTGCGGTCGATGTGCCGCAAAAATTTATGACCGAGCCCTGCTCCGTCCGCCGCGCCCTCTATCAGCCCCGGAATATCCGCAACTGTAAACGAAAAATCGTCCGTATAGCACACGCCCAAATTAGGCGAAAGAGTGGTGAACGGATAGCTCGCGATCTTCGGGTTGGCGCGAGTGAGCGCCGCAAGCAAAGTTGACTTGCCCGCATTGGGCAATCCCACAAGCCCTACGTCGGCTATCGTTTTGAGTTCCAACACCACCGCGCGTTCTTTAACGGGCTCGCCTTTTTGACTGAACCCCGGGGCTTGACGGCGCGACGACTTAAACCGCGCGTTGCCCTTTCCGCCTATGCCGCCGCGCAAAACGGTTACTTGATCGTCCGAGTAATACATGTCGGCGATTATACCGTTGCTGTCCGCGTCTCGCACGACCGTTCCGCGCGGCACATACAGCACCAAGTCCTGTCCGTTCTTGCCGTGTCTGTTTTTGCCCGACCCGTTGCCGCCGTTTTCCGCACGGTAATGCTTGCCGAATCTGAATTCGGACAGCGACGTAGCGTTGTCGTTGACCTTGATAACGACGTTTCCGCCGTCGCCGCCGTCGCCGCCGTCCGGTCCGCCGTTGGGCACGTACTTTTCCGTGTAGAACGACGTGCAACCGTCGCCGCCGTCGCCCGCTTTAATATAAATTTTAGCTCTGTCTATAAACATTAAAAGTTACCTTGATTTTCTATGTATGTCTTGCAAGTCCGATTGACCGAACAACTTTCGCAATCGGGTTTGCGCGCGTGACAGCAATCCCGCCCGTGACGTATCAAAAGGAAATGCACGTCCCTGTAATCCTTCGGGTCGAACGCCGCGCACAAATCCTTTTCCACCTCGTCGGGAGTTTTGCCCTGCGACAGCCCCAGCCTGTGAGCTACGCGAAAAACATGCGTATCTACGGCTATGGCGGGTTGTCCGAACGCCACGCTCAACATTACGTTAGCCGTCTTTCTGCCCACGCCCGCAAGCGTGATAAGCTCGTCCATTGTTTGCGGCACGCGCCCGCCGAATTTTCGGACTATGTCTTTACAGCACGCCTTAATGTTAGCCGATTTGTTTTTGTACAGCCCGCAACTTTTAATTGCCGTTTCCAGTTGCTCGATCGGCATGTCGCAAAACGCCTGCGGCGTGTCGGCGAGCTTAAACAGATCGCGCGTAACGGCATTGACGCGCTTGTCCGTGCATTGCGCGCTCAAAATAACCGAAATAAGCAACTCGAATTCGTTGCCGTATTCCAGTTCGCAAGTCGCGTCGGGATAAGTATTTTGCAGTTCGGTAAGCAAATCCATACTTTAATAATACCGTTATAGCCGTATTGGGCGCACCTTGTTTCGGCAACATTGCACCCGATAATATAGTACCACAACCGCGCGCAAAAGTAAAGATATTATGGGTCAATTCCGAACATTATATAACGAATTGTATTTTTCTCCGTCATAAGAGTACACCGCGCGTAGATTGGCGTAATAACCCAAATTCAAAACGTCCTGACAAAGTTTGTAATCGTTGCACTTAACTGCCAACCCGCAACCCGATCCGTTGTTTATGGGCGCATTTACGAGTTTCGACGCTCCGCCCGCCGCCGCCACCGCGTCCGCGAACCGAAACGCGCTGTTTCTCGAAGAAAACGAAAAAATGTACTCCATACGCGATAATTTCCTCTTTTTTGTTCTAAACCGTCAAATTTCGCATTTACTAATAACGGTCTTATTCCGTTATATGTATTGGGAGTTTATTCTGTCATGATTTATTTGGACAACGCCGCCACCACCATGGTCAAGCCCGATTGCGTAATTAAAGCCGACGAATACGCACTTAAAAACCTGTGCGCGAACGCAGGCAGAGGCAGTCACGCGGGCGCTATCAAAGCCGCGTCCATAGTGTACGAAGCGCGCAAAGCCGTTAAAAGCCTGACCGTGTGCGACGACGTTATTTTTACGTTTAACTGCACGGACGCGCTTAATACTGTGCTTTTCGGCACGGCAAAACGCGGCGGGCACGTCGTGACTACCGTTTACGAACACAACAGCACTCTGCGCCCGCTCGCCGAACTCAACAAGCGCATGGGCGTGGAATATACCGCAGTGCGTCCGAACATGCACGGAATTATCGACCCCGCGGACGTGGAACGCGCCATTCGTCCAAACACGTATTTAATAGCGGTCAACCATGCGTCCAACGTCACGGGCGCAGTCGCTCCCGTTACTCAAATAGGAAATATCGCGCGGAGGCACGGCGTTTTATACCTCGTGGACGGCGCGCAGTCCGTCGGCTATCTGGACGTGGATATGCGCGCTATCGGCTGTAACTATCTTTGCTTTTCGCCGCACAAGGGCTTGCACGGCACGCAAGGCATAGGGTGTCTGTGCGTTCGCGGCAATCCCCCGCTAAAACCGTTTAGATTCGGCGGCACCGGCTCTATGTCGCATACGCTCGATCAGCCGAGCGATATTCCCGAAGGCTTCGAGTGCGGGACTCTACCCGTCCACTCGGCATACGCATTGATCGCGGCGGTCAACCATTACAAAAAACTTCCGCTGTCCGTAAAGCGAAATCTTGCCGAGTGCGGCGACCGCATGCGCGCCGAGCTTGCCAAAATAAAGGGCGTTAAAATTTACGGCAAATACAACACCCTGCCCAACATAGTTTGCTTTAACATTGACGGCATGAACGCCGCGGCGGTCGGCGATATTTTGAGCGATCAATACGACACTGCGGTCAGGTGCGGACTGCACTGCGCGCCGCTGTGCCATAAATATTTGGGCACGCTCAACACGGGCGCGGTGCGCGCGTCGCTATCCTATCACAACAATTCCGACGAGGTTACTTTTTTTGTAAACGCCGTGCGCGAAATAGCAAAATAACAAAATCGTCGGTCGGTTATCGCGCGAACCGATTTCCGGATACCGTCAGTTGCCTTTAATCATGCCGACAAGATACGCGAGCCGCGATCGCGACTCGTCGTCCAAGCTCGGCGAAACAAACTGCACGAACTCGTCGAGCTGTTGCGCGGAGAACGTACCGTCGCGCTTTGCAGCCGTCGCGGTTTTCATGAGTTCGCCTATCAGTTCGCTTTCACTCTTGCCTGCATACTTTTGCGCAAGCGCGTCCGTTTCGCCTTTTATATCGGTCTTGCCGCCGCCGCTTTCGTGGTTAGACGGCTTATGATTTTTAATACTTCGCATACAACCTCCCGCAATATTCTATGCGGGAAACATAATAATCGTGCAAAAGGAGCTGTTTATGGACATAAATCAAATGTTGCCTTTATTGCTTAAAGGCAAGCTCGGCGACCGCGAACAAACGCTGTTAAAACTCACTCAAAACCCCGACCCGTCCGCGCTCGGAAGTATTATAACGCAGATGTACGAACAACAGCAAAAAGCGCCGCGCACGGACTTGTACGCAACGCTCAAAAAGATAATTCCCGCGCAAACGCTGGGGCTTATAATCAAATACTTCGACGCGCAAAACAGGCGCGACAAACGTCGGTAAAACGCTTATATCACAGCATTTTATGAATAAGGCACGCCGTTCTGAAAGTGACCGCGTCGGCAAAATTACGGATATTAAGCCCCGTAAGTTTTTCCAGCTTGTCCAGTCTGTAAATCAACGTGTTGCGGTGGACATACATGTTTCTGCTCGCTTCCGATATGTTGAGCGAGTACTGTAAAAACGCGTCCGCCGCCGCCATGAGTTCTTCGTCCGCGGTCACGTCTCTGTAATTTCTGTCAAGCACGGTCTTAACGTATTTTTCCTTGGTCGCCTCGGGCAGTTCCGACAGTGCCTTTATCAGCGCGTATTCTTTATACGAATATATATCGCTTTTGGGGTCGTACTCCGCGCCGTTTATGAGCGCGGATTTTGCATAGGCGTAATATTGCGGAAGTTCGGAAGCGCCGTGCGCAACGCCGCCGACGCCTATCTTGACATTGCCTTTAATTTCCTCCGTAAGGTTTTCTTTTAGCACTGACGCAAATTCGCCCGCCGACTGATAATCGCAGTCGTTATCCAAACGCTTGCAAAACGCGGTGACGCCGTCGCCCATATCGGCTACGAAATCGCACGAATACGCCATGGCGTTTAGGTATTCCCGAACGTTCTTTGCAAGGTCTTTGCTGTACATCGCAAACACGTAATAATCGGCTTTGCCGAGGTGCACGCCTTGCGGAATATCGCCTACGCCGTCCAAAAACGCGCGCACAGGCTCGTCAAACACAGCCGTCTTACTTACCATGCCCAAAGCAAGCTCTCGTGCAAGCGACGCCGTAACGCGCTCCGCAGCGCCGTATCCGTCTATTTCAAACGCGTAAACTTTGTTGCCGCAAGGCACCGTAAAAACCGTGGAACACAGCGTTTCGCTCTGCCAAACTCCGTCCCGCGGCATGTCGCTCGGCGCAGTCGTGCGTCGCACTTTAAGCCCGCTTATTCTGTTTAACTGTTCGATTATTATATCCGATTGTTTCATTTTATTCCCGTCGCTTTACTTGTTTGCGGCGATTGCGCCGTTATCCACTACCGTCACCCAGCCGAATTTATCGGCGATTGCGCCCGTCTGTATGCCCGTCAATTCGTCGAGCAACATGCTTGCAATCTTTCCCGCTTCGCCTTTTTTGCCAACTGCGTAATCGATTCCGCCGTCGCCCAGTCTATCCACGGGCGAAATCACAGCCGCGGTGCCCGTGCCGAAAACTTCCGTAAGCGCGCCGCTTTTTGCGCCGTTCAACACTTCGTCTATCGAAATTTTACGCTCCTCGACGGGTATGTTTTTGCTCTTTAATATGCGTATAACCGAATCGCGCGTAATTCCGGGGAGTATCGATCCGTTGAGTTCGGGCGTTACGACAGCGCCGTCGATTACGAAAAATATATTCATCGACCCCACTTCTTCCACGTACTTGCGGTGAACGCCGTCCAGCCACAGAACCTGATCGTAACCCTCTTTTACAGCCGTTTCGCCCGCCTTTATGCTCGCCGCATAATTGCCTATCACTTTGTACGCGCCCGTTCCGCCCGCGCTCGCCCGCACATAATTGCGCTCCGCCTTTAACGCGACGGGCGCAAACCCGTGCGCATAGTACGCGCCCGACGGCGACAGCATTATTATAAACTTGTAGTTTTTTGCGGCATGCACGCCGAGCGAATTATCGTCGGCAAACATGAACGGACGAATATACAGGCTCGTGCCCTTATCTGTCGGAATCCAGTCGCGCTCGATATCGACCAAATCGTAAAGCGCGGCAAACGCTTGTTCAACGTCTATTGCGGGCATGCACAGTCTTTCGCAGGAAGTCTGCATGCGCTTAAAGTTATCGCGCGCGCGGAACAACCGCACCGTACCGTCGCCGTCCTTGTACGCTTTAAGCCCCTCGAACACGCCTTGACCGTAATGCAGTATCGACGAACACGGCAACAGTTCCAACGCGTCGAACGGCGCGATACGCCCCTGTTTCCACTCGCCGTCCTTATACTCGCGCACGTACATATAATCGGTAAAAGCTTTACCGAAACTCGTCGCCTTTGCGGGCTTTTGTTTTAACGCTTCGCTCTTTACGAATACAGCGTTGCTTTTCAATCCGTTCAACTTTCCAATTCCTCGAAAATATATTTCTCGCCGAGCGCAGTTATTTTTACTCCCAACGGCTCGACTGCCGCCGCAATATCGAACGCCGCGGGCGCAAGTATGTTGCACGTGACCGAACTTGCGTAACGTATTTGACCTATCCTGCAAGCCGTGTTGCGCAACACCGCTGCGGCGCGTTTATACGCCTCGCCGTCGCACTCCGCTTCGTACTCCGCATACTTTTCGGCTTTGACCAAACCCGCACGCTCTATTAGTTCCGCCGCGCTTTGGCGGTATGCGCGGGTCAGTCCGCCCGCGCCGAGTTTTATTCCGCCGAAATACCTTACGACGGCTATCAACGTTTTGCGCGCACCCACCGCCGCCACTGCGGAATATATGGGCTTGCCCGCCGTGCCCGACGGCTCGCCGTCGTCGTCGTAACCGAAGTCGTCGCCCTTTTCGTCCGCGATATATCCGTAGCAGACATGCCGCGCGCCGACGTTATCGCGCCGAAGCGCGTCGATAACGCCTTTGACCTCGTCGCGGCTGTCGATATGATACGACGTCGCTATAAACCTCGACCGCTTGATGTCAAGTTCGTACTGCGACGGCTTTACGCAAACAATCATTTCAGCGTGACTTTAAGCCGAATTTTCTTGCCCTTGTACAGCACGAATTCGCGCCCGTCCGAATAGTCGGCGACCTTGCCGTAAACGTTTTCCACTTTTTTATCGTCTATCTTAACGCCTCCGCCCTCTATGAGCCGACGCGCTTCGCTCTTGGACGCGCACACCTTGCAAGCGACCATTACATCTATAACGGGCGTTTCGCCGCTCCCCGCAATTTCGACCGCGGGCATTTCGCTCGCTCCGCCCTCGAACGCCGCTTGCGCCTGCGCCGCGGCGGTGTCCGCGTGCTCCTTGCCGTGAATAAGTTTGACCACCTCGTAAGCGAGCCGCTTTTTGGCGTTGTTTATACGCTCGTCGCGGTGCGCGCAAAGCTCTTTTATTTCGTCGAGTTCGACATAAGTCAACAGCTTTAAGCAGTTTTCCACTTCTTCGTCGTCAACGTTGCGGAAATACTGATACATTTCGTAAGGCGTGGTCTTGTTGCAGTCCAGCCACAACGCGCCCTTTTGGGTCTTGCCCATCTTTTTGCCGTCTTTGGTTTCGAGCAACGTGCAAGTCAAAGCGTAAGCGTCTTTGCGCGCGACGCGGCGTATAAAGTCCGCGCCCGCCAAAATATTGCTCCACTGATCGTTGCCGCCTATTTCGAGCATACAGCCGTAATCCTCGAACAGGCGCAAGAAGTCGTATGCCTGCATGGGCATGTAGTTAAATTCCAAAAAGCTCAAACCTTTTTCCAACCGTGTTTTAAAGCAGTCGGCGGTGAGCATTTTATTGACCGAAAGATACGCGCCGTAATCGCGCAAAAACTCGATATAATTGAGCTTGCACAGCCAATCCGCGTTATTCACTATCACGGCGGCGTTTTCGCCCTCGAAGCTCAAAAATCGCGCGAGTTGAGGTTTGATTTTTTCCACAAACCCGTCAATCGTTTCGCGCGTCATCATCTGCCGCATGTCGTTGCGGTTGGACGGATCGCCTATCATAGCCGTGCCGCCGCCGACGAGAAGAATGGGTTTGTGCCCCGCCTTTTGCATAATGGACGCCGCCATGAGCGGGATAAAATGCCCTATGTGCAAGCTGTCCGCCGTCGGGTCGAACCCGCAATAAAACGTGACCGACTGCGACCCCAACAGCTTATAGAGGTCGTCTTTAAACACGGTCTGCTTGATAAACCCGCGCCCGTCGAGTATGTCGAAAACGTTTTGCTTCATATTAGGTTCTCCTTAAAAAGTTCTTTAATCGCGGCTTCGCCGCACTCCGCCGTACACCGAATACGGCAGTCGTTTAACTATATAATACGCCAACAGTCCAGTGAACGCGCCCGCGAGCAGTCCCGCCGTAGCCAACCACGGCAGCAAGGTCAAAAGATTTACGCCCGTTACCAAGCTCGCAACGCCGAGCTGTACGCAGTTGAACACGATTGCGCCTATAAGGCTTATCATTGCTACCGAAATTCTGTCGAACACCGTGTAGAACAACAACACTTCGACGGCAAGCGCGAGCATGCCCGACGGCACGGAATACATAAGCCCCGACACCCCGCCCGTCACTATCGCGCCGAGCAAGCATTTAAGCGCGGTTACTATAAACGCGTCGCCCACGCCCAAGATAATAAGCGCGATAAGCGGCGCGATATTGCCAAGACCGAGCTTTGCGCCGGGTGCGAGCAAAATTGCGGGCGGCAACATGCTTTCTATAAACGACACGACAAGCGCGACCGCTACCAAAAACGCGAGCACGACAAGCCGCCGCGTATCCGTTGCGCCGCTTTGCGCGGGCGCGTTACAAGAATACAAAGGCTTCACCGTCCCAACTCCCATTGCAAATCGCTCTCGCCGCCGATACGTATAACCACGCCGTGCGGCAAGCACACAATAGACTGCCCGCCGCGCGAAATTACGCCCGTGCGCTCGCACACCTTGTCGGCGCAGTCCGCGTCAGTCACCCACACTTTGCCGTTTTCGATATGCACCGTGATGTGTTCGAGTACGACCGTCCTGTCTTCGTCGAGCGAAAACGTGCGGGCGTAGTCGGGCGCGGTAACGGTAACGGTGAGCGCGGGCTTACGGTAAATCAACCAAGCCGAAACGCCTATCGCGACGGCAATCACCGCAACGATAATAATGTCGAGCACGGTAAACGCCTTGGAACACTTTACTTTTTTGACGTTATCAAAGTTCATAAAAGGCGTACTCCGTAAAACCGTCGTATACGTCGGGTTTGTAAAACTGTACGTCACCTATAATTGTATACCTTTTCTCGGTAAATATCAACCCTTTATACCCGACTTTTTTCAAAAGCTGTGCGCCGTGTTCCAAGCCCAGCGCACAGACCGCGGTAGACAGCGCGTCGCAAAGCGCGCTGTTATCGCCTATTACCGTCGCGGACATAACCCACTCGTCGGCGTTGCGCCAGTCCGTTCCGTCGCTTGCAACGCCAATCGGCACGCCGTTTGTACCGATTATGTGCGGAACGTACAGCTTTTGCCCGTCCGTCTTGTCGTGGATATAATACCGCATATAGTCGCCGCTTGTCACAGCCGACGCGTCGCCGTAAACGGACGTCGCGCACACATACCCGCGCGCTTGCGCCGTGCCGCCGCGCGGTCGGGGCGACATAATCCCGACGTGCCAGTCCTCATTCTGCCCGTTATCCACGCGCCGACCGTAAAAATACGCATTGCCCGAAATGTCCAACAACGCCGAAGTTATTTCGTATTCTTTTAAAATCTTGACGCACTCGTCAACAGCATAGCCCTTTGCTATCCCGCCGAAATCGAGCTTGACGCGCTCATCCGTCTTTGTAAGATAGAACTTGCCGTCGCGCTCCTCGCCCGTTATCAACCGCGGATCGCAATGCGGCAAAACTTCCCCGACCTGCTCCGCGCTCGGCAACGGCGGCGATATGTACGACCCGTCGATGTCGGGTCGATACTGCGAAATAGACTGCGCGTCCACGCGCCACAGCTCGGCGAGCGGCGCGGCGGCGCAGTTGAACGCGCCGTCCGTAACGTCGTAGTATTCGCGCGACAGATTAAAAAGCCTGTAAGCATGCTTGCCCACGGACACGCGATCGCCCGCGGGCGCGGAGTTAAACCTCGCTACGTCGCTGTCCGCACGCGTCGCCGAAACTTGCGCGTTGATTTCCGTAATCACTTCGATCATGCGACGGTGCGCGTAATCGGCACGCCCGCCGAGTATGCGCGCGGAAAACATTATATCGCCCGAAAAGCACTCGACGTCGTCGAATACAGTGTAGCCCGCCGCGGCGCAACCGCAAAACCCCGCGCACACGGCAAGCGCGGCGCATGCCGCAACAAGTTTTAACAAAAACTTTTTCACGGTTAAATTTTACCACACTTGCGAAATATTTGCAAGAATATGGCTTGATTTCCGCAAAACGATTGTGTATAATATAATCATGAAACTGGACGAAAAATTCATACGCCTGCATACGGGACTGAATATAAAAATCGTCGAAGCCTGCGATTCCACTTTCGACGAAATCGGCAAAAGCGACGCGATAATCGCTTTAAGCCAAAAAAACGGCGAGGGTCGCGGCGATCATACTTTTTTCTCGCCGAGCGGCGGACTGTATATCGTAATGCGCGTTATGGGACTTTATATCGACCCGCACACGCTCACGCCCGCAGTCGGGCTTGCAGTGCACGACGCAATCGCAACGATACTCGGCATACAAACGGGCGTTAAATGGGTCAACGACATAATGTACAACGGCAAAAAGGTTGTCGGAATACTGTGCAAGTGTCCGCGCAAAGCCGAATACCTCGTGGGCGTGGGAATAAACTACCGCACTCCGCCCGAGGAGTTTGAAAAAGCGGGAATTGCGGAAACCGCGTGCGCACTCGACGCGCCCGAAAGCCGCGCGTCCGCATTTGTTACGGGTATGATAAACAGAATAAAGCGCGCAACTCTCGCGACGTTCGATAGCGAGCGTTACAGCGCGCTGTGCGTAAACGTCGGCAAAACGGTGGAGTTCACATACAACGGCACGCGCGTTCGCGGCTTTGCCGAAAGCGTTTCGCCCGACGGATCGCTAATTGTCCGAATAGGCGCGGCAACCGTCGCTGTTGACGCGGGCGAAGTTTCCATAATCCGCGAAGTAAAAGAATAATATCGCCCGCGCCACTCCCCGCGCGTACTTACGAATACAACAATCCGCAAATAAAAAATCCCGACGACAAATCGGGATTTTTTATATTACTCTTCCGAAGAACGAGTTTCATTATATTCAAAACTATCCATACCTAAAAGATAGTCCGCCGAAACATCGAAAATTTTACATAATCTTTTAATCATCTCGATATTCGGTTCCGTCCTACCCTGCTCATAGCTCGCATACCCGTTAGGCGATATATTCAAAATAGAATATACATCTCTTTGGGTCATATTACAATCCTTTCGAATTGTCTTTAACCGCTCGGCAAATGTCATGTTAAAATTATATCATTATTATACCCAAAATGGGTTGACATACCCAACTTGGGTATGATATATTACTTATACCCATTATGGGTATAAGTAATCGACGGAGGAAATTCATGGCAATTATATCTTGTCCGTGTTGCGGACAGTCTATATCGGACAAAGCGGATAAATGCGTGCATTGCAATGCCGAATTCAAACATTGCAAAAATTGCGGCAAGCAGTTTGCAGGCGAAAATGAATTATACGAACAATGCGACCAACAAAAAGCACAACAATCAAACGATACCCAAAGCGCCGATAACAGTATAGCGGAAGACAATGATGTAGAAAAAGTGGATTATTTACAGACTTTTTACAACGATTGCCCTCGGTTAAAAAAATTTATCGACAAAACAGACCGCATAAATAAATACGTTAAAATATTAAGATACTTTATTTACGCTTTTGATTTAATTTTACTTGTATTATGGTGTGTTACTAACGGCGACATAGATACCAAACTTACTTTTAAATTGCCCATAATCGCGCTGTATTTTGCAACTATCTCATTTTCCGCAATCGTCGGTTTCGGCTACTTTTACAATCACGCAGTAAGCTATAAAATTTCTATTCAAAGCTATAAATGGAATGTCGATAAAAAATTTGCACACCCTAAATTTTTAGTTTACGCATATTCCACATACACAACGCAAGACAATAAAGTTGAATATAATCGTTTACTCGATTTTGACGGCGGATATACGTATTATCGTTATCCCAAAGAACTATTTATTGCAAAAATTCAATTTTGGATTAGAGCGATTATAGAATTTTTGCTATTAAGTTATTTAGCTTTTATTTTTCCGTCGCTTTTCAGTAAAGCGGTGATTACAAACGACGGCACGCTTGCGTTAAATATGTCTTTACCGCTTTTGATCTTTTATGCCGTAAATTGTATATTATTTTGGGTATTTTGTCTTGCAAATTCAATTCGCACAAAAAATTACTTCAAAGAGGATGACATATAATTATGAAAAATTGTCCCGAATGTAGCAATCAGTGTAATGACGACTGCGAGGTTTGCCCCTCTTGCGGATACGGTTTTCAATGCGAACGCAATGAATTGCAGGAAAGCATCGAACTTTACGGCGCTTTAGATGCTTGGCAAGCAAATAGCAAACGCGACGCTAAATTGCATAATATATTTGAAAATATTAATTTAGTATTTGCCGCACTTCTTTTAATTACAGGTTTGATTTTTATTATTGCATCGATAGTGATAGGCGTTACTTCAAATTCTGATTATGAAACAATTCAAAGACTTGATACATTTATGGTTGCGTCAATAGTTTTTATGCTTATATTTTTAATAGGACAAGAGGTTTTGGAAACAATTTTAAAGTATTTCGAACTCGACAAATGCTCGACTTGGATTAAAAAGAATAATCTCGATGCCTTAAAATCACCCGCACTTAACGATTATCAATCCGCAAAAAGAAAAAAAGCAACAATGATAGCTCACAATCTCGATATTACATACGCTTCCGTGAATCAAGATTATGTAAACACACGCTTTGTCGGATATATAATCGATATTGTTGTCAGAATCATACTGTATGTTATAGTAGGAGTTTTCGGATATTTTGTTATTAAATTCGGATTTATTCTCGGTGCGGACGATTATATTTATATTGTATTTATGGGCGTGTGCCTAATTGGAATATTTGCACCTTCGTTCGTTACAAAAATAATAACGCATATTTATACTTCTCCTGCCGAAAAATGGTACTTGAAGGAAAAGAACAAATAATACAATCAATAAATAATAATGTAGTTATTGCACAAAACAACCGCCGCTTGCGAACAAATCTAAAACGACGGTTGTTTTATTGCTTATGATTTTACACTCGGAATAATTATTACAGCAACGATTTGTAAAGCGCGATAATATCTTCCTTGGTCGGGTCTTTGGGATTGCCGGGGCGGCACGCGTCGTCCATGGCGGACTGCGCCAAAAAGTCTATGTCAGCTTCTTTCACTATGCCTTTAAGGTTTTGCGGGATACCTACGTCCTTGGACAGTTCGGCTACGGCGGCGCAAGCGGCTTTGCGGTATTCGGCTTGGCTCATTTTTTCCGTGCCCTCAACGCCCATTGCTTTGGCTATATCGCGATACTTTTCGCCCGTCGCTTCCGCATTGTACGCCATGACCGTGGGCAAAAGTATGGCGTTGGCAACGCCGTGCGGCGTGTCGTACACCGCGCCGAGCGCGTGCGCCATGGAGTGCACTATGCCCAACCCGACGTTGGAAAAGCCCATGCCCGCAATGTACTGACCGAGCGCCATGCCTTCCCTGCCGTCCTTTTCGTTATTGACCGCGCCGCGGAGCGATTTGGATATAATCTCGATAGCTTTTAAGTGGAACATGTCGGTCATTGCCCACGCGCCCTTTGTTATGTAACCCTCGATAGCGTGCGTGAGCGCGTCCATACCGGTAGCGGCGGTCAAGCCCTTGGGCATGGTGCTCATCATATCGCTGTCGATTACGGCAACAACGGGTATGTCGTGGACGTCCACGCAAACAAACTTACGACGTTTTTGCGCGTCGGTAATTACGTAGTTTATAGTAACTTCCGCCGCAGTTCCCGCAGTAGTGGGCACTGCTATAATGGGCATGCACGGATTTTTAGTGGGCGCGACGCCTTCGAGCGAACGCACGTCGGCGTATTCGGGGTTGGTCATGATAATGCCTATAGCTTTTGCGGTGTCCATGGACGACCCGCCGCCGATTGCTATAATGTAATCCGCGCCGCTCTTTTTGCATGCGGCAACGCCCGTCTGCACGTTCTCGATAGTCGGATTGGGCTTTATATCGCTGTAAAGCTCGTATTTGAGCTTTGCGCCGTCCAAAACATCGAGCACCTTTTGCGCCACACCGAACTTAACGAGATCGGGGTCGGAGCAAACAAACGCTTTTTTAAAGCCGCGGCGTTGCGCCTCGCCCGCGATTTCTCGGATACTTCCCGCGCCGTGATAACTTGTTTCGTTCAAAACAATTCTTGCCATAATAAATAAACTCCTTGATTGTGTATCGTAAACCGATATTAGTATTATATAACTTTTTCCGCCTTTTGTAAAGACGGTTTTTTATTTTTATCGAATTATTTTCCGACAATAATCTCCGCAATTTACGCATGCTTCCCGCTATGCGCTTTGACTGAATTAAATTCGACGGTTTGTTATAATAAGCTCGTTAATTTTTCCGCGACCGTCCGATTTACTGCTTATCATGCGGCTCGCCTCTACGCGCTTGATACAATACGACTTATAAAGATCGTCGAAAAAGTTATCGTCGGGATTGACGTTTTTCGGGTCCGAACTGCTCAATACTATCATTGCGCCCGTCGCGTTGATACCGTCTATAAATCGGGCAAGCCGCACTTGCTCGCCGTCGTCGAACGCATCGGCATTGTACGCCGTAAACGCCGAAGTTTGCGACAACGGGCGGTAAGGCGGATCGATATAAACAAAAGTGTTTTTGTCGATAAATTCGCGCGCAAGCGTGTAATCGCCGCAGACGATCGTCACGTTTTGCAATACTTCGCTTATGTTACGCAAATTATCCTCGTCGCAAACAGTCGGGTTTTTGTATGCTCCCATAGGCACGTTGAATTGCCCTTTTTTATTGACCCTGTAAAGCCCGTTAAAGCACGTCTTATTGAGGAATATAAAATATGCGGCTTTTTCGACCGCCGTACCGTCGCTCAATTCTACCGAATTGAACTTGGAACGGATCGTGTAATAGTAAAGTTTTCTGCCGTTTTCGTCCATAGGCAAAAACAGCATTTGCATTTCTTCGAGCCGCGCTATCAACGCCTCGACGTCCGTTTTTATAACCTTATACGCGTTTATCAGTTCGGCATTTATGTCGCTTATGTACAACTCTTTAAAATCGTATTTGGCAATCATATCGAACAACAACGCGCCGCCGCCCACCATGGGTTCGCAATACTTTGTTATATCGCCGCCGTCCGCGGGCAACATTTTTTCCAGTTCGCCTATAAGCTGACTTTTTCCGCCCGCCCATTTTACAAACGGTTTTAATACGTGCGACAACTCTTTTTCGTATCTTACCGTTCGTTGATCGACGGGCTTTTCGGCATTGCTCGGAATAATCCACATATTGCCTACCATCATTGCGCCCTCTATCCTGTTTTCGCTACACAGTACGGATACGCGACGTTGCGAAATATTCCATTTTTCCGCCGCTTCCTTCGCGGAAATAAAACTCAACATAATTACCACCTACTTATATAAGTAAGTGTATTATATTCCAAATCGCGAATAAAAGCAAGCGTTTTCTTGTTAAAACAATATCGCGCAAATCAAGTCAGTTTTTCGGCGAGTTCAAAAAACTTCTTTTCGTTCAATATTTCGTTCGACACGTAATGCGCCGTTAAAAATTACAGAAAAGAAAAGCTCACGCGCCTGCCGCTCGCTCCGAATTCCTTATCTTTCATTTCAAAATAATCGTACTTTTTAAGAAGTTCTTTGGACGCGGTTATGCTTACAAGGCTTGTACAATTTTCAAAATACGGATTACAAACATACGTGACGGTTGACGCAATGGTCACACTTTTGAGCTTCGTACAATTTTTAAAAGCATTGTTATAAATTTCCTCCACGCCGTCGGGAATAACTATGCTCTCCAATTCGTTACAGCAATCAAACGAATAATTGTCAAGCCGCACCACGCTCCCGTCCGACGGAATAACGCTGTTGTTTGAGCCGCGCAACAATATCTTTTTTTCTGTGTCTATAAGACAGTTGTCCGCGCTGTGAAATACGGGATTGCCGTCGTCAACTCTTATGCTTTTAAGTCCTCCGCAACCCTCGAAAACGCCGACAAGTTTGGTAACGCCCGCGGGGATAACGATTTCCGTCAAACTCTTGCATTTACGAAAAGTGTATGCGCCGATTGCAGTTGCGCTCTTGGGGATATTAAGATGTTTAAGCGCAACACAACCGTTAAATACGTCGCGCCCTATTGTCGTTATCGTATCGGGAAGATTTATTTTTTCTAATTTCGCGCACATGTAAAACGCATCGTCGCCAACGCTCGTGCAAACGCTGTTCTCGGCAAACTCAACGTCGATTATATTCGCGACATTTTCCGTGCCGTTGCTTTCAAAAAGATATTTCGGAATCTTTTGCACGTTTGCGCCTACTCGCACATGTATGCCGTTAGTGTTTTTGCCCGCATTGTCAAACGCGCAACTGCTTACACACATATCGTCGTAACAATCCGCGTCAAAGCATATTTCGGTCAACGCCGTACACTCCGAAAACGCCTCGTTGCCTATCGCCGTGGTACATTTGGGGATAGTTATGCTTTCAAGTGCTTTGCAATATTTAAACGCGCTCGGTCCGAATGATTTAACGGTAGACGGCATTGATACGCTTTTCAAATTCGCGCAAGATTTAAACGCGCACGAACCTATCGTTTTAACGCCCTCTGGAATAACTATGCTTTCCAACTCTACACCCGCAAACGCGTTTGCCGCAATCGCGGCTACGCTACCGTCCGAAGGTATTTCGCTGTTTTTAAATCCGTAAATTACAGACTTCTTTTTAGTATCGATAAGGCAGTTGCCGACACAACGGTATGCGGCATTGCCGTCTGCGACTTTAATAGTTTTAAGATTGTCGCATCTCTCTATCGCCTTGTTTGCGATTGAAGTCAAACTTGCGGGAAGCGTAATGCTCTCTAAATATTTTTTGTTATAGAACGCCTTGGCGGCGATTTTGGTAACGCCGTCGGGAATAATCACGTCCGCGGATTTGCCCTTATATTTTATAAGCACATTATCCGCTATATCGAAGCCGACCGCCCCCGTCTTTTTGGGCGCGGCAACCTTAACAGGACATCCGCTGAATACGCCGCTGCCCATAAACTCGACGCTTGCGGGCAGTTTCACGTCGCCCAGCTTTTCGCAGTACGCAAACGAGCCGTTGCCTATGTATTTGACACTGTCGGGAATTTCAACGTGTTCCAACTCCGAACAACAGCGAAACGCGTCCTCGGCGATTGTTTCCAGACCGTCGTTAAAGCATAAATCTTTGAGCTTTTCGCAATACCTAAACGCGCACTTGCCAATCGTTTTCACAGTCGGGGCAAAGACTACTTTTTCGAGTGCAATACAATCGCTAAACATGTCCTCGCCGATTTCGCTCACACCATCGTCAAATGTGACCGATTTCAGATTGTTGCATTTTCTGAAAGCGTTTTTCCCGACAGTCTTTACCCCGCCGACCGTCAAGGTTTTTATTCCGCAATTATAAAAAGAATATGTGCCTATTTTGGTAAGACTTTTGGGCAAAATCAAATCGACGTTAAGTTTATCGTTATACTCGAACGCGTTTTCGCCGATAACCTGAACACCGTTGCCGAATTTGATGTTTTTAAGATTGTGACAACGCGAAAACGCACGCTTCTCGATAGTCTTGACGCTGTCGGGAATCTCGATACTTTCAAGCGCGAAATTAAATTCAAACGCACACTTGCAAATCTTGGTTATTCCGTTTGGAATTACTATCTCCGAAATGCCTTTTGAATGAACGTTATTTCGCGGGTGCGCGCTGTCGTTGGAAAATGCGCTGTCGCCTATAACAGTTACGCTCCCGTCGGCAGGTATTACGCTGTTTTTGCAACCGCGCAATAACAGCTTTTTCTTGGTTTCTATAAGACAGTTGCCCACACCGCTATAAACGGGGTTGTCTGCATCTACCGAAATTTCTTCCAACGCGCCGCAATTACAGAACGCATCCGCCCCGATCGAAGTAACCGTACTCGGTATTTTAATCGATTTTAAGCTGTGACAGTTATAAAACGCTTCTACGCCTATAGATTGCACGCCTTCCGGTATGACAACTTCCTGCAATAGCTCACAGCACGAAAACGCCCGCTTGCCTATTTTGGTTACGGTAGACGGTATGATTACCGTCTTAACGCCGCAATACGCCACCTCGAACGCGCCGGTGCCTATTTCGGTCACACCGTCAGCTATAACAACCTTTCCTTTAAAACCACGAGGGTCGCGAAAAGATACCAGTTTCCCGTCAATTATTTCACCGCAATATTCCATACGCACGTATTTTCCTCCTACTAATCGCGTGTCTTTGTTAATTATACAAACTCGATTTATTTTTGTCAATCTATTTTTATAAACTATTATCTATTGAACTAGTTTTGCGGCGTTATATGTGTGCGTGGTAGCCGCACCCCCGTCCACAAACAAAAAAACACCCGCAAGGGGTGTATTTTCGTGGTGGAGAATTAGTAACTTAAAACGAATAATGAAGTTTATACTTCATATCTAAAGTAAACACAACATGAGAAGCAAATTGAACACACCTATATAGGTATTAAGCCCAAATAGCTATATCACCATTCGAATCATAATACCAATAACTATATCCATCATCACGCCACGGTTTACTAGATGAGTAGTAATATTTATATGCGGAAACAAACGGCGAGTTTCTATTTGATTGTATAATACTATTAATCATTGAGGATACATTAGAATGATATGCTTTAAAATATATTGATTTTAAATTTGTACATCCATCAAATGCACTATCATTAATACTTGTTACACTTTTGGGTATAACTATTTTTGTTAAATTTTTACAATCTACAAACGCAGAATAAGAGATTGACGAGACGCCCTCTTCTATATAAATATTTTCCAGGCTACTACAATGCTCAAACATTGCAGGTTCGAGTCGTTTTATGTTACCTAGAATAGTCACGCTAGTTAAACTTGTACACCAAGAAAATGCCCGTTCGCCAATACTTGTTACACTATTAGGCACTGTTATACATATTAAATTACGGCAATTCATAAAAGCTCCGCGTTCAATTGTTGTTATGCTGTTGGAAAGTTCTATACTTTTTAAGTTTCCGCTACTAAATTCATATTCTTTAATTGTATCTCCTCCATTAATTATTACAGTTTGAAATTGTTTTTTCGGAATGTTATACAAACCAGTAGGAATAATCGCAGTAATAATATTTATACATCCATTAAACGCTCCATATCCAATACTTGAAATACTAATTGGAAGTTCTATCGATGTCAAATCTACACAATCTTTAAAAGCATATTCCGCTATGCCTGTGATATAATTAGGTAATGATAATTCTACTATACCTTTGGATTTTACACTATTTATAATACAAGTTGTTTTATCGGAAGTAAAATTAAAACTCTCTAATTCTTCATCAACTTTCCAAGTTGCAACAAATTTAATCATGTGGGAAGGCATACTAAATGTATAAGTTAAATCTGTAGTAAGCAGTGTTTCACCATCGTACCACCCCTGCCAAGTATAGCCTAAATATTCGTTATCTATTGCAGTAATTGTTACTTGCGACTGAAATTCTGCTTGTTCTGTTAATGTATTAACCGAGCCAGCATTAATATAATTACTGCTTAATATAACGCGATACATACCGAGACGCCACTTGGCTTTTAATATTATATCACGCGCATAATTCCATTTACCGGAATTGCTTACCCTTGTGTCATTATCATACCAACCGTCAAAAACATAGCCTTCCCTTTTGGGGGTATCTAATGTATAGTAGTTCCCGTAATTAACAATTAACTCAGAGTTGGATATTGGGTCACCCTCATTAGCATCAAGTGAAACTTTATATTGATTGCCCACAAGCACTGCTTTAACTGTTGTATTCTCGGTAACAGAGTAAGGAAATGTAGCGGTAGCACTATTAATCTCCCAATGAGTAAAAGTATATCCATTTACATTCGGTTGTTGTGGCTCATTAATTTGTTCATTTTCTTCCACATATCTTCTCGTGACATAGCTATCAATTTCAGTAGTGACTATATATAACGGACGACGACGAATTGTCACTGTGAACAGTTTCACTTCATTGTTATTTTTAACAAGAACATAAAACAGATTATTGCCATTATCTAACTCGACCGTTTTGCTTGGTATTGTTTCTGTACAAGCTAAATCCGTACAAACTTCATATGTTGCAGAATTTGTCACAGATATTTCATCTATAAACGAAAAACTTCTTGTATCATTAGATACTTCACCATAAACACTGGCGTCTGTTACTTGTAAGGTCTTAAATTTGATACCACTATCATTATTATTGCCACATGCGGCAAGACCAATCAAACATGCTACCGCTATAATCAACATTAAAATAATAGTATGCTTTTTCACTTTTAACTCCTTATGTTAAAAAATGCGTTTCAATTTGGAACGCACTCCAACAGTAAGCTCCACATTGTCGCTACACAATTCCATAAGACGGATAAGAGAGGCGCTAATTGGCTATACCACTCTAGCTTATGATTTAATTGTGTAACAAACTTAATATAACACATTCACAAAGAAAAATCAACAATATTTATAGCAAATCTCATTTGGGCACTATGGTGTGTGCTTGATAACAACAAGCGCGCCGCTACGCGGCGCGGACAAGCACCCGCCACAAACCGACACAACGCAACGAAAAAGCAAGGACGGCAACGAAAAATCGGGGTTCGTGCGCAGGCTTTCCGCGAAACCCCGATTTTTTTCTTTTGCCCGATACCTTAAACTATGCTCTTTTTTTGCGGCGTATTTGTAGGCAAATAAGGGCAAAACGCGCAACCCGACCGATTAAATAAATCTGTCGGGTTTTGGTTTGCCTTTGGCGTTCCAGCCTAACACACCGCAATTTCAGTCAATAGCCTTTCGCGGCATAAACCGCCGTTTGTGCGTGATTGATAGAATTACTGCCGAACACCCAAAAGCGTTACAGTGGCAATATAACGGCGTTATACGGCACGATTAAAAACTAAAAACGGCAAAGAAAAAACCTAACCCGAACAATTTAATTAGTGGTTCGTTTTAGGTTTTAGGTGGTGGACGGGGGTGGATTCGAACCACCGAAAGCGAAGCTGACAGATTTACAGTCTGTTCCCTTTGGCCACTCGGGAACCCGTCCGTATTTGGTGATCCATCCGCGACTCGAACGCGGGACAACTTGATTAAAAGTCAAGTGCTCTACCAACTGAGCTAATGGACCAATCGCAACCATATTATTCTATCACAAATAAATTTCCGTTGTCAAGCAATTTATATTAGCTTTTTTAAATACTTTAAACCGTTTACGCCGTTATGTACTTCCCTGCACGGGTTTTAACGTTGAGCAAATAATTACTTACACGCTCCCAAACAAAAAACACCGCTTCGGGTGTTTCTTGTTTGGCAGGGGTAGAAAGATTGCCCGCGATAAGCGCGGGCGACCTTTGCGCTTTGCGCAAGCGGTTAGCGAACTATCGCCGAATTTCATTCCTTTTTCTTGATATTATGTTTTCTTTTACTGTTTTTCCTCTTCTTATTCGTTCCATAGGCTCATCGAATCTTCCTTACCCGCTCCCAAACAAAAAACACCGCTTTGGGTGTTTCTTGTTTGGCAGGGGTAGAAAGATTGCCCGCGATAAGCGCGGGCGACCTTTGCGCTTTGCGCAAGCGGT
>NZ_CALPCE010000009.1 GCF_943192945.1 Anaerocaecibacter muris
GAGGACTTTTTTTGTCTATCCCCATAGCTAAAGCTCTATGATGCCCACTGGCATAGCCAGTGGTTAAATTCACTAACAAAAAACTCCCGCAACGAAAATTGCGAGAGCTTTTTTGATTTGCAGTTATTAAGCCGTTAATTAAAGTTCGGCGAAGTATTTGATGGTTCTGACCATCTGGCTGGTGTACGAATTTTCGTTGTCGTACCACGAAACAACCTGAACTTCGTAGAGGTCGTCGGCGATCTTGGAAACCATGGTCTGCGTGGAGTCGAACAAACTGCCGTAACGCATGCCGATAACGTCGGACGAAACAATGGGATCCTCGTTGTAGCCGTAAGATTCGGAAGCGGCTTTCTTCATAGCGGCGTTGATGCCGTCTTTGGTCACGTCCTTGCCCTTAACGACAGCGGTAAGGATAGTCGTCGAGCCGGTCGTAACGGGAACGCGCTGTGCCGATCCGATGAGCTTGCCGTTGAGTTCGGGGATAACCAAGCCGATAGCTTTTGCCGCGCCCGTCGAGTTGGGAACAATGTTCGCCGCGCCCGCGCGCGCACGACGCATATCGCCTTTGCGGTGCGGTCCGTCGAGGATCATTTGGTCGCCGGTGTAAGCGTGAATCGTGCTCATGATACCCGATTGGATAGGCGCATAATCGTTAAGCGCTTTCGCCATGGGAGCGAGGCAGTTGGTCGTGCAGGACGCCGCGGAAATGACCTGATCGTCTTTCGTGAGCGTTTTTTCGTTTACGCCGTAAACAACGGTTTTGAGGTCGTTGCCCGCGGGAGCGGAAATAACGACTTTCTTTGCGCCGGCATTGACGTGCGCCATCGATTTTTCTTTCGAGCAGTAGAAGCCCGTACATTCGAGCACAACGTCCACGCCGAGCTTGCCCCAAGGCAGATCCTGCGCTTTGGGCATTGCGTATATCGTAATCTCTTTGCCGTCAACGGTGATCGATCCGTTTACTTTAACGGTCTTGCCGTCCTCTTCGTAAACGGGTTCTTTGGACGAAACGGTGTGCGCGCCTTCGCCTATTTTGCCGCAGTAGCCGCCTTGCGCGGTGTCGTACTTCAACAAGTTGGCGAGCATTGCAGGGCTGGTAAGGTCGTTGATAGCGACAATTTCATAGCCCTTTGCGCCGAACATCTGTCTGAACGCCAAGCGTCCGATACGTCCGAAACCGTTGATTGCAACTTTTACGTTTGCCATAAATATTTAAACCTCCGAGTTTTGTTTATTACGTTTTTATCGATTTCTCGCGGCGGATTCAGTTTTGTTTTACTCCCGCGATTAACCTTTTGAATTATACCACTTTGGCGGCGATACGTCAAGTATTTTTATAACTTTCAATCTTTTGCATTATCGCCGTCGTCGACGGGATTTTCGCCGTCCGCATCGCCGTTGCCGTCGCTTTCGGTCGCGGCGTAAGGATTGACCAAGCCGCCGCGCCGAGCGCTTAAAAACTTATTGAGTTCGGGCAACGTCTGCCCGCTTGCGATTGCGTTCTTTATCATGAGCGCAACGTCTTTGCCCGTGTAAACGAGCAAGTATTGCTTTTTATCGCGCACTTCCGTGACCGACGCGAACGGGATTTTTACGTCCTCGCTCGGCGATTGCACGGCTATGCCGTTTTCGTCTATTGAAACAGTCAAGTCGTCGTCGCTCGGTTTAATCGCGCTTACTACAAAGTTTTTGGGCGCGATTAACAACATTATCGAACACAGCAACAGTATGCCGCCGAGCACAAGCAATATTATGCCGAGCACGAACATCAGTTTGCTCGGAGCCAGTACGACGGCAATCACGCCGACGGTTAAGCCGACGACCGCTACCGCCAAGTACAGCACGAAATAAAAAAGCATGAATTTTTTGTTTATCGCTTTAATATCGCCGTCGGTTATTTTATAATTCAGTTGAAACATCGCACCCTCGCTTATTTCAAGTTTTCGGGGTTGAGGCAATCGAGTTCGGGCAAGACGAACCGCCCGTCGTCGCGTATAAGCACGCCGTCGAAGTAAATCTTGCCGCCGCCGACAGCGGGCGTTTGGCGCAAAACCAAGTCCCAGTGCACTGCGGAAATATTGCCGTTATACGCGTCGTCGTAACAGCACCCCGGGGTGAAGTGTATCGACCCGCAAATCTTTTCGTCGAACAGAATATCGCCTATCGCTTCCGTGATGAACGGGTTTACGCCGATTGCGAACTCACCCACGTATTTCGCGCCGTCGTCGGTATCGAAAATAGCGTCGGACTTGGCTTTGTCCGAACTGTCAGACTGTATAATTTTGCCGTCTTTAAACGTCAGCTTGACCCAGTCGAACCGCGTGCCGTTGTACACGGTGGGCGTGTTGTAGGTAATAACGCCGTTTACCGAATTCTTGACGGGCGCGGTGTAAACTTCGCCGTCGGGAATATTCATGTGTCCCGAGCACTTAACGGCGGGAATATCTTTAATGGAGAACGTCAAGTCCGTGCCGTTTGCGACAAGCCGAACTTTGTCGGTCTTGTTCATGAGCGCGGCGAGCGCGTCCATGGCTTTGTCCATTTTGGAATAGTCGAGGTTGCATACATTAAAATAGTGATCCTCGAACTGTTCGGTTGACATGCCCGCAAGCTGCGCCATCGACGGCGAAGGATAGCGCAAAACAACCCAGCGCGTTTTTTTAACGCGGATTTCGTGATGCACGGGGTGCGAATATATGCTCATGAATTTATCCATGCGCTCGGACGGCACGCCCGCGTTTTCGTAAGCGTTGTCACTGCCGCGCAGCCCTATATAGCAGTCCATTTCGGACATGACAGCCGCGTCGAGCTTGCTCCAAAGCGTAAGCTGTTCGTCGGTCGCGCCCTTTAACAGTTGCGCGCGCACGCGCGTATCGATATTGGTAACAAACGCCTGCGCGCCCGCCGCGTACACCGCTTTTATAAGTTCCGTTACGAGCGGATACGGCACGTCAAACGCTTCGATAAGCACTTTGTCGCCCTTTTTTGCCGCCACGGAATAATTTACAAGATTGTGTGCGAGTTTAACTATTCTTTCGTCTTTCATTAACGCCTCCGTTTTTCCTTTTTATATTGTAATTCTTTTTGCGGAAAAAGTCAATAAAACAGTAGTCAAATCTTTTGCAATGTGGTATAATGTCCAAAGAAACAAAATGTTTTTTTGGAGGTAATAAAACATTATGCCGTTAGTAACAACCAAGGACATGTTCGCAAAAGCGTATGAGGGCGGATATGCAATAGGCGCGTTCAACATTAACAACATGGAAACGATACAGGGTATTGTCGAAGCGGGCAAGCTCGAAAAAGCCCCGCTCATTCTTCAAGTGTCGTCCAGCGCCATCAAGTACGCCAACCCCATTTATCTTACGAAAATGGTTCAGGCCGCCGTCGAAGATTCGGGCTTGCCTATCTGCTTGCACCTCGACCACGGCAGCTCTTACGACCTTTGCGTTGACGTTATAAAGGCAGGATTTACTTCCGTCATGATCGACGCGTCGTCGCACCCGCTCGCCGAAAACATCAAAATCACGTCGCAGGTCGTCAAGTACGCGCACGATCACGGCGTTGTTGTAGAAGCCGAGCTCGGCAGACTTGCGGGCGTTGAGGACAATGTTAAAGTGTCCGAATCGGACGCGCTTTATACCGACCCGGAGGAAGCGGCGGAATTCGTCGCCAAGACGGGCGTTGACTCGCTCGCCATCGCAATAGGCACCAGTCACGGCGCGTTCAAGTTTAAGGGCGAAGCAAAACTGCGTTTCGATATTCTCGAAAAAGTTTCGCAACTTTTGCCCAAGTTCCCTATCGTATTGCACGGCGCAAGCTCCGTTCTCCCCGACTATGTAAAAATGGTCAACGATTTCGGCGGTGCAATGCCCGGCGCGAAAGGTATTCCCGAAGAAATGTTGCGCAAAGCCGCGTCCATGGCGGTCTGCAAAATAAACGTCGATTCCGACTTGCGCCTCGCCTTCACCGCCGCCGTGCGTAAGCACTTTGCGGAGAACCCCGCGCACTTCGACCCCCGCCAGTACCTCGGCGACGGCAGAGCGCTCGTCACAGAGTGCGTGCGCCAGAAACTCGTCAACGTACTCGGTTGCGCAGGCAAAGCGTAATAATAAACGTATTTATCGCGTAACAGCGTGTAAAAACGGGCAGTTCCCCAAACAAAGGAATTGCCCGTTTTCTCTTGCCTATTGTTTAACTTTGCTTATAGCGCTAATTCTATTCTATGTCGAGGTTTGCCAAATCGAATACGGGACTGTCGAAAAATTCGGAAATAGTTACTCCGAGTTCCCGTATTATAAGAGCCATAGTTTTGAAATTAGACGCTTTTGTCTTTGCATGCAAAATATAGTTTACAGTACTCGGATATAAACCCGTTCTCTGCCCTAATTTGTATTGAGTTATTTTCTTTTCCTTTAAAAGTTCTTTAACTCTTGCCGCAAAGGCTTCGTTTAACGTCATGATGTTTACTCCATTCGATAATTACTCATTACAGTTTATCATAAAAATTAAAATAAATAAACAGTATATTAAAAATAATTTACAGATAAAAAACCGAGAGCACAACTCTCGATTTTTGTTTCTAATATTAAATTTATTTGCCGACAATGAGCGCGGTTTCGTACAACTCGTTGTCGAAATGCTTTTTCATTGCGCAACCCTCGACAATATCCATGTCGTAGAACTTGTGGTTCTTTATGCCGACTATTCGGTTGCCTATGCCCTGTTTTAACAGTTTTACGGCATGCACGCCGAAACACGTGCCGAGGTATCTGTCGCGGCACGACGGACTTCCGCCGCGTTGGACGTGACCGAGTCGCGTGGATTTGACCACCATTTCGGTGCGCGCCGACAGTTCGGCTTTAAGCTCGTCGGCATGCCCTGCGCCCTCCGCAAGCACGATAATGCCGCTTGTCTTGCCGTGTTCCATGCCGCCGCCCAAGGTCTTTACGATTTGGTCGATAGTGAGTTTATGTTCGGGCACGATAATAACTTCCGCGCCGCCGCAAAGCCCCGTATACAACGCCAAGTCGCCGCAGTTTCTGCCCATGACCTCGATTATAGACACGCGCTCGTGCGAACTCATTGTGTCGCGTATTTTGTTAATGGCGTCGAGAATAGTATTGCACGCAGTGTCAAAGCCGAGCGTATAATCGGTATACGCGAGGTCGTTATCTATCGTCCCCGGAATACCTATAGACGGGAAGCCTTTGTCAGTCATAGCTTTCGCGCCCATGAACGATCCGTCGCCGCCTATTACGATAAGCCCTTCCACGCCGCGAGCGCGCAGGTTTTCAATCGCCTTTTGCTGACCCTCTTGCGTCTTGAATTCGGGACAACGCGCGGTCTTTAATATCGTGCCGCCGCGGTGGATTATGTCCGACACGCTCCGCATATTCATGGGAACGAACAGGTCGTCGATAAGCCCTTGAAGTCCGCGCTCTACGCCCATGACTTCCATGCCCATATCCAAGCCGTAACGCACCACCGCGCGGATTGCCGCGTTCATGCCGGGGGCGTCGCCGCCGCTCGTAAGTACAGCTATTTTTTTCATTGCTTTCACCTCGAATAATTATCCGTGAAATCACAATCGCGGATTGTTGTACGGGTTAAGGTTCGGCGCGGATTACGCAATTCGTTGCGCCGTAACTTTTCCGTTTATATATTATAGCACAACGCCGTCCGAAAATAAAGAGTTTTAAATCGCATTTTTATATATTTTTCAACCGACAAAACGTCACTCGTTGGACTGTTCTTTGACGTTGGCGCTGCCGAGCACGGCGCAAAGCTCGCTCCTTGACAGATTGTCTATGACGAATTTGTCGCTCAACCTGTACAGCTTGCCGTCGTCGGTATTCTTGACGTACAGATAATCCCTGCCCGTGCCGTAAGCCGCGGCAATTTCTTTTACTTCGTTCAGCTTTGCCGTATCGGACAATGACAGATAGCAACAAATTTTGGCGGCGAACGCGTCCGCCTCGTCGAACGGTTTAATATCGTCAACGTACAGCGAAATGCCGTTGTCGTTCTGCTTAACGGTGCCCGTTATCGCGACGACGGTATCTTTTACCCACAAATGCCGTATACGCTCATACGACTTGTTAAACGCCAAAACTTCGACGGTTCCGTAAAGATCTTCGAGCACCGCCGTGCCCATGGGGTTGCCCTTTTTGGTCAGTTTGTTCACCGTTGCGGTGAGCATGCCGCCTATCGTTATTTTTGAATCGAACGGCGGGCAGTCGGGCAGTTCGGGATTGAGCATGGACGTGTTGTATTTAAACTGCTTGAGCTTGTCTATATACGCCGACAGCGGGTGCCCCGACAGATATACGCCTGCAACCTCTTTTTCGCGCTTGTATTTTTCGTTGGGCGAATACTCGTCCACTTCGGGATATATATACTCCGTTTTGATTTCCGGCGCAATGTCGAACAGCGACATTTGTCCGCTCATCTTTGCGCTTCGCTCTTTTGCTACCCTGTCCATAACGCTCGGGAACGCGGCGATAAGCACGGCGCGCTTTTTGCCGAAACAGTCGAACGCGCCCGCAAAAATAAGCGATTCCACCATGCGACGGTTTATAAGGCTTTTGCCCGTTCCGTCTTCCATGCGGCTGACAAACTCCACAAAATCCTTATACTCGCCGTTGCGTTCGCGCTCCTCGACAATCTTGTTTATAACGGGTACGCCCACGCCTTTTATCGCGCCCATGCCTATGCGTATACAGCCGTCCTCGACGGAGTACTCCGCGCCCGACTTGTTGACGCTGGGCGGCAGAACGGTTATTTTAGCCTCTTTGATGTACGACAGGTAGTGCGTAAGCTCGTCCAGCTTGTTTATGCGGTTGTTAAGAACAGCCGTAAAATACTCGACGGGATAGTAGCATTTTAGGTACGCTGTTTGATACGTGACGTGCGCGTAAGCCGCGGCGTGCGACTTGTTAAAGCCGTAACTCGCAAACTTGATAAGCATGTCGTAAATTTCGTTCGCAACGTTTTCGGGCACGCCGTTGGCGACCGCGCCGTTAATCTTGTTGCCCGTCTTTTTATCCACGCCTCCGCCCACAAAAACCTTGCGTTCGGCTTCCATAGCCTCATGCTTCTTTTTGCTCATCATGCGACGAATATTATCCGCGCCGCCCATGGAATAGCCCGCCAGCGTGCGCACAACGTCCATAACCTGTTCTTGATAAACTATTATGCCGTAAGTTACGCCGAGTATCGGCTTCATCAACGGGTGTTGATATTTGATTTTATCGGGCGCTTTTTTGTTCTTAATAAAGTCGGGGATAGCGTCCATAGGACCGGGGCGATACAGCGATATTCCGGCTATTACGTCTTCCAGACAGGACGGTTGCAGTTCGCGCATAAACCCTTTCATGCCGCCCGATTCCAGTTGGAACACCGCCTCCGTGTTGCCGCTGCCTATAAGCTCATACACTTTGGGATCGTCGTAACCGAGCTTGACAAAATCGATTTCCGCGCCGCTCGTCTGCTTGATGTAGTCGGTCGCTTTTTTTATGTCGGTGAGAGTTGTAAGACCGAGGAAGTCCATTTTGAGCAAGCCCAACTCCTCGTCCACAATCATGTCGTACTGCGTGACGATGACGTCTTCGTTTGTGCGCGACAGCGGAACGTGCTCGGCTATCGGGTCGCGGCAGATGATAACGCCCGCCGCGTGCATGCCTATCTGTCGCGGCATGCCCTCTATCTTTTCCGCCATGTCCAGCACGCGCCGCGCGGTCTTGTCGTTGTTGTACAACTCAATCATTTCGGGCACGCCGGGAATAGGCTTGCCCTCTTTGTCCACGCCTCTGCCGAGCAAATCTTTGATGTGCATTTTTTCGGAGCCGCGCGGGATCATTTTTGTTATGTTGTTTACTTCGGAGAACGGCAAGTCGAACACGCGCCCTACATCTTTAATAGCCGCCTTGGTCGCCATGGTGCCGAACGTCGCAATTTGCGAAACGTTGCTTTTGCCGTATTTTTCGGTAACGTAGTCTATGACTTCGCCCCTGCGATCGACGCAAAAGTCAATATCGAAGTCGGGGTTGCTTACGCGCTCGGGGTTAAGAAACCGCTCGAATATAAGCGCGTATTTAAGCGGGTCTATCTTGGTTATGCCGATAGCGTAAGCGACAATACTGCCCGCGCCGCTACCTCGACCCAGCCCGACGGGTATGCCCTGACTCTCGGCGTAATGAATAAAATCCCATACGATAAGGAAGTAATCGACAAACCGCAACCGCTCGATAATGCCTAATTCGTATTCGGCGCGCTGTTTGACTTCGTCGGTAATTTCGCCGTACCTCACCTTTAATCCGTCGAACGTGAGTTTGCGCAAATACTCGTCGGAGCTCATGCCGTCGGGCGGAGTGTACGACGGCAGCAGCGGCTCTTTCTTTATAAAGTACGGATCGCACTTGTCGGCGATTTCGAGCGAAACGTCCAATGCGTCCTCGTAAGGCAGAGCGGAATACATCTCGTCGTAATTCTTAATGTAAAATTCTTCGGTCGGGAAATACTTATCGTCGCCCACACTCTCGCTCGACATGTTCTCCCCGCTCGCGCCGTCGTCGTCGTTTTCGAGCGTCGAGTGAAAAGAAATTGCCATAAGCACTTTTTGCATTTTTGCGTCGGCTTTGGTCAAATAATGCGCGTCGTTGGTGGCGACTATCTTAACGCCGTTTTCGTTGGCAAGCCGTATAAGGTGCGGCAGTACGACTTTTTGTTCGGCAATATTGTGGTTTTGAATTTCTATATAAAAATCCTCGCCGAACACGCCCTTGAATTTTTTAATCCAACCGTCGGCGGCGGCGAAGTCCTTTTTGAGTATCGCCTGCGGAATAACGCCCGCTACGCACGCGGATAGGCACACAAGCCCCTCGCTGTGCGATTTAATCATATCGAAGTCAACGCGCGGCTTGTAATACATGCCCTCGGTGTACCCTGCCGAAACGATTTTAATCAGGTTGTGATATCCCGTGCCGTCCTTTGCAAGCAGGATTAAATGGTTGAGCTTGGGCGGCGCGCCGTTAAGCCCCTTTTCTTTGACGTGCATGTTTTCGGTCATGTACACTTCGCACCCGACAATAGGTTTAACCTTAAACGGGCGGCGCTCTTTCATGAACGTCAAAAAGTCCGCGTCCTTGTCGGTGTACTTAACTGCGGCTTTCAAAAACTCGATAGTCCCGTACATATTGCCGTGATCGGTCATGGCGATAGCGGGTATATTAAGCTCGTCGCACAGCTTGAAAACCTTGTCCGTGCGCACCGCGCCGTCAAGCAGTGAAAATTCGGTATGAACATGCAAATGCGCAAAAGGCTTCATTTATCGTCATCTCCTTTATCGGCGCCCGACGTTCTGTTACGTTCGAGCTTTTTGGCGACGCTTACAATCTTATCGTATCTGTGCTTTAATCCCGACTTGGATATGCCGAGTTCGTAAGCGAGTTCGCCGAGCGACAGGTCGGGCGAATTGATACGCGCGTCCGCCGCCTCTACAAGTTTGGGATCGAGCACGTCCAGCCCGACCGTTTTGTCTATAAGCTCGATAGCTTTTACAACGTCCACCGCGGCGTTGGTCGTGCGCGTCATGTTGGCTATATCGCAGTTGTTGCGGCGGTTTACGTCCTTTTTCATGGACAGCGTCACGACAGTGCCCATAATGCGCAAAACCGTTTTGTCGGCGCGCATGAGAGCAAGACAGTTGCTCACGTTTTCGCTGTCCTTTGCGTAAACGACATACTTGTCCGCGCGCTCCATCTTGTGCACCTTTACGTCGTGCCGCGCAAGCAATTCTGTAAGCTCGTCCGCAAGGCTCTCGCTGACCAGCGAAAATTCGAGGTGATACCCCCCGCCGCCCTTGCGGCTGTCCGACCCGTCTGCCTCGCGCACCGACAAACTGCCGCAACCCAAAAACATGCCGCGAACATACGCCGAACCGTAATCGTAAAACCTTTCGGGTATGCCCGTCAACTCGAACCCGTCGCCGTCGGGCTTGAAAATTCCGAGCATGCGCAACAGCTTTTCGCAGTCGGCGTACATGAGCGCGCCGTCATTTGACTTGGGTCGAATTTTATAACTGTTCATCATTATGGGCGTTATAAAATCGCGCACGAAATCCGTTTGACAGTCCAAGCCCAAAAGCAATCCGTCCGCCGCGTTGATTGTAAGCGACAGGCACGACCGCACAAACCCCGACAGCAACGCTTCGCGTTCCTCGGGCTTTAACCGCGCCTCGGTGATTTCGCGCTTTACGTCCGCGCCGCTAATCGTTGACATGACTGTCCTCCGTCGCGCCCGCGCCGCCGTCGGCTTTATTTTTTTCGGCACGCGCCGCCTTGAAGTTGGCGGAACGGAAATCGGGCAACCGTTCCCAGTTGGCAATAAGTTCGTAAGGCACGCCGCAATCTTTAATGTACTTTTCGCCGAGCGTCATTTTGCCCACGTCGTCGGCATTGTGCGCGTCCGAATTGCAAATAAACTCCACGCCGCAAGCCGCCATTTGTTTGATTTCCGCGTCGGTAAGACTTTTATGTCTGCCGTTGAGCTCTATATACACGCCGCGCTCGTGCGCGTACTTTGCCACCTCCACCGCGTCGGCGATAATGCCGCGATTGAGATGTCCTATAAAATCTATCGGGTATTCGTCAATCATGCGTTTGTACGCCTGCGTGTTGTACTCTTTAATCTTGCGCTTGGGCAAGAATTTGAATATGACGTTGCGCGACCAAAACCGCACGTTTTTAGCGAGCGTAGGCGCGCCGATAAACGCATGATATCCGCCCTGAACGATTTGCAGTTCGGACAGAATATCCTGCGGACAGGCTATGAACGGCGTAACGTCGGCACTCTTGCCGCACCGCGGATCGAGGTTGTTTTCCAGCCCCGCGTAGATCTTAACGCCCGTGAGTTTTTCCGCTTCCGCGCAGTCCGCTTTGAGCCGAGCAAACGCGTCAGCGCCCTCTACGCCGTAAACGTGCGTAAACCCGTGATCGGTTATCGCCAGTTCTTTAAGCCCGCGCCGCGCCGCGGTTTGGGCGTTTTGCAAAACGCTACCTTTGGCATGGAGCTTATCGCCCTTTCTGCTGTATGTCGTATGCGTGTGGTAGTCGCCCCAAAACGCCATTCTTAAATCCTCCGACGTAAATAATTTCCTCTTTCGCTTCTATGCCTCGCGCTTCGAGTTCGCCTTTCATAATGCGAATAAGCCCGCAAACGTCGTCCGCCGTCGCGTCGCCCGTATTAACTATGATATTGGCGTGCACGGGCGAAATAACCGCGCCGCCGTTGCGTAAACCTTTCAGTCCCGCGCCGTCCAACACCTTGCCGACCGAAATGCCCGACGGATTTTTAAATACCGAACCCGCGCTCTTGCCAGACGGCTGTTTGCTTCTGCGCCGTTCCGTGTACTCGCCGCACCGCGCGAGCGTGACCGCCGCACTGATTTTATCGAGCAGAAACGCCGCGGCGATAACTACGTCGTCGTCCGCAATCGCGCTGTGCCTGTACGAAAAGCCGAGTTCGCCTCGACCGAGCCGCACGACCGCGCCGCCGCGCAAAACGTCCGCGTACAACAGCCTGTCGGATATTGCGCCGCCGAACGCGCCCGCGTTCATGCGCACCGCGCCGCCGACCGATCCGGGGATACCTATCGCCCACTCCAAGCCCGACAGCCCGCACCGCGCCGCCGCCGACGACACAGAAGCAAGACACGCGCCCGACCCCGCTACAACAAGATCGCCGTTAAACACAATATCGTCGTAACGGTTGATAACCGCGTCGCCGTCGTAACCGTCGTCCGACACGAGAACGTTCGACCCTCTGCCCAGCACGAGCGCGTCGGGCGCGAGGTCGATAAGTTCGCTCCGCGACCGTGCAACCGATATTCGGCGCGCGCGCCCGCCTATGCCGAACGTGGTGTAAGCGCTTAAACTATCACGCATATATTCTACTCCGTTTTGAAATTTTTTTCAATAGTTTACGGCAAGAATTTAAAATTTTCCCGATCGAGCGTATTTTTGCGCAAAATCTTGCAAAAACGTCCGAGCCGTGATATAATATAGAATATGGAACTTTTCGAGGCGAACAGAATACTTCGCACCGTCAAAGCCGCGATTGCCGCGGACGGGTACAAACTCCCGTCGTCCGCGGAAACCGACGGGCTTATGATGTTGCTGGGCAAGCTCGACGCCGAAAAATACCTCGCGCCAAAAATAAAACACGCGCGCGCGCAAGACCAAGCGTCGCCGTCGTTCGACCGCGCGTATAAATACGTCGCGTTTTTTCGCGCGTTGCAAATGTCGCAAACCGACCTGCCCAACCCCGTGACCGCAATGTCGGTAATGCTGTTGCACAAAGCGTTGTTCGGCGACTTCGACCGCAATGCGGGCAAACTGCGCACCGAGGACGCGAGCACGGACGGCAACGCCCACACCGACCCCAAATACATATCCGGCTCGTTAAAGTCGATAATAGCCAAAATAAACGAAATCGACTGCGCGCCGTCATCCGCGCGCGACGACTTTGCGGGCTACTTATCACATTATATGCGCGAACTTCTTATATTGCACCCGTTCGAGCGCGGCTCGGAATTTACCGTGCGCATATTTATAATGCTGTTTTGCAAAATAAAGGGCTTTACGCTCGTGCTGTCGCGCGTGCCCGCGTCCGCAGTGACCGCGGCGGAGAGCGCGGCGTTCACCCAAGACGACGTCACGCCCTTGTACAGACTGTTTGCGGAATGTCTGTCTTACGACCACAAAACGGAAACGATCAAACGCGTCGCGCCGCGCACAAGACGGGAGATCGACAAGGACTTGTGCCGCCCGCCCCGCCCCGCGACCAACGCGCCCGCAGTGTGCGAACCGCAACGCGGTAAATCCCCCGCCAAAAAATCGGGCGGGCTGACCGACGACGAAGTGCTTAAACGCGCTGTGCGATTGCAACAAAAAATATCCAGACTCAACGAACAGCTGACGGAACTGATACAACCGCTCAAATCGAGCGAAGAAAAATAACCCGCGCTACAACATCGGAGAAATATGGAAATTATAGCCAACAAAAGCAGTGGGAAAGGCAACGGCGCAAAATGCCTCGCCGCGGCAACCGCGTATCTCGACCAACGCGGTATTCCCTACAACATACACACAACCGAACGCACAGGTCACGGCAAAGCTATTGCGCAAAGCCTTTGCGCTAACGGTGCGGACGTAATAGTCGCGCTCGGCGGCGACGGAACGTTCCACGAAGTGCTTAATGGCATGGACTTTGAAAAGGCGCGCATGGGTCTTATCCCCGCGGGCAGAGGCAACGACTTTGCCATAGGCACAAAGGCGGCGGCGCTCGACCCGGTAAAAGCCATTGCCGATATAGTGAACGGCGCGCCCAAAACCCTCGACTACATTCAGGTCGGCGACAAACGCTGTCTAAACGTCGTCGGCACGGGGCTGGACGTAGAAGTGCTGTTAAAAACGGCAAGAAGCAAAAACAAACTGTCTTACGTTGCGTCGCTGTTCCGCTGTCTGTTGCGGTTTAAACCCTACCCCGTCGAAGTGACGACAAACGGCGAAACGCAAAAGTTCGACTGCATAATGGTCGGCGTATGCAACGGTACGCAAATTGGCGGAGGAATAAAGTTATCCCCGATAAGCGTCGCCGACGACGGGAAGCTGGATATTCTGATAATGGAAAAACCCAAGCGTACGCCCACGGTGCTTGTAATGCCCAAGTTCGTAAAAGGCAAACACATGGGCAAACCGTACACTCACCATATAGTGTGCGAAAGCGTAAAAGTGACCACGCCCGCGCCGTTACAGCTCGACGGCGAAATATATTACGACCTGCCGTTTGACGCGCACGTCGTCAAAGGCGGAGTCAAAACCTTCGCGCCGATTGAATAATATTAACGAAACGCCGCGACGCTCCGTGTTTTGCGTTTATTAAACGCGTAATTGAAACTAATCTTTATAACATAAAAGGCTCGCACAATCGAGCCTTTTACATTGCGATTTATAATCCGTAGTGTATTTAATTCTTTTTGAAATTTCCTCTCAACCGCTCGTTAAGCTCGTCGGTCGCAGAGTACCCGAAGTCGCTCAATCGGTGAGTGCGCGCCGCCGCTTCGAGGATAACGGCAAGGTTTCGCCCCGGCTTGACGGGCACCGTGTACTTGGGAATTTTCACGCCGAAAATCGAATAATAGTCCTCGGAGTTGCCCAGTCTGTTATACTGCGCCTTGTCGTCCCACGCTTCAAGACGAACGACCATGTCAATGGATTTTACAAGCCGCACCGCGCCCGCGCCGTACATGGCTCTAATGTCTATAATGCCGATGCCGCGCACTTCCATAAAGTTGCGTATCATATCGGGGCAAGTGCCGTTAAGTTTATCGCCGACGCGAGTAATTGTAACGGCGTCATCCGCGACAAGCCGATGTCCGCGCTCTATAAGCGACAGCGCGGTTTCGCTCTTACCTATTCCCGACTCGCCTATAACAAGCACGCCCACGCCGTACAAATCCATAAGCACGCCGTGTATGGTCTGCGACGGCGCAAGCAGTTCGTTAAGATACAGCGACAGGCTGTTGACAAACATTGTGGTACGCTGTTTGGAGCGGAACAGTATGCGGTTATACTTGCGCACCGCGTCGAGCAGTTCGTCGCACGGCGGGTGTGCCGACGTTATTATGAGGCAAGGAATAGGCTTTTTCAACAGCGACTCGCACGCGGTTTTGCGCGCGTCGTGCGTCATCTGTTGCAAGTACGCCATTTCCATTTCGCCTATAACCTGCACGCGTTCCGCCGAAAAATGCTTGTAATAGCCCGCGAGCTGTAACCCCGGGCGGCTAATATTAAACGTGCAAAAATGGATTGTTTGATTGTCGCCGCTGTACAGAATTTCAAGGTTCATGCGCCGCGCAAACTCCGCAACGTTCACGTCCGCTTCCGCTTCTTCTATCTCCGCGTCGTTCACGCCCGTTTTACTCTCGGGCGCGAGTACGTCATCGTCGCCGTCCGTTTGGGCTTGCGAATATTGCGTTCCGTCTGTTCTCTTTTTAGGCATAATCCTCTCCTTGTAAATCGTTGTTCAAACAATGTTTTTCTATGGTTTTTGCCACGCCGTCGGCATTGTTCGTCGGCGCGACCTCGTCCGCGAGCGTCTTTATCGCGTCGCGCGCGTTGCCCATCGCCACGCCCAGCCCCGCGGCTTTGAGCATAGGCACGTCGTTAAAGCTGTCGCCGAACGCCATAACTTCCGACATGGGTACGCCGTAAAAGTCGGCGACGCTTTTAAGCCCTTTGCCCTTGTCCGCGCCTGCGGAAATGCACTCAATCATTGCAGGCTCAAAGCTGTCGCCCGGTTTTTTCATGCGCGCGAGCAACGGCGCGGTGGACTGTATAAAGTTCAGTTCGGGAAATTCCGCGACAAGCGCCGCGGTAAGCGATTGAACTTTGGGTTCGTCGAGTATGAGTATTACTTTAATTATAGGCGTTCGGACGGTCTGCGCATACTCCGCCATGTCGCCCACTTCCCGCGGCGTGACCTTTATCGCCGCAAAGTAGTTGTCGGTCATTTCGTCGGATTGGGCTATCGCCACGCCGTCGCCGTCGTACATTTGCATCATCTTGCAATGCGGCGCGGCAAACTTTAACAGCCTCGCCGCAACCAAGTTCGGCATGTCCGTTACTTGCGCCGCTTTAAGATCCGCCGTGTTCACGGTCACACAGCCCAAATGACAAACCGCCATGACGGGGTGAACGTCCAGTTTAAGCGGCTTGACGTACTGCGCAAGACTGATAGGACTGCGCCCGGTCGCAACGGTGAATATCCCGCCCGCCGCACGGTATCTGTCAATAACGTCCAGCGTGTAATCGGACACGGTAAGTTCGTCATTGAGCAACGTTCCGTCGAGATCGACCGCAACAAGTTTATATTTAAGCGCGGTCGCCGTCTGCGAGGTCGGATGATAGTACGCGTATATATTGGCGGCGGCTTTCTTGGCAATTCCCGCTTTTTGCGCTATCTCGTCCGCACTCGCCTCGACAATGGTATGCGTATTAAAAACGTTAAGCACTTTTTTAACCGTGCTCGCGCCCACGCCGTCAATGCCTTTTAACTCGCTTTCGTACCGCCGCGACCGCAATGTGCGGTGATATAGCACCGCAAACCTGTGCGCCTCGTCGCGCACACGCTGTAACAATCGCAGTCCGTAATCGTCGCGGTTGAGCTTAACGGGTTCGCGGTTGCCGCGCAAATATATTTCCTCGTCGCGCTTGGCAAGCCCGACCATGGGCACCTTTACGCCCACGTCGTCCGCCGCTCGAGAGGCAAACTCCACCTGTTCCGCGCCGCCGTCTATAACTATAAGGTCGGGCAGTTCGTTAAATCCCGCGTCGCCGTTTTTATAACGGATAAACCTGCGCGACAGCGTTTCGTACATGGAACGAAAATCGTCCGCGCCCTCGACGGTTCGTATTCGATAGCGGCGATATTGCGCCTTGTCCGCCTTGCCGTCTATAAACACGACGCCCGACGCGACCTTGTCCGCGCCCGAAATATTGGAAATATCGTAACACTCGATGCGCCGCGCGCTCGGCAAGCCGAACACCGCTTTAAGCCGCTCGCACGCGCCCAACGTCATATCCGCGTCGCGCTTCACTCTGTCCGCGCTCTTTAACAAAAAGTCGGAACAGTTGCGAGCCGCCGTGTCGAGCAGTTTTTTGCGCATGCCCTTTTGCGGAAAAGTTATCGCGGGGCGCTTGGAAAACACAGACGTAAAATATTCGATAAGCGCCGTAACGTCGCGCTCGGACTGTAAACATATTTCGTCGGGAAGCTCGTTAGTCATGGAGTAATACTGCGGCAAAAATGTCGTCATGTCGCCGCCGAACATCTGCGGCTCGTTAATGATGTAGTTTTTTACGCCCATCATTTTCCCGCCGCGCACTATGCACACGCTGACCGCGCCGTACAACCCGTTATCTGTGTAAAAGAACGCGTCTATATTCGCGACCTTTCCCAACTCGCTAACAATCTTGCTTTTTAAATTGTCGAGCACGCGCAGTTGATTTCTGTACGAAATAGCGCGCTCGAAGTTCTCTTTTTCGGCGGCTTCGGACATCTTTTGCGTTATGATGCCCGAAATATCGTCGCCACCGCCCGATAGGAACGTCATTGCGCCGTTTATCGCCCGCAAATACTCCGCCCTGTCGCAACGCTCGCAACACGGCGCAAGGCACAAATCGATGTCATGATTGAGGCACGGGCGCGCGCGTTTTTTCAGCTTGCCCGAGCAAGTGCGTATGCGGAAAACCGACTGCAAAACGGAAATCACGTCGCGCACGGACACGCCGATAAACGGTCCGAAGTATCGCGCGCCGTCGCGCTTGACCCGCCGCGTGATTTCGATAGTCGGATATTCCGCGCGCGGATCTATGCGGATATACGGGCTTGTCTTGTCGTCTTTGAGCAGTATGTTGTAGTGCGGCTTGTACTTCTTTATGAGGTTATTTTCAAGCGCGAGCGCATCCTTTTCGGTGCGCGTTATTATATAATCAAAGTCGGCAATGTTATCCACCATCGCCTGCACTTTAACGGGTTTTTCGGTGTGCTGGAAATACTGCCTGACGCGGTTTTTAAGCACAACCGCTTTGCCGACGTATATCACCTGCCCCGACGCATCGCGCATAATGTACACCCCCGGGGTGTCGGGCAGGTCTTTCAGCTTGTCGGAAATGTTGCTCATATCGCACCGCCCGAAGCCGCAGCTTGCGCCCGCACCGAAGCCAAAGAATATTCGCAACCGCAAAAGTTTTGACGGTAGATGCCGAGTTCGCGCGCCAGTCGACACGATAAAAGAAACCCGTCGCGCTTTTTAAAATCGCGCGGCAAAAACGGCGCGCCGTCATTAAATCCGTCGGCGAGCGAAAACATAAGTTTGCTGTTTTTATGCGGACTGACAGTAAGCGTCGTAGTGTACGCGTCGAACCCGTTGTCGCGCGCATACAAAGCCGAAGCGCGCAAGCGATCGTCCATGCACAACGCGCACCGCTCCCCGCCCTCACGATCGGACGCGCGCGCATAAGCGTAAGACAGATAAGAACTATAATCGTGCGGCGGAACGATAACGGACAAACCGTAATACGAAGCAACGTCGTTGAGTGCGGCAAGCCGCAAATCGAACTCGCCGTCGATTATGCACGGATTGTAAAAGAACAAAGTAACGCGCGCCCCGTCGGCAAGCAACGGAGCGATTGCGCCTAAACTGCACGGACCGCAGCACGCGTGCAAAAGGATTTTTTTGTCTTTTATATCGTCGGTGTAGAACATAATCAGTAAGTAATGGTGACGGGTCCGATATTGGTCTGCGAGATAAGCATGTCCGCGCCGAATATGCCGCGTTCGACCTTGCCTCCTCCGTCGCGCATAAGATCGACAACGACGTTACAAAGATAGTCGAACATGTCGCTCGCAGCACTCGGCGGACGCATGGCATTGGTAAAGCTCGGACGGTTGCCGTGGGAAATATCCGCGCAAAGCGTAAAGTTAGACACAAGCAAAATATCCCCGCCGATATTGCGCACGGACAAATTCATTTTTCCGCAATCGTCGGAAAAGATACGCATGGCGACGAGTTTTTGCGCAAACGCGATAATATCCGCCTCGACGTCAGACTGCTCGACGCCGACGTAAACCGCCAATCCTCGCCCGACGGACGCGACGCACTCACCGTCCACGGACAAGCGTGCATTTTCCACACGTTGAATAACCGCTTTCATGCCGTCATTTTACCACATTTATTCAATAAATACAAGCAAACCGCTTGACAAAAACGTCAAAATATACTAAACTTATAAAGCTATATGAGTTAGGGCAATTAACTCAGCTGGGAGAGTGTCTTCTTGACGTGGAGAAAGTCGGGGGTTCGAGTCCCTCATTGCCCACCATAAAGAACTGGGGCGAACACCTTAATAGGAGTTCGCTCTTTTTTTGTTGCGAAAAACCGACACGGCATTGTCAATAATTATTTCCCTCTTCCCCTCCGAATTTATTGCCTTTCGGCTGTGGTTGGTAGCACAGTTAAAAGCCGACGTCAACGCGCGAAAAATTTTGCATTGGACTATTAAATAACACCTGTCGGGTATCGTAATGAGCCCGACTTTTTCTTTGTACGCAAATTTTTTCGCGTTGTTCGTTGACGTCGGGTATTCGGGATTTGTTATGCGCTTACCTATCAGCTTTTACCCGTGCTACCGTTTGTTGTTGCCGAAAGGCAATATAAATTCGGAGGTTTCCAAAATGAAAGATATACGGCTTATAAATGTCGAGAGCTTTCATAAGCTCGATTGCTTTGTCTTTCTTTATCTGTCTGTCCATAGTAGTTATTCTCCTTTAATGTCGCTCAACATTTTGTCAAGCTGTTGTTCGGTTTCAATCTTGTAAGATTTACGGGTATAACTCAAACAAACTATACTGAGCTTGTTCATGCTTATTAGCCGTCTAATGTTGTTGAGCGTGCCGTTGCTTTTGCCGTCCCATAGCATAAACCCGAAATCGCAGTCGCGGCTCATAGCTATATCTTTTTGTTCGTAGTACGCTCTGCCGTAAATGCCTGTCGGTACGTCGATGGCTTTTACTTTGTAATTGCCTGCGTTATTGCGAGCTTTGCCGTTGGAAGCATACACCGTAACGAACGGGTAGTCGTATACGTTTTTAAGCTCTTGCTGAATCAGTTTGTCCGCACCGTAAGCGTCGCCTATGAGTACGTTCATACGGCTTGTTGCTATACTGCGTACATGAGCCTTGGCAAAATAACTTAATTCGGTTACGCTTAACGACCCACTGACGAATACGGTTTCGGTTTTGTTGTCAGTCATTATCTTCACCTCGATTTTCGCACCAATCCAATAACGCCGCAGTGAACTCATCGTCTTCGGCAAAGTCTTTGGGGAAGTCTTGTTTTAAGATAGCTATGTATTCTTCGTTAGTCATCGTCTTCACCTATGTTTACAAAGTCGTCGAGCTTGATTTTGTTTTCGTAGAACAGACCGAACTCGAAATACAGTTTACCATCCTTGTCGCGGAGCAGGGGGAACGTGTCTTGGCTAATACGACCTGCACGCGTGATTGCTACCGTAATCGTTTCGTAGACGAACGAAATGTCCAAGATATTGAACGTAATCTCGTATTCGCCGTCGTAGTAAGAGAATTCCGAGAGATAGTATTTTCTGGACTCGTTCTCTGTGTTTACATTTGCACTTGTTTTCATCAATGACATAATTTTCTTTTTTATTGTAGAATGTAGCTCCAAAACGTCCATGTACCAATGATCGAATGCTAATTGGTTCAGGTCTTGTACAAAAACTCAGTGACGGCAATTTACTTCCTTGTCCACGTTCACTATAAAAAAATTCTGTAATGTAATGCTGACAAACTATTGGAAACATATCATTATGAAATTTCACAAGCGAATAATAATTATACATTTTGTCGTTTTTATCTAAATGACAAAACGGTCTATAATCTTTTTTAGACATAACAGGGATTATTGTTGCTATAAAATTATCGCACATGAGTTTTGCGAAGCTTGTGGAATTGAGTTCATGGAATCGCCGAAACCCGCTACGAAAATTAGGCGTTGGATTCCTGCCGTTTCTATGAGTGCGGTTGCTGTCGCGGTAGTATGCGGTTGTATTCCGTTAATGTTGCCAAACAATGGCGGTAGTCCTATTCCGGACGCAAAATACGGAGAATCCGACGTTTATAGGGTGAGTGTAGAGGAGTCCGAATTCATAGCGTTGCCCGATATAGTTTTGTTTAATATGGATTATGCGGATAATTATACCGCAATACAGAAAGTTCTCACGGTAAAAAACGAAATCGAATTGGGCTATGAGATAAAACGCATAGAGTACAATTTCATATACGATGATGAATTATGCGCATACGATTTCGACTATCTTATGTATTCGGATAACAATTTTGATTTCCACAATAAAGACCAATATGTTGATTTGAATACTGTAATAGAAATAAAAGACATTACTTTTCAATATAAATTGATTACAAGCAAAACAGGCAAACGAATTTAACTATCTTAAAAAACTCAAAGATGTAAGCGTAAAAACGAGCGGTAAATTCTTAACCGTTTGCGAACCGTTTCCGAAAAATATCTATAAGGTAGACTCGAACTACGGAATAGAACTTGAATTTTACAGACAAAAACCGGTAAAAATTTTGCTTATACTATGGAGGACTTTTTTTCTCGTAGCTTTTATATTTTTAGTCATATCGTTTTTTATAAAAAACAGTTCCGTTACGACAGCAGCAATAATCACGATATTCGCCGTTAATTTTCCGTTCGTAATACCGTTGTCGATTTATCTTATAAAATGGTTTATTCGAAAAAAATAATTCGTTTTACATTACTGATTTTCCACTATCAATAAAGTTTTGCGTATCTCCCCATAAAACTTAATAGAAGCCCGTCGCCCCCCCATTTAGTTTTTTTGCGTTATTTTAATCATTTAAAGTTCTGTTTTTTGCGCAAACAATTTGTTTGCTCTGTCGAGCATTTCGGGAAAATCGGACAGTTTCATTTTCCCTTCCGAATCGCGGAACTCCGCCATAAACCCGAGGGTTTTCGGCTCTGCTTTCATCCATGCTATTTCGCTACCCGTGAATATGCCGCCGAACACTTCGTTAAACGCCTCGACCGCTTTTGGATTGTCAAACACTTCGATCACCGTGCTTTCGGGCGTATAGGGCGGAATATCGAGGTTTTCGCTTTGCGTCGAAAACTTGTATTCCCCGCTACCCGTTGCGACCGTCTTGCCGTTAATTACTATTTCCGCATATATTCCGCTCGGCACAGTTACGGCGTACTTTACATCGCCGTCTATATATTTGTATCCGACCTTAATCCCGTTGTATTCCGCTTCGAGCGCGGGCAAACCCTTAATCGGTCGGGGCGCAATCCTAACCTTTTTAAATCCTGCGCCCACCGTTTCTATACCCGCTATTCGCCTATACACAAACTCCATAACGCTACCGTAAGCGTAATGATTGTAACTGTTCATGCCGTCGGGATTGGGCGTGCCGTCGGGCATAAGGCTGTTCCAACGCTCCCACACAGTCGTCGCGCCCATGTCAACTTCGTATAACCAACTCGGATAGCAGTTGTTCATAAGGACTCTGACGGCTGTATCAAAATAACCGTTGTCCGCAAGCGCGAAAAGCAGGTACGGCGAGCCGACAAAACCCGTAACCATTCTGTATCCGTGCCTTACGACGTTGTCGTTAAGTTGTTTTGCGAGTTCATTACGGTGATTTTCCTCTACTATACCGAAGTGCAACGCTATCACTTGCGCCGTAACCGTATCCAAAGCGAGCCGCCCGTTTTTCGTAAAGTATTCGTCGCGCACGAGTTTTAACGTCTTTTCGTATTTTTTAGCGTACAATTCAGCTTCGGCGGTCTTGCCCAACAACCTTGCGCTTTCGGCGACAATCCGTAAAGAATTGACAAAAAACACATTCGTTATATAGTATTTATCGGTGCGACCTATGCAATCGCAAGCCACCATCTGTTCGTTATCCAAAGCAAGCCAATCGCCGTATTCAGTACCGCGACAGACAAGTCCGTTTTCTGTAGTCTGTTCGCGCGCCGCGATAAATTTTTTCATAGCGGCGTAGTTATCGGCTATAAACGATATATCGCCGTACATTTCGTACAACGTGCGCGGCACCATGGTTACGCAGTCGCTCCACATGGCGTCTGTATGACGACAATCGCTGTTTAGCTGATTACATCTGTAAAAGTCGGGGATCATGTGCGGAATCCCGCCGTTTTCGCCTTGGTCGTTGCGCAAATCGTTGAGCCACTTTTTCATGAACGCGCGAATATCGTAATTGTACGCCGCCGTGCGGCAAAACGCATTGATGTCGCCCGTCCACCCCAGCCGTTCGTCGCGTTGCGGGCAATCGGTGGGAATATCCACAAAGTTTCCGCGCTGACCCCAAACAACGTTTTGCATAAGCCTGTCGAAGCGTTTATTGCTCGAATGGATGCTCCCCGTGCGGCGCATATCGGTGTGCATGACAAGCGCGGTAACGCAGTCGCTCGGCAACTCCGCGCCTGATATTCGCACATACCTAAACCCGTGAAAAGTAAATTCGGGACGAACCGTCGCCTTCCCTTTAATACATATTTCGTCAGTAGCTTTTGCCGTGCGCAGATTAGCGTTATAAAAATTGCCGTGCACAAGGATTTCACAAAATTCGAGTTTAATTCGCCCGTCGAAACCGTCGTGAGTATTCACCTCGACCACGCCCGCGACGTTTTGTCCGAAGTCGTACACGAGATCGCCCTCGGGCGTGCGAATAATTTGTTTTACGGGCAACCGCTCCGTCACGCGCACCGGCTCGCAAATTTGCTCGACCAGCGCGGCTTTATTATAATCGATAATTTTAACCGTCAAATCATGCAACGGCGCAGTGAAGTCTATCACTTCCCCGTCGTAAATTCCGCTCTCGCGTATAACGCTTTCGCGCGCATTAAAGCTACCGTCGGTAGACAAGACGACAGCGTCGTCCGCAACCAAATCGGCGCACACCGCCGCATCCTCGCCGTACATACGCCGCTTCCGATCCCACGTCAGATCGCCTTTATACCACCCCTCTCCGACCGTAAACGCAACGGTGTTTTCGCCGTTCCGCAAAAGCTCGGTAACGTCGTACTGTTGAACTTGCAAAGTTTTTTTGTACGACGTCCACCCGGGAGCAAGATAATTTTCGCCCACGCGCTTGCCGTTTACTTCGGCAAAGTAAAGCCCTGCCGCAGTCGCTTTCAATATCGCGCGTTGCGGACGCTCGGACAACTTAAACGTCTTATAAACAGTAAAAACGCTTTTGTCCTCGTAAACGCTTATAAATTCGCCTTTTAACATTTTTCACCTACTAAACTTACCGCTTGCCTATCGCCCATAGATGGAATTGCGCCGAAGCCCGTCGTCGTATATGCGCCGCACTTGCAAGCAAATTCTAAAATTTGAGAGTAATCCAAATTACCGACTATATTATACGGAGTTGCGCCCAACCGCAAAAGTTCCGCTATAAGCCCGCCGAAAAACGAGTCGCCGGCGCCCGTAGTATCGACGTTATTGACATTATATCCGCCGCAGTCGAACGTTCGTCCGTCGGCAAGATAAAGTTTCGCGCCGTTCGCGCCGCGCGTCACCGCCACGGCTTTGACCGTTCCGCACAGCAGTTTTTTTGCCGCGCCGTCTATATTATGCTCGCCCGTCAAAAATACCGCCTCGTCGTCGCCCACCTTTACAACGTCGGCTTTTGCCGCGTATTCGAGCGCGATCCGCTTTAACTCATCGGCGCTATCCCAAAGATTAAACCGCAGATTGGGATCGAAAAACACAAGCGCGCCGCCGCGCCGCGCCCGCTCGATTAAACTGTCGTGCGCGGCGCGGGCTTGCTCCGTTTTTAACGCCACGCTCCCAAACTCAAACGCGTCGCCGTCGCCGAACATTATATCGTAGAAGTCGCGCGCGTCGAGATACAGGTCAGCCGCCGTGCGACGGTAAAACGCAAACCGCCGCTCGCCGTTTTGACCGACGCTCACAAACGCGAGCGACGTATCGTAATCGGCGGTAGTCTTTACATGTTCGACGTTTACTCCAGCCGCCGCTATCGCTTGTTTTAAAAACTCGCCGAACGCGTCGTCGCCCACCTGCGATACGTATTCGGCGGGGCAACCGAGCTTTGCGGCTTGCACGCAGACGTTGGCGGGCGCGCCGCCCGCTTTTTTCACAAACTCCGTCGCGGCTTTAAGCTCGCCGCAACCTTTCGCCTGAAAATCTATCAAAAGCTCGCCCATACACGCCAGCTTGCCCATGACCGTTCCTCCTATTAACTTTTTTGCGCCGCAGGGTCAAACGCTTTGACAGTCAAACCTCTCGCGCCGTTCGCCGTCAGCGTCATCCTGCCGTCGATATAAAAGCGACTGCTAATCGTCTGTCTGCCGTCGTCCGCAAAAACCTCAACGCACGATACGTCCAGAAAAACGCGCACGCGCGGACTGTCCGCCCCTACTTTTGCTTTGCGCACACAACCGTTAAGATTGTTGGACTTTGTAGTGTCGAGAAAAACATCGCCGTCGTTGCCGACAACTATCTGCCCGGTTTCGCCCGCGATAACAATGCTCGCCCCGACAGGCAATTCCGCTTCTATTACGGAACACTGCGGCAATTCGCCGTCCGCATTACACGGCGAAAAATATCGCTCTGCCGCCGCAATCGGCGACTGAATAATATCACCGTTTACTATCGATAATTCGCGCGGCAAAGAGAACGCGCCCACCCATCCGTGATTGCGTTCGCGCGTCGGATAGCGTTTATTCCACATTTCGAGCCAACCGATAACGGTCGGGCGCGGCGCGTCGTTTACAAACTGCGGCGCGTAAAAACAGTCGCCGCAATCCATTTCTTTTACGAAATCTATATTCATTCGCTTGTTTCCGAAATCTATATCGCCGACCGCAAAAACGCTGATATTTCCGTTTTTATACCGACCGTCTTTCTCTTTTACGCCGCAACCCGATACGACTATAACATCTTTGCCGTCCACCTGCGCATAGCACGGACACTCCGCCATTTCCCCCAGTTCGTAAAACGGACCGATGCAAAAATCGTATTCCAGCCTGTCGAGCGATCGCCCCGACAGCACGACTATAACGCCGCGGTTGGCGCGCTCGTCCTTGCCTCCGACAAACACGTAATACTTTTCGCCCACACGCACGGGAAACGGATCGCGAAAATCCGACCGACTTATATAACTCGGCAACGCGGCGTTGTCGAATACCGCGGCGGCGCGCTTTTCAAAGGTCTTACCGTCGGCGCTCTCCGCCAAGCATATCCATTCTTTTTTGACGTTTTCCGTTTCGTAATGCCGAGTATACATCAAGTACAGCTTGCCGTCCGCCGCAATGCCCCCGCCCGAAAAACAACTCGTTTCGTCCGCGCCGGACGGACAGAGCGCGACGTTCCCGTGCCTGTATTCAATGAGATCGCTCGACACAAACTGACCCCAGTGCATTGCGCCGAACGAATCGGAATAAGGGTGATACTGATAAAACAGCCTATACTCGCCGTTAAAATACGCCAGTCCGTTGGGGTCGTTCATCCAGCCAATCGGCGGTGCCATGTGGTAGCGCGGATAATAGGTCTTATCGACGTTTTGCGCGTTTGCCGCGATATATTCGTCGGCTTGTTTAACGGTATACATATTCCGCCCTCTCATGCCTTTTGCGCGTCTGCGTCGCATCGGCAACGCCGTTCGGCGCAATAACTTTCTTTTACGATAAGTTTAACAAACGCAACCGCGTATGTCAACATATTTTTCGTGTCGCAACCGCATATAATTAAAAATTATTGTATGTGTAAACGATTGAGAAAAACATAAAATTATGTTATAATATGTCGATGGAATTCGACGATGATTCTTTATTTTTCAAAAGAATAAAAGACGGCGACGAAGCGGCGTATCACGAATTGGTGCGCCGTACTTCAAAGCCGCTCTATAACGTCGCTTACGGAATTCTCCTAAATAAAGAGGATAGCAAAGACGCGGTTATGGCGGCTTACGAATCGCTGTTTCAAAAACGCTATCTTTTGCAATATCCGAAAGGCATTGCTTCTTGGTTGCGCGTAACCGTTTCCAGAAAAGCATACGACATTATTCGATCGAACAAACGCATGGTCTTTATGGATAACGACGCAATAGTTGACGTCGAAGCGGAAACGATCGCAACGCACGTTTTGCATAAAGACGTTATATACGAAAAATTTCTCGTACTCGATTGCATGAGCAAACTTACAAAAGAGCAACGCGAGGTAGTCGTGTTAAAGTTTTGCGGTTATCCCAACCGAATCGTTACGGAATTCACGGGTCTTTCCGCCGCGCAAATAAAGCTCTTATATAAAAAGGCGCAAGACATATTTATCGATTACTATAAAGACAGGGATATGTACCCCGATCCCAAGCCCAAGAAAAATCGCAAAAAGTAAGTAATAGCGCAAAATAAACCCCCTCTTTCTCGACGTTACGGGAAGAAGGGGATTTTTTGCTTGTTTTTATCAACGCGTCGACGACGTTACGCTTTATTTATCCTCGTCGCCTTCCAACCTGCGCGTTTGATCGGCAAGCCGCAACGCCTCGACCATTTTGTCGAGATCGCCGTTCATAAACTCGTCTATGCTGTACAGCGTATAGCCGATACGGTGATCGGTCACGCGACCTTGCGGAAAATTGTACGTGCGTATGCGCTCGCTCCTGTCGCCCGTTCCCACCTGACCTTTACGAAGCGACGCATACTCCTCGTCCTTTTGACCTTGATAGTAATCGTACAGCTTGGTCGCAAGCACCTGCATGGCGCGTTCCTTGTTTTTGGTCTGACTGCGTTGGTCCTGACACGTGACGACAATGCCCGTCGGGAAGTGCGTTATGCGTATCGCGCTGTCCGTCTTGTTTATGTGCTGACCGCCCGCGCCGCTTGCCCTGTACGTGTCTATTTTAATATCTTTGTCAAGAATTTCCACGTCCACCGTTTCGGTTTCGGGCAGAACAGCGACCGTAACCGTCGAAGTGTGCACCCTGCCCTGCGTTTCGGTGACGGGCACGCGCTGAACGCGATGCACGCCGCTCTCGTATTTAAGGAAAGAAAAAACATCCTTGCCGCTTATGCCGAACACAGCTTCCTTTATGCCGCCGAGTTCGGTTTCGTTGACCGAAATATCCTCGACGGACCAACGCTTGCGCTCGGCGAACATGCGATACATTCTGCAAAGCTCCGCCGCGAACAACGCCGCCTCCTCGCCGCCCGCCGCGGGACGAATTTCGAGCACGGCGTTCTTGCCGTCGTTGGGATCTTTGGGCAAAAGCATTATTTTAAGCTCATCGATTATATTCTCGATAAGCTCCGACAGCCGTTCGCACTCCTCTTTGGCAAACAGCACAAATTCCTGATCGTCCGACTTTTGCATTTCCACCGCGTCCGAATAATCGGCTTTGGCTTTTTTTAGCTCGCCGTACTTTTCCACTATCGGTTCAAGCTCGCTTCGCTCTTTGCAAAGTTCCGCCCACGCCTTGTTGTCGGCGATGACGGCGGGGTCTTGCACTTTCAGATCGAGCGTTTTGAATCGCTCGACTATAATATCGAGTTTATCGGTTTTTATTTCCTGCATACAACAATCCTTTCTATTCCGTCGAGGTCCTTGACGACTTCGCTTTTGCCTATCTTTTTGAACAGCTTAACCACTTCCGCCGCTTGGTCGTACCCGACTTCCGTCATGATAACGCCGTCGTCCGTCAAATGCTCGGCGGCGCAATCCGCGATAATCCTGTAAAACTTCAACCCGTCGTCGCCGCCGTCGAGCGCGATTCGCGGTTGCACCGTGACCTGCGGTTGCAAGCCGTCTATATCCGCGGTGCGCACATACGGCGGGTTGCACGTAATAATGTCGAACTTGCCCTCAATCGCCGAAAACATATCGGACTTGACTACTTCCACGTCCAAACCCTTGAAATTGGTAAGAGCGACTTGCAACGCGTCGTCGGAAATATCCGCAGCGGTCACAGCCGCATCCGTACCGCGCGCAATAACGGAAGCGATACAGCCCGAACCGGTGCACAGATCGAGCACGCGCGCTTTTTTGTCGCCTATCTCTTCTACGGCGAGGTTGGCAAGCATTTCCGTTTCAAAACGCGGAATAAGCACGCGCTTATCGACGTTTATCTTAACGCCGCAAAAATCACTGTTTCCCAAAACGTAATCGAGCGGCTCGCCGTCAATCAGTCTGTCCGCATACTCGTTTGCCTTTTTTACAAGCCCCGATTTTATTTTTTGCACGCCGCCGAGGTCGCCGCGTCGCTTGTCCAAAATATCGCAGAAAATCCAGTCTGCGTCCTGCGGATTATCGGGCAAACGCTCCGCGAGCTTTCTGCGCTCGCAAGCGAAATCGCGCTCGTAAAAATCGATTGTAGGTTTGTTCGGTTCCGCGTCCAGTTCCAACACAGCATTAAACGCAACTATCGCAACTTCCGCCATACCGTCGTCGGGAATACACGTAGACAGCTTTTGCAACGCCAGCCCGGGCGCACGCAACGCGTTGGTAAACTTGTTGTCGGGAAGCACTGCAAGCCCGCGCAACAGCTCGAACGACAGCCCGGCTATCAACGGCAAGAGCAAAAGCCTAATCATCAGCGTAAAGAAAAAGTTTTCAAACAGATATTCGTACCCGCGAAACAACGTGAATATCCAGTTTAAAAGCGCGTACATCAATATTGCGAATATCACTACAAAAAACAAAAACGTCGTACCGCAACGATTATGCTTGGTCGAGCATGACTGCACGTTCTCGACGGTAAGAGGCAAGCCGCGTTCGTAACAGTTGATTGTGCGATGTTCCGCACCGTGATACATAAACGTGCGCTTGATGTCAGGCATCAGCCGCACGACGCCGAGATACGCTATAAAAATAATCAGCCGCGTACAGCCCTCTATAACCGAAATAACGCCCACATTGTCGAACGTCGTCCAACGCTTTATCGCCCAGCCGACAAACCACGGAAGCGCAATAAACAGTCCCACGGCAAGCACGACGCCCAAACCGACCGCAAGCGCAGTCGAACCCTTGGACGGGGTTTCCTCCTCCGGCGCGCTCACTTCCGCCGACTTCAACAGCGACGACATACCGACGGCAAGCGAGCTTATAAACGATATAACGCCGCGCACAATGGGTATGCGGCTCGCCTTGGAACGCTTTTTAAGCCGTTCGGTTTTAAGCTCTATCTGCCCGTCGGGCGCGCGCACAGCCAACGCGACGGAGCTTGCTCCGCGCATCATTACGCCCTCCAACAACGCTTGCCCGCCAATAAAGGTGCGGCGCGTCTTGCGAGCGGTATCGTATTTGTTATCTTTACTCTTTTTTGCCATATAAGAAAAAATCGAAACGCCCGCGTTTCGACATAAAAAAAACGGCGGACGAAAACCGCCCGCCGTGATCGACCGCTATTTACCGGATTTGCCCGAACGCTCGTTAAAGCGCGCGATACGTCCGCCCGTTTCCGCCTGCTTCTGCTTGCCGGTGTAGAACGGATGACACTGCGCGCAAATATCGACCTTCATAACGTCGCCTTTCTGTGTGGAGCCGGTAACGAACTTCGCGCCGCAAGCGCACTCCACCGTTACTTCGTGATAATCGGGATGTATATTCTGTTTCATGGTTATTATACCTCTCTATTGTTAGCCTAACAATTATACACCCAAACACGACCGCTGTCAAGCGTTTTATGCGCGTCGCGTGCAAATTTACGCCGTAATTCGAGTGTCTTATATTTACAGTTTGATTATATCTTGATCAAAGTTTTAAGCGAGCCGTCCTCCGCGCCGCTCGACAGCCGCTCGTATACTTCCGCCGCCTTATCGAACGGGATGGGCTCGGCGTGCAACAAGTCCACGTTGACGGTCTTATTGGCAAGCAGGTTGATAGCCGAAGAATAGTTTTTGCCGCAGTCCGTAACGGTAAAAAGGTCGAGCCGTTTTTCAATCAGTTCGCCGACGTTGCAGGACAGCGCGTTTTCCGCATACCGCCCTATCACGGCTATTTTGCCGCGCGTCGCCGTATAGTCGCACACGCTTTGGAGCGGCATGCCCGACCCCACAAAGTACGCGCACGAATCCGCCATGTGTCCGCCCGTAAGGCTCAATATCTTTTTGCAAACGTCGTCGTTTACGGCGTTGACCGTAAAATACACGCCCGACTGTTGCGCGAGCGCAAGCATTTCCTCACGCATATCGACGACGATAGGCACAGCCTGATAGTACATTGCGACCTGCGCAAGAATAATCCCCTCGACCGTCGCGCCCATTATGACTATTTGATCACCCTTGTCTACGCCCAACCGCGAAATTGCGTTAAGCGCGGTTGCGACGTGTTCGATAAACACCGCTTCCTCGTCCTTGATACGGTCGGGAATAATATACACGTCGTCGCAGGACACGACCGAAAAATCGCTCAAAAAGCCGTCCTCGTTCACGCCGAACAGCGCGGGCTTTTCGCAATCGAAATACCGCGAATCCTTACACGCCTTGCAGTTGTGACAGCTTGCGTGCGGCGAGGTTACAACGCGGTTGCCGCGCTGAATACCTTTTACGTTGCTACCGACTTCCGAAACGAACCCGACGCACTGGCGCACGGGAATAATCGGATACTTAACGTCCAACCGCCCTTCGTAAACCGCGACATCCGCGGGAGTGATTCCGCATATAAGGTTTTTCAGTTTTACGCAGTTATCCCCGACGGGCAACGCTTCCGTTTCGTCGAGTTTAAGCGTGCGCGGAGAGTGAATTCTGTACGCCTTCATATCGCATTTCCGCAATCGGCTAATTATTTACGGTCGTTGTATAACAGTGAAGCGTCGAATTTTCCGTAACGATTGCAAATATATTATAACACAAACCGCCGTAAATATCAAGTATTTAACGCGTCGTATTCACTTTGCGAACATGCGAAATATGCGGCGAAAAAAACAGCGTTTTTTAAAACGACAACGCCCCCGCGCGAACAAAATCGCGCAAGGACGCATCAACCGAAAAACTTTTTTACTGTCGGAATAACCGTTAGATTAGCGACGATTGCCCGCGACGCATAAAGCGTTCGGCAGTTATTTTATTTATCGCCGTCAATCGGGAGCAAGGTGGACGGGTCGACGTGCTTGCCGTCCTTTTTGAGCTCGAAGTGCAAGTGCGCGCCCGTTTTGAGCTCGGACATCATGCTGCTGGAAGTTACGCCCAGCTTGTCGCCGGCTTTTACCGCGTCGCCCTTTTTGACGGCAATGTTGCTGCCCAACGATTTGTAAATGGACACATAGCCGTCCGCATGCGTAACGGTAACGACGTTGCCGTCCATGGTCGTCTTTTCCACGTCGGTAACGGTACCGTCGAGAACGGACACAACGTCGCCTTCGCCTACAAAGTCGATAGCGGGGTGCCACTGCCAAAGGTCAAGCGTTTCCCACTTGACGAGTTTGTCGTCCGCATATCCCAAGCCGACCTGCGCGCCCTCAATGGGCATCATGACCGTGGGTTTGGTGTTGACTTCGTCGTCCGGCGGCGCAACGACGTTGCCCGTCGGTTTTTTATCGGGTAATGTAAATACCACCGACAAAACAATCACCGCCGCAATCACCAATACCGATACCGTAACGGCTATTGCGTACTTGTGACGTTGAAAAAAGTTTTTCTTTCTGTCTTTTGTGCTCGATTGATAGGTTTTCATGGTTTATTCCTCCGTACCGAAGATTATTGCCAACATATTTTTACTTATACAATCCGTCATAAAATTTTTACGACGCATGCAATCAATCAGTAACAACCCGACAAAACGGGCGTTCCCACGCTGATATGCCCGTCGCGCAGGCACGCCATAACGTTGTACTTCGCGCCGTTGGCAAGCGACTGCGTCGCGGCGCACACCCTCGGACTGAACGCGTATACTACTATCATGCCGTCCGTTTCCTCACGGTCGGTTTGGCTCGCGCCTATATGCGAAAGCGCGGCGTACATTTCCTCCTCCCCGCCCGAAAAATCGACGCGCACAAGCTCGTCGGCGCGATAACACAACCCGTCGAGCGAAGCGACGGGCATATTGTCGTAATACGCTGTGGGCTCGCCTATCCAAACAAGCGGACTGAACCACACGGCGACGAATACAATTCCCACCGCAAACAAAACGACGGCGACACACAGCTTTTTCATACCCCCGATTATTGACGCCGAACATAAATTTTAAACGCCGCCGCGCGTCAAAATTGCGCGCAAAGCAATAGAGCTGTCGCCGCAACCGTTCCCAATTTATCAAATGCATATACAAAAAAATCGCACAAAAAAAGAGAGCAACGCGTGCGAAGCTCTCTCGAAAATTTTTATATTTTTTGTCTTATGTTATTGCAATATCGCGGCGGATATTTTTGCCGCGTCGTTATGCTATAACTTACTCGTCCGATTTGTTTCCCTTTGCAAGCTCGTAAAGTTTGACGGAATTTTCCACCGTCTTTTCTTTCGCCATTGCGCCGTATTTATTGACGTCGGTAAGGCTTTTAGGTCCGTGGTGCAAGCACAGCGCGCCGTTCACGCACCCTCCGTCGCACGCCATGCCCTCAAAGAAGTTGTACGGCGACTTATTCACCTTTAACATCAACAGTTGTTTCTTGCACTCGTCAAGCCCGCTCATGGCGATAGGTTTCGCCTCGAACCCGCGCTCTTTTGCAAGGTCGGTAACGCCCTCGACAATGCCGCCCGACCGCGCGAAAATTCTGCCGTAATAGGACGCATTGTCCAGCGCTGTGTCGGGAAGCGTGGACACGTCGATATTGCGCGCATCCAAAAACGCTTGCAATTCCTCGAACGAAATCACGCAGTCGATAAAGTCTTTGGCTTTGTCCGACTTGAACTCGAATTTTTTGGACGTGCACGGTCCGACAAAAATAACCTTGCCCGTGGGGTCGAGCGCCTTTAACAGCTTGCCCGCCATGACCATGGGCGACGGCGTGTCGGATATGTACTTGGCAAGTTCGGGGAAGTTAATCTGTATGTATTTTACAAAACTCGGACAGCACGACGTGGTGAGCGTGCCGCGCTCTTTAAGCTCGTCCGCTTCGTGATCGAGCGTCAAGTCCGCGCCGATAGCCGTTTCCACGACTTGGAAAAATCCGAGCTTGCTCATGCCCGTAATTACCTGTTCGATACGCGCGTAATTGAACTGCGCGACAATAGCGGGCGCGATAATCGCGTACACTTTATACTTGGTGTTGTTCTCCGAGTTTTTGAGAATATCGAGCGCGTCGAGTATATACGATTTATCGGAAATCGCGCCGAACGGACACTGATACACGCACGCGCCGCAACCGACGCACTTGTCGTTGTCTATAACCGCTTTTTTATCGGCGTTGACCTTGATTGCATTGGCTTTACAGCTCAAAACGCAAGGGCGCTTTTGCAAAATTATAGCATTGTACGGACAAGCCTGCGTGCATCTTCCGCACTCTATGCACTTTTCCTTATCGACGACGGCGTGCTTGCCTTCTATCTTAATAGCCTGTTTGGGGCAAACCTCGATACAGCGGTGCGAAATGCACCCCCTGCACGCGGGCGTGACGAAAACGCCGTCCACGGGACACTCGTCGCACGCTATGTCAATGACTTCGACGACGTTCTTATTGTCCTTGTCGCCGCCCATTGCGAGCTTTAACCGCTCTTGAAGAATAGCGCGTTCCTTATAAACGCAACAGCGCAAGCTGGCTTGCGGTCCCGGCATTATCTTAATGGGAATGTCGTGAAAAATTTCGTTGTTAAGTCCGTTGTCATACGCTTTGATTAGTTCCTTAATCACCTCGTATTTTATCTGTTGAACGGTAGTATCGAATAATCTGTTTTGCATGATTTTCCTTTATTGTGTCGTTTAGTTGTAGCGAACGGCGACGTTCTTGCCCATGAGTTTGAGATTTGCGGCAAGTTTGTCAATCAGTTTGAGTTTCATGGTCGTTTCTATATCGAGCCCGTCGTGCGCATGGTTGTGCGACTGTCCGACAAAAAAGTTGACGTCCGTCGAATCCTCGAACAGCAGCTTTGCAAGCAGCGTCGCGCCGTCGCGCTTATCCAACGTCTTTGCGGCATAGTCCGCGGGATTGAGATACTTTTCGGATAATTCCAGCACCCGCCGCACCGTAATAACGCCCTCGGTCGTCAGGTCGATACCCTCTATATACCCTATCGGCGGAATATCGCGATCGGGAAATTCAAAACTCGTGCGCACCTCTTTGCCGAGCTGTCGCGCGACAATCTGCGAGCTTGTTCCGCCGCAAACCGCTTTTTTCCCGGGCATCGCCATAAAGTCCGCGACGTATGCCGCGTCGTCCTCTTTTTTGATAGGCGGTCCGACAAACACCGACGTCGGCGCGTGTTCGCGCACCTTAATGCTCAATACCGTGGTGTCGTCCCCCGGCATGTCCATGTACAGCTCGTTGCACTCGCCCGCGAGCGTTGCGGATATGGCGCGTGCCGACATGTTGGGTTTTACCGCGCGGCGCAGATAGTCTTTAATCTGCGGGCGTTCCCACCCGAAGTTCATGAGCATGCCTATTCCCGCATGCTCCACGCCGTCGCTCGTTATTACAAGCGCGTCGTTAGCTTTAAGATCGAGTTCGGTTGTGTACACGTTTTTCCCGCACACGACCGACTTGACGCGCGGCAGATCGCTTACTTCGCCGTTGCGCAACAACAGCGCCGCAGGGTTATCGAACTCCAAAAGTTCGCCCTTGCCCTCGCCGTTGATATGGCAGACCGAAAACGTAGCGTAAGCGACGTTGCGCACCTTGCACACGGGCAAAGATGCGATAAGCGTTTCTATACAGTCGGTAATGGGTATGCCCGCCGACAACATAGTGCAAAGTATTTTGGACGAGAGCGTGGCGAGAATATTGGCTTTAACGCCGCTTCCCATGCCGTCGCAAAGCACGGCGGTAATCCAATCGCCGCTCTTCGCGCACTCCACGCGGTCGCCGCAAAGCTCTTCGCCGACGTGGTTTAACGAGGTATAGCCTCTATCGATAAAGTAACTCAACTCTCTTTTTCCTTTAACATCGCGTCTTTGAGTTTGAGCAAAGCGACCTTTGTTTCCGCGGTCGTTTCGCCGAGCAACGAAGCGATTTCCTGCGCAACGCGCATTTGCTTTTCTATAACCGTGCCCGTGACGGCAAGCGTATCGCGCTTGACCTTGTCGAGTTCGTCGTCGTAATTGACCCTGTCCGTAATATCGGTGAGCACGACGAGAACGGACTTTTCTTTGGCAAGCGGTACAATGTTAATATCGGCGTACCTGCCCGTCTTTTCCAGCTTTTGTTTTTCGACGTAAGCGGAATTGCCGCTCTCCGCGGCTTTGAACACCGCCGACGGGTCGAAGCAATCGAAAATATACTCGGGCGAAGCTATGCCCAGCATGGACTGCGCCCTGCGATTGATTTCGGTGATTTTAAGATCGCCGTTGCAAACGATAATACCGTTGGGGCTGTGCTCGATAATTACGTTGCCCATAGACTCCGCTTTCTCGCGCATGTACGGCACGCACATTTCCACTTCCGCATAACCGTTGATAACTGCCCACGCTTTTTCGCGACAGGTCGAGTATCCGCACGCGCCGCAGTTGAGTTCGTCCGACGGTTTGGTCTTGCCCGTGCTCGCGAGCACCGCGCGAACTTCGTCCTCGGACGGGATACGGTCGCCCGCCGTCTTTGCCTTATGCTCGGCGCGAATATCGGGATAATCGTCAACCGCGTCCGGCGGCATGCTGTTGGTGTAGCCGCGCACCATGACGTTGGCTTCTACGCTCCCGCCCGCACGCTTGATAGAACACGGTCCGTTTACGCACGCGCCCTCGCAAGCGTTAATTTCCAAGAACACGCCTTTGACGCCGCGCAAATCTTCGAGCGCCTGATCGAGCCGCGAAACGCCGTCCACCGCTATGTATTCATAGCCCGCGGGGAACTCGTCGAACGACTTGATTATGCCGCGCGAAATGGGATAGAACTTGGCGCGCATTTCCCCGTTCTTGGGCGCGACGCACGCCGCCGCTTCCTTACTGCCGCCGCATGCGCAACCGCGTTCGGGCTTTGGTTCGCTACCTTTTGCGACAGAGTTGTCCTCGACGGAAATATTGTGTTTTTGGAACAGTGCGGACAGCTCCTCGAACGTCAACGCGCCCGCAAGCACGCCGCTCTCTTTTGCCTCGCGCTTCTTGGCGATACACGGTCCGACAAACACGACCGAACAATCGGGGAACCTCGACTTTAAGATCTTGGCGTGCGCTATCATGGGCGAATCGACGGGCGCGAGGAATTTAAGCACGTCGTGGTGATAAAGTTCGATCGCACGGTTGACCGCAGGGCACGCCGAAGTGATAAAGTTTTCGTACTTGCCAGATTTAAGCAGTTTTTTGTATTCCGCAGTGACCGCCGCCGCGCCTTCCGACGTTTCAAACGCGTCCGCAAAGCCCAGAGCTTTGAGCGCGGCGCGGAACGGCTCGAACGCGCGCATGCCGAACGACGACACGAACGCGGGCGCGACCGAAGCGATAACGCGCTTGTTCTTTGCCAAAAGCTGTTCGATATTTTGCGCGTCGTTATGAACGCTCTTTGCGTTCTGCGGACAGACAAGCGTACAATGCCCGCAAAGAATACAACGGCTTTCTATAATCTTCGCCTGTTCGTCACGCGCGTCGATAGCCTTAACGGGGCACGACCGCAAACACTTGTAACAGTTTTTGCAATCGGCTTTTTGAAAATCCAAATAGAACATAGTTTAACTCACAAGCGGCAGAATTTCGTTTTCAAACTTTTCTTCCGCATTTGCGCCGTTTACGTTTAGTATGTAGCTATTGTCCGCCTTGACAGCAACGCCGTCTGAACAACGTCCGAGACAGAAGCAAGCGCGCAATTCCACCTTATCGCCCAAGCCATGCTTTTCGATAAGGCGTTTAAACGCCTCGATTACGTCGTAAGAGCCCTTTAAGTGACACGAGCTGCCCACGCATACGCTTAAAACCATAAAATTTACCGCCTTTATAACTTTGGTATTTTTAAAGCAATTCCCTGCTTTTATAGACGTGCGGCGCAATCACACAAAAACTATATAATTACGCCGCACCGTTTCTCCCACATATTTGTTTAATGACAAAATTTATCTTTTGCAATCAGTAGTGTAGTTGTTGTAAAGAACACTGCTTAACGCAGTATATGCCGAAAACGATAGCAAGATTGCGCACGAGCTTTTTCGACGCACTTATTCGTATTGGCAAACGTCTACCCACTTACCCAACATTTCGCGTTCATGCGGCTTGCCCTTTGCCATTTGCGACGCGGCAACAATGGGCAACCACTGATCGACGTACTGACGCGCGGTGTCCGACTTTTTGCAGAACAGCGTCATGTAGTCTTCCGCGGTCTTGTCGTCGCCTGCCAGCTTGAACAGCAAGTACGTGCGCGCGGTGTCCGCCGAAGCATTGCCGACCGTCGCGTGCGACCAGTCGATAACGCAAGCTCTGTCGTCATTTGTTATAATGACGTTGGACGGGTTAAAGTCGCCGTGGCACAGTTTGTTATGCTTGGGCATGCCGCCGAGCCGAACGTGCAGTTCGTAACGCGTGGTTGCGTCCAGTCCCGACAAGTCGATCTTGCGGTCGAACTTGGCGCGCTGTTTGTTGAGTTCGGGCGACGTGAGCGAGTGCATGGAAAGCTGAATATCGATAAGCCGAGTTACGTACTCCAAACGCTTGGCGGGGTTTTCCGCAATGAGCGTTGCGAGCGACTTGCCCTCGACGTAGTCCATGACGATGGCGAGCCTGCCGTCATCCAGCTTTTTAACCTCGTGCACTTTGGGGATAAACAATCCCGTTTCTTCGACGCGCGTCTGGTTGAGCGCCTCATTGAAAATATCCGATTTTTTGTAGTCCGCCGCGAAAACTTTATAGCAAAGATCGCCGTCGCGGTACACCGCTTTATTGGGTCTTTTTGCAATTTCGTTCATCGTTATTTACCCTCCTTACCGTAGTAAGCGTTAAGATACATCTGTTTGATTTCCGCGATCATGGGATAGCGGGGGTTCGCGCCCGTGCACTGATCGTCGAACGCGTCGCGGCTCATTTTGTCGAGCTGTTCGAGGAACTTATCTTCCGGAACGCCCGCCGCCTTAATGCTCTCGGGCAAGCCCACCTCCTTGCGCAGGTCTGCGAGCTTATCGAGCAATTTTTCAAACTTCTCCTCGTCGGTCTTGCCCTTAATGCCGACAAGTTCCGCAACCTCGGCGTAACGGCGCAAACATACGGGGTGATCGTACTGCGGGAAAGTACCCATTTTTGCGGGCGCTTCGGCGGCGTTGAACCGCATAACTTCGTTCAAGAGCAACGCGTTAGCCATGCCGTGCGGCAAGTGGTGATACGAGCCGAGCTTGTGCGCCATGGAGTGGCAAACACCGAGGAACGCATTGGCGAACGCCATGCCCGCCATGGTAGCGGCGTAAGCCATTTCCGCGCGCGCGGTTTCGTCCGAGCCGTTTTTGTAGGCGACGGGCAAATACTCGAATATAAGTTTAATCGCCTCTTTCGCCATGCCGTTGGCAAAGTCGCTGGACATGACGGAAGCAACCGCTTCGAGCGCATGAACCATAGCGTCGTAACCGGAGTTGGCGGTCAAGCCCTTGGGTATGCTCATCATGAGTTCGGGATCGCAGATCGCCATCTTCGGCAAAAGCTCGTAATCGGCAATCGGGTATTTAAGCCCGCTCGTTTCGTCGGTGATAACCGCGAACGGCGTAACCTCGGAACCGGTACCCGCAGTGGTCGCAATAGCGACGAAGTACGCCTTTTTACCCATTTCGGGGAAGCGATAGACGCGCTTTCTTATATCCATAAAGCGCATAGCCATGTCCGCGAAATCGACTTCGGGATGTTCGTACAGCATCCACATAATCTTGCCCGCGTCGAGCGCACTGCCGCCGCCGAGCGCGACAATCGTGTCGGGCTCGAAAGAGCGCATTGCCGCCGCACCCTTCTTTGCCGAAGCCAAGGTCGGGTCGGGCTGAACGTCGGAGAACGTGGTGTTGACAATGCCCATTTCGTTGAGCCTGTCGCTTACGCGCTTGCTGAAACCGCTCTTAAACAAGAATTCGTCGGTGACAATGAACACGCGCTTTTTGCCCATGTCTTTAAGCTCTTGCAAAGCGACGGGCATGCACCCTTTTTTGAAGTACACCTTTTCGGGCGCGCGGAACCACAGCATATTCTCTCTCCTTTTTGCCACTGTCTTGTAGTTCAACAAATGTTTGACCGAAACGTTTTCGGAAACGGAGTTGCCGCCCCACGACCCGCAACCGAGCGTGAGCGACGGACGAAGTTTAAAGTTATAAATGTCGCCGATACCGCCTTGCGCCGCGGGCGTGTTGACGAGTATACGGCAGGTTTTCATCAAATCGCCGAACGCCGCAATCTTGTCCTTTGCGGTGTGTTCGTTGGCGTAAATAACCGAGGTGTGACCGAAGCCGCCGTCGGCAACCAGTTTTTCCGCTTTTTTAAGCGCGTCGTCAAAAGATTCGGCTTTGTACATGGCGAGCACGGGCGAAAGTTTTTCGTGCGCAAACGGCTCCGAAATTTCGACGGACTCGACTTCGCCGACGAGTATGCGCGCCGATTCGGGCGCTTCGAAGCCGCAAAGCCGCGCAATCGCAGGCGCGCTCTGTCCGACTATCTTCGCGTTGACCGAACCGTTAATCAGTATCGTGCCGCGCACTTTGTCTATTTCCTCGGCGTTGAGGAAGTACGCGCCGCGGTAAGCGATTTCCTTTTTGAACGCGTCGTAAACGTCGCTCATGACAATGACCGACTGTTCGGACGCGCAGATCATGCCGTTGTCGAACGACTTGCTGTGCAGGACGGAAGAAGCCGCGAGCTTGATATCCGCCGAACTGTCTATAATAACGGGAGTATTGCCCGCGCCCACGCCGACGGCGGGTTTGCCGGAGCTGTACGCCGCGCGCACCATGCCGGGACCGCCCGTTGCGAGGATAAGATCGCTACCGCTCATGACCGCCGCGGAAAGCGCGACGCTCGGCACGTCTATCCAGCCGATAATACCCTCGGGCGCGCCCGCTTTGACAGCCGCGTCGAGAACGGTGCGAGCCGCCGCAATCGTGCAGTTCTTTGCGCGCGGGTGCGGCGAGAAAATAAGACCGTTGCGCGTTTTGAGCGCGAGCAACGCTTTGAATATAGCGGTGGACGTGGGGTTGGTCGTGGGAACGATAGCCGCAACGACGCCGACGGGCTCCGCCAAAACTTCTACACCGAACGAATCGTCGGTTTCCACAACGTCGCAGGTTTTGACGTCGCGGTAAGCGTTATAAATGTACTCGGCGGCATAGTGGTTTTTTATAACCTTGTCCTCGACAATGCCCATGCCCGTTTCCGAAACAGCCATTTCCGCAAGGTCGAGTCTTGCCTTGTCCGCAGCGGTAGCCGCCGCCAAAAAAATCTTATCGACTTGTTCTTGCGTGTACGTCGCAAACTTGGCTTGCGCCGCGCGCACGCGCTTGATGAGTTCGTTAAGTGATTGCTCATCTTGTACAATGAGTTCGTTCATAATACCTCCAATTATGCTTTACTATATTATGCGATATTTTAATTCGCTTGTCAAGCGGTTGCAAGAAATTCGGCGGTTTATGTAACATTTTCCGCGCGCCGCGCCCTTTGATTTCCCTTTGTTTTTCTTTGCGCAACCGCGAGCTTATCTTTTGCGGTTTTGTCGCCGCGCGAATTTTGAAAACGCTATTGCATTTTGCCCCGCCGTGTGCTATAATTACCGCATGAAATACACGGACATAGGCGGAATACGCGCGAGCAGACTTTGTTTGGGCAACATGCGGATTGCGGACAAGCCGATCGAAAATATCGAACGGCTTGTAAACGTCGCGCTCGATATGGGTGTAAACATGTTCGACCATGCGGATATTTACGGCGGCGGCACGTGCGAAAGCATGTACGGCGAACTTATAAAAAGAACGCCGTCGTTGCGCAAACGCATGGTAATTCAGACCAAGTGCGGAATATGCGCGGGTCGGTACGATTTGAGTTACAACCATATCGTTCAATCGGCAAACGGATCGCTTGCGCGCCTGCGCACCGACTATATAGACGTGCTGTTGTTGCACCGCCCCGATACTCTTATGCGCGCGGAACAAATAGCGCGCGCGTTTGACGAACTGGAAAAAAGCGGCAAGGTCCGAGTGTTCGGCGTCAGCAATTTCTCGGCGCAACAAATTGACTACCTTCAACAGTCGCTCAATCAAAAACTGTACTTCAACCAACTGCAATTAAGCCCGACTTACTGCCCTATTATAGATTACGGAATAAACGTAAACACGCCCGTCGCGTGCGACGTTTCGGGCGGCGCGCTCGAATACTGCCGCAAAAACGGCGTTACAATACAGACTTACGGCACAATGCAATGTTCGTTCACCGACGATACGGGATACTTTTATTCGGGCGCGTTCAATACCGAGCACGCCGATAAAAAATACTTCGCGCTCAATTTCATGCTCGGCGGACTGGCGCAAAAATACGGCGTAACGCCCGAAGCGGTCGCAGTCGCGTGGGTGCTGCACCACCCCGCAGGCATGCAAGCGATTATAGGCACTACGCTCGATAAGCGGCTCGCGCTGTACAAGGACTGTTGCGAAGTGCCGTTGACCGACACGGAGTGGTACGACATATATAAAGCCGCGGGACACTCCTTGCCCTAACCGTCGCGCGCGTCAAATATATACGCGCCTATAAAATCCAAAAACACAGCCTATTATAAATGTGCAATCAATACTCGAAACAAAAAACCGCCGCGGGACTACCTCCGACGACGGCTTTTATTTTATATTTATTTGACCTTGACGACCTCGACGGGAAACACCTTGCGGCTCGGTTGCGCACCGCCATTTATGACCATGTCCGCAATAATATCCGCCGCGCTGTCCGTCATAGCTACGATGTCGCCGCACACGGTGTTGACCTTTTTGTAGATGGGCAAATATCTGAACACGCCGTCCACTCCGAAAACGGTCGCGTCGGGATAACCCGCCCTGTCCAGCTCGCCCGCTACCGCCGCGGCGACCTCGTCGTTGTAGCAGAATATAAAATCGTTGTCGCTCTGTATCAGCTTGTCGCGCAAGCCCTCGTCGGCGGCGACGTATTCGTCGCAAGTCGCGCCCGTCTCCGCAAGCGCGCGAGCAAAACCGTCGCGCCGCAGTCTGTCGCTTTCGCCGCAGTTACAACCGACGTAACAGGGTCGGCGTTTTTCAGATTCGGCAAACGCCTTTGCGACAAGCTCTCCGCATGCGCGGTCGTCCACGCCCACCGAACTGACGGCGCTGTCGGAAGTATTGCCCATTACGAGAAGCGGGGTGCCCCCCCCCCCCTTACAATACTCCTTTATGTCGTCGTCGGGGTCGAAAAACGAAATTACCGCACACACTCTGTTTGCTTTTATGTCCGCGAGCAACGCCCCGCGCCTGTCGCCGCGCGCTATCATTAAGATAGGTATAAATCCCTTGTCGCGCAACCGCCTTACGAGCATATCCGAGGCAGCCGCCACAAACGGGTCGGTCAGCGACGAAGCGACAAGCGCGATAAGATTGGTCTTGCCATAACGCAAACTTCCCGCAATGTTATCGGGCACGTAATTAAGTTCCGCGGCAATGCGCTTAATCTTTTCCTTCGTTTCGTCGCCTATATCCGCACAGTCGCGCAAGGCGCGCGATACGGTGTTTGCAGAGCAATTTGCCGCCGCCGCAATATCTTTCAATTTTACAGTTCCTGCCATAACTTCCCCGATCCTCAATAGTACGGTTCGAGCCGCGACGAGGTTTCCCGCCGACGGAATAAATCGACTTGCCTTATAGCAACGTGCCGAATTAAATTTACATTAACCGTAATGTTTTTATTATATACACAAATTCAACGCTTGTCAAGCATAATCCGAATATTTGCGCTGTTTAAAATAACAACGCCGCCGCGACGAAAAAACGACGCGACGGCATTTGTATATTATTGTTTTTAATTATGTTGCGACGGTTGAAAACCGCGCCCTATTATTACAACTCGCGTATGCCCAAACTGCCGAGGAAGTCGGCGGCGGTCTGACCGTCGAACACGGCGGTTGACGCGAGTATCTTTTCGCAAACCGCGTCTATCTCGTCGTGAATATTGAGTTTGGCTTCGAGCTTGCTAACCGTGCCGCCCTGCGCTTTGAGCAGACGCTCGACCGTTTTTGCGAGCGGGATTTTTGTTTCTTTCGGGTCGAACGGGAGCGTTCCGTCAAGATAGAGTTGCGCGGTTTTAAGCTCTTCCGACAGCTTGGTGGGAAGAACGAAATAACCGAGAATATCGGTAATGGACAGCGCGCCCGCCTTTATTTCCTCGTAATCCGCCGCCATGCGCGGGCGTTTTAACGCAGTCGAACGCAACACAATATCGAACGTATATTTGCCGTTTATCTTGCGGCAAACCGCACTGCAAAAATTCTTCGTTCCGTCGTTGACGATACGATCGTCCGAGTATTTTTTCCACGCGGATATTAACAAGTCCGCAAACTCCACCGTTTTTTCGAGGTTTGAGTGCGCGAAGCGGATAACCGTGGAATACCAATCGGCAATGCCCATTTCCAAATACGGATAGTCCTGCGATTTGAGTCGAGTTCTGATGCCCTGCCGAAGCATGGGCGCGGTGCGGAAGCCCGTTTTAAAATGCTCGTGCGCGGTGTTGGACGCGCCGCCGTTTTCGACCGCCGAATCCATGCCGACAAAGCCGTCCGCGCCGATAAAGTCCGCGGCGAGCGCGAGCTTTTTCATAGCGGTTTTGCCGCCTTCGGACGCGACGTGTTCGCCGTTTACAAGCACGCCGTGCTTGTCGAAGTACTGATGCCGCGACGGCGCGTAAAACCACTCCTCGCCGTCTATGTCCGCGGACACCGTGCGCATATTCGCCCTGCCGATATAGCCCTCGTTCTCGCGGCACAGCGCGCACTTGGGATATTTGTCGGTGGTCGCTTGCGGCATGACGTTGATTATTATTTCGATTTTGCTTTTAAGCTCTTTGGCTTCCCAGCGGTCGTTTTTGGCGCACTCGTCGGGATCGACATAGCCCGATTTCACGCTGTATTCGTACAGGAAATCGAACGCCTTTTGCTTGTTGACCGCATAAGTATCGGCAAACAGGTCGTTAAGCTCGGACGGTTTAAGCATAAGCGCGTCGAGAATATCCGCTTTAAGTGCGGAAACGCCGTCGTCGCCTACAATCTTTTGCTCGACGGCATACGCGAGCACGGGCGCGAGCAGTGCATTGGGATTGGTCGCCGCTTCCACGTCCTCGGCGGGTTCGACCGGCTCGAAGTCGGTTATTTTGAGCATGTTGCAAATGCGCCGCGCGGCTTGGCTCGCGTCAAGCTCGTCCAAAAGCAAATGCGCCTGACCGTATGCCAACAGATTGGAAATCTCTTGATTTAACATGATATATATTCTCCTTGAATTGTTTTACTTAAAGTAGTGCCCGCCGTCCTGCGGTCGGACTATGTCCGTGAGCGATTCGGTGTCGAACTCCGTCCACGGAAACTCCTGCGGCGGCGCGGCGAGAAATTTCATTTTGTCGCCGCTTGTCGGGTGCGGGAACGAAAGTTTATACGCCCACAACGCAAGGTGCGGACTTTTGACAAGTTTGTCGCCGCCGTATCTGCCGTCGCCCACAATCGGACAGCCGAGCGCTTTTAACTGTACGCGCGCTTGGTGCGTTCTGCCCGTTATCAGTTTGACGCGCACAAGCGACAGTCCGTCGCGTTCGTCCAAAATTTCTATTTCGGATACCGCCTTTTTTGCGCCTTCGAGCGACGACGGCGCGATAGTTACGGTGTTGGCTTGCGCGTCTTTGACCAAGTAGTGTTCCACCCTGCCCGTTCGGTTAGGTCTGCCGACCACGACCGCGGCGTAAGTCTTTTCAAACTCGCCGTCGTCCGAACGGATTTGCTCGCACAACCGCGCCGCGGCTTTGCTTGTCTTTGCAAAAACCATAACGCCGCCCGTCGGACGGTCGAGCCTGTGCACAAGCCCCAAATACGCGTTACCCTGCTTGTTGTACTTTTTGACAAGATAGTCTTTGAGCCGCGTGAGCAAATCCTCGTCGCCGCTCGAATCCGCCTGCGTGGGAACGTTTTGCGGTTTTAGCACGACAAGCAAATGATTGTCCTCGTACAAAACTGTTATACCGCCGTCCTCGCCGTTATCCGCGCCGTCGCGCTTGCGCACAACGTCTTTAACGTCCAAACGCAGTTTTACTTTTTTTGCCGACGTCTTGACGTCGGGTTTGAATTTGTCGTCGTTATAAGCCACTTATAGCTCCTTGAAAATGTACGTTCGACGCGCCCGCGCCGAATTATATTGATAGTTTATCCCGCGATGTATGCACCGCCGAGGACTGCCATAATCCGCTACACCCGCACGGCAACGCTATATCTCGCTCCGTTGGCAAGCACACTTCATACGCTTGGACTGCGCCGCGCGGGAGATTAAGCGTAAGTATATTTGCAATGGTCTGCGGTTGCAAGCCCGTCGTGTAGCTGTTAATCAAAAAGAACGTCGGATTGTCAAGCAACTTTGCCGTGAGCGACACAAGGTCGAAAATATCGTCCTCCATGCGCCACACCTCGCCGCTCGCGCCCCTGCCGTAGCTGGGCGGGTCCATGACGACCGCGTCGTACATTTTGCCGCGCTTGATTTCGCGCGCGACGAACTTTTTGCAGTCGTCTATTATAAAGCGCGTGTTTTCGGTCGGTGCTTTGTTAAGCGCGCAGTTTTGCCGCGCTCTGTCAACCATGCCCTTCGCCGCGTCCACGTGCGTGACGTGCGCGCCGCTTTCGGCAAGCACTGCGGTAGACGCGCCCGTATAAGCGAAAAGATTGAGTATTCTCGGCTTTTCGCCGCGCGCCGCTTTGTCCTTTACAATCGCCGACAGCTTGTCCCAGTTGACCGCCTGTTCGGGAAACAAGCCCGTGTGCTTAAAGCCCGTCGGCTTGACGTAAAAGGAGTACTTGCGCCAATCGACCGTCCACTGTTCGGGCATAGGCTTGTTTACAATCCACCTGCCCCCGCCGTTCCTGTCGCGCTCGTACCGAGCATGACAGTCGAACTTGCCGTAATCGACGGTCGCGCGCCAAATGGCTTGCGGGTCGGGTCGAAGCAAAGTAACGTTTTTCCAGCGTTCCAGTTTCAGCCCGTCGCCGCTGCCGAGAATTTTATAATCGTTCCAGTCGGGAGCTAACATTTTTCCACCGCGAGCGTTGCGGCATGCCCGTTCACGTCGGCGTTTTCCGCGCCGTCGCAATCGCCTTGCAACCGCTTGACCGACGTTGCGAGCGTGACTTTTGCAATGCGCTCGCCATGCGCCTCGAATACTTTTTGTATAAACTCGTCGCCCGACCACAAAAGCGTTATTCTGTCGGTGACTTCAAGTCCGCGCGTCTTGCGCAAGGTCTGAACCTTGGAAATTATTTCGCGCGCGCCGCCCTCTATAAGCAACTCGTCGGTGAGCGTTACGTCGAGCGCGACGGTCATGTCGAGATCGGACTCGACCGAATATCCTTCCGCGCCGCGCGTGGAAATGAGCATATCGTCCTTGGTAAGCTCCACCGCCGTGCCGTCCGCATCGAACGCATACGTTCCGCCCGCAAGCGCGACGCGCGCCGCTTGATCGCCGTTAGCCGCAAGATGCGCGCGGATTGAGCCGACCGCCTTGCCGTACTTGGGTCCGACCGTTTTGAGCTGGGGTTTTACGTCGTAACCGGTAAGCTCGGACGCGCCGCCCTTGACTACCTCTTTGACGTTTAGCTCGTCGGCGAGGATATACGAATATTCCTGCGGGAACTCGCCCGCGACAATGACCTTTGCAAGCGTCTGACGATTTTTAAGCCCGCTCTTGTTGCGCGCCGCCCTGCCGAGCTCCGCCGCCTTGATGACGTTTTCCATATCCCGCGACAGCCTGTCGTCGATAAACTTTTCGTCGGCTTTGGGGAAGTCCGCCAAGTGCACGGATACGGGCGCGGTCTTATCGACCGAACACACGATATTGCGGTAGATTTCCTCCGCGATAAAAGGCGTGTAAGGCGCGACCAATCGCGACAGCGTTTGCAACACGGTGTACAGCGTGTAGAACGCCGCGGTCTTGTCCGCGGTCATGCCGCCCGCCCAGTAGCGTTCGCGGCACCGCCGCACGTACCAGTTGGACAACTTGTCGGTAAAGTCGCCTATCGCGCGCGCCGATTCGTACAGTTTGTAATCGGTCAAATCTCCGTCCACCTTTTTGACAAGGCGATTGAGTTCGCCGAGCGCCCATTTGTCCATGAGCGAGTATTCGAGTTTGCGCGCGTCTACCTTTGTCGGGTCGAACCCGTCGATCTCGGCGTACATGACATAAAATGCGTAAGTGTTAAACAGCGTGCCGAGGAATTTGTTTTGCGATTCTGTAACCGCTTTCATGTAGAACCGCGACGGCAGATAAGGCGCGGAATTGGTATAATAATACCACCGCACAGCGTCCGCGCCCGTGACGTCGAGCACCGACCACGGATCGACGACGTTGCCGAGGTGCTTGGACTGCTTTCTGCCCTGTTCGTCCGTCACGTGTCCGAGCACCAAGCAATTCTTAAACGGCGCTTTGTCGAACAACAGCGTCGAAATAACAAGCAACGTATAGAACCAGCCGCGCGTTTGATCGACCGCTTCCGAAATGAAATCGGCGGGAAAAGTCTTTTCAAACACGTCCTTGTTCTCGAACGGATAGTGGTACTGCGCAAACGGCATAGACCCCGAATCGTACCAACAGTCGATAACTTCGGGCGTTCTTTTCATAGTGCCGCCGCACGAACATTTGTACGTCGCGCCGTCGACATACGGCTTGTGCAGTTCTATCTCGCCTTTCAAGCCGCACTTTTCTTTAAGCTCGGCTTTACTGCCGATAGCCTCGGTCTTGCCGCATTTGTCGCACACCCAGATAGGCAGAGGCGTGCCCCAGTACCTGTCGCGCGACAGGCCCCAGTCGATAACATTTTCGAGGAAGTTGCCCATGCGCCCCGTGCCGATAGACTGCGGATACCAGTTGACCGACGCGTTGTTTTTGATAAGTTTATCCTTGACCTCGGTCGTCTTGATAAACCACGACGAACGCGCATAGTAAAGCAACGGAGTGTTGCATCGCCAGCAGAACGGATAGCTGTGCGTGTACATGGGCGCGGACAAAAGCAATCCGCGCTTTTTGAGATCGGTTATAATGTCCTTGTCCGCGTCCTTGCAGAACGCGCCTACAAACTCTTTGGGCGCGGTAAACCGTCCGCGTTCGTCCACCGTTTGAACGAACGGGAGCTTGTACTTTCTGCCGACGCGCGCGTCGTCCTCGCCGAACGCGGGCGCGATATGCACGACGCCCGTGCCCTCTGACAACGTAACGTACCCGTCGCATACTATATAATAGCAGTCCGCGTCGCTCGGCTTGGTGTCGTACAGCGGTTTGTACCGCGTGCCTTCGAGCGCACTGCCTTTGTACGTTCGGAGAATTTTATACTCCTCGAAATGCTTGCCGATAAGCTCTTTTGCAAGTACGTATTTTTGCCCGTCGGACTCTATCAACGCGTACTCGTAGTCGGGATTTACGCACAGCGCGACGTTGGACGACAAAGTCCACGGCGTGGTCGTCCACGCGAGTATGCGCGCGCCGCCCGCAAAGTCGGACTCGAACCCGACTACCGCCGTGCGCTCCGTCACGTCCTTATAGCCCTGCGCCACTTCGTGCGAGGACAACGCCGTGCCGCAACGCGGGCAGTACGGAACAATCTTATGCCCCTTATAAATAAGTCCGCGGTCGAATATGGTTTTGAGCGACCACCAAACCGATTCGATATAATTATCGTCGTAAGTGACATAGGGTTTGTCCATGTCCGCCCAATATCCGACGCGGTCGGACATGCGTTCCCATTCCGACTTGTACTTCCAAACGCTCTGCTTGCATTTTTGGATAAACGGCTCCACGCCGTATTTTTCTATGTCCTGTTTGCCGTCGATATTGAGCGACTTTTCCACTTCCAGCTCGACGGGCAGACCGTGCGTATCCCAGCCCGCTTTGCGCAAAACGTGCTTGCCTTTCATGGTGTGGAACCGCGGAATAATATCCTTCATAGTGCGCGTCAAAACATGCCCGACGTGCGGTTTGCCGTTAGCCGTGGGCGGACCGTCATAGAACGAAAATTCCTCGCCGCCCTCGCGTGCGGTGATGCTCTTATTAAAGACGTCGTTCTCTTTCCAGAACTCGATAACGTTTTTTTCCATTGCCACGGGATCGTAGCCGTTTACCTTCTTATACATAACTCCTCACATTAAGACATCGAGAATAAATATATTCCCGCGCAGTGCGCCGCCGCACCGACAATAACCAAAATATGTTTAAACGCATGCCGCGCGGGCATGCCCTCCAACGCGCCGACAATCGCGCCCGTAAAGTACGCCGCGCACCCGCCGAACAACGCCCAAAAACTTCCCCAGCCGCACAGATCGACTATGCGGTGCGCGCGCGCCACGCACGCCCAACCGATAACGACGTAAAAAACAAGACAGATAATCTTGTACTCCGCGACGTTGGCGACGCTGACCGCCGCGACGCACACAGTCGCAACGGCGATAATCGCAAACAGCGTATAGCCCCAAATCGCGTCGGTACTCGTGCCCGCACCGAACGCCGAAAACATTACGGGGAAGAACGCGCCCGCTATAAGCACGGGAACCGCGCAACGGTCGAGCTTGCGGCACACCTCGCCCGCCCTGCTCGACGCGGGCAGAATATGGCAAAGCGCGCCGACTGTAAAGACGACCGCCGCCACAAAAAGAAAAACCGCATAGCGTCCGAGGGAGGGGCTTGCGTTAATCAGCGAACAAGACAATAGTAAAGCGAACCCGACAAACGCTAACAGAGCGGCAACCGCGTAAGTTATGAAATTTGTCGGCTCCTTCGGTCGTCTGTACGCCTTGGGCGTATTTTCCGTTCCCGTTTCGCTCACGGTATTATTTTAACACATAACAAGTCCGCGGTCAATCGATTTGGCGAATTTTCTCGACGCAACGGTTTTTTTGCGCGTGCAATTCGTCCGATATAAATATTGACAAACGCTCGCCGATATTGTATAATGTTACGGTATGCAAGATGTACGCGACTTAAATTCAATATGCTTACACTGCTTCGGCACGCTCGATCCCAAAACTCGCGTTTGTCCGAGGTGCGGCAAAACCGCCGTCGGCGAGCAATCGCCCGTGGGCGCGTTGCCCCTTCGCACCATGCTTTCGGGCAGATATCTTATAGGCATGCCGCTCGGCAGAGGCGGATTCGGCATAACGTATAAGGCTTACGACACGTTCACTTGCACGACTGTCGCAGTCAAGGAATTCTTCCCAAAAGGCTACACAAAGCGCATGCCGCACTCCTGCACCGTGGACGTAGGCAATGCCGAAAACGGCAAGGTTTTCAATTACTGGCTTACGGCGTTTATTCAGGAAGCAAAAGTGCTTACTTCCATCAAGCACCTCGACGGCATTGTCGCCATACACGATTTTTTTCTTACCAACAATACTGCGTACATAGTTATGGAATATCTAAACGGCATGAGCTTGCACCGCTTTATAAACGGCAGGGGCGGCAGACTGCACATAACCGAAACGCTCAACATCATGCGTCCCGTTATAGAAACGCTGTTGCGCTTGCACCAGCACGGCGTTATCCATAAGGACATCTCGCCCGAAAACATACAAATAGTAGATAACCGCGCTATCAAACTTATAGACTTCGGCGCGGCGTCCATCTACACGCAAAACGTGCAAAAACCGTTCTTCGTGCTTAAAAAGGGCTACTCGCCAATCGAGTTGTATTCGCACGGCGGGTCGCAAGGTCCGTGGACGGATATATACGAATTAGGCGCGACTATTTATACTTGTCTTGTGGGCAATCCCCCGCCCGAAGCGACAGAGCGACGGCTTAACGATAAAATCATGCCGCCCTCCGCGCTCAACGTAAAAATTCAACCCGTGCGCGAAAAGTCGCTGTTAAAAGCGTTGTCGGTCTACCCCAAAGACAGATACACCAACATAGCCGCTTTTCAGCAAATGTTTTACGGCGAGTTTTTGCCCAATACGACCGTACACACAAAGCCGACTTTTTAACTCTCCCCCAAAAATAAACGTCGTACAAATTTCGCTATTCGATGCGTTTCGCTCACAAAAACCATATCTCCCACTCTACGCAAAACGGGTTCGGCACAATACCGAACCCGTTTATGAATAATATTTTTTTGCCGACTTTTTGTGTTCATAACAAAACAATCGGGCTTTTTATCTATACGACTTGAATATAACGGAGCGACTACATAAACTTATTGAATTTTCGTTTTTTAAGCGTTTTGATTGCATCTTGATTGCCTCTCTCGGCGGCAGCCTTGTAAAACGCGAAGGCTTGGTAAAGATCCTCTTCGACGCCGTCGCCGTTTTCGTAAATTTGCCCAAGCATAAACATTGCCGCGGAGCGACCGTTTTGGGCGGCAAGCATGAAAAACTTGATAGCCTGTTCCATGTCGACTTTTACTCCGTATCCGTTCGAGTAGCAAATGCCCAAATTGTAAAATGCGTCCGTACTTCCGAGTTCCGCACCGGCATGATACATAGTAATTGCCTTTTCCATATTTCTTTCTACGCCCTCGCCGTACTGGTAACAATAGCCCATATTGGTAAAAGCCTGAAAATATTTCTGCGCCATAGAAGCCTTGTACCATTTAACGGCTTCTTCGCGGTCAAGCGGCACACCGTCGCCGTACTGATAACAATAACCTATGTAGCACATCGCCTTGCCGTGATTAAGCGCGGCGGCTTTTTTATACCACTTCAAAGCCTCTTTCATATCACGCGATACGCCGAGCGCGTCGTCGTAAAAAAGCCCTGCTTCAAACATTGCGTCGGCGTTTCCGTTTTCTGCGGATAGTTTTATCCATTTAAGAGCTTCGGCATAATTGCGCTTTACCGCAATTCCTTGTTTATAGCAATTACCTACGTTTAATTGCCCGATAGCGTCGTTTTGCTCGGCGGCTTTTTTATACCATTCGAAAGCCGCATTTTCATCTTTATCGACGCCTATGCCGCTTTCGTAAAAATTGCCCGCATTGTTCTGCGCACGCGCATAGTTCTTATTTGCGGCGGAAACGGTGTATCTAAACGCTTCTTCTCTGTTTTCTTCAACCCCGCGCCCGAAAAGATAGCACAGCCCTAAATTAAACTCGGCTTCCGCATTACCTTTTTGAGCCGCGCTTTTAAGCAGTTCTACGCCCTCGTCTGTGTTTTCGGCAATATTAGTGCCGTCGCAATCGATCCCCAATAACATTTTACCTAACGCGCACTGCGCCTCCGCGTCCCCGTTTTCGGCATCGATTTTCAATTTTTCGATATCCATAATTTTACCTCCCATTATTGAATATGTCCGTTATAGCACAATATAACGCAAATGTAAACCGATACGTCCGCTGCAAATAATTTTTTTTGCGACGGCTTTATTTGTATGCCCGCTATTCAACCGCTTCACTATTTTGCGCAGTGCAAAAACCCCGAACGCAAGCAAGTACTTTAGTTCGGGGTTTTAACGGATACTTCCGCTATTAGCGTAGCTATAAGAAAAGCTATCGCCGTTCTTACGCACAGTTTTTACGCGCGCTTCATGGCTTAATAGTTTTCCGCGCTCAATTCAAAGTAGCTCTGCGGGTGCGCGCACACGGGACAAACGGCGGGCGCTTTCGTGCCGACGACTATATGCCCGCAGTTTCGGCACTCCCAAACCTTGACTTCGCTCTTTTCAAACACCGCCGCGGTTTCCACGTTTTTAAGCAATGCGCGATAACGCTCCTCGTGATGTTTTTCAATCGCGCCGACCATGCGGAACTTTGCGGCAAGCTCCTTAAAGCCCTCTTTTTCGGCGGTCTTGGCAAAGTCCTCGTACATGTCCGTCCACTCGAAGTTTTCGCCGTCCGCCGCGGCTTTAAGATTGTCCGCGGTGTTGCTTATGCCCGCAAGCTCTTTAAACCACATTTTGGCGTGTTCTTTCTCGTTGTCGGCAGTCGCGCCGAATATAGCCGCAATCTGCTCGTAACCCTCTTTCTTGGCTACCGAAGCGAAATAAGTGTACTTATTGCGCGCCTGCGATTCGCCGGCAAACGCCGCCTGTAAATTCTTTTCGGTTTGAGTGCCCGAATACTTGTTCATGATTTTATCTCCTTGTTTTTTGATTTTTATAGCTGCGGTATACGCCGTTACGCCCATGACTTTTCGCGCCTATTACGCCTCACTTATCGCCGCGCTTTTCACAGTCCGCGCACACTCCCACAACAAGGAAGTCCGCGTCCTTTATGCTTATATCCTCGCCTATCGCCGCCTGCACAGCCGCAACGTCCAAAGGATAGCAAAAATCGAATATCCTGCCGCACTCCGAACACAACGCGTGATTGTGTCTGTCGCGCACGTAATCGTACCTGTCGCACGCGCCCGTTTTTTGCACTTTTTTAACGATGTTTTCGGAGATCAGCCTGTCGAGATTGCGGTAAACCGTGCCGAGCGACACGTCGGGAAACGCCGCGCGCGTGTGCTCGAAAATTTCCTGCGCGGTCGGGTGCGACCGCGTTTCGCGCAAATAGCTCTCTATGTAATCGCGTTGTTTGAACCCTTGCCTCACAGCTACCTCAAAACAGGAATCATTCCTGTTTTAATTATAACACACGACGGGATAAAAGTCAACGGGTTTTCAAAAACTCAAAGATAAAATTTTAGCGTTAATCGAAATTACAGGAACATTGCATATACGGGATTGGGCGTTATTACGTCCGTCGCAAACGAGTACGTAAAATACGCATTTTCGTCGTCGTAATTTTCGTTGGGCACCCACAGTACCGTTTTCTTGGTAAGGTTGAAAACCGCGCTGTGAACGGTGCAACCGCCGCCGCCGTTAAACGTGCGCTGTCCAACTTCCGACAGGATTTGCATAGCGGCGCGTTCGTCCGTCACTACCCCGTTTGTTGCGCGCAGTCTGTCGTAGATATGTTCGTAACGCCCGTACCCCGGTTTCGCTTCGTTGTCGGTGTAGTACGAATCCTGTCCGTTGACTATAAAGTTAGTCACCCATTGATACTTGAACGCGTCGGACGCGCGCAAGTCGTTATACATTTCGTCGGTGTTGTATGTCACGACAAGCTCGCGCGCCGTGCCGTCGTTGTCGGTCGCGTCCGTGCCGCCGTCCGCGGGCAACCATTCGAGAATTGCGCTCTTGCCCGTCGCGTCGGCTACCATGTAATGGAACGACGTATTAGCCGAGTCGTGCAGATTGTACTTTTTGATAAGTTCGACCGCCTCGTCCACGTTGTCGGCGTAATCGAGCACCAACCGAAGCATAGTGGTGGAAGTAATATTCTGCTTGGCGGCGTCGTTCTGATTGGTAGCGACCGTGCCTTCCTCGCCGTCGCCGCCCTGATAGGACATGTATATGCCGCAACTCACGCCCGCGTCGTTCATGCCGTCCAGAGGCACATAGGGCGCGGCGAGGCAAGTTATTTGGTTCATAAGCCCTTCCACGTCCTTGTTAATATCCATGCCGATATAGTTGAGATCGACCGTCGAGAACGACTTGTGTCTGCCGTCCCCGGGGTCGGTAAACGTCAAGCAAACATTAGTTTTGGCAAAGTCGTAATTGCGCGCGAAAATAATATCGCCGCTCGGCGTGACCGCGGTAAACGACGAACAGCCTATGTCCGTTTCGCCGATAGACACGTCTATAAGCCCGCGCGTAATGTGATTGGTGATAAAGTTGATAAGCTGTTTATCGCTGGACGCGCCGCCCTGCGCAAGAAAATCGTCAAAGTAAAATCCGCCCTTGACTCTCATCATATACACAGCGCCTTCCTGATTGGAATCCTTGCGATTGCGCAGTTTGGTGAAACTGCGCACCGAGGAAATCTCGTCGCTCCACACGCATGCGAAAGTAATGCCGAGCACCGCGATAACGCCTATAACGGCGGCGAGCACAATGCAGGTTATTTTAACCCACAGTTTGCATTTTTTCTTTTCGACCGCGGGCGTCGCCGCAACTTCTCCCGCAACATCTTCCGTATTTTCCATAAAAAACTCCTTAAAAAAATTTCGGTTTATCTATATCGGCGAACAAAAAAACAAGAGGCGCATGGCATTGCTCCGCCCTCGATTATCGCGCGTTGTTTTAAGTATGGTTTTTATTTATTGCCGACAAGCTCGTCGTAATAGCACGACAGATTGTCCACTATCGCGCCCAGCGTTTTATAAAACGCCACGCGCTCGGATTCCGACATATCGGCGGAACCCGCTTCCACCGCCCTGTCCGCCTTTTGCAGGACAGCCTCCGCAAACCGCTTGCCCTGTTCTGTAAGAACTATAACGGAATTGTACGTTTTGGGATCGTAAACAACTAAATCCTTTTCGCGCATGGTAGCGAGCGCGCGCGACAGCGCGGCTTTGTCCTCCACCGCCAACCGCGAAATCTCGCTCGCGGTCAAGCCGTCGGGGTGCTTCAAAAGATAATACCCGCACATTACGTGTATCGCCTTTAACCCGTACTCCTCCATTTCCGCCAACTTGATTTTATGTACCAGCTTATTGAGTTTGAGGATATTTATAGTAAAGTTTTCAAAAACGTCGTCCATAGCCGCTCCATTGTTGATATGTCAACAATGGAATTATACGCCAACGCGCCGCCCGTGTCAAGCAAAATCGTTGACAAATCAATAAATTTATGCGCCGCAAAATTCGCGGGCGGCAAATACGGCTAAAACACTTGATTTTTTTTGCGTTACGGGTTATAATAACTCTACTGCGCTAGACGGAGAATTAGCGGCGCTCTGTAACCTACAATCCGCTACAGTAGGGTTGAACACCGTCCTCGGTTTGCGTATGGGAGGTCTGTTACCGTTAGGTGGCGTTGATGTTAAGGTCTTGTGCAACGTCTGCTTGCGAACCGTGTCAGGGCTTGACCGCAGCAGCACTAAACAAGAAGTGGCGTGTGCCACAAGGTAGCTTTAACGGAGTCAACCGACGGGAAAACGCTTCGGTGCGTTTTATCAAAGACGGCGCGCAGTATTCAAAAACCGACGAGCATCAGTTCGTCGGTTTTTGATTTGTTGTTTTATATTTGATTGAATTCAAACGGTCGCAACCGAATTATGTAAATCGAACTTCAAATAGCGGTTTACAGTTTGGACGCGGCGGCTTTATCGACGATAAGCGTACAATCGGGGTGGAGTTGCAACACGCTCGCGGGCAGGCTTTCGGTCACTTCCCCGCGCACCATGCCGAACACTGCGTCGGCTTTGTTCGCGCCGCTCGCAAGCACCAGTATTTTTTTCGCCTGCATAATGCTTTTAAGACCCATGGTGAACGCCTTGCGCGGCACTTCGGAAATTTGCGAAAACAAACGCGAGTTGTCCTTGACCGTGCTGTCGGCGAGCGTAACGACGTGCGTCGTGCTTCCGAACGGCGTGTTCGGTTCGTTAAACGCTATATGACCGTTACTGCCCAAGCCCAAAAGCTGAAAATCGCGCGGAAGTTTTTCGAGCGTTGCGTCGTATCTTGCGCACTCGGCTTGTTCGTCGGTTGCAGTGCCGTCTTCTATGTTTGTGTTTTCGGGTGCAATGCCGAGCGCGTCGAACAGGTTTTTACGCATAAAATACGCATAGCTCTGCTCGTGCGTTTTGGGCAAGCCCATATATTCGTCGAGGTTGACAGTGCGCACCGCGCTGTAATCGGTGCCGTTTTGGGCACGGTCCGCAATAAGCCGCTTATACAGTCCGAGCGGAGTTGTACCCGTGGCAAGTCCCAAAACCGCGTTAGGGTTTTCGGTCACCGTGCGCACCGCTATTTCCGCCGCGCGCGCGCTCATTTGTTCGTAATCGTCCGTAATTATTATGTTCATGTTCTGCGTTTCCTTCGCAAATTTTCGTCTGTACATTTTGCGCCGCAACTCGGCGCGATATGTCTATACGCTGGCGGAAACCATGTTTCGCCAACCGCATTCGCGCAATTCCTGTCCGCGTTCGAGGTCAAACGCGGGCAAAATTTCCTGTTCGAGTTCGGCTATTTGCTCCGTCTTTCCGTTAAGATAATCGTTAAGAATATCGCGGCAGTGCAACATTCTTTGCCGCAATCCGCCGAGGCGTATGTCCTGTATATCGAAGCCCTGCGGCTTGTTTTCGCTGTACCAGCACTCGCGGAACGCTTTGTAAAACTTATCGACGAGCTTGACAAGCTGCGGAATTTTGTCGGCAAGCGCTTTTAGCGCAGGCTTGTCGCCCGCTTTGTACGCCGCTCGCGCGCGCACGCCGAAATCGAATTTTTGCGCGGCAAGCTCGACAAGCGCGGCGGTGGATTTAAACATGTACGAAAACTTGCCCGTGCGCCGTTGCGCCGCGCGCAGTCTGTTTGCCGCGGTCGTAAGCCGTTCGTAAAATTCGGGGCGCATGGCGTAATCGTACAGACCGCAAAGCAAGTCGCTGTACAAAAACACTTTTGTCATGTTTCCGCCGATAAAATCGCCGCTTATTCCGCGCATGGTATTGTCCGCGAGTTCGAGAGTCAAAAAGTCGTCCCAGTCGATAGAAGTCGCGATTTTAAACGCCTTTTTGAAGTCCGTTTTGCCGTAAGCGAGTTCCGCAGTCGCAACGAGCGTAGGCAGTACGGCAAAAGTCGGGCACTCCGCGCCGTCGTCGCCCCACACCGTTATCAGCACGTCGTCCACGCCGTGCTTAACGCAATTTTCAAGCGCGAGCTTGTTGCGGTTAATCGACATTAGGTTGGACGGAGTAAACGTATTCCAACACCACGCGCCGCCCGCAAAAGCTATCCTGTCGCTCATGATTTTGTGCGCCGCGAACATCTTGTCGTAATGTTCGCTGTCGTTGTTATAATAATCCCAATAAGTAAGCGTAACGTTTTGCGGAATCAAGTCCAAAAGCTCTTGCGATATTTCGCCGTCGGCGGGTTTATACGCGCCTTTATTCAACAGCCTGAAAAACATGTCCGACCACATAGTGCAGGAATAGCCGTACTTTTCGGCAATTTCGAGCACGCGCTTCAAATGCTTGGACATAATTTCAAAACGGGAACTGTACCCGTTTTTGTCGAGGTACTTGCCCAGCCCCAAATTATGCGCTTCGTCCATGCCTATATGTATGCGCCGCGACCGAAAACACTGCGAAACGGTATTGAACATTTTGTCGATAAGCTCGTAAGTTCCTTCGTCGCCCGCGAGCAAAATATCGTTGCAATCGATAATCGGCGAAAACCTCTTCCAGCGGGTTATGGCGTTGAGGTGCGCCAAAGTCTGTATGCACGGAACAAGCTCCACGCCGAACGTCGCGCCGTAGCCGTCAAGCTCTTTCAGTTCGCTCGCAGTGTAGCGACCGCGCAAATATCCGAAGTACGGCTCGCCGTCGATTTCGTAAGTGTCCTCTGTGTACAGTTCGAGCGTGTCGTATCCAATCGTCGCCAAACGCCGTATAAGCGATTTAACAGCCGTCACCGTCATAACGGCGTTACGCGAACAGTCAATCATCGCGCCCAAGTTCTTAAACGAACAGCGTTCAGAATATCCGATTTCGCCCGCAAGCAGTTTGATAAAACCGCGGTAAAACTCGCATTTTTTGTCGTAAGTAATAACGTAACCGTTATCGCCGCGCGCGACTCCCGCTTCGCCCTGCGCCGCCGTAAGTTTGACATTGCCGTCAAGTCCGAATTTATAATCGGCGCGCAGTTCGCGCAACCCGTCGGCAAAATCTTTGTCGAGCGACGTTATATCGAAATTCATAAAAACTCCTTTCACGGTGCGGGACTGTACAGATAAGCCCCTGCCGTCCGCTTGTAATTCGTGTATTATATCAATGCGGTACGGCTTTGTCAATGCTTAAAGCACAGTTTTTACAATTATTAACATTAATGTTTTACGCTCGTCTTAACGCCTGCGAACGGACGGACAAAACTTGTCGGGAACGCTGTTTATCTTGTGTTCGATAAGCGGCAACAGTTGTTTCTGCGCGGTCTTGCGCGCCTTTTTTATAGCTTTTTTGACCGTGACGGCGGACGGCGGCGCAAGGTCGGCGCGCGCCTCCGCTTTCTTTATGAACGGAGTTTTTAACAGCTTTTCTATTTCGGGCGCGGTCGGCTCGAACGCGCCGTCGTACCCGTAATATGCGGGCGCAGTCTTTTTGTCCGCGCCCACGGCGAATTTATCGCCCGTCAGCTTGACTTCCGCGCTCGCGCGAATATCGGCGGACGACAGACCTATATCCACCGCATACTTTCCGCCGAGCGTGACGAACCGCGCGTTTCCCGCGTCGTACACCGCAATATCGGAAGCGTCCATAACGAGCGTAACGCGCTTGCACTCGCCCGCTTCCAGTCTCAACCGAGTAAACGCGACGAGCCGCTTTTTAAGTCCGTAAACGGGCGCGTCCACAGCCGTCAAATATGCTTGACAAACTACGCTGCCCGCGCGCTCGCCCGTATTCTTAACGTCGAACGTCGCCGTTATTTCGGAACAGTCGGCTTTTAATCCGACCTTGCCTATTTCGTATTCGGTATAGTCCAAGCCGTGCCCGAACGGATACGCAACCGCCGACGTAAAGTTGCCGAACAGCATATATCCGTTGTACAGCGATTCGTATCTGAAATCGCCGCGCTTGCTGTACTTTATATTATTCGCGGGATAGTCCGTCTTTTTGTCGCACCACGTAAACGGCAACCGTCCTTGCGGCGCGTTGCCCGTAATCATGTCGATTATCGCCGCAACGTCGCGGCACGCGGGGCAAAACAAAATCGCGTGCGCGTTTTTCGCCGCGCCCAATTCGCAAGCGCACCCGCCGCAAATAACGACGACAGTCGGTGCGACCGCGGACGTTTCCGCAATCGCATTTTGCGTTTCGGGCGATATTCCGTCGCGTTCGTAATCGGTAATCAAAAACACGTTTACTTCGCCGCGGCTATCCGTAGCGCGCGCAATAGGTTTAACGCCGTAACGATCGCCGTCAATAAAATCCGCCGCCGTGCCGAACAGCGTTATTTTTTGCGTTACCGTCGGAAGCGCGCCGTCGTTTTTCAACAGCACCGAACTCGCGCGCGAAAGGTCGGGCACAACCGCCGATTTAAGCCGTTCGCTCGGCTCGGTTTTATTTCGTTCGTAAGTATTGACCGCGGTAGCGAGTATGCGTTCTATGCCGCGGTCGAGTTTGCTCTCTATAATTTTTCCGTCAACGACGGCTCTGTAAAGTTCGCGCTTGAACGCGCCGTCCGCGCCGAGTATGTACGCCGCGCCCGTAAACTCTTGCAGTTTGGTTTCGCGCCGATATTCGGTAAGCACAGCAGCGTCCGCGCGCACGTATTTAATAAGCCTGTCCGCCGCGCCGCGCGACTCGCACAGCCGCTCGCCGTTTAAATAGCCTTCGTCAAACTGCAACGCCGCGGCGACGCGCCCCGCCTTTTTGAGCGGGTACAAATATAACTCGTTGAGCGCGCGATCGTCTATCGTCCTGTCAGCGTATGCGCCCTGTCCGAGGCTGTCCGTAAACACAAACCCTATCCCGTCGTCGGTACGACAGCTTTTTAAAAGCTCTGCTGTGAGAAACGGATCCTCCGAAAAAAATTCGCTCGCGCCCGCGCTCATGGGGTCGCGCATTATTCCGCAACATACCGCACCCGCAAACGCCTCGCCGTTATTGCGCGCGACGGCGGCGCGGTAGTATGCAACCTGCTCGCACAGTTCCGTCGAGAACGTGCAACCGATAGCGGACGAAAACGGCAAAGCCGCCGAGTACGGCATAACGCCGTCGCCCAGCTCTGTTTTTGCGGACTTGGTCACGGCTTGCGCGGAAACGGTCGTTCCGCCGCCTACAAGCTCAATCTTATCCGCAAGGCGCATGGTCGGGATAATTCCGCGAATCCTGTCCAAATCCATAATGTTTACTTTGTTACGGTGTTAAACTTGAACATGCACGTCGCCGTCTTGACGTAATATTCCAGCCTGTCCGAGTATTCGTAAATATAAATATCGCTGTGCGCGCGCGACAAAAACACCATAGGGCGTTCGGTCTGTTGTAGCGGCGCGTCCTGCGCAAGCTCGCGCACAGCCGTAACGGTCGCGGCATCCGCGCTCGATTCGGGTTGTTGCGATTGCAAGCCGCCGTCCGTCGGAAGTATAAACTTTTCGTCGTACTTTGTAAGATTCAAATAATCGTCGGTGGGCGCGGGGCTTGTCTGCTCGCCGAACCCGCCTCTTCTTCTGCCGAATAAACCCATAAGTTTTTATCGCTCCTTGTTGGTCGCTTGCCGCATGTCGTCGGGCTAAAATCGCTTGCCGAAAGTTCGTTATTTCAAAACGTCGCAACCGACAAACGCGCGCAGCACTTCGGGCACGGTAACCGAGCCGTCTGCGTTTTGATACTGTTCGACGATAGCCGGAAGTATGCGCGACGTCGCAAGCCCCGAACCGTTGAGCGTATGCACGTAACCTATCTTGCCGTCCGCGCCGCGATAACGCGTCATATTGCGGCGCGCCTGATAATCGTTGGCGTTGGAAACAGAGCTGACCTCTTTGTAAATGCCCATGGACGGAATCCATACTTCAATATCGTAAGTGCGCGCCATGGACGCCGAGCAGTCGCCCGCCGCGAGCTTGCTCAATCTGTAATGCAAGCCCAAGCCCTCGACAAGCGCGCAAGCCTTGTTGACAAGCTCCTCGAACGCCGCTTTGCTCTGTTCGGGCGAAGTGACCTGCACCATTTCCACCTTGTCGAACTGGTGACCGCGAATCATGCCGCGCTCCTCCGCGCGGTAGCTTCCCGCTTCCTTGCGATAGCACGGCGTGTAAGCAAACAACTTTTTGGGCAGTTCGCTCTCCTGCAAAATTTCGCCGCGGTAAATATTAACGAGCGCGGTTTCCGCCGTCGGCAACATGAACCGCCGCGCCGCGCCGCCCTCCGCCGTTTCCACGCGATAAACATCGTCCTCGAACTTGGGGAACTGCCCCGCGCCCAATCCACATTCGTAATTGAGCATGTGCGGCGGCAGAATAAAGGTATAGCCGTCCTTGATGTGCGTCGTTATAAAGTAGTTTAACAACGCCCACTCCATGACCGCGCCGCGCCCCGTGTACAGCCACGAGCCGTTGCCCGCAAGTTTTACGCCGCGTTCGTAATCTATAAGGCGCAACGCCTCGCACAGCTCGACGTGATTTTTAATCGCAAAATCGAAGCTCGGCTTTTCGCCCCACACCTTGATAACTTTGTTATTTTCCTTTTCGCCCGCAACGACGTCGGGATCGGGAAGATTGGGCAAGCACAAGAGCGCGTTTTTAAGCGCGTCCTCCGCCGCTTTGAGGTGCGCGTCGTTTTCCGAAATCCTATCGCCCAGCTCGCGCATTTTTGCGAAAATCGGCTCGACGTTCTCGCCCGCCTTTTTAAGCCGCGGTATGTCCGCGCTCACTTTGTTCTTTTCGGCTTTGAGCGTTTCTGTGCGCCCTATAATTTCCCGACGCGTTTCGTCGAGCTTGATTATTTCGTCGAGGTCGGCTTTACAGCCGCGTTTTTCGAGCGCCGCCGCAACTGCGGTCGGGTCGGTGCGTATAAGATTGATGTCTATCATCGGTCGCGTCCTTTTCGTTTCGTATCTGTACAACTATTATAAACCAACGCGCAACGAAAATCAACACTATACGCACACTTTTTTGCCGTTAATTATCGGGCGGAACATCGGGCATGCCGCCGCCGCTCTTTATTACGCGTCGCGCCCGCGCGTGCGCAAGCGCCGCCTTTACGTCGAGCGCGCCCGTAAGTATAACGCCGCTTGCGTACACCGTAAGAAACGCGCCGCCCGCTATAAGCGTTTGCCACAGCGCGGGAAGCGTCGTCATTGCGGTAAGCGCGCTCACGCCGATAAACGCCGCCGCACCCGCGACTGTGCACGCGAGCGGCTTGATAAACGCGTCCGCAACGCTCACGCCTATCGGCATGCGCGAGCTTGCGCAGCGCACGGTCAACGTCGCCGCAACCGCATAGCACGCCGCCGTCGCGCCCGCCGCGCCTATTATGCCGAACGCGCGCACCAATAGCGGCGTAAGCCCTACTTTGACGCACGCGCCCACGACGAGGTTAATAACCGGTCGGTGCGCGTTGTTGTGACCTTGAAGAACAGTCGTAGCAAGCTGTAACACGCCGATATAAAATACGCCTATCGCCTGCACGCGCAATAGCCGCGCCGCGGTTTGCAACTGCTCGGCGGTGAGTCCCCTGCTGTACAGCGCGGAACAAACGCGGTCGGGAAAAATCATAAACGCCGCGGTCACGGGAATAACAAACAACATTATCCATTTAACCGCAACGCGCGCAACCGCAGACGGGTCGCCGCCGCGCTCGACGGCGGAAGTGATTGTCGGCAAAAACGCTATCGCGACGGACAGCGCGACGACCGTCGGCATATTGATAAGCGTGCCGACGGGCCCGACAAACAGTCCGAACAGCGCGGTTGCGCTCGCGCGGGTCGCGCCGCTGTGCATCAACAGGTTGATGACGAGCACCGAATCTATCATTTGCGTAATGGGTAAAACGAGCGAGCCGAGCGTGACCGACAGCGCAAACGAATACAGTTCCTTTAACAGCATTTTATCGGTGACGGGGCGCGGCGCGGAAAATTCCGCCGACGTTTCGGCGACGAGCGAGCCTACCACAACATATCTCACGCGCTTGCGCGCCGCTATCCAAAACCGCACAGCCAAATATATAAGCGCAAAAAGTTCGCTCGCGGTAACGCCCGCAAGCGCGCCCGCAACAGCGTACTTAACGCCGTAAGGCAACAGCAACCGACTTAAATACAGCCCGAGCGCGAGCTTTACCGCCTGTTCCACAAGCTGACTTACTCCGCTCGGCAACATAAACGCCTTGCCCTGAAAATATCCGCGCAGTACGTTTATTCCGCCCGCAAACAACAGCGACGGGCAAATTGCAAGATACGCGATGCCCGCTTCGGAATTGCCCTGCAAGCCCGATATTACATTGCGCAACAGCGCGACCGCCGCCGTCGAAACGACGGACACGGCAATGAGCGGAAGTATAGCCACTTTTAGCGTGCGCTGTGCCGCTTCGTCGTTGCCGATAGCGGTGTACTTTGCCACCACGCGCGACACTGCGGACGTTATTCCCCCGCCGCAGAACGCGAGCAACACCGTGTACAGCGGAAAAACCATTTGGTACAAGCCCATGCCCTCCGCGCCGACAATGTTGGTAAGCGGCACGCGGTACAGCGCGCCTATCAGCTTTGATATTATTCCTATCGCCGCAAGCGCGACCGCGCTTTTGCCGAACGACCTTGCCTTTGCTTTCACGCTTGTAGTATGCCGATATACACGGTAAATTATATAAAAACCGAACAAATATCGCGCACCGATATACACGCCCTTGCCCGCGCCGCGTTTGGCATATTAAATCGAACAACGCCGAAAAGTTTATAATACTCTGTTCACCCGCAAAACTTCGACAAAAAAAACGCCGCGCAGATACTGCCCGCACGGTCGTTATTGACAAACTTTTTATACTCGAAATAATCGATTTGCACTCTATTCGAAAAATAAGATAAAAATAAAAAACAAAAAATTCGAGCGGCAAGCCGTTAAGCATGCCGCTCGAATTACAAGTCAAAGATAACTTATGCGGTTATCGCGCCGGTCGGACATTCGCCCTCGCACGCTCCGCAATCGATGCAAGCATCGGCGTCAACAACATATTTGCCGTCGCCCTCGCTTATAGCGCCCACGGGGCAAGCCCCTGCGCACGCGCCGCACGAAATACATTCATCGGAAATCTTGTGTGCCATATTGTCGTACCTCCAATATTTTATAGTGCAAGTATAACATTTATATTCGCAAAAGTCAACTTTGTGAATTTAATTTATTCGGTTCGGCATTGCGAACATTTAATTTTCCGTCGGCGCGCGGTCGGTTTTTGCGTTACCGTTGCCTTTGTTGTTGAACTTGCGGTTGCGGTTCTTCTTGTTGCCGCCGCCGTTGTTACCCTTTCCGCCGTTGCCGTTTACGGGCTGTTGCGGCGCGTTGTCCTTATTTCCGTCGCCCTGTCCGCCGCTGTTATTGCCGTCGCCGTTGCCGTTATTGTTAAACTTATTCTTGCCGTTGAACTTGTTTTTGTTGCGGTTGTTCCCGCCGTCGTTGCGACGATCTTGGCGATTTTGATTTTGGTTTCTGTTCTGATTTTGGTGTTGATTTTGTCTGCCGTCGCGGTTGCGGTTGCGGTCGTCGGGTCGGGCTTGACCGTTTTGCTCCGCCTGTTCCTCGCGCTTTTCGCGGCGATCGCAACCGAGCTCGTCGAGCGAGTATTCGCAAAACTCGAAGTTGTCGTCGTCGCCCACTCGCACTCGCACTTTTTCGGTAAGCGGCGTGACGGACGCGACCGTGCCGCGCCTGCCGTCGGGACAAGTGACCGTCGCGCCGTGCTTGGGACAGCGGCGCAAAACGTCCTCGTAAGTTTTATTCTCGTAAGACAGACAGCACAGCAGTCTGCCGCACATGCCGTTGATCTTGTTGGGCGTAAGCGCAAGATTTTGGTTCTTTGCCATTTTAATAGACACGTGTTCGGAGTCCGACTCGAACCTGCCGCAACAGCAAGGCAAACCGCACGCGCCGAGCGTTCCTATAAGTTTGCACTCGTCGCGCGCGCCTATCTGTCGCAGGTCTATGCGCATGCGGAACGCCGAGGCGAGATCGCGCACCAGCTCGCGGAAGTCCACGCGCTGTTCCGCAGTAAAGTACAAAACGAGCTTGCCGTGATCGGCGGTAAATTCGCAATCGACAATCTTCATGTCCAGCCCGCGCTCGGACACTTTTTGTTTGGCGGTGGCGAGTATACTCTGCTTTTGCTCGCCGTCCGCTTTTTCCGCATCGATGTCGGCTTGCGTGGCAATGCGCATAACCGTTTTTAACGGCGCGACAATCTTATCGTCCGGCACTTCCGTTTCGGACATAGCTACCGTTGCAAGCTCCACGCCGCGTTGCGTTTCCACAACGACCTTGGTATTCTTCGGATATTGTTCGCCTTCCGTCGGCGCGAAGTAGTACACTCGCGGCGAGGTGCGAAATCTTACGCCTATAACTTTCGGCATTGCGATTCCTCCCGTAAGCCCGTCTTGCGCGTCAGCGCGCGGCGGGCGCGTCCTTAAACTTTTCTTCCATGATTTTTAGTATCATCGTGTCCATGACCGCGGACGGCATACAGTTGGCGGAATTGTGCCGCCGCGCCGTGCGCACGTGCTCCGCGCTTTTCGCCGCGGAATACGGCGTGAACCCAACCGCAACGGCTTTTACGTCCGCACTGTCGAAAACGGTTTCCGCCCCGACAAGACTGCGCGCAACGTCGCACAAAAGATACTCCATAACGCCGAGCACCGCGTCCGTCTTTTCGCGCGTAAACTTTTCGTAAACAGCCGCGGTCTTGGCGAACATCCGACTGCCCGTCGCCAACGCGAGAATCTTTTTTGCCGAAGCATAGGTATCGGCAAAGCCCGCGTCGGCGAGTATGCGCTCCGCAAGTCCCAAATTTCCGCGGCTCGCCCGCGCCGCAAGCGTCACTGCGGCGACGTCCTTGTGATACTTTTTAAGCTCCGCCGCAATCTCGTCCACGCCGAACGGCGGAAGCTCTATGCGATTGCACCGCGACTCGACCGTGGGCAGTAGCCGCCCCGTCGCGCACAGTACAAAGCACACTCGCGGCGGCGGTTCTTCGAGCGACTTCAACAGCTTGTTTTGGCAAATCTCGCTCATACTCTCCGCGTTTTCGATAACGTATACGCGCTTATCGAGCTCGAACGGCGTAAGGTACAGCGACCCGACAATTTCCCGAATATCGTCCACCGACACGGCGTAACGCTTGGGCTTGTCCGCTTCCGTCTTTTTGCCCTTTGCGGGCTTTTTCGCGTCCTGCGCCTGCGGATAGGTTATGATGTCCGCATGTTCGTCGAACGCGCGATCGACGTCCAGCCCGCATAGCTTTGCCGCAAGTATACGTCCGAGCACGGCTATGCCGTCCTCGTCCTCGCCGCATATAAGATACGCGCTCGCCCGCGCCGAATAATCTATTGCCGCGACCGCGCCGTTTCGAGCATACAGCCCCGCGTACTTTACAAGCCCTTCGTTCATAGTATGCGGCGCACCGCCTGCAAAATATTAGCGGCGGTCTGCTCCTTTTCCCCGCTTCCGTCAATCGGCACAAGATCGCCGTCGGCGCACATGGTTTTGAACCCGTCGTAGACGCGATTGAAAAAATCCAAGTTCTCGCGTTCCAGCCTGTCGGTCTTGTCCGCGCCGCCCTTGCGCGCAAACCCTGCCTCGGGCGACACGTCGATAAACAAGCCGAGATCGACTTTAAGCGGCGCAATCGTGCGCGCGTTGACTTCGCGTATAAAATCGAGATTTAATCCGCGACCGTAACCCTGATACGCGAGCGTGGAATATATAAACCTGTCGCACACGACGGTCTTGCCCGCTTCGAGCGCGGGAAACACTATCTTGTTTAAATGATCGCGTCGCGCCGCCGAATATAAATATAATTCGGTAACGGCGTCGGGCGTGTAAGCGGGATCGAGCAACAGTTTACGCACCGCTTCCGCAAGCGGCGCGCCCCCCGGCTCGCGCGTCAACACCGCGGCGCAACCGCTCGCGTTGAGCGCGTCCGTAAGTATGGCGCACTGCCGACTTTTGCCCGCGCCCTCGACGCCCTCTATTACGATAAACTTTCCGTTACTCATTTTTGCTCCGCTATCGCGGCGGTAAGCGCGCCGCGTAGTATTTCTATGTTTTGCGGATCGTCGTCCGCCGTGACTATAAACACGATACGCCGCCCGTCCGTCATTTCGCTGAACACCCCGCGGCGGCAAAGCGCGGCGTTAAGCCGCCCTGCGTCCGCGCCGAGCGCAGCGCAATCGAGCACGAGCCGCGTAAAGTCGTCGTTTTTCAAAAACGGAAACTCGCGTTTCAAACTCTCGATAGGCGCGTACAATGCGGCGTATCTTTCCGCCGCGCGCCCGAGCCGATCCACCGCGCCGTCGATTGACGAATACAGCAAGTACGACGGGCTTGTCGTGCCCATAATTTCAACCGCCGAGTCGAGCGCGGCGTGCCGCGCGTCGTCGAGGTTGTCGAGCAATATTGCGCTCTGCGTGAGCGCGGACAGCGTCTTGTGCGCCGACACGTTGCAAATATCGCACCTGTCGGCAAAACATTGCGGCAAAAGATCGCTCGCGCCGAAATGCGCGCCGTGCGCGCCGTCTATAATAAATGTCAAACCGCGCGACTTGCAAAACGCAGAAATGCCGTCCACATCCGCGCAATATCCGTAATATGTCGGAGAAGTAACGACCACCGCGCCGTCGCTCGGTTTAAGCCCGCGCTTTATCTCGTCGAGCGTGACGGGCGTAACGTCGCCCCGCCGCCCGACGTAAGTAGCGGACTTGCCCGCAAGCAAAAACCCGTCCGATACGGAACGGTGCGAATTGACGTCGGCAATACCGCTCGCGCCCGTCGCGTAAATCGCGGATTTAACGCCTTGCGAACTGCCGCCGCACAGCATACGCGCATGCCGAGCCTTGTAGTGCGCGGCAATACGCGCTTCCGCCTCCGCAATCGCAACGTCGGGGAACGACCCGTCCGACAGCTCCGTCAAATCGAGCGCGCACAGCCCGCCTTTATGCCCCGGGGTGTGCAACCGTAACGTGTCGCGATCGGCGGCATGCTTCAAATGATCCGCAAACTTCAATTATTATCTCACTTTGTTTCTCTCGACAGATAGCCGATATAGGTTATCAGTCAAATCCATGCGCCCGCCCTGCGATTTACTTTGCAACATAATATCCGAATCGCAATGCAAACCGTCCGTTACTATCCGCCCACTCTATCGTTGAGGCATTAGAGCCGCGTCAGACAAGGAAAGCAAGCCGACGCGACGGGGAACTTTACAGTTGACGGCGTAGTCGCGGCGCAGACGGGCTTCTGTTGTCTATCCGCCGATACTCTTATTGTTGAGGTGTTAGAGCCGCGTCAGACAAGGAAAGCAAGCCGACGCGACGGGGAAACTTTACTGTTG
>NZ_CALPCE010000010.1 GCF_943192945.1 Anaerocaecibacter muris
TAACCTCATAAATATTATTTTAATTGCACGATATGCAAAAAGAGCGCAAGACGCGCCCTTTCAAGCAGATGGTGGAGTTGTCGGGGTGAAATACGCACTTCGATTTTGAAAGGTCTTTCACCGTAATTGTCTTTGTTTTCTTCGGCGTGAGATTATAGGTAATAGTAAATTTGAACGTGCCGGGATCGTCCGTGTCATCCCATACTACAACGGAATTAACAAGCAGGTCTATAATGCGCCGTTGGAATTCGGGATCGTCCACGTTCCCTTTTGTAAACTCGGTAAGGAAAAAAATCACCTGCGGCTTGTCTAACTTTATGACAGCCGCTTTTTCCTTTGCAAGCCGCCGTTCTGCGTTTCTGCGGTCTTTCTCTAACTCATTAAGGCGGTTGGCTAATGTGAGCGATTCTGCGCCGTTCTCGACTAATTTAAGAAGCCTTGCAATGGTTTTTTCTATGTCGGCAATTTCGTTCTCTATGGTGGGAATGGCAGTCTTTTCCGCCTTTTCTTTCTCCGCCGCCTGAATTGCTATATCGGCAATGTGTTCTATCATATCGGGTGTGAGCAACTCTAATGTATCTTGCACTATGGTTTTTTCTAACCACTCTTTCCGCATAGGTGATTTGGTACATCCGTTGTTACGCTCTCCGCGCCGCCCTGCGCAAGTGTAATAGAAGTATTTACGCCCGGTGTGGCTTGTGCTTGCCGTACCCGTCATAACTTCGTTACAATGACCGCAAATGAGCTTTCCCGACAACATATAATCAACAAGAGCTTTCCCCCGTGCAGGTGCATCTGCGTGGCTATTTAGCCGTTCCTGTACCTTGTTAAAAGTGTCTTCGTCAATGATTGCAGGAACGCCGCCCTCAACCGTTATATCCATAAATTTGTACTGTCCGATATACTTCTTATTGCGGAACATCGAGGTAAAACTGTTCTTGTTGAATTCTGCGCCTGTTTTCGTCCGATAACCTGCGCCGTTAAGCACTCGGCAAATATCAGCAACGCTTTGTCCTGCTGCGTACATTGCAAACGCTTTTCGGACGATAGGCGCGGTGCGCTCGTCAATGACTAACTTCTTATTCTCGATTTTATAACCTAATGAAATGTGTCCGCCGCAGGAATTACATTTCAGAGCCGATTCGTGCATACCTCTTGTAATCTTCTGCGCAAGCTCCCGTGAATAGAATTCAGCCATACCCTCTAACACGGATTCAAGAATAATTCCCTCCGGGTTATCGGTGATATTTTCAGTGGCGGAAATCAAGCGCACACCGTTCTTTTTAAGCCTTGCTTTGTATGTTGCGCTGTCGAACCTGTTCCGGGCGAAGCGGTCTAACTTATAGACGATAACGGCTTGCCATAGTTTCTTGTCGCTGTCCTTTATCATTCGTTGGAACTCAACACGCTTTTCGACATCCTTTGTCGCAGTCAGGGCGCGATCTACATATTCTCCGACAATGGTATATCCGTTGGCTTCACAGAACTTTTCACATTCGCGCCGTTGCCCCTCAATAGACTGTTCGTTTTGCCTATCGGAACTGTATCTCATATATAATACAACATCCATAATTTTGCTCCAAAAGTGTGTTTTTAAGTGATAAAAGTGAATGATTTTAGTGGTTTTCAGTAAAGTGTCTTATAAGAATAAATATATAGAGAGCTTTATAGAAAAAACCGATTATTATTCACTTTTATCACTTTTTAATTTTAACAGGTATGTGATAAATTCTGCTTGTTCTTTAATCCCCAAAGAGCGGAATACCGAAACCAACTCTAATTCTTGTTTAGAAAACCCGTTATTCTCGGCAATCGTCAGCGTGGCATTCGGGCTTTCGTTTATTGCATTGAACAGGTGGTTGGAACGAACGGAGTTATCATTCGTGAAATTTACACGTTCCCAATTCAGCATAGCAAGTTCAAATCCATCTTCCGATACTTCTTTTATGCGTAAGCTCTCACGCATAAAATCGCCGTAAGCGAAGTTCATTGTTTTGCCGTTCTTGCTTATGGTGATTGCCGTATCGCTCTCGTTATAGGAATAGTCATTATCTATCAACCATTCCGCAACAAGCCCCATAATTTTACGGGCATAGGCTTCTTCATCTTCTTCGCCTGTAAGATAACCAACACTTACTCCGAAATACCTTGCTAAAAGTACAAGGTTCTTTTGGCTAATACTCGGTAGGTTAGAAAGGAAGTTTTTCCCTGCGCCGCTCTCAATAAAAGCGGTGGTTTGGCTCACGCCTTTTTTCTTGCATAATTCCTTGATGCGAAGTTTAAGAAGTTCGGTGTTCATAATAATTCTCCTAAATAGGGAAAATATTTTCAAAAATTTTCCTAAAAACTCTTGACATCTTCCTAAATAGGGATTATAATAGGCGTATAAACAACTTTCGTTGGCAGATTGCATAAGAAAAACACTCTCTGCGTGAGTTGCTTTACGGTCAAGAGTTCTTGAATGGTTTTTGAATTGTGGCAAAAACATTATACCATTACGAACACTAAATGTCAACGATTGTTGTTTATAAATTTTGAAAATCAAGGAGGTTTTTCTATGAAAGCGGAGCGTGATAAGATACGCATTATGCTTCTGAACAACAATCTTTCGCAGGTATGGCTAATCAATCAGCTTGCCGACAAGGGTGTTGCTACGGACAAAGCGGAATTGAGTTCTGCTTTGAGCGGTTCTCGCACGGGTGCAAAGATAGACAAAATCATATCCGCATCGTTGCAGATTTTGAGCGACTACGAGGATTGGAAAAAGAAGCAGGTATGAGTACGGTTGAAATTCCGAGAGAAAATCAGACTGTACTCGGCAGATTAGTATGTAGAGCTGCAAGAGCCTATTTTGAGAACGAAGAACATCGCAGAGCGTTTGAGGAGTGGTACTTGCAAAACTACGGCAAACCCTATGTATGGAAAGGAGAATCCCATAATGACAGAAGAAGCTAAAAATGCACTTTATCACCGTTGTCGGTGGTGTCGTTATTTCAATAACGGCTGTTGCACAAAATTAAGCGAAGAATTCGACAAGCCGCTTGAAACAATCGAAAGCGAAATTGACTACGCTTTGGGTGATGGCGAATTGGTTGAACCGCTTCGTGAAGTGTTGGAAGATGTTCGTCCTCGTTTTTCCGAAGAATTGCGGAAAAACGACAAGAAATGGCAGGACTTTACGGACGAACTTATCGCAAATATCGAAACTGCCGTAAGACACTCTCTCTCATTCGATGAAAGCGTTAATGCGTTTGAGTTCAAAGACAACAATACAGAATTTTACTGTAAATATTTTGAATAATAAGGAGAATCAAAAATGACCGACCAAAAAAACACTACCGTTTCACATCACTATTAAGCACGGTGAAGACATTATCACCGACATCGACACAGACGGAATCCTTGCCGCTGTAAGTACAGAAAGCGAAGATCAAACAGGAGGAACAGCCGTACATTTACTCACCGAATGCAATACTGTTAGACTGTTGGGCTTGATTGAGGGTGCAGAACGAGCTAAAAAATCAGCGATTAACAGTTTAACAAAAGGTTTGGGAAAATTATTCGGCGCATCAGCAAATGCAAGCAAAGACGAATAAAAAATCGGGTAATGAATTTGAAGCCTTTTTTTGCGAGAAATTATTCTCTAATGGTTTTTGGGTTCATAACCTTGCGCAAAACCAAGCAGGGCAACCTGCGGATGTAATCGCCGTAAGAAACGGTGCGGCATACTTGATAGATTGCAAAGTGTGTTCGGGTAAAGAATTTCCGTATTCACGGGTAGAAGAAAATCAAGACAGTTCAATGCTCTTGTGGGCGGACTGCGGCAACGAAGTTGGTTGGTTTGCTCTACTATTCGAGGACGAAGTTTATATGCTCTCACACGCACAAATCGCATTCAATCGAAATATCCGCTCCGCTCTCCCGGCAAGCGAAATCCGTAAGCTCCCTACGCTTGAAAGGTGGTTGGAAAAATGCAAGTAAAAATCGGCAGCAAAATCAGAATAACCGATCCGACAGACGAAGTTATGAGCTGGTGTCGTGATAACTTAATTCTTCCTAACCCCGACTACTCGAAGAAGCTACGAATGCACTTGTGGATAGGTAACACCCCCTCGCATTTATTCCTGTTCGAGATTGACGGAAACGACCTGCTTATCCCTTTTGGGTGTTTGCGCGATATTCTGCCGCTTATTGAGGGCAGTCCGATAAGAACGGTGTTCGGAAATACGGCGCGTGTTGATTATCGAGCGAATGTTCCTCTTTACGACTATCAGGAAACAGCGGTTGATGCGCTTGTCGGAGAATATTACGGCATACTTCAAAGCCCTGCCGGGAGCGGTAAAACGCAAATGGGAATTGCGGTGATTGCAAGAATGGGTGTTAAGACCTTATGGCTCACACACACCAAAGACCTGCTCGACCAAAGTAAGGAACGCGCCGAACTGTACATAGATAAATCGCTGTTAGGCACTATCACAGAGGGCAGAGTGAATATCGGCGCAGGAATAACCTTTGCGACTATTCAAACAATGTGTAATTTAGATTTGGCACAGTACAAATACACTTGGGATTTGATTATCGTTGACGAATGTCATAGGTGTACGGGAACGCCGACCGCCGTAACGCAGTTCTACAAGGTTTTGAATTCCTTGTCGGCGCGTAACAAATACGGATTGTCTGCGACCGTGCATAGAAGCGATGGGCTAATCAAAGCGACCTATGCTTTACTCGGAAATATCGTTTACAGCGTTCCGAGAGAAGCTGTGGAAGACAAGATTATGCAGGTAGGAATAAAGCCCGTTGGCACTCCCGTTAAGCTCACACACGAATGCTTGAATACGGACGGAACGCTATGCTATACGAAGCTCATCACTCACCTATGCACAAGCCCTGAACGAAATCAGCTTATCACCGATTGTATTATCGAAAATGCAGAACACCCTGCGCTTATACTCTCGGATCGCCTTAACCATCTCGAAGCCTTGATGAACTCGCTCCCTTTAACTTTACGAATTAAGGCTGTAATGGTTGACGGAAAAATGACTACGAAAAAAGGCAAGGAAGAACGGAAACGGGCTATCGAAGATATGCGCACGGGCAGAAAGAAATACCTATTCGCAACATACTCACTCGCAAAAGAGGGCTTGGATATTCCCTGCTTGGAACGGTTATTTATGGCAACGCCGCAAAAGGATTATGCTGTAATAACGCAAAGCATCGGGCGTATAGCCCGAATAAGTAACAACAAACAACCGCCTATCTGTTACGACTTCGTGGACGATATTCGCTATCTGTTCAAGGCGTACAAAAAGCGGTGTACCACCTACAAAAAGAACGGCTGTTATTTTGTAGAGGATTAAAGGAGTATCGCTATGACAGCATTAGAAGAAATCTTGAAAAAGATAGAAGCAAAAATCAATCTCGGAATACCGCTCACCGAGAGAGAGGCTGCTATGTGGACTTTATACGAGGATCGGAAATGACATTAGGCAGCTTATTTGACGGAGCAGGAACATTCCCCTTTGCAGGTTCGGTATTCGGCATAGTGCCTGTTTGGGCAAGCGAAATCGAAGCGTTCCCGATAAAAGTAACACAAAAGCGTTTCCCGAAAATGGAACACTTGGGCGATGTTACGAAAATCAAAGGAAACGAAATAACGCCCGTTGACATTATCACATTCGGTTCGCCCTGTCAGGACTTATCCGTTGCAGGAAGACGAGCAGGGTTGGACGGAGAGCGGTCAGGCTTGTTTTTGGAAGCCGTGAGAATCATAAAGGAGATGCGTGAAAAGACCGATGGAAAATATCCAAAATACGCAATATGGGAAAATGTTCCCGGAGCATTCAGCTCCAACAAATGCGAAGACTTCCGAATCGTCCTCGAAGAATTCTGCAAAATCAAAGACAGTTCAACCGCTATTCCTCGACCTACGGGCGGAAAGTGGCGCACAGCAGGATTTATCTTGGCAGACGGATATTCAATCGCTTGGAGAACACTCGATGCACAATTTTGGGGAGTACCCCAACGCCGTAGAAGAATCTTCCTTGTGGCAGATTTTACAGGCGGAAGTGCCGGAGAAATACTATTTGAGCAAAAAGGCTTGCAAAGGCGTTTTGCGGAGAGCCGTGAAGCGTGGAACGGAATTGCCCCTGCTTCTACTTATCGCCCTTATCCAACAGGGGGAATTGACGGAAGCGGAACTGCAAGAGCTACGACTAATCCCCCCCCCTGTAATCTCACTTGACAATCATCCTGCCGACAGCAGAGTAACCGTCAATGCAGATAACATAATTCAAACATTAACTTCCCGTATGGGAACGGGCGGCGGAAATACACCGCTCTTGCTTGTCGCAGAGGGTGTTGACACGTTCAATCAGACCTTGACGGGCGATAAAGCTAAAACCCTGCTTGCAGGACACATCGACAAAGACGGTGTACCCTGCGTGGCGTTAAACATTTTGCAAGATGCCATATCAAGCGAAAATGTCGCGCCGTGCTTATCAACCGGCAACCCGAAAACAGGACAGGCGGCATTGGCAGTATGCCTACCGTACATATTGCTTGACGATCAAGGCGGCGGAGTAATCCGCACTAAACTAAACGCCGAGAAAAGCCCGACATTACGGGCGCAGGACAAAGGACATCCGCCTTGCTTATGTTATTCGATTGACAGAGCGGCGTTCAATCAGGGCGAAAACGCACAATTCAATATCGGCATAGACGATAAAGGAATTGCTCACACGCTTGTTGCGAAAGGTCCGGGCGCAGTTTGTTATCCTGTCGGACTTCACGGCGATAAGGCAGGAACGCTTGATGCAAGTTATTATAAAGGTTGCGGAGAGCGCAACGGCACGGAAAGAGAAGTTATAGCCTATCTGCTCAACACAAAATGGATTGTCCGCCGTGTAACGCCTACTGAATGCGCAAGGCTACAAGGAATGCCCGATTGGTGGTGTAAAGGCGTTGTTCATAAGGATGCGCCCGAATACAAAATGTGGGGCAACGGAATGGCTCTCCCTTGTGTGCTGTTCGTTATGCAGGGTATAGCTCAACAACTGCGAAAGCAGCTACTACGAAAAATCGGAGGTAAAGGCTAATGCACATATTCGACTGCGAAGTTTTTAAGTACGATTGGCTATTCGTGTTCAAAGACCTTGAAACGGGCGAATACACCGTTATTCACAATGATAACGATGCCGTGAAAGGGTTTATGACAGAAGACAAGGTGATTGCCGGATTCAATAACAAATGGTACGACAATCACATTCTGAAAGCTGTCCTGTGCGATGCCGACAACGAAACGATAAAGGGTATCAATGACTTTATTATCGGCGGCAGGAATGGTTGGGAACACCCTTTCATTCAAGCGCATAAGTGCTATTTCGACAGCTTCGACCTTATGGACGATATGCAACAGGGATTATCTCTGAAAGCCATAGAAGCCCATTTAGGTATCAATATCAAAGAATCCGAAGTGGACTTCAATATTGACAGACCGCTTACTACGGAAGAACTTGACGAAACAATTCTTTACTGCAAATACGATGTCGATTCTACCGAAAGGCTGTTCAGACTGCGTGAAAACTATCTGCAAAATAAACTCACGCTTGGCAGGGCAAAAGGTATTCCCGACACCAAAGCGTTGTATATGACAAACGCAAAATTAACCGCAAGCTATCTTGATGCTCAAAAACCTGTGGCGGAATACACGGACGAGCGCGATTATGTATATCCCGAAAATTTACTCCGTGAATACATTCCGCAGGAAGTGTTCGACTTCTTCGATAAGTTGCACGACAGGACTATCCCGGACGATGTGATATTCGCAAGCAAGTATGAATTCAAAATCGGTGAATGCGAATGCACGGTTGCTTACGGCGGAATACACGGAGCTATCCCCTCCTATCGGGAAAAGGCTACGGAAAGCCGCTCAATCCGCAATCAAGATGTTGCAAGTTACTACCCCCATTTAATGACTTTGGACGGGTATTGTAGCCGAAACATCCCCGATCCGAGCATTTATGCGGCAATGCTTGAAAAGCGTATGTTGGCTAAAAAGACGGGTGATAAGGCTACGGCAAATGCCTTGAAGCTCGTTGCAAATACGACCTACGGCGCAATGCTCAATCAGTACAACGACCTTTACGATCCGCTTATGGGTAGAAGCGTGTGTATTACGGGGCAGCTCCGTTTGCTTGAACTCACTTTCAACCTCGTTGCACATTGCCCTACATTAAAGGTTATTCAGCTCAATACGGACGGTATTATGGTTAGCCTTGACAATTCCGACCTCGTTTCATTCTCGCAAATCTGCAAGGAATGGCAGGAACGCACGGGATTTGAACTTGAAGAAGACTGTATCAAAGAAATCGTTCAAAAGGATGTAAATAACTATATCGAAATCGCTATGGACGGTGGAACAAAAATCAAAGGCGGTCAGTTGGTACGGGGAATTGCTCCGGCAGGAGCGTTCAATATCAACAATAACGCTACTATCGTTGCAAAGGCTATCTTGGAATATTTCGTCCACGATACGCCCGTTGAAAAGACGATAAACGAATGTCAGGACATACTCGCTTTTCAGCTTGTCGCAAAGGTATCAAGCAAGTACACCGAAGCGTTTCATATCGTAAACGGCGTGAAAGTGCCTATACAGCGTTGTAACCGTGTGTACGCTTCTCCCGACGTTCTAAATGGAACGCTGTACAAAGTACACGCTACGAAAAGCAACGACAACAAAATTGCAGGGCTTCCCGACCATTGCGTGATAGACAACGAAAATCAGCTCTCCGTAAAGGACATCGACAAAGTGTGGTATATCCGCTTGGCGAAGAAGTATATCAAAGACTTTCTCGGCATTGTGGTTAAGAAGCCTAACGGTAACAAAATAAGGGCTATCAGGCGGAGAATTCTGCAAGCTCTGAATTGCGAAGAACCGCCGCAGAAGCCCGAAAAACCGAAGCCGAAAGAAACCGAACCTGCGGCAGCAATCGACATAACGGATTATCGCCCGTACACCTACGAGGAAGAACCTATGCCGAGCTACAAGATTGACGGATTGTTTTTACAACAAACGAGCTATGCTTGCCCTGAACAATACGAAGTGTTTGATTGGGAGAGCAAGCAGGTTGGCTATCTTCGTTTGAGGTGGGGAACATTTAGGGTTGACTTCATTCATTCGGACGGTGAAAGAGAAACGATCTACCAAACAAGCGATTGCGAGGGCGATGGTGAATTCAGCGATTCCGAAAGAATGCGGTACTTAAATTTAGCTGCTAAAAAAATAAATAATAAAATTTTGGAGGTTAAAAATGGCAGTAACTAACAACAACAGCAAAGGCACATACACGGATTTGAACGTGTACGCAAAACTCCTACTCGCAAGGAAAATGTTCCTTACGGCAGGTGTGAAGAAAACGGGCGTAAATAGACACCTTGAATTCAAGTATTTTGAGCTTGAAGACATCGTGCCGGTTGCTACCGAAATCGGAAACGAAATCGGGCTTCTGTTCTTGACTACTTTCGAGAACGAATACGCGCTTATGACGGTAGTCAATACCGATAATCCTACCGAAACGATTGAATTCAAATCCCCTATGAAAGAGATTGATTCTATCGAATCGAGCAGGACGGGCGGCAAGCTCACTAACGCCGTTCAGAACTTGGGTTCGGTTGAAACCTACCAACGCCGCTATCTCTATATCACCGCGCTCGATATTGTCGAAGCGGACGGATTTGACGGAGATGTTGGCGCACCCGAAGCAAAGGCTACTACGAAGAAACCTGCGCCCAAAAAGGCAGCTCCCGTTACGCCCGAAAAGCGCAAAGAAATCAAAAACGAAGTGGTTGACAGCGCAGGACAGGCAGACGAACTTCAAATCGAAGCTCTGAAAAATGTTATGGAACAGCTTCTCGAACTCGATCCCGAACAGGAATCGCTCGTTCAGCAAATCGTTGTCGAAACGGACAAGCTCACGAATATCAGCAAGGAAGCGTGTGAAACGCTTATCACCGAACTCGGTCAGCTTGTCGAATCGTACACCGTTGTCAATGGCTCGGAGGAATAAGGTATGGAATGGCTTAACTCAAAGCAAATCAAAGTACAGCCGCCTAAACGCCCGAAGAAGCTCACGGGTACAAGGTTGGCGGCAATCTTCGGGCTTAACAAGTGGACTACCCCTTTCGCCGTTTGGTGTGAAATCACGAAGACTTATCAAGAGCCTTTTGAAGATACAATTTACACCAAAGCAGGTAAAGCAATCGAACCGAAGCAGATTGCCTTTATGAAGAAATCCTACTATATGACGGACACAAAAACGCCGACAGATATATACGGCGCGGACTACTTCAACAAAACCTACGGCGATTTTTTCAAGAGCGATCCGATATTCGGCGGAATGTGGGATGCAATCAGGGTGAACAAAAACGGCGATGTGTATTCCGTTCTCGAATTCAAGACTACGAAACGCGCCGAAGATTGGCAGGGTGAAATTCCCGAATATTACGCCCTGCAAGCGGCTCTGTACGCTTATCTGCTCGGCGTTGACAGCGTGGTAATGATTTGTTCGTTCCTCGAAGAATCGGACTACGCCGCACCCGAAAAATTCGTTCCGAGCGCAAAGAATACGATAACCGTTCCTTTCAAATTGAGTGAACGCTATCCGAACTTTGAAAAAGACTACATACTTCCTGCGCGGCAATGGTGGGCGGACTTCGTGGAAACGGGTATATCCCCCTGCTATGACGAAAAGGCGGATGCGGAAATTCTTAAAGTTTTACGCACGAACAATCTCAATCCTGACACCGACATAAACGGCATTATTGCGGAAGCGGAAGCCCTGCAAGCGAAGATTGATGCGGCAGAAGCGGAAATGAAAGCCGACACCGACCGTCTGAAAATTCTCACCGAACAAATCAAAGAACACGCTATGTCGCAATTCCGTGATGGCGATACGAAAGTAACTATCAGCGGCAGCACCTATGTTTGGCAGTTGGCGAAAACGGAATCCACCGAAATCGACAAAACCGCACTCAAAGCGGACGGACTGCTTGACAAGTACAGCAAGCCGAAAATCGGCTATCGTTTAACAAAAAATTCTATTAAAAAGGAGAACAAATAATTATGGCAAAAATCGCACTTTCCGACAGCACTTTCGCTGTCTGCCCGGAGGGAACTCACATTTTCCGTATTGAAGCGGTAAGCTACAAAGAAGACTTCGGCAAACTCGAAATCACGATGAAGACGAAAGAGGGTTATACGCATATCGAGCGTTTCAATTTCGTCAAATCTAACGGAGAACCCAACGAAATTGCAATCGGCATCTTCTCCCTGTTTGCAAAAATCTGTTTGCAGAACTTCGACCTCGAAGAAATCGACCACGAAGATTTGGTTGGTTGCTTTATCAAATGCGAAGTAACGCACGATGTTCAGCCGAACAAGAACGATCCTAACAAGAATATTACATTCTCTCGCTTGGGAAGTAAGGCGCAGGCGGACGAGTACGAAGACGGAGAAACCGCCACCGCTCCTGCACCTGCCACACCGAAGAAAGCAGCCCCCGTTACTCCTGCAAAGGCTACCCCTGCCACTACGCCGAAAACCGCCGCCGCTCCCGGCAAAAAGGTGGATTTGGCTTCCATTTTAGGTAGGAAATGAGAGAGAACAGACTACTGCTAAACTGCGTTAAATACTGCAAATCGGAGGGTATTTTTCATACCGTTGTTAAGGATAGCTTGTTCGTCTGCATAAACGAAAAGTTCATTGCTTTTCGCTTCGGCGCGGCAAGCGTGAAAGACGATAAACGGCTTGTGAAAAACGGAGGGCGTGTATATCGTCCTCCTACCCTCGAAGATTTTGTGGGAACTATCAGAAAGATACAAGGCGGTGATTGATATGAGTAATCCTTTCGAGAATATCCCAAAAGAATTAACAGACTTGAAACAATGGGTATGTGCTTGGAACAATTCAAAACTTCCGATGAAAGCATACGAAAAAAAAGCGGCATCATCCATCGATTCGACTACTTGGAGCGACTTTGAAATTGCGAAAGCCGCCGTTGAAAACGGAACTTACGACTATGTGGGATTCGTGTTTAACGATAACGGCATTGTCGGAATTGATGTAGATGACGGGTTTGATTCGACAGGTTTTCTTTCGGATTTGAGCATAGACCTTATGAAAGCGTGTAAATCGTTCACGGAGAAATCTCGGAGCGGACGAGGAATTCATATCTATGTCAAAGGTAAATTGCCGTTTAACGGAAAGAACAATCGGCAGGGCGTTGAAATTTATCAGCAAGGCAGGTTTTTTATCACAACGGGCAGAATGCTTGTGTATAAAGACCTTATTGAAAATCAGGCGGCTATTGATTATATCGTTGAGAAGTATTTCCCCGAAATCGACAGAGTGCGTGAAGACGGTACGGTTGAAAAAGCACCTGCATTCTATACCCCCGTTTTTGAGAAACCTGCAAACGGCAAAATTTCCTTAAAACCGACCTATCCCAAAATAGCGCAGGGCTTACGAAATCAATCCCTTACTTCCCTTGCAGGGCAACTGCACAGCAGGGGCTACACGAAACAACAAATCTACTACGAACTGCTCCGTTGCAATCAAGAAGCGTGTACACCGCCACTCCCGGCGCGTGAAATACAGACCATTGTAAACAGCGTAACGAAGTATCAAAGGTGAAAATATGTCAGTTCAGATCACTCACGGCGATTGCCTGAAAATAATGCCTACGATGGCGGATAACAGCGTTGATTTTACGCTAACCGATATTCCATACGGGGAAGTAAATCGGAGCGACAACGGCTTACGGAAGCTCACAAAAGAGCAAGCCGACATATTGACTTTTGGGCTAACGGACTTCCTCTCGGAAGTGTACAGAATAACGAAAAACAATATCTGTATATTCTGCGGACGGGAACAATTTAGCGAAATACATAAATTCTTTACCTCGATTGGGGGGGGGGAGTTGCCGACCTATCGTTTGGGAGAAATCAAATCCCTCCCCTATGAACGGGCAGTACGTTTATTTAAGCGGCGTGGAATTCGCCGTATGGTTCAAAAAGCAAGGCTCGAAAGTGTTTAATGCGCGGTGCAAAAATGTGGTTTTCAAGTACCCTAATGGCACAAGCAAACTGCATCCGACCGAAAAGAACCACAAATTATTGAGAGAGTTGATTTTGGATAATACCAACGAGGGAGATATGGTTTTCGATCCTTGTATGGGAAGCGGCAGTCATCTTCTCGTTGCCGCCGAAAACGGCAGAAACGGGAAAGGCGTTGAACTCAACGAACATTACTTCGGTATTGCAAAGGAACGCCTATCCCCTTATACCTGCTCAAACATTGGCTCAATCATAGACAGAATTAGGAGAATTAAAGATGAACAGCAAAGTACAGGAAATGCTCAAACTTGTTGATAAATTCAGCAATCGGCATCATAAACACGAAGTTCTTTCGGATTGCTTTGAGTGTTGGGCTATCTGCCTTTCAAATATGGTAGATACGCCGCAACGTGATGAGCGTGAAAAGCGATACCTTGAAATCGTCAAAAAGTACGATAAGTGCGACCTTGACATTATGGCGGAGCTGTTTGCGTTGGTATGGATAACGCTTACGCAAATGCCCGAAAACGGGTTTGCGGATTACTTGGGCGAACTCTATATGGCAAGCGATACAAGCAACAAAAAGGCAGGACAATTCTTCACGCCGTACAGCGTATCAAAGCTCTCCGCCGAACTCACCTTAAAAGGCAGCGATAGTTTGAAAGAGGATATTATCACTCTCTACGAACCTACCTGCGGAAGCGGCGGAATGATACTTGCGGCGATGGATACGCTCCAAAACGACTGCGGTATCAATTACACGGCGCACAGCTTCACCGTTGCAGGTGATGTTGACAGCAGGTGTGTTCACGCTTGCTACATACAATTATCGCTTGCAGGTGTACCTGCTATCGTTGAACAGCGCGATGCTCTCACGATGGAGCTTATCGGCGGTCAATGGAAAACTCCTGCCTATATTTTTCAATATATGCGTTTTAGGCACTTACTCAAAGGCACGGTACACGGAGGCAACAAATGACAAGAAAGCAATTTTTCAAAGCGATAGGGTTAGATCAGCGTAGAGATAAACTACCTTTTCTCAACCTAATAAAGCGATATAGCGGCAGACTTTCCTACACTCGGATGTATCTACTGGTTTATACTGCGGTAATGTTCGGTAAATCCGGGAGCGAAATCATTTCCTATATCGAAGTGATAATGGATAACGAACGGAGGTAATCAATGAGCAACGAAGCTATAACACCCGAACTGTTCCAACTTAAAAACGGACAATACATTATGTCGGAAGACCTTTCGGCAAAAATGTTTTACATAAAGAGCGTTCAGCCCGAAGCATATCAGGCGAACAACAGCGGCTATTCTTGGGATGAAAGCGGTATGGCGGAACTGTTTTCGGAATGTTACGAAAATGATACGCGCTTCTGCCCCGAAAACAAATCGTGGTACACCTATGACAACGGGTATTGGAAAAAAGATGTCGGCTCTCTGCTTGTTGCAGAAAAGATAAAGGAATTTACGCGCCTTATGGCTCTCTACTGCGGCGAAATCGCAGACGAAAGCAAACGCAAAGACTATTTCAAATTCGTTTCCAAAATGGGTGATAGACGGTTTAGGGATAGGCTTATGAAAGATGCAACAGGGGTAAAGCCTATTCCTGTTGCTATGTTCGACAGCAATCCGAATCTTATCAACTGCATCAACGGAACTTACGACCTTGAAACAATGACTTTCCGTGAACATAATTGGCGCGACTTCTTGACGATGCGTTCCAACATTGAGTACACGGCTACCGAAGATGTCCGTTGCGACCGTTGGGAAAAGTTTATAGACGAAGTAACCTGCGGCGATAACGGGAAAGCGGACTACCTACAACGGGCGTTAGGATATTCAATGCTCGGCGTTTGCAAGGAAGAATGTATGTTCATCCTGCACGGGAAAACTACCCGTAACGGCAAAAGTACGCTTCTCGGAACTATCCACCACCTGTTAGGCGATTATGCGACCGTATCTCCCGTTTCGATTATCTGCAAATCGGATAGGTCAAAGAACGCAGAAGCAGCAAGCCCGACAATCGCCGCTCTTAAAGGTAAGCGTTTCGTGTCGATGTCGGAAAGCGATCAGTACGGAAAGTTGGACGAAGAAGTAATCAAGCAGCTTACGGGCGGCGAAGAAATAACCGCCCGGAACCTGTACGAATCGATGATGACATATCTTCCGCAGTTCACAATGTGGCTGTCCTGTAATGATTTACCTGCCGTTCAGGACAAATCCTTATTTGCTTCGGATCGTGTGCGTGTGATTGAATTCAATCGGCACTTCTCCGAAAAAGAACGTGATATCAACCTCAAGGAAGTATTTAGGACGAAAGAAGCCGTTATGGGTATCTTCACTTGGCTTCTTGCAGGATATTTCAAATACAAGCGTTTCGGACTTGCTATGAATGACGAAATGAAAGCCGTTATTAAGCAGTACGAAAAAGATAACGACCTTGTGTTGCAATTTTTGGAAGAACGCTGTATCAGCTCCGAAACGGGCAGCAGGGCGAAAACGCTTTACGATGCCTACAAGATATGGTGTAAAAGCAACGGCTATTTCGTTTGCAGCGCAAAGAAGTTTAATGCAGGGATGGAACAGCATCCCGAACTGCATAAGGGAAAAGTTATGCGTGATGGCTACCCGTTTTATAAGGGTATTGAGTTGAGAGGTTGATATGGCAAAAGATTGGAAAGGAAACGGCAATTCGATATATAAAGCTCTCGGCGCATCCAACCATACCGAAGCGGAGCGTGAAGACAACGATTATTACGCTACCGATCCGATAGCGATTGATAAGCTATTGGCGGCGGAAAAGCCGTACAGGATTATTTGGGAGTGCGCTTGCGGACAAGGACACCTGTCGGACAGGTTGAAGAAAAACGGATTTATGGTTTTTTCTTCCGACCTTATTGACAGGGGTTATCCGGGAACGCAGGTCAAAGATTTTCTAACGGCGAATCCCCCCCCCTGTACCTGCGACATTCTCACAAATCCCCCGTACAAATACGCAAAGGAATTTGTGTTACGGGCGTTAGAGTTGATAAAGCCGGGAAGAAAGGTCTATATGTTTTTGAAGCTCACCTTTTTAGAGGGCAAAGCTCGATACATAGAACTTTTCAGCAAATATCCCCCGAAAACCGTATATGTTTTCAGCGAACGGGTTTTATGCGCAAAGAACGGCGATTTTCAACGGATGAAAGATACGGGCGGCTCTGCCGTTGCCTACGCTTGGTTCGTTTGGGAAAAAGGCAATTACGGCGGTACGGAGATTAAGTGGATATGAAGCACGGCGAAGAATATGTAAGCACAGGGCGGCATAGGATAACGCTCAAAGCATCGGCGGTTTTGGAAGATAGACCATACAAACCGCAAAAGACGATTGACGAAGCAAATCTCGAAACCTGCCTTAACTGCGATAACCCGAACTGCAAAGGAAATTGCGACAAGATAAAACGGAGAAAAAGTAATGACTAATCAAACCTATCTTTTATATATCAGGAAGTACAGTATCATCGCTGACGATTATGTGCTGTATGTTTACAAAGTAACTACCGATAATGTTTATCGTGTTATCGGTAAAATCGTATGCACTTCAATGGAGCATATCAAGCGGATCGATTTTAACGAATGGTCGCAAGAACGGGAAGACTTTTGGAAAGAACGGAAGCAAACAATTCACCTATACAGCGAACCGAAATTAAGTAAAGACCTTTATCCACTCGGCTATGTAAATATGTTGGAAAAGGAAACAGAACGGCTATCCGCCGAAAATGCGCTCTTACGGAAGAATGCGGCTAACGCATATCAGCAAGGCTTGGACGAAATGCGTGAGCTTGTAAAACCTGAAATTGCGAAAGAAATTTTGGATGAAGTATCTACCCATTACGGTGGTGCGTGGTTGGTTGAACTTTACAAAAAATACGGCGTAAATGATGCTCCTACAAGCCCGTAATTTGCCCTGTAACGCCCGAAAGCCCGAATCGGTCAGTTGCTCGACCGAAAGCGTTTCGCAAGACACGGACAGCAAAGCGTTAGAAATTGCCCTATAAAATCCCTATTTAGGAGGAAGTATGAATTATTACATAGCAAGTTGTTCCTGCGGCAAAGATAGTTTAGCTATGGTTTTGCGCTTAATCAAGGAAAAGAAACCTTTGGACGAAATCGTTTTTTACGATACGGATATGGAATTCAAGTGCATCTATGATAATTGGCTATTGCTAAAATGCTATGCAGGAAGACACGGAATAAAGTGTACTCGATTAGAACCTAAATGCTCTTTTCTTTACACAATGTTTGAAAAACCCGTCAATGTTGGAAAACCGAACGAACATAAAGGATATTCGTGGTGCGGTGGATGCTGCCGTTGGGGAACTACCGCAAAGTTAAAAGCTCTTGATGAATACTGTCAAGCGAAAAATGCAAAATGTTATGTAGGCATAGCAGCAGACGAAACCGAACGTCTAATTAAGGAACGGAAGCCTTATAAACTATTTCCCCTTGCAGAGTGGAAAATGACAGAGAGAGAGTGCCTTGATTATTGCCGTGATAAAGGTATCAGTTGGAAAGAAAACAGTATTGATTTGTACGATATACTCGACCGTGTTTCGTGTTGGTGTTGCGCTAATAAAAATCTATGGGAGCTATACAATATTTGGAAATACTTACCGAAATATTGGGAGAGATTAAAAGAACTTCAAGCAAAAACCCATAGACCGTTTAAGAAAGACTGTTCGATTTTTGATTTAGAACAACGATTCATAAACGGTTACATCCCAAAGCACAGGAAACGGAAAAATGGATAAAACTTATAGCCTTTACTGTATCAACGAATGCCCTATCGGGAAGAAGCAATCGGACGAATACTTATCGCAGAACAATAGTGCGTATGATGCCGCTATTGATATGCAATTCTTCGTCAATCGGTGTATCTGCACCTGTAAATATGAAAAAGAACGTCGTGCATACGACAAAAAGGAGAATAATTCTATGAACTACGAAACAATCAATCACCCCTCTCACTACACGGACGGAAAAATCGAAGTAATTGACTTCATCGAAGACAAACGGCTCGATTTTCACAAAGGTAACGCCGTAAAGTACATAGCTCGTGCTGGAAAGAAAAACGGCGCGGACGAAGCAACGGATTTAGGTAAAGCCGTATGGTACTTAAACCGTGAAATTCAGCGTATTACGGGTAAGCATCCGAATGACAAAGTGCAGGAAACCGTCGCTATTCAATTTGCACAGGCGATTGAAAGCGCATTTGCCTATCAGGATAAGAGCGATACCCTAACCGTTGAAGAAGTGCTTTCCACCGTAAAAGACATTCTTCAAAGACAATTCAATGTGTACGAGGTGGATAAATGATTTATGCAGAACAAACAACGGTAAGTTCGGAACGCTCACGGGCGGAAATAGAAACCACTCTCGGCAGATATGGCGCAACAAGTTTTGCTTATATGTGGCAGGGCTTAATGGCTGTAATTCTGTTTGAGTATAACGGCAAACGGATTAAGTTTATGCTTATTCTCCCGGACAGGAACAGCGATCAGTTCAGACTTACTCCCGAACGCCGTACAATCCGAAGTGCGGATGCACAGATAAAAGCCTACGAACAGGCTGTACGGCAGAAATGGCGCGCTCTCGCTCTCGTTATTAAGGCGAAATTGGAAGCGGTCGAAAGCGGCATTAGCGTGTTCGAGGAAGAATTTATGGCGAACATTGTCTTACCCAACGGACAGACTGCGGCGGAAAATCTTTTACCGCAGATTGACAAGGCTTATCGTGTCGGCGGTATGCCGAAAGTAATGTTGTTGGACGGAGGCAAGTAATGAAACCAAAAATTCTTGACGAACTCTTAAAGGAAATTCGGCGGCGCGGAGCTTACGAAGTGTCAAGAACTTCGGGCATCCCGAAAACCACAATCGAATCTTGGCTCTACGGCAAGGCTATCCCGTCTTTGGTTAAGGCGGCTCGTGTTGCCGATGCTATGGGCTTGGAACTCTTACTTTTTGAAAAGGAGAATTAAAAGTATGAAAAATTCAATAGTAAAAATAAAACATACCGCCGCAACGGACGAAACCACCTTTGCAGAAAAAACTATGAAAGCTGTACAAGAACTGCAAAATAGCGGTTTAGCCGTAGAAATTCAATATCAATCAGCGGTTGTTACCGATGAAATATCTGCTATCGTTTATAGCGCGCTAATTATAGGAAGACAGGAGAAAAATTATGGAAACACTCAACTCTAATACGGAATTCGGCAAATTAAAGGTCAGCGTTGCGTTTCAGAACCACTTTGCGGACATCCTTTATAATAAGGCAGAACACGCCGCATTTGAATGGCTCAAAAAATACAATATTTCCCCTGCCAACGATTGTTGGAGCGATCTTATTCAGGCGATTGATAATGCCCTATACGAAAGCATTAAAGTGTGTATGGATAACAGTGGCACACTCGTTGAATTGTTCTCGGATGTCAGCAAAAGTATTTACATTAAACAATATTCACGAAGTTATTTGCAATCGTGGACGAAAGCGCAACTCATAGAACAGATTGAATGCTTACAGCATAATTGCGCTGTCGCAAACGAAACAAATTATAATCAGGCGCAATACTTTGAAAAGTGCGTTTCGGACGAAGTGCAGAAACGGCTCAACGGCGTGAAAGAATGCTTGCAGAAAGCCGTCCCGCCTATCGGTTGTACTGTCGGCGGCGGTCGGTATGGTTGGGATAGAGCGATTGACCGCTGTCTTGAAATTTTCAGCGAAAGTGATAAAAGTGAATAATAATAGCTTTTTTCAGTAAAGTGTCTTATATATTACTCTCTTATAGAGGACTTTATAGAAAAACACTAAAATAATTCACTTTTTACACTCTCTCAAATAAAATAAATCACTTTTAGGAGGTAAACTATGGCAAAGAAATCAGGTGAGAATTTACCTGCAATATCCGCAGATACGGCAAAAGAAGTTGTAAAGCGGAAAGGAAATAATCCTACGGGGATTGGTGGATTCGGAGATGTTAACACTCAACCGGGAGATAACGCCCGTTACTTACGGCATACAATGGGTATGTGGGATTTACCGCCTATTGATATTGCCGATGCAGAAAAGGTTGAAGAACGCATTAGGTGGTACTTCACTTATTGCATACAGGACGATATGAAGCCCACCGTTAGCGGATTAGCTATGGCGTTGGGAATTGACAGAAAGACTTTGAATAATTGGAACAGAGGCGAAACGAGAGGTGTTACGCACTTACCCATAGTAAAAAAGGCTATGGCGGCGTTGGAAATCCTTTGGGAAGATTATATGCAGAACGGCAAAATAAACCCCGTAAGCGGTATTTTTCTCGGTAAAAACCACTTCGGATATACCGACAAACAGGAAATTGTCGTTGAACCTAAAAATCCGCTCGGAGATGCAGACGATCCCGAAGCTATCAAACAAAAATACCTTGCAGAACATCCCGAAGACGATGACAATTAGCCGCTTCCGGGCGCAAAAGAAAATCCGCAGTTGCGATTATGCAGCTACGGATTTTTATTATATGGGGTGTATGCTATTCAGTTATGCCGTTATTCCGCCACCAACCGCAAACGGCGTTGATGTCTTCACGGTCGATAAATGCTATTTGTATGCGCCGTTCTTCAACTTTGTCGGGAGTTTTCAACCACGCATCGCCTCGCCCGGTCAGGCGTTCCGCCCCTTTATGGTCGAGGATTGTCATACTATCCCGTATGGATGCCGTTTGTAAGGCTATGCGGCACGGGAGATTCGCTTTCAATAAACCCGTTACAACATTGACTGTCGGGCGTTGCGTTGCAAGTATCAGGTGAATACCTGCCGCCCTGCCTAATTGCGCTATGCTAACTAATAGCGGCTCTGCTTCGTCCTTGCACATAAGCATCAGATCGGCTAATTCGTCAATAATCAGGCAGATATGCGGTAACGCCTTGTCGGGCGGTAGTTGCTCGATATTGCTAACCGCTTCCGCATTCAGTTTTTCATACCGGGAGCGCATAAGGGTATTCAGATTTTTAACCACTTGCAACGCTTGTTGCCCGTCCTTTGCTATCGGTGCTAACAGGTGCGGCAAACCCTCATAGGCGGAAAGTTCAACCCGTTTAGTATCAACCATAAGCAAGCGCAGGCGGTTAGGCGTTGCCCTGAATAGTAAGCTGTTTAACAGGGTATTCAAGCAAACGGATTTACCGCCGCCCGTTTCACCTGCAATAAGAATATGCGGAGCTTTGGTTATATCCAAAATAACGGGCTTGCTTGCCGTATCATATCCCAAACACGCCGACAAAGGATTTTGAACGTCGTTGTATTCCTTGTTACGGAGTACATCGGAGAAAGGCACAAACTGCCGTTCCTGCCGTGTTACCTCAAGCGCAAAATGTGCGTTTTTGTTGCTGTCAACTTCCGCCACCTTGCAACGCAACATCGCAGACACGGGCTTTATATACCGTTTTACGCTGTTACGCTGCATAGGATCGGAAAGGTCAAAGTGATAGGTGATAACTTGCGGAGCTGCATCGGCGCAAACAAATTCACAATGCAAACCATAGGCAGAAAGGGCGGCGGCTATACCCTCGCCCTTGAAAATCCTGCTGCTTGCGCCGGTTGCAGAACCGCTTGAAAGTATTTTGCTTGACGGTAAATTGTAGAACATATTACACCTCAAGGAATTCAAAACACTTTTGCATCGGCTTACCACGTTCAGTTGAAAGCGTGTAAACGGTCAACATTCCGTGCTTGCCTTGCGCTTTGTAGTCGGCTTGCCGCTCGATTGCAAATCCGACCGCTTCCGCCTTATCGGGCGTTTGGTGCAGAATAACGCTTTTGTCGTTTTCCGTAAAGCTAACAAAGTAGTCCATATTTACCTCCTTTAATTGTTGATAAAGTTTTGGATATGCCTAATATCCTCCGCCGTTTCGTACACGATGCCGCAAGTTACGCTTATATATTCTTTGCGTGTTCGATCGTCAATCGTTTGTCCGTTCGGGAGAATGCCTTTAATAAGCAAATCCGCCAACGCAGACGGGGAATCAATCCCCATTTCTTCAAGCTGCTTTAATTTCGTATGAATGTACATATTTGCCTCCTTTTTATGCTACTCGACTGTACCACGTTTCACCGTTTGAGAAACGCGCCGTTATGCCGTATTTGTCAAATCCGTATTCTTTGAATAACGGTAAAATTTCGTTGTTTATCCGCTTCCGCTCGGCGTTTATCATACGGCGCAGAATATAGCTATTTACGCCATAATCGGCAAACGCATCCCGGCTATACTGTTCAAAATACCACTCGCCGGGAACTTCGGAATCGTCCACGCCTAATTGTGTACCGGCATAATACCCATCCCATAAACACAGCTTGAAAAATTTCAAAGTTTTGTTTACTTCGTCAATTTTCTTTTCGGCTTCGTTGCACATATAATTATCGAACAGATAATCAACGGGATCGGCGTTTTCGTCTTCCTCGCCTGTTTCTTCATTGATAGGGTAAAGCGGAATAGAAAAATCCGCCGCCCAAAGGTCAAAATCTTCCTGATACTTAAAATTTGATGCTGCCATTATAACATATTCCTCCTATAAAATCAAATAATAGCGTTTTCCCTGAATTCTCGAACCAACCCAAAACGCCGCGCCAACTTTTCAAAGTGTGCAGATGCCGCCGCTAATTCTGAATAACTCACGCCGTTTCGCTTGTTTCGTGTTGCCACTCGATGGCGGCTTGCCTTGCAGCTTGCTTGTGCTTTTCGTATGCGGTCGGCGGTGTATATCGTACATCGCCGCCGCTGTCTATAACTTTTCCGTCATCGGTCAAATAATAATCGTAAAGGGAGTTTACGCCCGTTACAATTACGCCGTATTTATCCCGTGCTTCCTGTTTTGAAATTCGTTTCATTATTCTGCCCTCCTGTACTGTTGCAAAACTTCATCGGGAGTTATAGCAAGCATTTTATTATATTCCTTTGTGTATTCCCGTTTAAGTACAGACAATTCCGTTATATACTTTTGCAGGGATTCGGGCGTTTCTCTGTAAGCGTGAGAAAGATTTTCCCCCAACTTCGTTATTTTTTCCTGAATAGGTGCTAACGCTTTATCGACAAAATGCCAACGAACCACGCCAACGCCCTCAATATTGCTTTTATAGGTTATTTCAAAATGCCGCGCTTCCCATTTGCAACGGCTAACAGTCGGAGCTTGCAACCCAACAACCGCCGCCGGGATATAAAGCGCATAACGAACGCCGAAAATATGATCGTCATTATCCGCTATTTTGATAATAAAGGCAGAATCAAGCGAAAAATCCGCCTTGCGTTTCAAGGTGCAGACGGTCGGCAGCTCTAAACCGCCGCGCCTGAATTCGTTATTTGTGCTTGCGCCCATACTAAACCATCCGCGCCCCGTTTCGCATATAACGCCGGAGCGGTCAAAAAATAATATATTGCCTATTTCGTAAGGCTTACCATTTACATCCGTAAAAAACGGATTATAACAACTTGAAGTAAATAATTTCATAATGCGCCTCCTTTACCACGCCCAAACCGGGAGGGCTTTGTGGTCGATTCTTGTCTTGATGCCTTTAATGCGTTTTGCGTTTTCGGCTTTGTCGGCGCATAATACGCATTTTTCGAGGGCTTTATGTATAACCGATTCAAAGTTATACCGTTCCCAAGTGCGATTCAAATAGCTAATTTTAGCCGTGTTCAGGGTGTAAAAATAGCCCTGTTTTCCGTTGCATACTTGAATTTCGGCTATATGCCTAAACCCGTTGCGCGTGCTTTCGGAGCGGCAAATTATAACGATTTCCGCGCCCTTGCTTGTTGTGTTAAATACTGTTTGCATAATGTTACCTCCATACAATAAAATTTTTATGCAGATCCGCCCGGCGGCGGATTTCGTCTTAATTCTCAAAGACTCATCGGTGCATTTTAGGCGCAAAACGCTTTATAAACTGTTTCGTCAGGTGCGCCCGATTCTATTAGGTCGATAACCTTTTGATATTTAGCCGGGATTTTGTTATATTTGCGGACAGAATAACCGCTTGAATAACAATTCAAATAAACCTCTTTTATAATGGTTGTTTTGCATCCCGGCGCGGTTAAAATATAACCGTCTAACAGACTACCGGGAATAAGATAAGACATAAACCCGGCGCGCCTTTCGTAGAGTGTAAAAAGGTTGTCGATCCTTGCTTGCGATGAAATGTACATATATAAACCTCCATTAAATAAAATCTATTTCCGCATCGGTAACGGCAAAATAAATTGATTCTTGATTCAGGGCTGTTTTTATATCCCTTGCAATTTTTAACGCCGTTTCGGTGTCGATTCCGCTTAACTCCGCTTTAATGCTGTTTTCGTAAACCGTTGCGCCGTTGTCGTTGTGGGTGTAAATGCCCTTGCAGCGTGTGAGCGTTGCGCCCCCTGTATATAATAGGATTATCCCGGCGATCCGCTTTTCCGCTTGCGTGGTGCTTATTATTTGGCGTTTGGTGTCCTTGTCATTAAGCCCCGTTATAATTGTAAAATTTTTCATACTTGCCTCCGCTATTACGATTATTTTCGTATATGCTTATTATATACGATTATATTCGTATTGTCAACAGTTTTTATAAACTTTTTACGATTTTTTTCGTAAATTTTTTTTGCGTTTCATTTTTGCACATTTTCGGAGCGTTTGCGGAGCTGTCAACCCGGCAGCGATCCGCCGGGCGTGGGGGAATTTTGGCGGAGCAGGTGGGTGGGTGAACCCCGTATGCACTCGCAAAAAATAAAAAGACACCCTATTTAGGATGCCTTTAAGTGTAAAAAGTGAATAATATTTAGTTTTTCCCTAAAAGTGTCTATAAGGAAGTAATATATAAAAGAGTTTATGGAAAATCGCTAAAATCATTCACTTTTATCACTTTGATTATCACTCTTAAAATTTTTTCGGAAAAATTTACGAAAAACTCTTGACATTACGAATATAATCGTGCTATATTATACGAACAGGAGAAATACTATGAAAGCTAACGAAATTATGCGTGATATTATGAAAAACCAAAATGTAGGCTTATCCAAACTTGCCGACAGAATGCAAAAATCAGTTCGCTTGGTGAGCGATAGATTAAGAATGGAAAATATCAGTACGGATAAGTTGATTGAAATACTCCGCTATCTCGATTACGACCTTGTTATTATGCCTCGTGGCAAAGCAGGGCGTATTGACGGTGCGTATATTGTTGACGGTGAAGAAAAATGATTTACGGATATGTACGCATATCGACAACGAAGCAGGAACAAGGAAATTCAAAAGAAGATCAATCCAACGCTATAAAAGAGCGTTACCCGTCCGCTTCCGTGATAGAAGAAACTTACAGCGGCGCAAAGGAACGCCCGAAATTTTTGAAACTTCTCGAAAGCTGCTCCGCAGGTGATACGGTGGTGGTTACGAAGCTCGATAGGTTTTGTCGTTCCACCAAAGAGGGTTTAGAATATATCGACTACCTAAAAAGCAAAGGCGTGAAAATCCATATTCTTAATATGGGATTGATAGAAGATACCCCTATCGGCAATCTTATGGTAACTATGCTCCTTGCCTTTGCAGAATTTGAACGTGCAATAATCAAAGAGCGCACGGATGCAGGAAAAGCTATCGCAAAGCAGAAGCCCGGCTACAAGGACGGTCGGCGGAAAATCGAAGTGCCGCTTTTTGCAGAGTATTTAGGTAAAGTGCAGAACGGCGAACTTATGGCGGTAGAAGCTATGCAAGCTCTCAACATTTCAAAAAGCAAATGGTACAGACTATGCAGCGAGGTGAATATATGAAAAAAGCGTTTTTAATTTGTCTGTTAGCGGCGGTGCTTATGCTCTTTGTTGGGTGTACGGACGAACCGAAGCCGCGCACTTGGAAAGATGACTTCACCGTGTCGCATATTACGCACGAAGAAATGAAATTCAAAACCGAAGAAGAACGGCTCGAAGCAATACTTAACGGCACGGCGGTTATGAAACACGACTATTATGTGATAAAAAGTAATGCAAGTGCGGATGCCATTTCGGTTTATCTCATTTTCGGGATAACCGCCGCCGAACAAATGGTAGAATATAAATTTCAGATTGTTGGCGGCATCGGGCAAGGTAAAACCGTTACGGAGAATATATTTTACTCCGAATACGAAGCCGAAATGGAAAAGAGCGGCATTGACTATTCAGGCGGTTATGTGGTAGAATTGAACCGTATCGAATATGAATTAAAAGATTAAATTTAATATACTTCACGCAAAAAGGCGTGATTAAAAGCTAACAAGGGCTATGAGCAAAATGCTTATAGCCTTTTCTTTTTGGAGAAAAGATATGGATAAATTGTTGATTGCAAAAATTCTCGCAAAAATCAAAAAGACACCTACGGACTATCAGGCATACGAAGACCTGTTTTCTCTTTGTCGTGCGGCAATTTCCGATGAGCGAAAAGAAGCTCTCTCATACAGCACAATGCTTCGCTCGATATGTGAAAAAAGTATTCGTCAGTTAAGCGGCGGTATTATCCCGAAACTTGTAAAATTGTCAAACCGAACTTTACTTTTTGAAGCTCCGTACCTGTTTGATAGTTATATGCAGTATCTTGAAATCAACCGTAAACCGCAGGAACGATTTTATCTTCCGCGCCGCAAACGGTTAAAAGAAGTGGTTGATGCTATTCAAGAGCTTGTCGATGATGAGTTGGACGAACTGTTTATCTCTATGCCTCCCCGTGTCGGTAAAACAACTTTGATAATGTTCGCTCTTACTTGGATTGTCGGGCGCAATTCGGAATTATCAAATCTTTACTCCGCATACTCGGATGTTATCACCGCCGCTATGTATTCAGGTGCGCTTGAGGTAATCAACGACAGCTACACTTATACTTGGCACGAAATATTCCCGGATTGTAAAATCGCTAACACTAATGCAAAAGATGAAATTCTTAATATAGACAGAAAAAAGCGTTATCCCTCACTTACCTGCCGTTCTCTTTACGGAACGCTGAACGGTGCTTGCGACTGTAACGGGTTTTTGGTAAGCGATGACCTTATCGGCGGTATTGAAGAAGCTCTGAACAAAGACCGTCTTGCAAGTGCGTGGTTCAAAGTCGATAATAACCTTATTCCCCGTGCAAAGGAAAATGCAAAAAGGTTATGGGTTGGTACAAGATGGTCGATGGTCGATCCTGCCGGTGTAAGAATGGATTTGCTCATAAACGATCCTACATACGCAACTGTCCGTTACAAAATAATCAATATTCCTGCTCTTGATCCCGAAACGGACGAATCTAACTTTGATTATCAATATGGAGTTGGATTTTCTACGGAATATTATCGTCAACGCCGCGCATCCTTTGAACGAAACAACGATATTGCTTCGTGGAACGCTCAATATATGGGAGAACCCATTGAACGTGATGGAACTTTGTTCGCTCCCGAAGACCTGCGGTATTATAATGGCATACTCCCGGACGGAGAACCCGACCGTATTTTTATGGCTTGCGATCCTGCGTTCGGTGGTGGGGATTTTGTTTCCGCTCCCGTTGCGTTTCAGTATGATAACGATGTGTTCATTCACGATTTAGTCTTTAATGCAGGTGATAAAAAAATCACCCGTCCTATGGTAGTTGAGCTTGTACTGCGAAACAAAGTTCAGGCGGCTCAATTTGAAGCTAATAACGGCGGCGAAGAATATCAAGAATGGGTTGAAGCTCGATTAAAAGAAAAGGGTTATCGGTTGAATATTACCTCGAAACGAGCGCAAACCACGAAGAAAAAGGAACTTCGTATTTTCGATAAAGCTCCCGAAATAAGGGAATTCTACTTTTTGGAGCAAGGGAAACGCTCAAAGGAGTATAGTCAATTTATGATGAACCTGTTTTCTTTCAAAATTACAGGCAAAAACAAAAACGATGATGCCCCCGATTCGTTGGCGATGCTTGTTGAAATGAGAGATGGAACTTTCGGTGGAAAACCCGAAATTTTCCGCCGTCCTTTTTAATAAAATATTCTCTAATGGTTCTTTTCGTACCAAAATTAAAGTAAACCATTGACAACTATAATATTTTTGTGCTATAATGCGCTCGAAAAAATTTTAAGGAGGTAAGTGCCGTGTCTGTCGAACCGAGAACCGATTTAGTCGGTCGTAAAGTGATTTTTACCGATGTCGATGTCATCACAAAAAAGAATATTGTATCGGTATTGAAAGCGGCTCTTACTACCCATAACATAAATCAAAGTTGCATCGATTATCTTTATCAGTACAATAACGGTGTTCAACCTATTCTAAACCGTGTGAAAGATACTCGCCCCGAAATTAACAACAAAATCGTTGTGAACAGGGCGAACGAAATCACTTCCTTTAAGGTCGGTTATCTTCTTGGAGAACCTTTGCAATATGTTAGCAGAAGTTCTAATGATAAGACGGCTACTGAAAAAATCACGCAACTTAATGAGTTTATGTATTCGGAAGATAAAGCATCAAAGGATAAAGAGCTTGCCGATTGGTTTACCATTTGCGGAACTTCCTATCGGATGATTCTACCGAATAAAGATGGAGGTACGGACGATTCTCCTTTCCATATTTACACGCTTGATCCCCGACAAACATTTGTCGTATATCATAACGGGCTTGGAAACAAGCCTGTTATGGGGGTTAAGTTTGTGAAACGCTCGGATGAAACGGTCGTTTATAGTGTTTATACTGAAACGGATTATTACGAAATAGTCAATGACAGTATAGTAAAAAACGAACCGCATATTTTACATACTATCCCAATCGTTGAATACCCTGCAAACTCGGCTCGGCTCGGCGCATTTGAAATTGTTATTCCTCTACTCGATGCCTACAATTTGACCGTATCGGATAGATTGAACGGATTGGAGCAATTCATTCAAGCACTTATTAAATTTGTCAATGTTGATATATCACCCGAACAATTTAAGGAATTGAAAGATTTGGGTGGTATTAAGTTCAAGTCCACTTCTGATAATCCTGCGGATGTCGATTACATTACGCCTGAACTCAATCAGACAAACACCCAAACAATTCTCAACGATATGTACCAAACGATACTTACTATTTGCGGAATGCCTAACCGTAATGGCGGCAGCTCTACTTCCGACACGGGTTCTGCGGTAATTATGCGTGATGGTTGGGAAGTTGCGGAAGCAAAAGCAAAAGACACGGAGCTTATGTTCAAACGATCGGAAAAAGCATTTTTACGAATTGCTTTGGATATAGCTAAAACAATAAGTGGTTTAGATTTGAAAGTATCGCAAGTTGATGTTAGGTTTACGCGCCGCAACTATGAGAATATTTCCAACAAATCTACCGTTTTAACCACGATGCTCAATAACGGGAAAATTCATCCGCTTTTAGCGTTCCAACATTGTGGAATGTTCCCCGATGCGGAGCTTGCCTATAAAATGAGTGCCGAATACGCCGAAATGCAGGAGAAAAAAGCTCTTGAACGGGAAGAAGCTATGGCAAAAGAGCAGAAAAAGGACGGTAAAAACGATGGAAATTCCGAATAATGAATGGGTTAAAATCGCTCTCGATATAATTAAGCGAGGTAATACCGCAGAGGTCAAACGAGAAAAAAACAATATTGTCGTTATCGAAATTAAGCGGCAGGTAAAAATAAAGACTGCTATAAACGGTTAGCAGGAAACAACCAACAAGGGTTATGAGCGTTTTGCTTGTAACCTTTTATTTTTAGAAATTAAACTCGACAGAGTTGATTAGTCAGGGAAGACTTTAATCGCAAGGTCAAGAAAAGACGGTAAAACGGAAAAAATAGTCAGGGAAGACTTTAATCGCAGGAGGTATTTATGGCACTTTCACTCAAACAACTTCTCGGTGATTCCTATAAGGACGGAATGACTACGGCGGAAATCGAAGCGGCTCTTGCAAAAGCAGAACTTCCGGCGGATGAAGAATCCAAAAAGGAAATCGAAAGGTTGACAACGGCTCTTTCAAAAAGCAACACCGAAGCGGCTGATTATAAGCGTAAATTGCGCGAAAAGCAGACCGAAGAAGAAAAGCAAAAGGAAGAACAAGCACAGCAACTTGCGGCTATGCAGACGGAACTCGAAACACTCCGCAAAGAAAAAACATTAGCTGCAAACAAAGGACAGCTCATAGCGTTGGGTTACGATGAGGCACTTGCTACCGAAACCGCACAGGCTATGGTGGATGGAGATACGGCGAAGCTGTTTGCAAATCAGAAGAAATTCATCGAGGCGCAACGTTCGCAAATTAAAGCCGAACTTATGAAAGGCACTCCCAATCCCCCTCCCGGCGGCGGAACGGACGGCATAACGAAAGAAGCCTATCGTGCTATGCCGCTCGACCAAAAACAGAAATTGGCAACGGAAAATCCCACCTTATACAAAAAACTTAATTCGGAGGAATAAACATTATGGCACTTAATCACAATCACATTATCTACGATAACGAGGTGCTTGCTAACGAGATTGAAGATCAGTATAACTCCAAACTCGACCTGCTCCGTTTCGTTACGGTAGATAAAACTTTGGAGGGCGTTGCCGGCGATATTAAGAAGATTCGCAGATACAGAGCAACGGACGGAACGGAACGCCTTGAAATGGGCGAGGGCAACTCCAAAAACATCGAAGTAAACTATGCGGAAGAACAGTATAAAGTTTTGCTTTTGCAGAACCGTTTTCCGTATTACGATGAGGAACAGATGCGCGATCCTATGGTCGTACCTACGGGTATCGGTCATATGACTACGGATATGTTCAATAATTCGCAGAAGCGCGTTATGACGGAATTTTGCAAAGCAACTCTTTCCGTTGCTACCGCAAACTTCGATTTTGCGGCATTCGTGGATGCGGCGGCGAAACTTGATTTGCCCGAAGACGAAAATGCAAGAAAGGCTATCGAAGTGTTTGGCTTCGTCAATGCGGCGCATACCGCAGAGCTTCGTAAGCAACTCAAAGACGATTTGAAGTATGTGGAAGCGTTTGTAAGGACGGGTTATATCGGCACGGTCGCAGGTATTAACCTTTACACCAAAAAAGATGCACCCAACGGATATATCGTAATCGGCACGAGAAAAGCCGTTACTTATTTCGTTAAGAAAGGTACGGAAGTTGAACAGGAAAGAGATCCCAATGTTCGTTTGAACAAGGTTTATTCCCGTAAATACTTCCTTCCTGCTCTTACGGACGAAACGCAGGTTGTCAGAATCGTCAAGGGCGCAAGCAATACGGGCGCAGGTATAACCGAAGCCGCAGGTGCGCTTACCGCAGGTACGAAAGGCACGGCTTACACCAAACAGCTTACCTTGACGGGTACGGCAACGGTTAAAGCCGAAATCGAAAGAGGCACTCTGCCGCCCGGATTGTCTATGAGCGATAAGGGTAAAATTACGGGTACGCCTACCACCATTGGTGAGTATGTGTTCTCCGTCATCGCATCCAACGATTACGGCGTGGTAAGCAAGGAATTTACGCTTACTATCGGCGAAGCGGCAGGAAACTAATTAACGGGAGGTGGGTAATATGACCGACAATGAAAAACTCGAATTACTGAAAAATATGTATGACGGGGATGAAAGCGATGCCGTGTTATCCACCTATCTTGCCCTTGCCGCCGATAAAATTCTCAACCGCCTCTACCCGTTTGATACAAGTAAAACGGAAATTCCCGACAGGTATATACGCACTCAAATTTCGATTGCGTGTTACCTGCTTGGGAAGCGCGGAGCAGAGGGCGAAACGGCACATAAGGAAAACGGCATAGACCGTACCTATGCAAGTGCGGATGTTCCCGAAGATATGTTAAAGGATATTATTCCGTTTTGTGGGGTGATGTAAATGCGTTGCTTAAAGAAAAACAAGCAGACGTTCTTCTACTATCTCTACGGCGGAAAACAACCTGTAACGGACGATGACGGGAACTATACGGGCGAAAATGCCGTTACATACCTTGAACCCGTTGAGTGTAAAGCGAATATCTCGGCAGGGAGCGGAGATGCACAGGTCGAACTTTTTGGCACGAATATTATCTACGATAAGGTAATCGTGCTTGATGACATAACTTGTCCTATCGACACGAACTCCCTCCTCTGCCTCGATATAATCGCACAGCCCCCTACGGTTGGTGAAACTCCCGACCACGACTACATCGTTAAAGCGGTCGCAAAATCCTTGAACAGCGTATCAATCGCCATAAGCAAGGTGAACGCAAATGAAAATAAAGGTTAGTATCGGGAACATATCCGAAGCGTTAAAGCAGGTTGAAGAATACCAAAAATCGCTTGAAAAAAAGCAAAAGGAATTCTTACGCCGTATTGCGGAAACAGGCACAGCGGAAGCGACAATTCAGTTTGAGCAAGCGCAGTATGACGGTGAAAATGATGTGGTCGTTCACGAACCCGAATGGGTAAATGATAATACCATTATTGTTAAAGCAAGCGGCAGCTCTATTCTGTTTATTGAATTTGGCACGGGCGTTCATTACGGAACACCGCAGCACGAGAAAGCCGAAGAATTTGGGTATGAACGTGGCGGCTACGGGCATCACAGGGGTAAGAACGATTTTTGGTTTTATCAAGGCGAACCGGGAACAAACGGTGAAGAACCGCACGATCCTAATATGGCAGCACGGGGTTTGGTTTTTACACACGGTAATCCTGCAAACCGCTGTATGTGGGAAGCAAGTAAAAAAATGCGGTCTGAATTATTAAAGATTGCAAAGGAGGTATTCGGGTGATAGACATAGAAAACGCCGTTTATACGAAAGTTTATAATGCACTAAAAGCTGAATTCCCCTCTCTTACGGTTACGGGCGATCCCGTTGCCGCCCCGTCTGAATTTCCTTGCGCAAGCATTTACGAAGCGGATAACTATTCTTATGAGAAAACACAAGACAGCGGCGGTAATGAAAACCACGCAAGGGTTATGTACGAAGTATATGTTTTCTCGAACAAAAAAAGCGGTCATAAGACCGAATGCAAAAACATTTTTAAGGTGGCGGATGATGTACTTCTCTCTTTGGGATTTACTCGCAAAAGCCGAACACCTGTAAACGATGTAGGTAGCGGCGTTTATTGTCTTATCGGGCGGTATGCCGCTGTTGTATCAACAGAAAAAAAACTTTATCGGAGGTAAAATATGAACAGTTACAAATCCTTTCTGATGAAAGGCACGGTGGGAACCGGAAATGCCGTTACTTGGGAAAAGCTCATTAATATTAAGGACTTTCCCGATTTATTCCCCGTTCCCGAAGCGTTGGAAAAAACTACGCTGTCGGATCGCGCCCGTACTTATGAGGAGGGCATCGAGGAAAGCGATTCAATGGAATTCACCGCAAATTATACGCTTACCGACTTTACCGCTTTAAGGGCGTTGAAAGGACAAGAAACTCAATTTGCGGTTTGGTTCGGCGGAACGGAAGATGCGAACGGCGTTCCTACCCCTACGGGCGTGGACGGAAAGTTCAAATTCGCAGGTTATTTGAGCGCAGGCATTGTCGGCAAAGGCGTGAACGAGATACAGGAAATCAAAATCACTATCGCGCCTACAAAACCCATCGCCGTAGATGAAACGGCATCGGGAAGCTAAAACGAGGTGAATTATGGCAAAGACTATTCAATTTTCTTTCGAGGGAAACGAATACACCCTTGAATTCACACGCAACACTATCAAGACGATGGAAAATCAGGGATTTACTCTTTCGCAGGTCGCAGACAAGCCGATAAGTATTCTCCCTGCACTTTTCAGAGGCGCGTTCCTTGCGCATCACAAGTTTATCAAGCAGGAAGTAATCGACAGAATATTTGCAAGGATGACGGACAGGGAAAAGCTGTTTGAAACCCTTGCGGATATGTATAACGAACCCATCGTTGCCCTTATGGACGAACCCGAATCCAACGAGGGAAACATATCGTGGACAACGAATTAGTAAGTTGTTCGTTGCCCGTAAAAGAAATCAAGGGGGGTGGGAGTGCTGCTCCTGCTCCCCTTAAAACTTACACACAACAGTTTGACGAAATCTTTCCCTTTTACCTTTCTATCGGTATGACAGCGGAACAGTTTTGGGATAGCGATTGTACACTTGTTAAAGCCTATCGCGAAGCTAACGAATTGCAGAAAAAACGGAAAAACGAGGAATTATGGTTACAGGGATTGTATGTATATCAGGCACTTATTGATGCCGCTCCTGTTCTTCACGCTTTCGCCAAACCGGGTACTAAACCTATCCCGTATCTTGATAAGCCTATACCTTTGACGGAGCAGGAAGCTAAACAGCGTGAAGAAGCTGAAAGGATAGCTCGATATGAAAAAATGAGAGCAATAATGCTCTCGAAAGCGCAACAAGCGTTACAGAAAAAACAATAAGGAGGTACAAACTATGCCGGGCGAAGAAAATATAGATTCGTTGCAAATTGAAATAACATCGTCCGCCACCGATGCGGCTAAAAACCTAAACGGGTTAGTATCTTCGTTGAAAAAACTCGATAAAATCGGGAAATCCGCCAACCTTGTAGCTGTTAAAAAGCAGTTACAAGGTATAGCGCGCATTCAATTTGATAATCTTTCCGTACAGCTTGCTGCTGTTACGGCATACATAAGAGAATTACAAAGAAGCGGCAAAAAGATAAGCGAAATTGTTATTCCTGCGCCTACTATCGAAACGCAAAATGTAACAGCTCCGCTCGGTGAAACGGTTGAAGAAGTACAGCGTGCAAGCGAAGAAGTGCGTGAAGCCGTTGAAAATTTCGGGCAACCGACAGAAATCACTCGCCCGGATTGGCTTGACGGTATGCAGAGCGAATGTGAATCCATCTCGGATAGTTTTGAACAGTCTGTCGGCTCTTTGAATGCAGCACGGGATAGGCTTAAAACCGCATTAGGCGAGAAATCAACTTTCTACTCGGATGACAAAACTTTTATTGCAGGAAACAATCTCGCAGATACATTAGACGATAAATTTGAGCGTTTGCGTTTACAGGCGGAAATACTTAAAGAAAAGTTCAATAGTATGGTCGAAAACGGCAATATAGATTTATCTGCTTGGGATAATCTTCAAAAACAGTTGCTCTCCGTGCGTTTACAGTATCAGTCGTTAGAACAGCAGATAAATAAAAATACAAATGCGGTTTCCGAACTTGGAAATGAATCTACCAAATCCGCAGGTAAATTCAAAAAGCTATTCGCACAATTCAAAAGAGTTGCGTTTTATAGAATAGTTCGTTTCTTGTTATCTAAAATTTCACAGGCGGCAACGGATGGAATTCAAAATATCGCAAAGTTTAGTGAACAGGCAAATTCCGTAATGTCGGGATATAAGACTGAATTCCTGTATATGAAAAATGCGGTCGGCTCTGCATTACTTCCTGCTTTACAGGCATTGTTACCGACAATGATAAATATCGGCGATATACTCGTTGACATTACTAATAGTGTTGGCTATCTCGGAGCAGCTCTTAACGGGCAAAGTACGTTCATTAAAGCAAAGAAATATGCGCAGGACTACGCAGGTGCGCTCAACGAAGTAAAGAGAGCGACTACGGGTTTCGATGAATTAAATATTTTAGGACAGCAGGACACTTCCGCCGTTGATGCTTCTCAAATGTTTGAAGAAGTTGATATTAGCGGTTGGGATATTGCGGCTTCTATCGGAAAAATTGCCGCTCTCACTACGGGCGTGGTTTTACTTATTTCCGCTATAAAAGGCGTGAATGTATTGGGATTCTTCAAGAAGCTCGGCGGCGGTATTAAAAACCTTTGGAAGTATCTTAAAAACGCAAAAACTTGGCAAAAAGCAGGTATCTCTATTGCGGCGGTAGCGGTTGAGGCGTTTGTTTGTTATGATGCGCTTTATTCAATGGTTAAAGGTACAAAATCAGTCGGACAGGGCTTACTCGAATTGATACCCGTGTTAGCTATTGTCGGTGCTGCTATGTATGCGATGTGGGGACCGGTCGGATTGATTATAGCGGCGGTTGTTGCCGTTATTTCAGGAGTTGTTGCCGGGATAAAAGCTGTAAGCGAAGCGGCAAAAGACCGTGAAATGGAAAAGTTTTGGAAAGTATCAGGCGTAGCTATTGACGAAGTAACCACCGCTCTTTACGGCTATTTCAATGCTCTCGGTATCGACAAGCAACAGGAATGGAACGAAACTCTCGCAGATACAATTTCAGAATTGAACACAGCGGCTATCAACTATAACACCCTGTGGGCTGCGGTGCAAAACGGTGAAATGAGTGCAAAAACCATTGAGAATTTAAGTAATGCTTTTAACGATTTAGCAGAAGCGGCGAATGCAGTCAATGAAGCTGCCATCGGTTCTCTAATGGCAAGCATCGCTACGGGCATCAATATGAATATCACACCCGAACTCACCGCCCGTTTAGGAGAATTGGTAAACTCGCTTGAGGTGGCGCAGGATTTATTAAGCGCAAAAATCACGGGTATTAACGCCGAATATCAAAGTTTGTTGAACGAAATAAGCAATAATGGCGGAAATTATACCCCCGAACAGTATGACCGCCTAAAAGAACTGCGTGCAGAATTAGATACCTATACTCTTACGGATCAGAGTGCCGCTGTCGGTTGGCAAATGACTTTGGATGAGATGCTCAAAAAAGGTACGGTTGCAGGGTTCAACAAGGAAGATGTTGAATCAGTATTAAAGGAATTAACCGAAGAACGCAACAAGTACATAGCAACAATGAAAGAAAGCTACGCATCGAATGTAAGCACTCTTACACAGCTTATTGCGCTTTATCCCGACCTGTTCAGTCAAGATGATTTAGCCGCCCTTGCAGAAAGCTACAACGCTTCCTTAAACGAAGTAAATAATCAAGTGAATGCCGTTATCAACTCTATCTATTCTGCCTTAAATGCTAACGCTATGGAAGACGAAAGAGCTTGGTATAAAACAGGTTTTGCGTGGTTATACGATTGGGGTTATTACGGAAGAAAGGAAGCCTACGAAGAACAGCAAGCAATTCTCGAAATGATAAAATCCTATTTAGGGAGCGTTTCCGAATTTGAAGTTGATGTTCCTGCACACGCTAATGGCGGTATGGTTGAAGATGGGCTGTTTATGGCTAACCATACGGAGCTTGTCGGAGAATTCTCCAACGGTAAAACTGCCGTTGCTAACAATATGCAGATTATCGGAGGCATTAAACAAGGCGTTAAAGAAGCTATGGAAGAAAGCGGCGGGCAAGGCGGCGATTGGACTATTCAGATTGTCGATCCTAACGGAAAGATTAAAGGCGAAACCATTATTACTGCGGCAGAGCGTAAAAACCGCCGTGATGGTAAAACCGTTATTAGTGTGGGGGTGTAAGGTATGGACGAAAGAGATGAATTCAATCCTATTCAATCTGTTGACGGACACGCTATACCTTGCCCCTCCGCCTATCAATGGAAGCTCGAAGACATTTCCGCTTCCGATGCAGGACGAACCGAAGATACCGTTATGGATAAGAAGCGCATCGGGCAAGTGGTAGGTATAGAGCTTTCGTGGCAAAATGTTTCAATAGCGGATGCCGCTAAAATTTTGCAAGCGTTCAATCCCGAATATATAAAAGTTACATACCTCGATGCTATGCAGGGAAAATTCGTTACTTCAAAATTTTATGTCGGCAACCGTACTTCTCCCCTTTATAATGCCGCACTCGGAGTGTGGTCGAAAATATCTTTCAACCTTATCGAGCGCGATGGGAGGAAATAATGTACCCTATTTCCGAATATGTAAAAAAACTTTATAAAGAAAATTACAGGCAGGTCGTGGAAATTATTTTTCACGGCAAAAACCGCACGTTCACTTTAACGGAATCGGACATTCGTCAAGGTGGATTATCCATTGATAGATATTGCGTATCTAATACTAAACTTGAACTCGGTTCTGCGGTGGCGGCGGAACTTTCGCTTACGCTCGAAAATACTGATGACCGCTTCGCAGACGAAGTATTTGAAGATGCCGAATTAGAAGTAAAAATCGGCGTTAAAAAATGGGATGCAGGTAAATGGGAAAACGCAAAAATTGAGTGGATTCCGTGCGGTTTTTTTACCATTGACGATCCGCCGCGCAAACTTACAAGCATTACGCTTTCCGCGCTCGATAGGATGGTGAAGTTTGATACCGTTGTTACGGGAAATATTTTCCCGGCATCGGTGAAAACCTTAATCGAAACCTGCTGTACGACCTGCGGTGTTCCTTTGCATACCGATTTAACGCAGTTACCTAACTACGATTATATGATAACCTATGTACCCGAAGTGGACGAAGAATTGACATATAGGCAGCTCATACAATGGGCGGCACAACTTACGGGTACTTGCGCCTACATTGATTGGAACGGCGAATTGCGCTTGGAATGGTATTCAAGCACGGATATAAATATTACACCGTCCGACAGATATTCTTCTGATCTGTACGAAAACGATGTTACCATAACGGGTATTCAGATAACCGATGAAAACGATAGTGTCTATCTAAAAGGCACGGATGACTATGCGTTCAACATTATGGGTAATAAACTCATTACTCACGATTTTGAAAGCGTTGTCGAAAAACTGTATGCGGTTGTCGGAGGATTTACCTACCGCCCTTATTCCTGCTCAATTAAGCCTATGCCTTTCCTTTATCCGTTAGACTGCATTTCCTATACAGATAAAAATAAGGTAGCACATAACACAATTATTACGAATACGACGTTCAAAATGAATATGTCGAACGAAATTGCAGGTAAAGGTGAAACCGTTAAGAAAAATTCTTATAGCAATCAAAATCCTTTGAATACACAACAAGCCGTTGTTGTACAAAAAGTTAAAAAGCAAATTGCGACAGGTATGGCAGAAGTACGGCAGGAGTTTACGGCGGCAGATGGTTTATTGCAAAGTGCAATAACCGCCGAAGTAACCCGTGCAACAGGTGCGGAAGAAGTTTTATCTTCCACCATCCAGCAGACTTCGGAAGCTATCACGCTTGAGGTAACACGGGCTACGGAAGCGGAAGAAGCTCTCGGTTCACGCATTAGCGCAACGGCGGATGCAATAACCGCCGAAGTAACCCGTGCAACAGGTGCGGAACAGGCGTTAAGCTCTCAACTGTCATTAACTGCCGATGCAATAGCCGCAAAGGTAAGCGCAACAGGCGGAAACGATCAGTCTTTTTCGTGGAGCTTAACGGCGGATGGGTTTACGCTCAAATCCAACAACGAAACCGTTATGCAGGTAACGGCGGACGGCTTGACGGTAAAAGGTTCTATTGAAGCAGTATCGGGTACTATCGGTGGATTTACTTTACGGGACGGTGCATTATACGCTTCATCGGGCGGAACGGAGCTTCAACCTAATGATGGCGTGTTTATATCCCCCTCGTTTACAGAGTATTATCATTGGATTACTAACACCATTAAATTCGGTAGCGAAAATCAACTAAATAACAAAGAAGATATATCCCACGCCGGTTGGGTTGAATTCAGTCAAGCAAGGTGTATTCTCCACGATAATTGGGTTATCGAAACAAAAATCAAAGAAACATCGGGTGCGACAATATTAAACCGCCCTTATTATCACAATAAGTATTATCCGCTTTTTGAAATTCAAGATACAGACAATCGAATGCCGGCAAGTTCATCAGGTGCATTCACAGTAGTAATCTTCTTTGGATTTGAAAACTACGAACACTATGCCGCCGTGTCGCAGGGAACATCTGTTCCTATATTTGAAATTCGCATAATTGAGGGAAGCATAAATGATTTACGGACGAATGCAGGTAGCGGAAATGTAGTACCGTTAGTTTGGAAAAATTCGTCAGGTGGCTCATCGGGTGGCGGTGGCACGATCGTAGTTTAATAGGAGGTAAATATGAAAATCGGACAATTACTAAAAATCAAAGGCGTATTCACTCCCTTTATTCGGATGCGCTTACCGCCCCGTCTATCGTACAAGCTCTTGAAGTTTATCAAAGCGATAGAATTTGAAGAAGAATTTTTCAACACAAAATTCCGTGAGCTACTTCAAGACTGCGGTAAAAAGGACGAAAACGGGAAATTCGTTCTCGATAATAATGGGAATATCGTCCTTGAAAAAAGCGATGAGTTCAAAAAGGCAATCGAAGAACTGAACAATATTGAAGTTACCGTACCGGATATATCGTTCACTTTGGACGAATTGCAAAATTTAACTTTATCCGTTCTCGATATTGCCATAATCGAAGATTTTATTAAGGAGGATGCAAATGGCTAACGAAATTGTAAGAGAGCTTGAAATAGATGTTGCACGGGAAAATATCTTTGCGGCTATCTTGGCTAAACAGTACGACAAAGCAACCCGTTACATTTTAGCAACTATCACGAATCTCGGCAAAGCTATGACGGTTGATGCGAATTCTGCAATAACCATTAACTTTGAACGACCGCACAATGACGGAGAAGCTACAAGCGATTATCAGGCGGCATTCAGCGGTTCTGTCATTGACGGTAAAGTTAAAGTACCGTTGCCCTATTGGGCGTTAGAAAGAGATGGTGAAGTTCGAGCGGATATATCTATGATTACGGGCGATAACCGTTTGACTACGCTTGAATTCATCATACGGGTACAACCTGCCGCCTATGACGGGAACGCTGTTACGGAAGATGAAAATTACGATGTGCTTACAGGGCTTATCCTGCAAGTGCAAACGCTTAATACCAATATGTCTGCCGCAGAAGCTGGGCGTGTAACTGCCGAAAATTCCCGTGTTACGGCGGAAACGCAACGGCAACAGACTTTCAACTCCTTGAAATCGGCTATGGAAACAGCTACCGATGCCGCTAATGAAGTGGTTGAAAACGCCGCAAACATAGAAGCAATAGCCGCTACTATGCAAATAACTTTCTTCTACGATGACGAGGGTTATCCCTGTTATCAAGATAAATCAACAAATTAAAAGGAGCAAAAAATTATGTCAACATCAACCGAAAAACATAGAATTATGACGGACGAAACGGGGCAAGACATTGTAGCTGCACTTCAAGGATTAGGTGCGGCGATCCGTAACGATTCAATCGAATACGGAGTGCGTTTTACTATCGGTGCAAGCAATTCCGCAGGTGAGCGTGTTATTAGGCAAAATGGGGTTATTTCCGCTTGGAATATCACCTTTACAAGAAACATTAACAACGGAAATGCAAACTGTCCGTTTGCGGCTTATGACCTGTTTAATCCTGCACTTTGGACGGATGCCGCAGGAAATGTTTTCAGGCGTTTCAGTAGGTTCTACTATCTCAAAGAAACCATAGGAAACTATGAGTATATTTGGGTATGCAGAAAACAGGTTCAACCGGGTTACAGACTTCCGAAAGCGTTCCTACCTAATTGGAAATATGTCGATATTGCCGTTTACGAGGGCGGTACGGAAACGATTGACGGCGTAACCTATCTTAACTCGAAAAGCGGCTCTACGCTTGCAAGAAGCCTTACAAGGACGGCGGCGTTTGACAGGGCAAAGGCGTGGCACTCCAAACTCGGTATAACCGATTTAACCCGTGAATTCTATTGCATTACCACCGCAAGCGAAATTACGGAAATTTGGCAACCGTTAATTTACATACAGCTTGCATCCAAAAACAGCGATGCAGGATATTACGGACATACGGACAATTCGTGGGATGAATCCAACCTTATTATGCCCGGACAAACGGATGTGATCAATGGTTTACACGGCACGGTAGCGAACGATAAACTTCATTCGTTCAAAATGCTCGGAATCGAAAATTTATGGGGAAATCAATGGAAGCACGTTCTTGATATTACTATTCTTGATTATGTTCCCTATGTATGTGATGACCTGCAAAAATGGACGGAAACAAGCACTCCGAACACAAACGAAGCGTTCAGTGCGGTAAATTATTCTGTAACTACGGAAAACGGATATGTCAAGACTATGGGATATGATGCACAACATCCCGAAGTTATTCTCCCGACCGCTGTCGGCGGTTCTGATGCTACCTATTATGCAGATTATGTATGGGTAGCAAGTGGGGCAAGAACCGTTTTCTTTGGCGGTTATCTGTATAACGGTCGTGACTGCGGTCTGTCGTTTTGGTATCTGTATAGTACGGTCGGCTACTCGTATTGGTTTATCGGTGCGCGCCTTTCTCATAGGTCTTTGTAGGGGGGATTTTAAGGGGGTTCTCCCCCTTTGTGCTGCGTAAATAACATATTTAATATACACGGGGTTTGTGAGTGTGGCGGTAATCTGAATAACGGTCGTGACTGCGGTCTGTCGTATTGGAATCTGAATAATACGGTCGGCAACTCGAATTGGAATATCGGTGCGCGCCTATCTCTTTTCTATGAAACTTGGTTATACCTCACAATCCCCGTCCCTCTTGGGAGAAATATCGTCAAAGCAAAGGTGTGTTAGTAGGTCGAAAGATGCGAAAGCGCATTAGGCGAAAAGAGAAAGTAATTTCTCTCATCTTGTGAACAACGGTTATATGAATAGAGCAAAAATAACATTAGAACAAATTGCTGACATTGAGAATTGCAAACGTGCAATCTTAAATGCAAGCAAGAAAAAGCGCAGACGAAAAAGCGTTGCGTGGTATGTGGAGCATTTAGACGAGGCGGCAGAACGCTTACAGGAATTTCTTCTCGATCCCGATGCAGAATTTCACGATGGTGAACGTGGAATTACCTACGAGGGAACAAAAGGCAAAAAGCGTGAATTAGACAAACCTCAATTCTTTCCCGACCACTGCGCCCATTGGGCGGTTATGCAAATCGTAGGCGAAGTTTTAATGAAATCGTACTATGAGTATTCTTGTGCATCTATCAAAGGGCGTGGAACTCACTATGCGAAACGCGCAGTTGAAAGAATGCTTAAAGATGAAAAGGGTACGAAATATTGCCTACAAGTGGATGTTAAATCCTATTATGCGAGCATAGATAAAGAAAAATTAGTTGAAATGCTCGAACGGAAAATTAAAGATAAACGGATTATTGCGATACTTGCGAAAATAATTTATGCTTTCAAAGGCGCAGGACTTCCGATAGGTTTTTATACTTCCGCTCCGCTTGCTAATTTTTATCTTACTCCTAACGACCGTTATGTCAAAGAAACTTTGCATATTACACATTCTGTTCGGTATATGGACGATATGGTTATGTATTGCGGCAACAAAAGAGAGCTTCACGAAGATCGTAAGAAAATGGCAGAATTTCTAAATGTAAAACTTGGGTTACGATTGAAATATAATTGGCAGGTTTACAAAATGCCGTACCTCAAGGATAAGAAAGAGCGACCAAAACGGTCGAGAGAACACAGGGCAACCGATTTTGTTGGGTTCAAGTTCTTTCGATATAAAACTACTATACGCAAAACAATCTTTCTACGCCTGTTACGAAATATCCGTAGCTTGCAAAAAGGTCATTATACGCCGAAGAATTGTCAAGCGTTTATGTCTTACAACGGCTATTTGAAACACACCGATAGCGAAAATGTAAGGCGCAACCACATTAACGGTAAAATAAATTTATCAAAAATAAAGGAGATTATCAGAAATGAAAGCAGGAAATATTACACGGGCGGTAAACTCGCCGCAGCAGTTTGACATCAACCACCTTTTCGGAAATGTGTATGAACTTACCCATACCGACAACACACAAAAGGTAACTGTAACGGATCGTGAAAGCAATAAAAAGCACACGGAATATGAATACCGTCTTTACCTTGAAACCGTAAGCGTTGACAACTACGATGATATGGTTTCGGCGTTAGTGGCGTTGAAATACACTCCCGGCGATGAAATATCGCTTATGCGTAAAGGTATCACCGACAGCGAGAATGAAGAATACGCCGTATATCTCGCTTATGTAACGGCGTGTAAAACATTCGCAAGAGAATATTACGGGGTGCAAAATGTTACTCACGATTGAGAATATCTGTAAAGCCTGTGAAAGCAAAAACAAACCGTGTTCTACGCCCTGCGAATTGTGGTACAGGTGTTTAGAGCGCGGCAAAATAAACTCGGACGAATTCTTTAAGGAGGTACTTCATAATGAACGAACAGCAGATTGCACTCAAACTTAACGACCACGACCACGAAATCAAGTCGTTAAAGCATCGTGTTGAGGAAGTCGAACAGAAACAATCTGAAATCGGAGAACTCACACAATCCGTCAATAAACTTGCCATCAATATGGGCTATATGTTTGACGAACAGAAAGAGCAAGGCGAAAGGTTGAAAAAACTCGAAACCGAACCTGCCGATAACGCAAAGTATTATAAGCGCACAATTATCAGTTGCATTATTACAACGGTTATCGGCGGCATACTTGGCGCACTTATCGCGCTTTTAATATAAAAACAAGGAGGTATCAGTATGACTTGGCAATCTATTATCATTAGTGTCGTAAGCGTTATTCTCACGGGCTTGGCATCGTGGGCGGTAAGCGTTTTGGTGGCGTGGCTCAATACGAAGATTAAGAATGATAAGCTCCGTGCTATTCTCAATCAAGCGATAAGCTCCGTTACAAGCGTTGTACAGGCTACATATCAAACATTCGTGGAAACTCTCAAAGCAAAAGGTGAATTCACACCCGAAGCGCAAAGAGAAGCCCTAAATCAAGCCCGTACAGCCGCAAGAGCGCAGCTCTCTACCGAATTCACTAACTATATGACAGAGAGTGGCACAGACATTGAAGAATGGCTCACAACGCAGATTGAAAGTTCTATCTATCAGTTAAAGAATAAATAACGACAAAACACCGCCTCACTCGAAGCGGTGTTTTACATTGATTGCGAACACTTGCCCTAACAAAATATAGGGTGCGTATTTGCTTGTTATGGTGGAGATGACCGGAATCGAACCGGTTTCCGACGCGGGTTTGCGGGGACTTCTACAAGTTTAGTTTATCGCTCG
>NZ_CALPCE010000011.1 GCF_943192945.1 Anaerocaecibacter muris
AGCGGTTAGCGAACTATCGCCGAATTTCATTCCTTTTTCTTGATATTATGTTTTCTTTTACTGTTTTTCCTCTTCTTTTTCGTTCCATGGGCTCATCGAATCTTCCTTACCCGCTCCCAAACAAAAAACACCGCTTCGGGTGTTTCTTGTTTGGCAGGGGTAGAAAGATTCGAACTTTCGGAATGACGGAGTCAGAGTCCGTTGCCTTACCGCTTGGCGATACCCCTTGAGGTTTGCGGGTGTATTTAATTGTTTGTTCGCCGCAAAGACTCGCGCGCCGGACAGAGTACTGCCCTGTTGCTTACAATGGCAGGGGTAGCAAGATTCGAACTTGCGAATGCGAAAGTCAAAGTCTCGTGCCTTACCGCTTGGCGATACCCCTACACTGCCGTCGTGCTTGCGTGCAACACGCCGTAACGACGGCTATTTGTTATGGGGTGAGTAAAGGGATTCGAACCCTTGGCCTCCAGGGCCACAACCTGGCGCTCTAACCAACTGAGCTATACCCACCATATGGCACGCCCGGGGGGATTCGAACCCTCGACAAACGCCTTAGAAGGGCGCTACTCTATCCAGCTGAGCTACGGGCGCACTTCTGGAGCAGGTGATGGGAATCGAACCCACGTGGTCGGCTTGGAAGGCCGAAACTCTACCATTGAGCTACACCTGCGCGTGCGTATCAAGAATATCATATTTATATGAATTTGTCAACAATTTTAATCGGATTATTTAAAACCCGACGTTTTATTTTTACTTACGGCAAACTATTTATGTCTTAATTTATTACCGCCAAGCCCTCGCCGCTTTACACAACGCCCATTTTGCACATAAAATTGTTGCCGTCGCCCGCGACTAACGCATAAGTTCCGTTACACAGCGCGCCGGGGTTGATAAAATGTATTCCGTTAGCGACCATATCGAAATAAGCGTGCGTGTGCCCGAAAAACACGAGATGACAATTTTTTTGTTGCGCCAACAACATCAAATTCGTCATACCCTGCCTAACGCCTTGTCTATGCCCGTGCGTAACGAGCGCACGAGTATTGCCGAACACCGTCGTTACAAGCTCCGTAATATTCGATCCTATGTCGTTATTACCGCGAACGCACAGTATAGGCACGGTAAACCTTCCGCGCTCGCGCATTATATCGTCAACTCCGTCGCCGCAAAATATCAGATAATCCGCCGCGTTGATAACGGGAACAAGGCGTTCCAACCTATGTAAATCGTGGTGAATGTCCGAAATTACAACCAACTTATATAAGAATTTATCACTGCCGGTATTAGTAAACATTAGTAAAATTCCTCTATAACAATTATGCTATACAACTCCGTAAGTTTACGTCTGTATTTAAATATCGTCGCGCAATTTTTCCGCAAGCTCGGCAAGCGCGCGCGCCCTGTGACTCACGCCGTTTTTTTCCGTTTCGCTCGCCTCGCCGAACGTCTTGCCCAAATCGTCGCTCATGAACAACGGATCGTAACCGAACCCGCCCTCGCCGTGAGCTTCCATTGCTATGCGCCCGAACGTTCTGCCCGTAGCGGCTATTGATTTAATGCCGTCGTAATACACGATACAACTTTCAAAATACGCCGTTCTGTTAGCAACGCCGTCGAGAGCGCGCAACAACTTTTGATTGTTGTCCGCGTCCGTGCCGCCGCTGTACCGAGCCGAAAACACCCCCGGCGCGCCGTCGAGCGCGTCCACGCACAGCCCGCTGTCGTCGGCGATTGTGGGGAGCTTGCAAACTTCGTATAACGCCTTGGCTTTTATCAGCGCATTTTCGTAAAACGTGTTACCCGTTTCGTCAACGTCGAAATTTAAGTTCAAATCTTTGGGCGACAAAACTTTGAAATTTTTTAATATCGCGCGAAACTCCGCGAGCTTGCCTTTATTCCCGCTTGCCAAAACAATTTGTTTCATACCTAAATTATACTCCGTTTTACTTTAAACATCAACAGTTTTAATGGTAATTTTATATTTTTTTAATGTGCTAAATCACGCAAAAAGAGCGCGTTATGCGCCCTTTAATAATTTTGGTGCGAGCGACAGGACTTGAACCTGCACGCCTTGCGACAATAGATCCTAAGTCTATCGCGTCTGCCATTCCGCCACGCTCGCGCACCTTAAAAGTGTATCACACCTCGAGAAATTTTGCAAGCGATTTCGTTCTCAAAACGCGCCTACCACTATTTCTATTGCAACGCCGATAAACACCAGCCCGCCGAGCATTGCGGCGTACTTGGAAAATTTTGTTCCGCACTTTTTGCCGACGACGAACCCTACCGAATAAAACGCGGTTATCACTGTAAAAATTATCGCCGCGCACAACGCGACATCGCCCGCCGTATAATTTGGCACGGTCAATCCTACCGCAAAAGCGTCGAACGACGCGACTACGCTTTGCACAAAAAACTCCGCCGTCCGTCGCACGGGTTTTATCGCTTCGTCGCCGCGCCGAACTTTTAGTCCCTCCAACAACATGTTTGCGCCGAGCGTCGCCAGCACGCCCACTGCTATCCATGTTAAAAACCGTTCTATGTGCGCGATATATTTTGCCGCCGCAAACACAAACGCATACCCCGCCGCGAGCGCCGCAACATGGCACGCCGCGAACAGCGAGGCAAAGCACAAAGCCCGTAAAACGCGCATATTTGCGTTATTAAGCCCGTTGGCGAGCGCCACCATAAAAGACTCGAACGCAAGCCCCAGTCCGAAAAGAAAGCTGTTTATAAGTACGGTAACGCTCATTTCTCCTCGCTTTGTCGCATAGTTTTTCCGTCGATTATATGTAAGTGGTGATAATGATTTCTACCGCTATCGCTATAAAGACCGCGCCGCCGACAACCGACGCGACTTTTTCAAACCGCATGCCGAACTTTTTTCCGACAAAAAAACCGACAAGATATACGACGAAAGTCGTCGCGGCGATAATAGCCGAACAAGCCAACGCCGCATAAACTGCGTACTCCTCTATCGTGAACCCCACCGTCAACGCGTCCACGGACGTCGCCGCGCACTGCGCGATAAGCGCGCCCACACCTGCTTTTATGCAATGGTCTTCCGCGTTTTTGTTGCGCGCATCTATAAGCATTTTTATGCCGAGCGCCGCGAGCACGGCGACCGCCGCCCACGCGAAACAAATTTCTATCCACGAAAACCGAACGAACGCCGCATGCGCTATCGCCCAGCCGAGCATGGGCGCGCCAAACTGAAATGTCGAAAACGTCGCCGCTACGCCCAAAACTTTTGCGCGGCTCATGCGCGGAAAATGCAAACCGTTTGCGAGCGCGACCAAAAACGCGTCCACCGCAAGCCCGATACCGAAGAGTATGCTATTAAGAAAGAACAGCGAGTTTACTTGCATATACGTTTTTCCAAAGCGTGAACGTTGCGCATATTGCATGCGCCGTCATATTCGGTATATGCGCGCGGGCGGCGACGCGCCACTGCGTCGAATTTCAGACAAACAAAAACGGGCGCGCCGTTCACGCACCCGTCGGTTCTTTTTGTATTCGATTACTTCGTCAACCCGTTATGTCGACAAACTGTTGCGCTACTCCATTTCAAACGCGCCCGTATAAAGCTGATAATACTGTCCTTTTTCTTCGAGCAATTTTTCGTGACTGCCGCGCTCTATTATCCTGCCGTGATCGAGCACGATAATAACGTCCGAATTCTTTATGGTTGACAGTCTGTGCGCTATTACAAACACCGTTCTGCCCTGCATAAGCGCGTCCATGCCGCGCGACACTATGGCTTCCGTGCGCGTATCAATGGACGAAGTCGCCTCGTCGAGAATCATGACGGGCGGATCGGCGACCGCCGCGCGCGCGATAGACACAAGCTGACGTTGACCCTGCGACAGGTTTGCGCCGTTGCCCGAAAGCAAAGTATTGTAGCCTTCCGGCAAACGCGTGATAAAATCGTCCGCGCCGGCGAGTTTAGCCGCGGCTATACATTCCTCGTCGGTCGCGTCGAGCTTGCCGTAACGGATATTGTCCATAACCGTGCCCGTGAACAGGTTGGTGTCCTGCAAAACAATGCCGAGCGATCGGCGCAAGTCCGCCTTTTTAATCTTATTGATGTTTATTCCGTCGTAACGTATTTTGCCGTCGGCTATATCGTAAAATCTGTTTAAAAGATTTGTTATTGTGGTTTTGCCCGCACCCGTCGCGCCGACAAACGCCACCTTTTGCCCGTGGTCGGCGTAAATAGAAACGTCGTGAAGCACGCGTTTACCCTCTTCGTACTCGAAATCGACCTCATTCAAAACAACGTTGCCTTGAAGTTTGGTATACGTAACCGTGCCGTCGCCGTGCGGATGTTTCCACGCCCAAAGGTTGGTGCGTTCCTCGCACTCGGTAAGCACGCCGTCTACCTCTTTGGCGTTTACAAGAGTGACATAGCCCTCGTCAACCTCCGGTTTTTGGTCGATAAGGTCGAACACGCGCCGCGCGCCCGCAACGCCCATAACGACGGAGTTAATCTGGTTGGACACCTGATTGATATTGTTGCAAAACTGTCGCGTCATTTGCAGGAACGCGACGACAAGCGCAATGCCGAACGTCGAAACATACGCGCCGACGAGCACGCCGACAGACATATTGGACACGTCTTTAAGAATAAATACGCCGCCTACTGTCGCAACGATAACATACAAGACATGCCCGATATTGCCGAGTATGGGCATTAACATATTGGCGTAACGGTTGGCGCGGTTAGACTGGTCGTACAAGTGTTCGTTGACCTTATCGAAATCGGCTTTAGATTCCGACTCGTGACAGAAAACCTTGACAACCTTCTGCCCGTTCATCATTTCCTCGATAAACCCTTCGGTCTTGCCCATTGCGCGTTGCTGACCCAAAAAGTATTTGCCCGCTCCGCCGCCGACCGTTTTTGTAACGAAGAATATCGCAATAACGCCCGCAAGCACTATTAGCGTAAGCCAAAAGCTGTACCACAGCATTATAAAGAACAGCGTAAGCACCATTATCGCCGAAGCCAAAAGATTGGGCAACGACTCGGACACCATTTGCCGCAAAGCGTCGATATCGTTGGTGTAGTAGCTCATAATATCGCCGTGACTGTTGGTGTCGAAATACTTTATAGGCAAATTTTGCATGCCGTTAAACATTTGCCCGCGCAGTTTTTTAAGAAAGCCTTGCGTAATTATAGCCATAAACTGCTTGTTGACCGCGCCCGAAATAAGCGCAAGCACATACAAACCTATAAGCAACAGCATGTCGCGCACTATCTCGTCGCCGCAATACTCCCAACCCTTGCCGAGCTTTAAAGTATCGGTGACGATCGAAAAAATACGCTCCATAAATATGGACGGCAAAGAACTGACGACGGCGTTGAACACTATGCAAATAAGCGCGACGGTCATCATTTTGGGATAGCACTTAAACAACGCTTTGAGCGTGCGACCGAGCACGCCCTTTTGCATTTTTTTACGGGGCATGTTTTTATTTTTCATCGTCGCACCCCTTTTTGTTTTGAGTATTAAACACTTCGGTATAAATAGCGTTTTTACCGAGCAGTTCTTTATGCGTTCCGACGGCGTCGATTTTGCCGCCGTCCATGACGATAATGCGATCCGCATCCTCTACCGACGAAGTGCGTTGCGCGATAATTATCTTTGTCGTTTGCGGAATATACTCGCGGAACGCCTTGCGTATAAGCGCGTCCGTGCGCGTATCCACCGCGCTCGTCGAGTCGTCGAGAATAAGGATTTTGGGCTTTTTGAGCAATGCCCGAGCGATACACAACCGCTGTTTTTGCCCGCCCGAAACGTTTGTGCCGCCCTGCTCTATGTGCGTGTCGTAACCGTCGGGGAAACTGCGGATAAAGTCGTCCGCCTGCGCGAGTTTGCACGCTTCGACAAGCTGTTCGTCTGTCGCGTTTGGATCGCCCCAGCGCAAGTTCTCCTTAATGCTGCCCGAAAACAGCTCGTTCTTTTGCAGAACGACGGCGACTTGATTGCGCAAAGCGGTTAGGTCGTATTGCTTAACGTTCACGCCGCCGACCTTTATTTCGCCCTCCGTCGCGTCGTACAAGCGCGAAATCAGGTTGACAAGCGACGTTTTGCTCGAACCCGTGCCGCCGATAATGCCGACTGTTTCGCCCGAACGTATGTGCAAATCGACCGTGTCGAGCGCGTTGCGTTCGGCGGTAGCCGAATACTTAAAACTCACGCCGTCAAAATCTACCGAGCCGTCCGCAACGTCGGTCACGGCATTCTCCGGACTTTTGATCGTGCTCTCCTCTTCCAAAATTTCGCAGATACGGCGCGCGCTTTCCACGGACATGACAATCATGACAAACACCATGGAGAGCATCATAAGCGACATGAGGATCTGCATGCCGTAAACTATAAGTTGCGACACCTCGTTGACGTTGACCGCCGCGCCGCTCGTCGTCAAAATAACGTAAGAACCGAGAAACAGCACCGTGGACAAAACCGCATAAAAGAAAAACTGCATTATGGGATTGCTCCACGCGATAATGCGCTCGGCTTTGGTAAAGTCTACCTGCAATTCGGTCGAGGCGCGATCGAACTTGGATTTTTCGTAATCCTCGCGCACGAACGACTTGACGACTCGCATGCCGCGCACGTTCTCTTGAATAGACTCGTTCAGCTTGTCGTACTTTTTGAACACGCGGTGGAACAGCGGCATTGCCTTTTTCATTATCAAAAGCAACAACAACGTGAGCAGCGGAATTACGCTGACGAATATCCAACCGAGATTGCCGCCCATTACAAACGTCATGACAAGCGAAAACACAAGCATCAACGGGCAACGCACCGCAATGCGAATAATCATCATGTATGAAAACTGTACGTTTGTAACGTCGGTCGTCATGCGCGTTACGAGCGACGGCGTGGAAAATTTATCGATATTCTCGAACGAAAAATCCTGTATTTTGTAATACATGTCTTTACGCAGATTTTTCGCAAACCCCGCCGACGCCTTTGCGCAGAACGCGCCCGACAGCGCGCCGCACACAAGCGAAGCGAACGACATAGCTATAAGTATGCCGCCGAACAATAATATATCGTTGAGCTCGATTAAATGCGGTTCTTTAACGTTTATCACGCCGAGAAGTTTCGCCACGACAAACGGAATAAGACATTCGAGTATAACCTCCAACGACACAAATAAAGGCGTTAATATAGACGCCGCCTTATATTCTCTGATACTCTTTGACAACACTTTAATCATTTTAATCTACACTTATCCTAAATCTTGTCAATATTGCAATAGTTTAACATTGAAAAATTTTTTTGTCAACAAATTTGCGCGGTTAAGCGGTGATATTTAAGTGTAAAACAAACAAAAACATTAAACGCGCCGCAAAAAGCATTAAACTTTTTACGGCGCGCGTCGGCTGTATGCAACCGATAAATTATGTTAAAGCAGTATGCAAATTATGCCGCCCCTGCCCTCGTTGATAATGCGCGAGAGCGTTTTTCGCATTTTCTTTTGCGTTTCCTCGGGCATGGACGATAACTTGCTGTTAAGATTTTCATTGACAAGACTGTCGAGCGATTTGCCGAACATGTTGGTTTGCCAAATGCCCTTGGGGTTTTGCTCGAACTCGGACAGCAAATAGTGCACCAAATCCTCGCTTTGCTGTTCCGTGCCGACGACGGGGCAAACCTCCGTTTCTATATCGACGCGCATAATATGCAAGCTGGGCGCGGAGGCTTTAAGTTTAACGCCGAACCTCGAACCTTGCTTGAATATCTGCGGTTCTTGCAACGTCATTTCGTCCATGGTCGGAGTGACCACGCCGTAACCCGTTTCCGCGACTTCGTTAAGCGCTTTGCTCAACTTGTCAAACGAATTTTTGGCTTTTACAAGCTCGCCGAGCGACGCCATAAGATCGAACTCGTCGTTTATGTCCACGCCGCACTGTTCTTTGAGCGCGCGATAGAACAAGCCTTCCTTTTCCTTGACGGCGTACACCGCTCTGCCCTTGTCAAGCTCGACGCTTTTAAGATCGATACCGTCAAAGAACTCGCTTTCGCCCAACTCCTCGCCCGCGGCGCAGTCGCGCATTTTCGCTTTGGCGGCGGCTATGGCAACGGACTTTTCCACAAGTTCGGTAACAATCGGGTTGGTTCGGTCGAGCGCGCGTATCCAGTTGGCGGTTTCGATATAAATATCGCGCAACGGGAATTCGTACAACACCGTTTCAAACAGCTTGACGATATCCGCCTTGGTAAGGCTCGCAACGTTGAGCGCGATAACCGCATTGCCGTACTTTTCGGTCAGAGCCTTTGCGAGTTTTTTGGTTTCCTGCGAATTGGGCACCGACGAATTGAGCACTATTATAAACGGTTTACCCAGCTCTTTAAGCTCGGCGACCGTGCGTTCCTCCGCCGCAACGTAAGCGTCGCGCGGCAACTCTGTCTTTATAGACCCGTCGCTGGTCATGACCACGCCGATAGTCGAGTGATCGGCAATGACCTTGCGCGTACCTATTTCCGCGGCGCGCTCGAACGGTATAGGCGCGTCGTTCCACGGCGTTTTGACCATGCGCGCGCCGTCGCCGTCCTTATGCCCCGTCGCGCCGTCCACCATATATCCGACGCAGTCCACAAGCCGAACGGAGATTTTGGCGGTATCGTTGAGCGCGACGGTTACCGCTTCGGCGGGAACGAACTTGGGCTGCGTGGTCATTACGGCTTTGCCCTCCGCACTCTGCGGCAGCTCGTCGCGCATGCGTTCCAGCTCGTAACCGCTCGCCGACGGAATAACAAACGTATTCATAAAGTTTGTTATAAACGTCGATTTGCCCGAACGGACGGGACCCACGACGCCGATATAAATATCGCCGCCCGTCCGCTCCGTGATGTCGTTATAAACGTCGTACTCTTCCATAATACCTCCGTGGCTCGGTTGTGTTACTACATATATGCCGCAGTATAACCGAATATTCCGATAACCTTGAATACGCTTTAATATATGTAAGCGAATTGCGCAATAGACCGACCGCACAAACTTTTTACAAAAAACCGCGCGCAAAAAAGCCCCGCGCAAACATTGTTCGCACAGGGCTTAAAGATTTTTATAACATTATATTGTCGCGCGTTTACTCAACAACTTCCGGGTTTTTAACAATATCGGGAATTTCAATAACGGTGGTGCCGTAATCGGTAAACAAAATAGTTCCTTCCATATCGTTCTCCCTTAATGTAAGCGAATAGAGCTTGCCGCCTTTAAAAGAAGCGACTGTATTGTCGGAAATATGAACGTATGCGCCTAATTTACTGTCAAACTTAAAATTGTCGTATTCGGAGGCTAACAACGTAAGTCTGCTGATAATTGAACCGCAAATAGCCTCGTGCATATCTTGTTCCACTATACCGCTATCTATCCACTTACCGTCGGTTGCACTACTACGACTATACATGTGGTAAGCAGCTTCGCTTTCACGCACCGCGATCATTTCGCCTATTCCGCCGTTATCGTTCGGCACAGTCATATAATATCGCCCGCTTTCGACGTCCATATTAACGCGCATAGTCACATCTCCTGCGTCCATTAACATCGAGCAGTTATTGAAACTGCTTTCGTCAAACGCGTTCAACCACTGATCGCGAGTCATTGTTTTTTCGTTATCGCCCTCGTCGGGGGTTTCGGGGATTTCAACGTCGGGGATTTCAACGTCGGGGATTTCAACGTCGGGGATTTGAATAACGGTGGTGCCGTAAGCGGAGAAATTTACAGTCATAGTAGTGGCTATATGTATAGGCGACTGTTCTGCGCTATAAGCCGTTTCTATCGATTTCAAACGAGCTCCGTCAAACTTGATTGTTACGGAATCGTACGTTCCCTGATTGTTGTTCGCTTCCACCTTGTCGGCAGTATACGCTTTTTCGGCGGCGTTGTAGGTAAACGCAGAATAACTGAAATCGCCGACCAAGTCTATAACGCTTGCGGCAATATCTACCGGCAAATCGGAAGCAGGCGAACTATACTTCCAGTCTTTGCCTTCGTCTCGACTGAATTGGTGATAGTCGCCGTCAACATAAGCAACTATGAATTCCATCTTCATGTTTCCCGATTGGTCGGGTTTGCCTGCGTACATGGATTGATAAACCCTGTCGTTGGGAAGATCTATCTTAAACTGCGGGTCATAACCCTGCAACGCGGGCGAGGTCATATCTATTGTAACGTTTTGAAAAGCGTTTTGGGAAAAAGCGTTATTCCATTGCGATTCCGAAACTTTACCGTTAGCCGCTTCCCCGCCGCTTACGGTGGGCAGAGTGACGGACGTAGCGCCGTAATCGTAAATTTGAAATATCATGCTCGCGGTTGAGTCTTCGTCAAGAGACATATCCATTTGCGCGACGCTCAATTTACCGCCGACTATTTTAACGGTAAACGTATCGAAATCGTCGCTCGGGAAGTTGGGGATTTCGGTCGCCACGTATCCGTTTTTGGACGCGTCGTAAGAAAAACTGGTATAAGCGTCCGCAATCGCTTCGAGCGATCTTGTGTAACTGCTGATTTGCGGATACCACGTCGTCGCTTCCTTGCTCCACGTCTTGGTTTCGTCGTCATACGAATACTCGAACGACTCGGTTTCACCGATCGAATAATACGCTTTTTCAACAACCTTTACAGGTTTGCCGCCCTCTTCCTCGGAATTATACCACTGGGTTTCCTCGTATACTTTGTTGCCGTCGAACTTGACTATACCGTAATCCTCGGTAGCAACGCCGCCAACGGTAACGCGTTCGATATTCTTTAACGAAACATTAGTCACTTGCGAAAAGTCGAACGCGGCTTCCCATTGCGCTTGCGTAACCTTATCCGACTTTATGCTGTCGGGATTCGGCGTGCCTTTTGGAGCGTCGTCGCCGCACGCGGCAAGAGAGAGAGCCATTGCGCACGACAATCCGAGCGCAACGATTTTGCTGTACTTTTTCATACTTCTTTCATCTCCTTTGATTTGTCGATAATTGGAGTATAACATACCCCCCCCCCCCCCTGTCAAGGGTATCGAGGGTGTATCGTTACATAATTTTTTGGTTTATAACATTATTTGCACAATATAAAATCGCATTTATGCACAGCCTAAACACAATACAATCTGTCGTTCTGTTTTTTATGCAAACAAAAAAGCACAAACCTTTATTTCGTGCTTTTTTACATAACTTAAAACTATATAATTTATATTAAACGTTTTTGTCTATACGTTTATCTATTATCGACGCCAAAAGGGTGGATAGCGGAACGTCTATTGCGTCAATTCCCGCGTCGCGCGCGGCGAGCGCGTTTTTAAGCTCCGAAGCGGCTTGCGAAATATCCCTGCCCGAAAACCCGACGGCGCGCCGCGCCGCGTCGTCAAGATCGAGCGCAGACAAGTCCGCGTCATCCAGCATTTTCAGCTTGGCGGCGAATAACTTTTTCCGCTCCGCTTCCGTAGGCAACGGAATATTTATCACATGCGAAAACCTGCTTAATACTGCGGGGTCGAGCGACTGCTTTATGTTTGTAGCGGCAATCAACACTATATTGTCCGCACCCGTCGAAAACCCGTCCATCTGCTTTATCAATGCGGGCACAGCTTCCGCCGCAGTCTTGTTTTCGCCGCCGCGCCTTTGCGCGAGGTAGTCTATTTCGTCCAAAAACAGCACGACGGGCTCGCCCTTTTGCTCGGCGAGCGCGCGCGCTTCGTCAAACAGCGCGTCGATATTTTTGCCCGTTTTGCCTATGTACGAATCGACGAGCGAATTGGCGTTTACTTCCGCAAAAGTCATGCCGAGCGAACAAGCCGCCGCCTTTGCAAACGTGGTCTTGCCTGTGCCCGCAGGACCTTCCAGCAATATAAACCCGCCCGCCTTTATGCCGTATTTTTCATACGCGCGCGGGTTTTTAAGCGGGTTGATAAGAAGTCCGTTTATAGCCGATTTCGCTTCGTCAAGCCCGACAATATCGTCGAAAGAAATACGTTCGTTGGGTTTTGCCGCAGTTAAAAACCTGCCCGTTTCCGTCGGGTTTTCGCCCGTCGCCGCCCGTTGCGCCGTCAAGTTATCCGCTATGTATTTAAGTTTTCGCGCACGCTCCGCGCGCTGTTCGGCAAGCGGCGGCTCGCTGTTTTCGGCAAGCCTTGCCATTATATCCGCGGCTTGATAAAAATATCGGCGAGCCGTCGAAACGTCGCCCTTTGCGTTTGCCGCGACCGCCTTGTCGTATGCTTCGCGGAATATGTCGAGTTCAAACCCGTTATCGGACATCACACGTTCCCGCCCAGTTTGTTGGCTTTTATCTTGCGCTCGAGCTCGGCGAGTTCGTCGTCCAGTCCGCCCGCACCGCGCAGTTCGCCGTCTATCATGCGGTCTATTTCGTCCTCGCAAACGCCGTCCGCGCTCTGCGCAAACGCGGCAAACCCCGCTTCGGTCGCCTGTAAAAATTCGTCCGATTCCGCCTGTTTCATTTGCGTGGAAATCATGGCTTTGTTCATTTGCTTGGACACTTTTTCAAAGTTAAGCCCGCCCGCGGTTTCGGTTATGGATCCCGACAACAACTTCATGCCGTCCGCAAACGATTTGGTCATTTCGGACACGTCCTTGATTTGCGCGCTTATTTGCAAGTTTAACAGCATTTGCTCGACAACCGTCTTTTGCGCCGTTACTATGCGTATCGCATTTTTTGCAAGGTTGTACTGCGAGGCTATTCCGCACTCGCGCGCAGTGACCGCCGCGGCTATATACTTTTTGCGGCTGTTTTCAAGGTCGTTAAGCTGTTTCTTTATGGACGCAATCGCCTGATTGACAAGCATTTGCTCTTTTATGCGCTTTTTTTCCTTGCTCATACTTTTCTCCCGTCGGGCGCGTTGACGGGCTTTGCCAAAAGATCCGCCGCGTTCGCGCCGCTATCGACAGACTGCGCGCCGTCCGCATTTATTTCGCGCGTCAACCGCTCAATCTGTTCGTCCATAAGCAATTCCCTTTCGGACGTCTTACCGTCAACAAGCCTATCAATCTGTTCGTCGGTGAGCGCGGCGGGCGACGACGAGATAGCGGCGAACGCCGCGTCCGAATTTTGCAGGAATATATCCAGTCCCGCTTGCGCCTCCTCCATGCCCGTCAACGCTTTTTGTATTTCCTTTTGCAGTTTGACAAAGTCCGACTGCTTGTTTATCTTGCTTATGCGTTTGGAAATTACCGACATGCCCGTCAAAAAATCGGCGTTGGTTTCGCCCATCTTTTGCAGTTCCGCCGTTATTTCGATATTCAACAGCATTTCTTTGGCGCGTTTAATCTGCGACAGAGTTGCGTTCAGCCCGCTTTTGGCAAGACTGTACGACGCGCTTTCGCCGCGCGCTTTTGCCTGAACGGCTTTTTGCATGTACTCGCTTTTCATGCGTTCGAGCTTGGCAACCGTCTGTTCTATCTGCGCGATCGTGCGCCTAACCTTGCCGTTGCGCTCCGCACGTTTTTTAATATCGGTCATATCAACTCCCCGCGGACTATTCCGCTACCGTCACGCCGTCAAACACAATCGCTCTGTCCACGGGCGGCTTTTGCTTTTTGGACTTGAACAAAACTACCCTGCCCTCGTTGCCCGAAAACAGCTTGACCAAGTTTTTGCGGTGCGCGAAAAGACTGAAAAAATACATGACGAAAAGTATCGTCGCACAGTATATACCAAGCGGGTTTTGCGCCGCGGTCAAGCCCTCGACGGCGAGCGGCGCGCTTATCATTATAAACGACGTGAGCGAACCGACCTTTGTAATTATAAGGAACGCCACGCCGAACGCGAACGTTGCGAGCGTGTACAGCGGTTGCATTGTCAAGCACACGCCGATTATGGTCGCCGCGCCCTTGCCGCCGCGGAACTTCATGGTTACGGGATAAACGTGTCCTATAACCGCGCATATCCCGCCGACATACATGCCCATTCTGTCCGAGCCGAGGCGCAAAAACTGCCCGCCGCCCATAAACAACCAACCGAGCAAGCACGGGATTACGCCCTTTAATACGTCGAGCACAAGCGTAAGCACGCCCAAGAGTTTGCCGTAGGTGCGCAGCATGTTCATAGTTCCGGGATTGCCGCTACCGCACCGGCGTATGTCTTTCCCTTTTAATTTGCTTATAAGTATCGCGCTGTTAATATTGCCGAAAAAGTACGCGCCGACTGCGACCAGCGTTCCCGCAAGCGCTTGCATAGGCACAGAAATTGTCATTTTCGCAATACCTCCTTTTGTTAATTTAAATACCTCGCGGCGGGCGGGCGTATATTTTATTTACATCGCGCAACGCCGAGCGACGGTCTTTATCTTACCTCGCCGCATTTATCAGAGCGTTTAGTTTTCGCCCCTGCCGACGAATTTAAGCGTTATGGGCGTGCCCGAAAAGTCGAACGCGCGACGCAAGCAGTTTTCCAAATACCGCTCGTAAGAAAAATGTATCAGCTTTTCGTCGTTTACTTTAAACACGAACAGCGGCGGGCACACGTCGGGTTGCGACACGTAGTATATTTTGGCTTTGCGCCCTTTGCGCGCGGTCGGCTCCGTCGCCGCAACCGCTTGTCCTATAAGCTCGTTCAACAGCCCCGTCGCTATTCTGCGCGATGCGTTTTGATACGAAACGTTTGCCGCTTCCAAGATTTTTTCCACGCGCTGACCCGTCATTGCGGATACCGATACGCTTGTAAAATAACTCATAAACGCAAGATGTTCTTTAAGCTCGTCCGTTTTGAGTTTGAGCGTTTGCGTATCCTTTTCCACCGCGTCCCACTTATTGAGTACCACGACGGACGGCTTGCCCGATTCGTGAACAAGCCCCGCAATTTTTTCGTCCTGTTCCGTTACTTCCTGCGTTGCGTCTATTACTATAAGCACAACGTCCGCGCGCTTGATTGCCGCTATCGCACGCATGACGGAATACCGCTCTATCGATTTAGGCTCGACGTCGCGCTTCCTGCGCATGCCTGCCGTGTCTATCAGCGTGTAATCCACGCCGTTCACCGTTATGGGCGTGTCTATTGCGTCGCGCGTCGTGCCCGCTATGTCGGACACAATACTGCGCTCGTAACCCAAAAGTCTGTTTACAAGCGACGATTTGCCGACGTTGGGCTTGCCTACAAGCGCGATGGACAGCGGCTTTACTTCGTCCGTTTGTTCCGCCGCAGCAAACGACGCGCAAACCGCGTCGAGCATATCGCCCACTCCCGAACCGTGTTCCGCCGAAATAAGCATAGGCTCGCCCAGCCCCAAAGTATAAAAATCGTAAACGTTGTCGCGATTGGACGAATCGGCTTTATTTACAGCCAAAACGACGGGCTTACCGCTCCTGCGCAGTACGTCCGCAATTTCCGCGTCGCCCGACAGCACGCCTTGCTTTACGTCCGTCACGAATATCACGACCGATGCAAGCTCCACCGCGTCGAGAGCCTGACGCTTTACGGACGCCGAAATATCGTCGGTCTTATCGTCGATACCGCCCGTATCTATCAGCGTAAATTCCTTGCCGCACCACTCGCAGTCGGCGTACAGCCTGTCGCGCGTGACCCCCGGCATGTCGTCCACAATGGCGACGCGCCGTCCGCTTATTCTGTTTATAAGTGTGGACTTGCCGACGTTCGGCCGCCCTACTATGGCAACGGTAGGTTTCATTGACAACTTTTCCGCAATCGCTCTAATTTAGTCGCGCCTGTGTGCGCCGCTATGATTGCGGATATAATTATACCATAAATATAAAAAGTTGTAAACCGTTATCGACAATTTTAAGCAAATTCTAACCTTGACGGGCAGACCTGTTTTTATATCACTCGTCGAAATATTTTTTATATTCGTCCGCGTCAAACTCCTCTGCCGTTTCCGCTTCCGCGGCGGCGTTGCGCGCGCGTGTATTCATTGTGCGCTTGATAGCGGATATTGCTTCGAACAGCACGACAGAAAACACTGCGGCGAGTATAACCGCGTCAAAGGTCGCCGCAGTGCCGAAGCGCATGGGCGTGCCATACACGTAAAGGTTTACCGCCGACGACGCTATTTCGCCGAGCGGCATGCCCAAAAACACCGCGGACAGCGCGGCGAGCTTTGTTTTGCCGACAAGAAAGGACACCGCGCCGCAAAGAAATCCTATTATTATAACGGTGACTACGTCGTTGGTTATAGGCTCAATTAACAGCCATATAGCGATAAACAGCGCGGTTACTACCGTCGTCGTAACCAACGCGCGCCGCGCCTCGTGCGTGCGCGCCGCAAGAAAAAAGAACACCGCCGCAAACACAAGCGGCGCGATAAATCCCGCGACGTTAAACGACACCGCGCCTATCGAGAACGACGGGATAAACGCGCAACCTATAAGCACGCCCACCATAATAAACGCCAGCCAGTACGCCACGCCGAAGCTCTTAAACACTCGCTCCGCCACGCCGAAAAACAGCAATACGGCTACCAAGCCCAACAATACAAGTCCTATAATCATATACCCGATTGTTGACTATATCGCCGATTATTATACCGCCTTATACCGTCGCTTAATATTTTCCGCACGCAAAAAGCGCGTGAATTACACGCGCTTTAAGTTGCTATATATCTGATAGTTACAGGACGCTCTGCCAGCTCGAAAGACGTCTGTTGCCGCTGCTGTCGTTGCCCTTGACATATTCTATAAAGTCAAAGTCGCGCCACTTCGCGCTGTTAAGGTTGTACACCTTGACGCTCTCTATTTTAATATCAGGCGCGGGCGGTCGCCACAGATAGCCCGACGTAATAGCGGGATTGAGGGTTGGATTGGACGACGCTATCTTTTTAAGATTGTTCACGGTATTAGCGTTAAGCGCGTGTCCGACCATTGTGGGGTTAAGCTCGTAAGTCTTATGACTGCCGTTGCTTTCGAGGCTGTCTATAAGGTTGGTCGCCTGTTGCATGTAGGAAAACTGGAATTCCGTCGCCGTGTCCGAGTACAAAAACGCGAGCACGCCTTCTTGCTCCAAAATTCTATCCTTTGTGCCCTCGCTGTCCGCGCGCAGTCTGTAACGGAATTTATCGGTTATTTTTCTGTTGTCGCCCGTAAACTGACTGTTGGCAAGAGCTTTAAAACCGCGGCAATACGCTTCGCTGTCGCGGCGGTGATGAGTTCTGCCGTAATCGCCTTGCGAGTTTGTCGCGGGCTGGGCTTCGTACCCGCCGAACCGCAACCAACCGTTTTGCGCATCGTAAAACACGGTGTTATCGAAAAATCCGTTAGTAGCGAGGAATATAAAATTAGTCGCCGCCGTGTCGTACTTGTCCTCTTCTATTACGAATTCCAACTTCATGCCGTTGGACAGGTTGAACCGCGCGATTACCGATTTATACCCGCGATACGGATTTACGATATACATGATTACGGGCGCGATTAACGCGACCAGTATCAACAGTATTGCGAGCGCGCAAACCGCGCCGACCGCAATCGCCGTCGTGCGCGCCTGCTTTTGCGACTGAACCATGGCGCGTTCCGCCGACTCGCGCGTGACGGGCGCGGGGTTCTTTACCACAGCGGCTTGCGATTTTCGCGCCGCCTTATTTTCCGCCGCCATGCGCTTTGCTTTGCGCTCCTTGGCGGTCAATGAATAATTGCGTTTCTGTTTCAAGATGACCTGCTATTTTTTATTGTTTAAATTCAAGCGTTCCTCGCGCTCGCGCCTTATGCGCTCCGCGCGATCGTTTACAACTTTGCCGGCATTGTCGGAATTGCGCCGCGGCACGCGCCTGTCGTGAACAGCCCGTTCCGTCGCCGCCCGGCGTTCGGGCGGACGGCGATCGCCGTCGCTCGCGCGCGGCGGAATTCCATCGCGATTAGTATTTGCGTTTTCGTTACGCTTTAACGGCTCGAAATCCGATTGCGCTTCCGTCGCGCTGTCAAACCCGCGCAAAAACTCGTCAAACTCGCTGTCGCTCATAACCGAATTTTCTATCGGATCCGCAGCAACGCCGTCGGTCGAGTTTACAACGGGCGTTTCCGACTGTACGGGTTGCTCTTCCTGTTCTGTCGGCGCGCCGAAGTCGTCTACAAAAAAGTCGTCGGCGTTTTGCGCGCCCGCGCCAGTAAAGTAATCTTTATCGGACTTTCTCGAATCCGACCGCGAATAAATGGATTCTATCGCCTGTTCGCGTATCGCTTTGGATTCGTTTATTTCCTGCGTCGTAAGTATGCGCTCTGTTTCGACTATATTCGTTCCGTCCAGTTCGTGCGCGGTTTGCGCGTTTGCGCTTTCCGCTTGCGGCGCGGTGGCGATAACGGGTTCGATAAACGGCTCGACCGAATCGCTTGCCTGTAATACGGGTTCGAGCGTCGGCACGGCGGTCGTGCTCTCACTGCTTTTTCTGTTTTGCGTTATGGGCGATATGGGCACCTCTTTAACGTCCGCGACGGGAGTTTGCGGCTCGTCAAAGTCGTGCATCGCCGCGTTCATATCCACAACGTCCTCGTCCGCAAGCGTGTCTATCGGCGATCCGACAGCTTCCGCCGCGACGGGTTGCGCGGTAAGTTCTTGGCGTTGCGCTTGCTCGCTTGTCGCCGCGTAATTCGGTTGCGGCGGCGCGCTCTGCGGCGTAATGGGCTGAACGGCTATTTGATAGACGTTTCTGTCGCCCTGCAAATTGCGCTTGTAGTAAGTCGCTTTTATCAGATTGGTATACGGGATAATAAACACAAAGCCCAGTCCCAAGGTTATCAAGCCCAAAAGATACCAGCCAACAAGCGACATGCACAGCGCAAAATACGCGCCCGTCTTGCCGCTCATAACCTTGTTGGATGCGGACAGCGCGGTTGACGCTTTCATTTTGGGATTGGCTATCAAAAGATAGTTAGCCATGGACGTGCGAATAATGTAAATGACACCCGGAACGATTAGACACAAAGTCAACAAAAACGCCAAAAGCGTGCGTTTAAGGCTTATAAGCAAAATTTTTGTCACGCCGCTTCGCGCGAGCGTATCGCCCAACCGTCTTATATTGTACGGTTTGCACCTGTACGTTGCAAGGTAAAAATCGCACATGGCAAAGTTGACCATGCCGCTCCCCACTATGGCTAACAGACCGAGCAACGCGCCGTAACATATCATGACGATCGCCGCGGGCGTGACCGCGCCGAGGCTTACGCACGACATGACGACAAGCGCGATAAGCGTGATAAACACCGTGAATTCCACAAGGTATATCACTATTGCTTGATGTATATTCAAAGCGAGTTTTTTGCGCGCTTCTTCTTTTATGTCCTTAACCGTCATTGCAATATATTTTACAGCATTTGACGAAGTTTGTCAATACATTTGCGGGGATATTCGCGGCGCGCATGTTCCTAAAAGGCGCGTTTATCTTTTGCCGCCGCGCAAAAAATCGAGGTCGAAGCCGTTGCCTGTTTTGAACGTCTTTCCGTTAAGATATTCGAGTCCGTCTTTAAGCCCCGAAAAACACAGCTCGACCGCCGCAAGCATTTGACTGTCGGGCGCGCCGTCGATTGCCGCGCCGCCCTTTACTCCGTACTTGTGTTCGCCCACTATCGGGCAACCGATAAAGCACAGGTGCGCGCGGATTTGGTGCGTTCTGCCCGTATGCGGATATACGCGCAACAACGCGGCGTTGCCCATGCGCTCCGCCACCGTATATTCGGTGATCATTGTTTTATAGCCGCTCTTGGGTTGAGCCGACACAACCGCCAAGTTTTGACCGTGCAACAACCGCATGTACGCGGTCACGGTTTCGCCGTCGTTTGCGGGCGCGGGGCTTACAACCGCTTCATAAATCTTTTTTACGCGCCGATCTCTGAACGCCGCTTCGAGCTGGGCGAGCGCGGCTTGCGTTTTGGCAAATACAATAAGCCCCGTCGTGTTGGTGTCCAGTCTGTGCACGGCAAACAGCGGCGCGCCGTATGCTTGCGGAATCGCGTCGTAAGTCATGCGTTTGGGCTTATCAAACACTATAATATTGTCATCCTCGTAAACTGTGTTCGCGTTTAAGCCGTTCTTTTGCACCTCGTCGGGCACAAACACCTTTACCCTATCTCCGACCGACAGCGACGCGTTGGCTTTTATTCTGACCCCGTTGACGCGTACTTCGCCGCTTTTTACAAGCAAATCCGCTCTTGCGCGCGTAAGCCCCGCGACCGACGACGACAAAAACGCCGTCACGCGTTCGGGCTTGTCCGCTATCAATTCCAGCTTTTTTCCCATAGGTTTTTCTCTCCGATAATAGTTTACGCCGCGCGTTTTTTTATTCGTCCGCGCCTGAAAATCATTGCCGCCGCGCACGCGACTATTGTCGCCGCGACGCTCGACCACACCGCGATAAACGCCGTTATGTGCGCCGCGAACAGCACAGCCGATTGATAATAAACAAGCGAAACAAGGTACGCCGCGACCGTGTGCGTCGCAACCGATGCCGCCGCGCTCTTGCCGCCGTTCTCCTTTGCCAACGCCGACACAGTCGCAACGCAAGGCACATACAGGCAAACGAATATCATGAACGAAGTTGCCGCAGTCGGCGAACCGAAAACCTCGCCCATACCGCCCAACGACGCTATTACGGAAATGACCGTTTCTTTTGCGGCTATGCCCGAAATAAGCGCGGTAACGGCGCGCCAGTTTCCAAACCCGACAGGCGCAAACACGGGCGAAATTATGCGCGCAAAAGTGTTCATTATACTCGTTTCTCCGCCGCCCGTAAAACCTTGCGCGACCGAGAAATTGCAAAGCGCCCACATTATGACGCTTACGCCGAGCACCACCGATCCGACGCGCGAAGCAAACGACAGCACGTTGCGCCATACTACGCTCATAACGCGCTTTATCTGCGGCAAGCGGTAAGGCGGCATTTCCATGATAAACGCGTCGTCGGCGCTTTGTTTTCCGCGCGATTTTATTGCTACCGTTATTTTAAGTACGACCACCGCCGCCGCGAACCCTATCGCGTACATAGCCGCAACAACAAGTCCCGACATGCCGAAGTACGCCGCTATCGCCGTGAACACAGCAAGCCGCGCACTGCACGGACAGAACGGAGTGACAAACGCCGCGCGCCGCCGCGCGTCCTCGCCCGCTATTCCGCGCGTAGTGAGTACCGCCGTCGCCGAACAGCCCAGACCGAGTATTACAGAGAACGCCGCGCGCCCGCTCAAGCCTATTTTTTTAAAGAAGTCGTCGGTGACGAACGCCACTCGGCTCATATACCCGCTGTCCTGTAAAATAGCGGTCAGCAAATACAGTATGACCACTTGCGGCAAAAACGCGAGCACCGCGCCCACGCCGGCAATAACGCCGTCGCAAATCAGCGAAATCACCCACGGCGGCAAGTCTGCCGCGGCGACGGGTTGGGCAAGGCGCGCGGTAAGCCCTGCGAGCAGGTCGGACAGCGGTTTGCCCGCTTCTATGGTTATCACGAACACCACCGCCATAACCATAAAGAATATGGGCAACGCCGCTTTGCCCAGCAATATTTTATCCGCTTTACGCGTGCGCACGTTCGCGCCGCGCGGCTCGATTACGTCTTTCAATATTGCGTCGATATAGCGATAACGCAGTATTGCGGGGCGATCCGACGCGGCGTTAATCTCGCAGTCCGCGCAACCGCCGCACTTCGTATTGCCTTCGCACTTGCCGTCCAATCCTACTCGACGCATTACGTCGCAGTCGCGTTCCTCGATTTTTAAGGCGACAAAAACGGGATCCAGTCCCGCTTTTTCGGCAAGCGGTTTCAGTTCGTTCGCGCGCTTTATTACGTCCGACTCGGTCAAGTAGTTAGGTCGAGCGGGCGCGGACTGTGCGGCGGCTTGCGCCGCTTTGAGTATTGCGGTTTTGGGGTTTTCGCTTTTACTCGATGCTCCGACGACGGGAATACCCAGTCGTTCCGACAACAGGCTTAAATCGACTTTTCCGCGCGCTTCGTCCATCATATTCACGACGAGAGCCGCGCGCTTACCCGCCTCCGCTATTTGCGCGAGCATGTACAGGTTGCGGCGCAAATTGTTTACTTCCGCAACGTACACCACGACGTCGTAATCGCCGTACAGTATTTGTTCGCACGTGACGCGCTCTTCCGCGGTGCGCGCGGTCAGAGAGTACGCCCCCGGTAAGTCAGTAAGGCTATCGGTCTTGCCTATGCGCTTGGTAAGCACGTCCACCGTTACGCCGTGCCAGTTGCCGACGGGCGCGTCCGAGTGCGTGAGCCTGTTAAACAGCGTCGTTTTGCCGACGTTTGGATTGCCGCACAACGCTATTTTCATGCTCGGTTACTTTTGACCTCTATGCTGTTTGCAATCGTGGTTTGCACGACCGCGGAAAAATCGGATCCGAAATCGGCGAGCAACGAACTCTTTTTGCGCGCGCACACGGTTGCCGTTAAGCCGAGCAAGCCCATGTCCACAAGCCGTCTGTGCGTTTCGACGTCGCCGCCTATCGCCGCGACCGTATATTCGCCGTGCATTTCGCAATCCGATAAAGTCATATCACCTACTTAAACGCATTTATGAATTCTATAAACGACGTAACGTCGCGGAAATCGCGGTAGACCGATGCGAACCGCACATAAGCTATCTGGTCAAGTTCTTTCAACTGTTCCATTACAAGCTCGCCTATCTTTTTTGTGGAAATTTCCTGTTCCAGCGAATTGTATATGCGCTTTTCCACCGACGCGACAAGCGCGTCTATATCTCTCAAAGCGACGGGACGCTTTTCGCACGCTTTTATCAAACCGCTTTTTATTTTGAGCGGGTCGAACTGTTGGCGCGTTCCGTCCTGCTTTACCACAAGCACGGGCGTGGACTCGATTACTTCGTAGGTCGTGAACCGCTTGCCGCACTGCAAGCACTCGCGCCTGCGACGTATGCTGTTGCCTTCGTCCGTGGAACGCGAATCGACTACCTTGCTTTCCGCATTGCCGCAATAGATACACTTCATAATATGTTTTTCCTTTATGTATTATTCGATTTGCACGGGATTCCGCGTTTGCCTCGATACCGCATGTCCGATTTTCGGCGGCGACGGTTGTCCCGTTTGTCGGGTCGGATTATCCCACCCGTAAACTTATTATAACACAACGTTTTTGTTTTGTCCAGTTTTAAACGCCGTTGCATGCGTTTAAACCCCGACGAATTTATGTTTCGGCGGCGTAGTTCCAGCGGTTGGCGCAATCGAACAGCATACATTTTTCGCACTTACCGTCGCAACTGCGCCCGCTGTTCTTTTTTTGCGGCGGCGGGGGCGGCGGAGGCTGTATTGTTTCCGTTTTGCACGACGGCACGCAAGTAGGCGCGCCCGACGGCAGGTCGCGGATTTCGACGAGAATAACGTCCTCGCCTATTTTTTGCACGCATTGCCAAGGCACGAACAGGTCTTGCGATTTTGAAAACACGCCGCGCTTGCCGTAAGGCAGGATTATGCCTTTTATTTTGCCGCTGTCCGCGGAGAACACAAGGTCGATAATATGCCCCATGCGCCGCCCGTCACTACCGTTGATCACCTCGCGGCGCTTTAATTCGCAATACGTCATTTCGCTTTCCATAGCATTTGTATATGCGTTCGGCGCGAAAAGTGTCCGTAAAATTTTGGATATTGCATGCTTGATTCGACATAATCGCGCAATTTCTTCTCGAAACTGCGTTGCGGCGGCGAATATACGCGGCGGCAAATTGCCAAACTTAACATATACCGCGGCGTTCCGCGGCAATAAACAGCAAAAGAGGCGTTATGAAAACTCGGGTAGACATTTGCGGGCTGGACACTTCCACCCTGCCCAAACTGAAACACGAAGAAATGATGGAACTTATAGTCAAGGCGCAAAACGGCGACGAGGCGGCGCGCGAACTGTTTATCATGGCGAACCTTCGACTTGTGCTTTCCGTCACGCAACGGTTTGCCGCAAAAAAGCAGAGCGTGGACGATATTTTCCAAGTCGGTTGCATAGGGCTTATTAAAGCCATGGAAAACTTTAACGTTGCGTACAATCTGCGCTTTTCCACCTATGCCGTGCCTATGATTATCGGCGAGATCCGCAGGTTTTTGCGCGACTGCTCGCCGCTCCGCGTTTCGCGGTCGGTGCGCGACACAGCGTATCACGCTTTGCAGGCGCGACAACAGATAGAATACGAAACGGGCGACGCCGCGTCGCTCGAAGATATTGCCGCCGCACTCAATCTTCCCGTGTCCGACGTAGTTTATGCGCTCGACGGAATTTCCGATCCCGTGTCGCTGTACGAACCCGTTTACCATGACGGCGACGATACCGTGCTCGTGATGGATCAGCTTGCCGACGACGTGGACGAAAACAGGTTGAGCAAGATCGATATAGACGACGCAGTGGAAAACCTCGGCGAACGCGAGCGCAAAATCCTTATGATGAGGTTTTACGACGGCAAGACGCAGATGGAAGTAAGCAAAGAAATAGGCATTTCCCAAGCGCAGGTTTCACGGCTCGAAAAAACCGCAATCGCCGCTATTCACAATAAAGTCGCTAACTGATTTTGATTTTCCCCTACTTCTTTTGAAAAAGAAGTAGGCAAGAAAACTTTGCGCGTGTTATGTGTAGTTAATAATTATGTTTCCGCTTATTCTTAATAAAACAGGCAAGAAAACTTTGCGCGTGTTATGTGTAGTTAATACAGCGTTACAATTATGTTGCCGTTTATTCTTAATAAAACAGGCAAGAAAACTTTGCGTGTATTATGTGTAGTTAATACAGCGTTACAATTATGTTCCCGCTCATTCTTAATAAAACAGGCAAGAAAACTTAACGTGTGTTATGTGTAGTTAATACAGCGTTACAATTATGTTTCCGCTTATTCTTAATAAAACAGGCAAGAAAACTTTGCGTTATGCGACGTGCAAATAAAACGGAGTTATATTTCTATTATTTCAAAACATTTATTAAATGGCAAAAGGCTCGGGACATCGAGCCTTTTATTTTGTAAACCAACGCTTTAATAATTATGTTTGAAGGGCTTTGCTTATATCTTTTTTAAGACGGTAGATAATCTTTTTTTCAAGTCGCGAAATGTACGATTGCGAAATGCCGAGAATATCCGCGACTTCCTTTTGCGTTTTTTCGTTTGCGCCGCCCAGTCCGAACCGCATTTGCATGATAACGCGCTCGCGCTTATTCAGTCGTTCCAACGCCTCGTTAAGCAGTCTGCACTCCGCTTCGTTTTCCAGTTCCCTGCCGACGGTATCGGGGTCTGTGCCCAAGATGTCCGCCATAACAAGTTCGTTACCGTCCGCGTCCACGTTGAGCGGCTCGTCGAGCGACACTTCGGCGCGCAAGCGCACCACGCGGCGCAGGTGCATAAGTATTTCGTTTTCTATACAGCGCGACGCATACGTGGCGAGCTTTATATTCTTGTCCGCGTCAAACGAATTGACGGCTTTAATCAGTCCTACCGTGCCTATGGAAATCAAATCCTCGACGTCCACGCCCGTATTGTCGAACTTGCGCGCAATGTACACGACAAGCCGCAAATTGTGTTCTATAAGAACCGTTTTAACCGCGGGATCGGTTTTAAGCCGAGCGAGCGCGTCCGCTTCCTCTTGCGGTTCGAGCGGGTGCGGTAAGCCCTCGCCCGACGTTATGTATTCCAAGTCGCACTCGTCGGGAACAAGCGCGAACACGCGTTTAACGACTTCCAAAAGTTTCTTTAAAATCATACGCCCTCCGTCATAGCCGCGGGATTAAGCAGCATTTCGTGTTCTTTGTTAAACCTCTTACCCTGTCCGCAGACAAGCCCGACCATTGCATTTATTTTATGCCCGTGCCTGTCCGAATAGACCGTTATGTCCGTCGCTTCCACTATATAAATTTCGGCTGACCCTCCATGAGTGCGCGCGGTGATTTTCCGCAACGTCGGCAAGCGTTTTACAAACTCGACCGCCGCCGTGCCGTCGAGCTTTTGCGCAAAGCTGTCGGCGTCGGTTATTATAACGGGCAAGCCCGTGCGCCCGTCGAATACGCAGTTGCCCGTGTCGAGAAACGCCGAAAACTTCATGCACTTCCCGCCGAACGTTATTTCCGCGCCGTATTCGTAAGGCGCGCGCGCATGCGGCAACCTCATGCGCTTTATGCAATATCTTACGCAGATGTAAACAATACCGCCCACGCCGAGCGTGATGAACAACGGACACTTGCGCGTGAACTCGTCCGCCCTTGACGCGCTCGAAAACAATATAAGCCCGATTGCGTAAGTCGCACCGCCGAACGCGAACGTACAGCCCAAAAACATCAGCCCCGCAACGCCCGCGCGCGGCGTTTTGTAAAACATGATTACGCAAAGCACCGCCCATAGCGACAGTTTGATAAGCACAAGCACAAACGCGCCCGCGCGTATAAACGGATAGAACACCGCCACAGCCGTGCCGACCGTAGCCGCCGCGATTAGCCGCCAAACGTTGACTTTGTTTTTGCACAGTCGCGTCGCCGCCGCGCCCGCCAAGTATGTAAGCAAAAAATTATCGGCGATCACAAACTCGATATACATGTCTATATTTTAACAAACCGCGCCGCGCTTGTCTTTCCGTTTATGTCGAATAGCAACGGTCTTTTTACGGGTTTATCGGCTATTTTGTCAGAAAACTTCGGCAATGAAACTCCCCCGGCGAAGCCGGGGGTTTCTCATATGCGGGCAAAAGCCCTAAATTGTTACTAGCCGCGCCTA
>NZ_CALPCE010000012.1 GCF_943192945.1 Anaerocaecibacter muris
TTTAGGCGCGGCTAGTAACAATTTAGGGCTTTTGCCCGCATATGAGAAACCCCCGGCTTCGCCGGGGGAGTTTCATTTGCGCGTGGAAGTCGTGGATAATGCGGTTGTATTTGGCAGAGTTTGCGATATTGCTTATCGGCTGTTGCGCGGCAAGAGTATTACAACGCGACCAACCAAATAACAATCGATACGGCGGAAAATAATAATGCGCCGCCGCCGATAAAAATTGAAATAAAGCACAGCCTGTCGCGCTTGAACAGCACGGCAAACGGCAATGTCAGCGCGCAAAGGAACAGTGAAACTATTGCCGCGGGCACTGCTATAACTGCCGCGGGCGCGGCATACACCGCCGCAATCATGCAAATGAGCGCGGCGGCGGAAAACGTCAAGACTATTATGGACGTGACAAGTATGCAGACGGGCAACAGTTTTTTCATGGGTATATTATATCACAATTTACGGCTTGTGCGTAGGGTTTTGCGAAATTACGGCAAAATTGATAAAACCTCTTGATTTTATGCGGCGTGCGTGGTAAAATAACAGTATGAAAAAATTGATAATAACGGCGGGGATCGCGGCGGCATGTTTGACTCTTGTCGCTTGCGCAAACACGAACGGACCGACGCATGACGACGGTTCTGTCAAAGTTACGTTCAGCGCGAACGGCGGCGCGTTTGCCGACGGTAAAACGAGCGTGACGGTCAAGGTCGATAACGACGGCGGCGTTGCGTTCGACAAAACGCCGCGGTTGGACGGCAATGCGTTTATAGGCTGGTACAGCGGCGACGTCGAGTTCGACCCGGACGCGAGCTTTGCGGAAAACGTCACGTTTTCGGCGCGATACGTTTCCGGCAATACCGACGCCGTGTATACCGCGCTGTTCGATGAGAATTCGACTGTATCGGTCGATATAAACATGTCCGACAAAGAGTGGAAAAAACTGAACAACGATTATGTCGTATTCGAGGCGCAGAACAGCAAATCGCCCATATACCGCATGGCGGACAACGTAACTATCGGCATAGACGACGGCGACGGCATGCTGTACTACTATTACGAGGAAGTGGGCGTCCGCATGAAGGGCAACACGTCGCGCCGCGAGTTTTATAACGACGACGGGTTTTTCGGCGCGTTGCACATGAAGTTGTCGTTTAAACAGACGTTCGACGACGTGGAGGACGGCTATACCGAGGACGAGTTGAAGGTGTGGACGGACGACGCGGCGCGCGAAGCGCGTAAAGACCGCATGTTCGGCGGCATGGAGAAGATAGACATCAAGTACAACTCTACGCACGACGAAACGTATGTGCGCGAAATGTACGCAATGAAGCTGTTTAGAGAAAACGGCGTTATCGCGCCCAATGTCACAATGTGTTCGGTCACCGCGCTCGAAAAAGACGCGCGGACGAAAAATTTGGGCGTGTACAGAATTCATGAGGCGATCGACGAAGCGTTTATCTCACGCAAATTCGGCGAGCAAGAGGCGGGCGACTTGTGGAAATGCACATACACGAAAACGGGTCCCGCGGACCTAACCGATTACGATCTCGACAATCGCATAGGCGTGGAGAACGAACTTAAAGGCAAGTTCTACACGTATGACAAAAAGACCAATAAAAAGAAAGACAAGGTTACGGGCTTGCGCGACTTTGCGTCCATGCGCAATTTCATTGCGGCGATAACCGGCGAGGGTTGCGACTATTCGGCTGTGCTCGACGTAGAAAACTTTGCAAAGTTCGAGGCGGTTAATTACATGCTGGGCAATCCCGACTGCATTCGCAACAACTACAACAACTATTATATTTACTTCCGCAAGTCGGACGGCAAGGCGGTTATAATCCCTTACGACTACGACCGTTGTTTGGGCTTGACTGCGGACTGGAACCCGACGGGTAGCGCGTCCGCACTGTTGGAGCCGTACACAAGGCGCATAGCGGCGAACGGCGACAGTCAGTATAATCCTCTGTATAAGAATTTGATTTGCAAGGGCGCGCCGACGGGCGAAGACTCGACGCTCATGAAATTCCGCGAACATCTTATTACGCTGTCGGATAGCGAAATGCTTTCCGCGCAAGCGTTTGACAAGTACAAAAACAATTACAAAACAAAGTACGGCAATTATGTTTCGGGCGCGGTTGCGCGAAACGATTTGAGGTTTGATGCGACTGACACGGGCAATATGCCGTTCGCGGAATATGTTACGACAAAGCGAAATACTGCGCTGTCAAATATAGACAATTATAATAATTAGAGTGATTTCGGTCGCGGTAGATGTAAAACGGCGGGTAAAAAAGACATTGTCCGCCGTTTTGCGCGATATAAAAAAGTTGACAAAGCGCGTGGGCGGGGTGTATAATATAAAGGTAATATAAATTTATTCGATAGGCTTAAAGAGGCATAACATGATTTGTCCGCAATGCGGCTATGATATGGGCAATAAGAATAAATGTATACGCTGCGGTTACGAGGTAAAAACGCTCGCCGTCGTTGACGAGCGCGCGGGCGACGAGCCTAAAACCGAACAGGAAAAGACGGAAACAAAGATAATCGATCCGTGCAACGTGTATTTGACCCATCCTTACGGGTTCGAGGACGACGACGGGTTCGGCGATCCGTTTGCTTCGCTTTTCGGCGGACTTTTCGGCGACCCGATAGGCGATCTTTTAGGCGGGTTGTTCGGGTTTGACGTAAGTCCGCGCAGATCGGCTTTTTATGAAGAAGAGCCGCCTAAAAAGAAGCGCAAGCAAGGTCCTATCGTCGAAGTGAGCGACGTGGAGGTAATAAGCGAAAACGACAGGCGGGAGAGCGATACAAAAACGCAAAAGCCGCCCAACGCAAAATCGCATAAAAATCCGTTTAAAAACAGAAACGGCAAAAGATAATCTATAAAAAATTGATTAACTTATAAAATCCCCGCACGGTTTTCTTGTGCCGGGATTTTAACTTCGGCGTATAATTATGTTTTTTCCGCAAACGAAACCCCCGATAGAATAAACTCTATCGGGGGTTTTAATACTTGTGCAATTATTCGGCTACTGCGCTATCAGTCTTTTTCGGCGCGTTTTTTGTAGCCTTCGAGCCTGTTTTTGGCTTCCTTTTCGGCGCGCTCGAACAGGGCTTGGGCTATTTCGGGTTTTGCTTTGGCGAGCGATTTATAACGCGTTTCGCCTGCGATAAACTCTTGATAGTTGCCCGTCGGGTCTTTGCTGTCGAGCGAGAACGGATTTTGTCCTTTCTCGGCAAGTTCGGGGTTGAAGCGGTAGAGCTGCCAGTAGCCCGCTTTGACCGCTTTGTCCTCTTCCGCCATGCCGTTGGACATATCGATACCGTGGTTGATACAGGTCGCGTAAGCTATGATGAGCGACGGGCCGTGATATGCTTCCGCTTCAGCGATAGCTTTGAGAACTTGGTTCTTGTCCGCGCCCATAGCGACCTGCGCGACATAGACATAGCCGTAAGTCATAGCCATTGCGCCGAGGTCTTTCTTTTTGGTGCGCTTGCCGCCCGCCGCGAACTTCGCGACCGAGCCGGTAGGGGTGGACTTACTCGACTGACCGCCGGTGTTGGAATACACCTCGGTGTCAACTACGAGCACGTTTACGTCCTCGCCCGAAGCGAGCACATGATCCAAACCGCCGTAACCGATGTCGTATGCCCAGCCGTCGCCGCCGAAGATCCAGATGGACGGTTTTACGAGGCAATCTTTTTCCGCGTGAATTTCTTTTGCGAGTTCGTCGCAATCGCATCCGCAGTCCTTGCAGCCTTCGAGCGCTTTAACGAGTGCGGCGGCGGCTTTCTTGCTGCCTTCCGCGTCGTCCATGTTCGCTATCCAGTCGTTGCAGGCTTTTTTGCCTTCGTCCCACTTGCTCCATTTTTCGGCGAGCGCGGCGACTTTGTCTTTAAGCGCTTCGCGGCGCGCCTTGTACGCAAGGTGCATGCCGTAACCGTATTCCGCATTGTCCTCGAACAAGCTGTTTGCCCACGCGGGACCTTTGCCTTCCGCGTTCTTGGTGTAAGGGCAGGTCGGAGCCGAGCCGCCGTAAATAGACGAACAGCCCGTCGCGTTGGCTATAACCATGCGGTCGCCGAACAATTGCGTAATGAGCTTGACGTAAGGCGTTTCGCCGCAACCCGCGCACGCGCCCGAGAACTCGAACAAAGGCTGTTTGAACTGACTGCCGATAACGGTCGTGGGCGCAACGTGTTGCGAAACGTCCGCAAACGGAATCTTTTGCGAGTGCGCATAGTTGGCGTTTTCCGCGTCGATGACATCGTCGAGCGGTCTCATAACGAGCGCTTTTTCCTTGGCAGGGCAAACGTTGGCGCAAGAGCCGCAACCCGTACAATCGAGCGGGGAGAGCTGCATGCGGTACGAATATCCCGCAGCTTTGAGTTTGGGGTTCTTTGCGTCAACCGCAACAAAGGTCGCGGGTGCGTCTTTAAGCTGATCGGCTGTCGCGAGCACGGGGCGCAAGCACGCGTGCGGGCAGACGAGCGAGCATTGGTTGCACTGTATGCAGTTGCCCGAAATCCACGTGGGAACGTTGGGCGCAATGCCGCGTTTTTCGTATTTTGTCGTGCCGCTCGGAACGGAACCGTCGGGAGCAAACGCCGATACGGGCAGCTTGTCGCCTTCCTGACGGAGTATGGGGTTGACGACGTTTTTGAAGTAATCGTCGCCGTCCACTTCCGCGGCTTTCGCGCCTGTGGTCGCGTTAGCCCATTCTGCGGGCACTTTGACTTCGACAAGACCCGCGATAGCGTTGTCCACGCACGCGTAGTTCATGTTGACGACGTCGTCGCCCTTCTTGCCGTAAGCCTTTTTGATCATCTGCTTCATGTAGCCCGCGGCTTCCTCGTAGGGGATGATGTCGGCGAGCTTGAAGAACGCGGCTTGGCAAACGGTGTTGACGCCCTTGCGCGCGCCGATTTCGTTTACTATTTTAAGCGCGTTGATCGTGTAGAACTTGATGTGCTTTTTGGCGATAGTGCGCTTCATTTCGGCGGGGAGTTCCGCGTCGAGCTGTTCGGGCGTCCAGTGGCAGTTCAAAAGGAACACGCCGCCGTCCTTAATGTCGTCAACCATGTTGTAGTGTGTTACATAGGACGGGTTATGGCACGCAACGAAGTCCGCTTGGTCGATGAGGTAGGTGGACTTTATAGGCACGTCGCCGAAGCGCAGGTGCGAGATTGTAAGACCGCCCGACTTTTTGGAGTCGTAGAAGAAGTAGCCTTGCGCGTATTTGTCGGTGTGGTCGCCGATAATCTTAATCGAGTTTTTGTTTGCGCCGACCGTGCCGTCGCTGCCCAGTCCGTAGAACTTGCAACGGATAGTGCCCGCAGGGGAGGCGTTGACAAACTCGGAGCAGTCGAGCGACGTATTGGTCACGTCGTCGTTGATGCCGACAGTAAAGTGGTTTTTGGGCGTAGCGGCGGCGAGGTTTTTGTAAACCGCGTTGACCATGGACGGGTTGAACTCTTTGGAGCCCAAGCCGTATCTTCCGCCGATAACCTTAACGCCCGTCATGCCCGCTTCGGTGAGCGCGGTGCAAACGTCGAGGTACAGAGGTTCGCCCAACGAGCCGGGCTCTTTTGTGCGGTCGAGCACGGCAATGCGCTTGACCGTTTTGGGCAGGGCTTGTACGAAATATTTGATAGAGAACGGGCGGTAAAGGCGGACTTTGAGCAAGCCGACTTTTTTGCCCTGTTTGGCAAGGTAGTCAACCGTTTCTTCGACGGCTTCGCAACCCGAACCCATCATGACGATGACGTTTTCGGCTTTCTTGTCGCCGTAGTACTGGAACAGCTTGTACTCTCTGCCCGTAACGGTTTTTACTTCGTCCATCATAGCCTGAACAATGTCGGGCGTGGCGTCGTAATATTTGTTGGCGGCTTCGCGGTTCTGGAAGTAAATATCCGCGTTCTGCGCCGTGCCTTTCTGGTGCGGGTGTTCGGGGTTGAGCGCGCGCGACTTGAATTCGCGGATCTCGTCCATGCAGCCCGTTTTTTCGGCGAGTTTTTTGATTTCGTCGTATTCTATGCCGTCGATCTTGTCGATTTCGTGGCTGGTGCGGAATCCGTCGAAGAAGTGCAGGAACGGCACTTTGGATTTGAGCGTGGACAGGTGCGCGACGAGCGCAAGATCCATAGCCTCCTGAACGGAGTTGCTGGCAAGCATTGCGAAGCCCGTTTGACGGCACGCCATAACGTCGGAGTGGTCGCCGAATATGTTAAGCGCGTGAGCGGCAAGCGCGCGTGCGCTTACGTGGAAAACGGTGGGCAACAGCTCGCCCGAAATTTTGTACATGTTGGGGATCATGAGGAGCAAGCCTTGGCTCGCCGTGTAAGTTGTGGTGAGCGCGCCCGCGCACAGCGAGCCGTGAACGGCGCCTGCCGCGCCGCCCTCCGACTGCATTTCTGCAATGCGCAGTTCCTGCCCGAACATGTTTTTGCGTCCTGCGGTAGCCCATTCGTCGGCATACTCCGCCATGGGCGACGACGGCGTAATGGGGTATATCGCCGCTACCTCCGAAAAGGCATACGCCACGTGCGAGGCGGCGGTATTGCCGTCGATTGTCATTTTGACCATATAATCAAACCTCCAATGTAAATTATAACGTGAAAAAAATGTGTTGTTATTCGCAACCTTTATATTATAAAACACGCACGCGATAAAGTCAAGACCCTTGCTTTAACTTATATAATTTTTTCGGCTGTCCGCCCCTTATAGCCTCGGCAAAATTTATGCGCGGCGAGAACACCCCGCCGCAAAAAATTATTATTCGCCGCGGTTGCGTATTTGATTGACAGCGCGGTCGCGGCGGTGTAAAATTATTAGCGTAATCATGCGCCACGAGGAGCGTTTTTTGCATGGACAGCGACTTAACAACAGATAATATAACGCGCGCGGCGTTGCGCGCGGGACTGACCGTAACGGCGGAGGAAGCCGAAGCGGTACGATCGCACCTTGCAAGACAGGCGGAAAATTTTGCGGTTTTGTCGGACGTGAGCACGGACGAAATAACGCCGTATTTCGGCGACGGCGGCGACGGTAACGCAGTGCCGAGGTCGAACGCATGAACATTACCGAACTGTCTGTTGCGGATCTTTCCGCACTGTTGAAAAAGAGAGAGCTTACGGCAACCGAGGTCGTTAAGGCGTGCTTGGAACGCATACGCGCGACCGAGAATTTAAATAACTTTATCACAGTGTGCGAGGACGCCGCGATCGCCGCCGCAACCGAAGCGGACAATGCGTTAAACAGCGGCGCGTCGACAAGCGTTTTATGTGGCGTGCCGATTGCCGTTAAGGACAATATAGCGACGGCGGGGATAAGAACGACATGCGCTTCGCGCACGCTCGAAAATTACGTGCCGAGTTCGGACGCGGCGGTCGTAAAAAAGCTAAAAGCCGCGGGCGCGATTATTATAGGCAAGACGAATATGGACGAGTTCGCAATGGGCAGTACCAACGAGAACTCGGCGTTCGGCGCGGCGAAAAACGCCAAAGATACGACGCGAGTGACCGGCGGAAGCTCGGGCGGGTCGGCTAACTGCGTTGCGGCGCGGCAGGCGTTTTGCGCGATAGGAAGCGACACGGGCGGGTCGGCGCGCCAGCCTGCGGCGTATTGCGGCGTTGTCGGGCTTAAACCTACTTTCGGCGCGATCGATTGCGACGGACTGATCGGGTTTGCGCCGTCGCTCGATTGCGTAGGGCTTATCGCGCGCGATTGCGACGACGTTGCGACGTTGTTCGCCTCGCTGTATGACGGCACGGCGGGCGAACGCAATAAATATTGCGGATTGACTGAAATCGATTTGCGCGGCATGACGGTGGGCGTCGCGGACGAGTTTATGAACGTCGAATATCTTGACGAGCAAGCGCTGTCGGCATATAACCGCGCATTGACGGCGTTGCGCGATGCGGGCGCAAAAACAGTGCGCGTGGGATTGCCGTCGTTTGCGGCGGGCATAGCCGCATATCACGTAATATCGTCGGCGGAAGCGGCTAATAGCTATAAGCAAATAAAGCGCACTATGCGCGACGGGGCGCAAACGGGCGCGGAGTTTAAGCGCAGAATAATAACGGGCGAGTACGTTACGGATGGCGCGCGTTACGAAGAACTGTACGTTAAAGCGGCGCGCGTGCGTGCCGTAATACGGTCGGAATATTTGCGCGCGCTCCAAACCTGCGACGTTTTGATTTGTCCGACCGCGCCCAACGTCGCGCCGAAAATAGGTGAAAAACTGCCGCCCGACGTTTCACACTACAACGATATGTACGCCGCGCCCGTCAGCCTTGCGGGATTGCCCGCAGTAAGCGTGCCGTTCGGCACGGCGCACGGCATGCCCGTCGGCATGCAGATAATAGGCAGGCACAATGCGGAATATACAATCCTCGCAGTCGGCAAACAGCTTGCATTGCGCGATAAATAGGTTAAAAGATAATAAATAAGAGATAAAAGATAAGAGATAATAGTTGCGGAAGTTTTGCGAAAAGCAAAACTTGATTAAATATAAAGAAAAGAAATGCTTATACTCACATCATTCCGAGCCTGTCGAGGAATTAAGGCGAACCGCCGCAGAGTTCGGCGGAACAATAACAAGTGCGGCTACGCC